>NZ_JBFTGV010000004.1:0-380157 GCF_056393925.1 Agrobacterium sp. 10T429
CGCTCATTGCAGTCACAAAATCAAACCCCAAAAGCAAAAGCCTTTGGAAAACAACAAGCAGTCAGCTCATCAACATGATTTCTTTAGAACGAAAGACTTCGTCGCCAGCAGCGCCGCCGCCCTCGTTCAGTGAGCGGACTTATAAGAGATCACCCTCAAACAAGTCAACACACCTATCGTCAAAAAACTGACATTTTTGCTAACCGTATGAAAATAAAATATATTTTCAAGGCGGACAGCAAGGGAGGCATAGAAAGGACGGAATCCTCGTCTCTTTTGGCGGCGCATGCGGGAACCCCTTCCCACCCTTCACGACAGATAGCTTGCGAAGAACCGCAATTTTGCCGGAAGAGCTCTTGCGAAACCCTCTCCGCCGGCTGTCAAAGCACCGGGCCGTGCTTTAGAAACGGCAAAAGAGACGCTTAGACATCAACCCGATTGCCCCAGGCCTGTTTGCATGACCAGAACGCCAGCCCATATAAAGATCGATCTGCCCGTACTTCCCGTCAGCGACGTTCTGGCCGAGATTGCCCAAGCGTTGGACGGGTCAAAGCGTGCCGTTCTCTCGGCTCCTCCGGGTGCGGGCAAAACGACGCTGGTGCCGCTTCATCTCCTGCGTGAGGAATGGCGGGGCGACGGCAAGATCATTCTTCTCGAACCACGTCGGCTTGCCGCCCGGGCCGCGGCTGGACGCATGGCTGATCTTCTTCAGGAGAATGTTGGAGAAACCGTCGGCTATCGTATGCGGCTCGACAATCGCATCTCCTCAAGAACCCGGATTGAAGTGGTGACTGAGGGTGTCTTTGCCCGGATGGTTCTGGACGACCCGGAACTTGCCGGCGTTTCGACGGTGATTTTCGACGAGTTTCACGAACGTTCACTCGATGGCGATTTCGGACTGGCACTTGCGCTCGACGTTCAGGAGGGACTGAGAGACGATCTGCGCATCCTCGTGATGTCCGCCACCCTTGATGTGGAACGCATCAGTGCGCTGATGGGCGATGCCCCTGTCATTCAGAGCCTCGGCCGCACATATCCAATCGACATCCGCTACGAGGACCGCTGGCAGGGTGTGCCTGTCGAAGAGAAAGTCACAAAGGCGATTACCGAAGCTCATGCATCGGAAACAGGCTCCATTCTTGCCTTCCTTCCGGGGCAGGCAGAAATTACTCGCACGGCCAACCGGCTGGAGGGGCGTTTTTCCGACGATACAGATATCATCCCGCTTTACGGCAATCTTTCGCAAAAGGAGCAGGATGCGGCGATCAAGTCGGCACCGGCCGGACGGCGCAAGATCGTGCTTGCCACATCGATCGCAGAAACATCGATCACCATAGATGGCGTGCGTGTGGTGATTGACAGCGGGTTGCAGCGACTACCGGTTTTCGAACCGGCAACGGGAATCACGAGACTGGAGACAGTGCGGGTTTCGCGCGCCTCCGCCGACCAGCGGGCGGGCCGAGCCGGACGAACGGAACCCGGCGTTGCGATCCGCCTGTGGCATCCGGGACAGACGGCAGCGCTCAACGCCTTCACGCCACCGCAAATTCTGGCGAGTGATCTTTCCGGCCTTGCACTCGACCTTGCCCATTGGGGCGTTCATGATCCTTCCGCGCTTTCATTTCTGGATGCCCCTCCCGAAGCGGCATTGAAGGAATCGATCGCGCTTCTCAAAAATCTGGGCGCACTCGATGAAAGCGGCGCGCTCACACGACGCGGCCACCTGATGCGCAGCCTCTCATTACCGCCACGGCTTGCGGCAATGGTAATTGCAGCGGCGAGCGAAGGTTCGGGAAAAAAGGCGGCGATGCTCGCCGTCATGCTGACTGAACAGGGACTGGGCGGAACCGACATTGATCTCGATGAAAGATTGCGGCGCTTTCTTTCCGAGAGAAGCGAAAGGGCGCAAGCGGCGCGCAAGCTGGCGTCTAGACTTCTAGATGCGATCGGCGATGCGCAGACTATGAACGAACAGCCAAGCGAGGCTGGCCCCTTGCTGCTGCACGCCTATCCGGACAGGATTGCGCTTCAGCGAGGAGCGCGCGGTCGTTATGTGATGGCGAACGGCCGGGGTGCGGAACTTGCCGAAACCGAACGGCTGGCGGCGAGCAGGATGCTGGTGGTTGCCGATATTACCGGGCGTGCGGCACAGCCGCGCATCCTTTCCGCAGCAAGCATCGAGCGCACCGATATAGAAGAGCGGATGCCGCATCTTATCGTGCAGCAGGACCAGCTGCTGTTTGACAAGGCAAGCGGTCAGGCGCGTGCACGCCGTGTCACGCGCCTAGGCGCCATCATCCTCGACGAAACGCCCCTGCCCCGCCCGGAGGGTGAACAGGCGGCGCAGGCACTTGCCAACGGCGTTCGGGAATTTGGTGTCGGAATTCTTCCGTTCACAAAAGAAACCCAGCAGTTGCGCGACAGGATAGGCTTTCTGAATGCCAGCATCGGCGACCCCTGGCCGGATGTCAGCGATGCTGCATTGCTTTTACGGTTGGATGAATGGTTCGTGCCCTTCCAGCACGGCGCCCGCAGCCTTCAGGATATCCGGCCCGGCAGCCTTTCCGAGGGACTTTTAGCCCTGGTGCCTTATGAGGTCGCACGCGATCTCGGCAGGCTTGCGCCGACGCATTTCGAAGCGCCGACGGGCCAGCGGCATCCTATTCGTTACGATGCCAGCGAACCGACGCTTTCCATTCGTGTGCAGGAGCTTTTCGGGCTGACGGCTCATCCCGCCATCGCGCAGGGGCGGTTGCCGCTGCTGCTGGAATTGACCTCGCCGGCGCACAGGCCGATACAGACGACACGCGATCTTCCGGGTTTCTGGGCAGGATCGTGGAAAGATGTACGGGCGGACATGCGCGGGAGGTATCCGCGCCATCCATGGCCTGAGGACCCGGCATCGGCATTGCCGACCAGCCGCGCAAAACCGCGCGGAACGTGATGACGATGAAAAGCACAAAGGAGATGAAGGTGGCTGGCCATCCGATCGAAACAACAAGGCTTGGCCGCGCCAGCCGCAGGATAAGGCTGCAAACCATCGTATGGTTGCGCTGGCTGGCGGTGGCCGGGCAAAGTGCGACGATCCTGCTTGTTGCTTTCGGCTTGAACTTCCCCCTGCCACTTCTGGCTTGCAGCCTTTTGATCGGTGCACTGGCGCTTGCCAACCTGTTTCTCACTGCGCGTTTTCCCTCCACCTATCGTCTGGAGCCGTGGGAAGCGACATTGCTGCTGGCATTCGACCTGCTGCAATTGACGGCGCTCATCTACATCACCGGTGGTCTTTCCAATCCTTTCGCACCGCTGATCTGCGTGCAGGTCATCATCGCCTTCGCCTCGCAGCCGCTTCGGCACTCGCTTATTCTGCTCGCCTTTGCCGTCATCTGCTCGACGGCAATCGCTTTTTCGCCGTTTCCGGTTCCGTGGTATCCCGGTGAGGTGCTGCCGATCCAGCTTCTGCTGCATGTGGGCACCTGGGTCGCGATCATTGCCACGACCTCTTTCGCGGCCTTTTATGCCTATCGCGTTTCACACGAGGCCAATCAGCTGGCCGATGCGCTGGCTGCGACCGAACTGGTGCTGGAGCGGGAAAAACATCTCTCGCAGCTAGACGGTCTGGCCGCCGCTGCGGCCCACGAGCTGGGCACGCCGCTGGCGACAATCAGCGTCGTCGCCAAGGAAATGGAACGGGAACTCGGAAATGATGAAAGGTTTGGCGAAGACATAGCGCTGCTGCGCAGCCAGAGCGAAAGATGCCGTGATATTCTGCGCCGCCTCACATCACTTTCCACCGATGATGAGGAGCATATGCGTCGCCTGCCGCTCTCCTCGCTGATTGAGGAGGTGATGGCGCCGCACCGGGAATTCGGCATCCGTCTCGATCTCGTCGAAAAGAACAACCGGATCGACGAGCCGGTCGGCATCCGGAATGCCGGCGTTATTTACGGGCTGGGCAATCTCATCGAAAACGGCGTGGACTATGCGCGGGAAAAAGTGACCGTGACCGTGGACTACGATTCGCAGAATGTCGCCGTCACCATTGAGGATGATGGACCGGGTTATGCCCATGACGTGCTTGCCCGCATTGGTGAACCCTATGTGACCGAACGTCACAACGATACCCGGGCGGGAGGGCTGGGACTCGGGCTTTTCATTGCAAAGACATTGCTGGAACGCTCCGGCGCCACCGTTACCTTCGAAAATCGCGGTTTGAGCGGAACCGGAGCGCGGGTCACAATCGTCTGGCCTCGAGCGCTTATGGACGATAAAAGAGACCGTTGACTTTACCATTCACGTGGAAGCGGCGATAAGAAGAAAAAGCCGACTAAGTTGCCGAAAGGCCTGAGACATGACGACAGAAGACCAGACCCCCATCAGCGCGACAACGGATGACGACGACCCGATCGGAGCTGACAGATCGCTGCTGATCGTCGATGACGACGGTCCCTTCCTGCGCCGGCTTGCCCGGGCCATGGAAACACGCGGATTTATCGTCGATACCGCCGAGACGGTTAGCGAAGGCATTGCCCGTTCCAAGGCTGCGCCGCCCAAATATGCGGTCGTTGATTTGCGGCTTACGGATGGCAATGGTCTCGAGGTCATCGAAGCCATCCGGCAGTACCGGGACGATACGCAGATTGTCGTCCTGACCGGCTACGGCAATATCGCAACCGCCGTTACCGCCGTGAAGCTTGGGGCGCTGGATTATCTTGCCAAACCGGCCGATGCGGACGATGTCTTCAATGCGCTGACGCAGCGCAAGGGTGAAAAGACTGAAGTGCCCGAAAACCCGATGTCGGCCGACCGGGTGCGTTGGGAGCATATTCAGCGCGTTTATGAAATGTGCGAGCGCAACGTCTCGGAAACCGCCCGCCGGCTTAACATGCACCGGCGAACGCTGCAGCGCATTCTGGCGAAACGCGCGCCGAAGTAGAGCATTTACAGTACAAGTGAGAAGCGGTTTTACATCCGGATACGGTCTGGAACCGGGCATTACTCTCCGAAGCTGCGCCCGGTCGTCCACTCCGCCAGCATCAGCCGGGTTGCAGCGGTTCTCGAGAAATCCAGCATCACCGATTTGCGGGTTGCGGGCGGTAATTTATGCTCCGGCGCATCGCGAAGCATATGGGCGCCATAGCCATCCGACAGGATAAGCCCACATTCTTCCGGAAAGATTTCGACCGGCACTTCCGGATGGGTGGCAAAAAACAGCCGGTCGCAATGCAGGCGGTATTCCGGCCATTTACGATCGACACGGAAGTCCTCGATCGAGGATTTGATTTCGATAATCCAGATTTCACCCTTTGCCGAAAGGCTGATGAGATCGGCCCGTCGTCCGCTTGCAAGCGGCAGTTCCGGCAAAACCGAATGTCGCATCTCGTGCAAAAGCACCTGAACGCCGCGGCGCACCAGCATCGCCTTGTCCGACTGGCGACCGTCGATTAACGGATTATTGTTGGTAAGCGAAAGAATAGTCATGGATAAAGGCTACTGAGGCGTTTGGCCTATTGTTGCAAAAAGGCAATCAACCGGCAATTTTAAAGTCACATTCGTCCTGCAGCAGCGTATCGGCTTGCCAAGAACGGCTTAATGGAAAATAACCGATTTATCCAATTAAGCCTACTCCTTCGCACAATTTGGCGAATTTTCCGCGAGAACGATATGCGCATCCGTACCTCATTGACTGCACTCGGTCTGACGGCAGCACTGGCTCTGGCCGGCTGCGCCGAAACCACATCCCAATCATCCGGCCAGGTAGCGGCGTCAGTGCCGGTCGCTAACCCGGTTCCGGCAAAGGTCGAAACCGTCCAGATCTTCAACGATGTTTACGGCCCTGTGACCGACGCGGGCTATGCGCTGCCCGCCATCCCGATCAATCGTGTGAACGAGAAGTTCCGTCGTCAGATCGTCGAATTCCAGAATAACGAACGGCCGGGCACGATCATCGTCAATACGCGTGAGCGTTTCCTTTATTATATCCTGCCCGGCAACCGCGCAGTTCGTTACGGCATCGGCGTTGGCAAGGCTGGTTTTGCCTGGGCCGGCGAAGCCTATGTCGCCTGGAAGCAGGAATGGCCGATGTGGCATCCGCCGAAGGAAATGGCCGACCGCAAGCCGGAAGTCGCAAAGTATGTCGAGGCAGGCATGGGTCCGGGTCTTTCCAACCCGCTCGGCGCGCGCGCCATGTATCTCTTCAACGAAAAGGGACAGGACACGCTGTTCCGTATCCACGGTTCGCCTGAATGGGCATCGATCGGCACCGCCGCCTCTTCCGGCTGCATCCGCATGATCAACCAGGACGTCATCGACCTTTACAGCCGCGTCCGTCCCGGCCGCAGCACCAAGGTTGTCGTGATCCAGTAAGATCAGATACCAGACAAAGAAAAAGCCGCCGTGGAATTCCCGGCGGCTTTTTTGTTTCTGGAGCATTCCCAGTAAAAGTGCATAGCAGTTTTAAGGTAGAGCACGTCGAACATTGCATTCAGACAAGACGTGCTCTGGATTTCCTATCGGCCTCAAGCCGCCTGCTTCGCCTTCAGTTCGAGGCGACGGCGGTGCAGAACCGGTTCCGTATAACCGTTAGGCTGCTCCCGGCCTTTCAGCACAAGTTCGACGGCGGCCTGAAAAGCGACCGATCCTTCAAAGTTGGACGCCATCGGCAGATAGGCCGGATCTCCGGCATTTTGGCTATCGACCACGGCGGCCATGCGTTTCATGGTCTCAACGATCTGCTCTTGCGTAACCACGCCATGGCGCAGCCAGTTGGCCATATGCTGCGCGGAGATGCGCAGCGTGGCGCGGTCCTCCATCAGTCCGACATTGTTGATATCAGGCACCTTGGAGCAGCCGACGCCCTGATCGACCCAGCGCACGACATATCCCAGAATACCCTGCGCGTTGTTGTCGAGTTCGCGCTGGATTTCCTCGGGCGTCCAATTGGGACGCGGCACGACCGGCACCGATAGAATATCGGAGAGTTTTGCCCGGCCCCGGCTTTTCAGGTCGTCCTGAACGGCTGCGACATCGACCTTGTGATAATGCGTGGCATGCAGCGTCGCAGCCGTGGGTGAAGGTACCCAGGCGGTGTTGGCGCCTGCCTTCGGATGCGCGATCTTCTGCTCCAGCATGGCGGCCATCAGGTCAGGCATGGCCCACATGCCCTTACCGATCTGCGCATGGCCGGAAAGGCCGCATTCCAGACCGATATCGACGTTCCAGTTCTCGTAAGCCGCAATCCAGGCCGCCTGTTTCATATCGCCCTTGCGGATCATCGGACCCGCTTCCATCGAGGTATGAATTTCGTCGCCCGTGCGGTCGAGGAAGCCGGTATTGATGAAGACGACCCGGTCTTTTGCCGCGCGAATGCTTTCCTTGAGGTTGACCGTGGTGCGGCGTTCCTCGTCCATGATGCCCATTTTCATGGTGTTCGGCGCCATGCCGACAAGCTTTTCGGCACGCGTGAAAATCTCGTTGGCGAAGGCGACTTCCTCCGGCCCGTGCATCTTCGGCTTGACGACATACATGGAACCGGCACGGGAATTCTGGCGACGGCCGGAGGGGCCGACATCGTAAAGCGCAATCAGCGCTGTGACGACGGCGTCCATGATACCTTCCGGCACCTCGCGGCCATCCTTGTCAAGGATCGCCGGATTGGTCATGAGGTGACCGACATTACGCACCAGCATCAGGGAGCGCCCCGGCAGAGTAAGTGCTCCACCATCGGGGGCGGTGTAATAACGATCCGGGTTGAGACTACGGGTGAAGGTGTTACCACCCTTGGAAACCTTCTCCGTCAGGTCGCCGCGCATCAGGCCAAGCCAGTTGCCATAAACCAGCACCTTGTCCTCGGCATCAACAGCGGCAACGGAATCCTCGCAGTCCATGATGGTTGTCAGCGCCGATTCGAGAATGACATCCGAGATGCCCGCCTTGTCACCCTTGCCGATTTCCGTCGAGGGATCGATGACGATCTCGGTGTGCAGACCATTCTTGCCAAGCAGGATCGTTGCCGGCTTTTCCGCATCGCCGGTAAAGCCCTTGAATTGCTCGGCATCTTTCAGGCCCGTTTTGCTGTCACCGATTGCAAGCTGCAAGAGGCCGTCAACGATCTTGAAGCCGGTCACATCCGACCAGCCTGCCGTTTCGAGCGGAGCTGATTCGTTGAGGAAGTTCCGCGCCCAGGCAATGACCTTTTCGCCGCGTTTCGGATTATAGCCCCTGCCCTTTTCCGCACCATCGGCGTCAGAAATGGCATCCGTGCCGTAAAGCGCATCGTAAAGCGAACCCCAGCGGGCATTGGCGGCGTTCAGCGCATAACGGGCATTCATGACCGGCACGACAAGCTGCGGGCCTGCGACAGCGGCAATTTCCGAATCGACGTTGCTGGTTTCGACCTTGAAGCCGGGTCCTTCCGGCAGCAGATAGCCGATTTCCTTCAGGAAGCCCTCATAGACATCAAAATCCGTCGGGGCGCCATTCTGCCGGTACCAGCCATCCAGTTTTTCCTGCAAGGCGTCGCGCTTTGCGAGCAATTCACGATTCTTCGGGGAAAGCTCGTGGACGATGGCGGAAAAGCCTTCGAAGAAGATTTCTGCATCAAGACCCGTGCCCGGCAGAACGTCATCCGTCAAAAAAGCATAAAGCCTGTCATCAATGGAAAGACCGAATTTATTGGTGCGGCTCACATGCGCCTCCTCTTTATCTTAAGGGCGCAGATTGGACGCTGAGGCAGGCGCTCGTCAATTGCGAGAGGCAACCAAATATTATTTCCGTTTTGGAAAGAATGCCGACGATAATCGTCTTTTTCTACAAAAGCGCCTGCAAATCCTTGATGCGATCGTTCACCAGCCAGCCGTAATAGTTTTCTTCCGGCAAAAGCGGCTGTTCCCCACCTGCGGCGCGCTGACGATTTTTCTGGGCGAGAGCGGCAGCGCGCTGCGCGGATCCGCCGACATTATAAAGCGTGGACGTTACACCAGGATTTTTGGAAACATCCATGTCGGCAATCGACCTGTAGTCGTCGATCGATTTGCGGATGGAAGCTGCCATGAAGGCGAGCGAGCGATCCGGGTCCATGATCGCGGTATAAACGGCGGTCGCATCGTTTTCGTCGAGCTTCTCATAACCTGAGGTTTTCGACACCATGTCGGACAACATCAATGCCGTGAGCGGATTGATCTGGCCGAGACCGAAGGTCTGTCCGGCATAAAAGGGCTGGAAAAATACAGCGCTGAAACGATTGTTCGGATAGGCAACGCCATCTACCGTCTTACCGCGGAAGCTGTCGTCCCAGACGTCTTCCCGACAGTTCCAAAGGCTATAGGAATCCTTTTTCGACTGGCACCTGGCGAATTGCGAATGCGTCAGAAACTGCGCGATGGTTTCGTCCTTGTAGCCGAAACGGAAGCTGCTGCCGGCATAGGAGGCAGCCTTGACGTAGTAGGATTGCAGGCGGTCATAGGCGTCGACGTTATAGGTATGCTCGCCGACAATCGCCCCGATCATGTGGATCGGATCGATACCGTAGCGCCCGGCAGTAGACTTGATCTTGCCGATCAGTGCCTTGTCGGAAGACAGGAGGTCGATCACCTTCTGGTATTTACGCTCGAAAGACGTATTGGAACCCTTGGTTCGACGTGCGGAAGCCCCCGGAATGCCCGGCTGTTCGGCATTGCGATTGCCAGGCGGGACGACCGTCGCGGCCTCGGCATAAGAAGACGAGACGACGGTGAACGTCAAAGCGGCGGCAAATGCCAGAAGAGTTTTGCGCACGAGCGAATGCCTTTTCTCAAGCCGACCTCTCCCGAACCAAGAGAAAACCGGACCATTCCATAAAGCGGTTCCAACCGGAATGCAGCCTTTCCCATAAACAAAAAGGGGGCTGAATGCGAGACAAGGCCATAAAATAAAAGAGTGCGGCAAATGTGGCCGCACTCTCGTGTCTTTGCTGTCCAAGATATTCAGAGAATATAGCGGGACAAATCCGTATCGGCGGCAAGATCGCCGACGTGCTTTTTGACATATTCCTGATCGATCTTGACGGCAGAGCCACCACGATCGGGTGCGTTGAAGGAAATCTCGTCGAGAACACGCTCCATCACTGTCTGAAGGCGGCGCGCACCGATATTCTCGACCGACGAGTTGAGATGAACAGCCACGTCGGCCAGAGCGTCGATCGCATCGTCCGTGAAGTCGAGATCGAGTTCTTCCGTCGCCATCAGCGCCTTGTACTGGCGGATGAGGCTTGCTTCCGTCTCGGTCAGGATACGGCGGAAGTCCTCCTTCGTCAGCGGCTTCAGCTCGACACGGATCGGCAGGCGGCCCTGAAGCTCCGGCAGAAGGTCGGACGGCTTTGCCACATGGAACGCGCCGGAAGCGATGAACAGAACGTGGTCGGTTTTCACCGGCCCGTATTTGGTCGAGACAGTCGTGCCTTCAACGAGCGGCAGAAGATCGCGCTGCACGCCTTCACGCGAGACGCCGGCACCCATGCCGCCATCGCGCGCAGCAATCTTGTCGATCTCATCGAGGAAGACGATGCCGTCATTTTCCACCGACTTCACCGCTTCGCGCTGGATCATGTCATTGTCGAGCAGCTTGTCGGATTCGTCGCGAACGAGATCGGTATAGGATTTCGAGACGGTGGTGCGCACCTTCTTGGTACGTCCGCCCATCGCCTTGCCAAACATTTCCGACAGGTTGAGAACGCCGATATTGGCGCCCGGCATGCCGGGTATTTCAAAGCCGGGCATGCCCGAACCGCTGTCGGCCACTTCGATGTCGATTTCCTTGTCGTCCAGCTCGCCATCGCGCAGCTTCTTGCGGAAGCTCTCACGTGTCGCGGGTGACGCGGTCGATCCGACCAGTGCGTCGAGCACCCGCTCTTCGGCGCTCTGATGCGCCTTGGCCTGTACTTCCGCGCGCTTCTTTTCACGCACGAGGCCAATGCCGATCTCGACCAGATCGCGGATGATCTGCTCGACATCGCGACCGACATAACCGACTTCGGTAAATTTGGTCGCTTCGACCTTGATGAAGGGCGCGCCGGCAAGCTTGGCGAGACGGCGCGAAATCTCCGTCTTGCCGACACCGGTCGGTCCGATCATCAGGATGTTTTTCGGCATCACCTCGTCGCGCAGGCTCTCATCGAGCTGCTGGCGACGCCAACGGTTGCGCAGCGCAATCGCGACCGCACGTTTCGCATCATGCTGGCCGATGATGTGGCGATCCAGTTCCGAGACAATTTCCCGGGGAGAAAAAGTGGTCATTCTGTCCTCTCGGCTTTCCTGTTCCGGCCGGCCATTCTGGCCCGGCCCACAGGACCCTTGGGTGAGAAATGGGGGTGAGAAATATGCTTATTCGGCGTCGAGGGTCTCGATGACGAGGTTATGGTTGGTGTAAACACAGATATCGGCGGCGATATCGAGCGACTTGCGCGCCACCTCCTCTGCCGACTTGTCCGTATCCATCATGGCGCGGGCAGCCGCAAAGGCGTAGTTGCCGCCGGAGCCGATGGCGATCGCGCCATGTTCGGGTTCCAGCACGTCACCATTACCGGTGATGGCGAGTGTCGTGGATTTGTCGGCCACCAGCATCATGGCTTCGAGGTTGCGCAGATATTTATCCGTGCGCCAGTCCTTTGCAAGCTCTACGGCTGCGCGCATGAGCTGACCGGGATATTGCTCGAGTTTCTTTTCGAGACGGTCGAGCAGCGTGAAGGCATCCGCCGTTGCGCCGGCAAAACCTGCAATCACTTCACCCTTGCCAATGCGTCGAACCTTGCGGGCATTGCCCTTCATGACGGTCTGGCCAAGACTTACCTGACCATCGCCAGCCATGACGACCTTGCCGCCCTTCCTGACTGTAATAATCGTTGTCATCAAACACCTGTCTGCCCTACCGGGCCTGCGGTTAACGGGCCGGCATCCGGCCCTTCTGGGCATCTATGTAAGTTTGCTTTTCACGATTGCAAATCCTGCCCGCACTGCACTGTTTTGCGCAGATCATGCAAGACGATGGAACAACTGGATATTTATGTCTCGTGCTGATAAGGAACGGCGACATTTTCACGGAGCGGCCAAAGATGGCAGAACGTAAAGGCGAGATCATCCGCAAGACCAACGAAACCTCGGTTTCGGTGCGCGTGGATATCGACGGCACCGGCAAGTCGACAATTTCCACCGGGGTGGGATTTTTCGATCATATGCTGGACCAGCTGAGCCGCCATTCGCTGATCGACATGGATATCGAGGTTCAAGGTGATCTGCATATCGATGATCACCATACGGTGGAAGATACCGGCATCGCCATCGGCCAGGCCATCGCGAAGGCGTTGGGTGACAGGCGCGGCATTACCCGCTACGCCTCGCTCGATCTTGCCATGGATGAGACGATGACCAAGGCTGCCGTGGATATTTCCGGCCGTCCCTTCCTTGTGTGGAATGTCAACTTCTCCGCGCCGAAGATCGGCACATTCGACACCGAGCTTGTGCGCGAATTCTTTCAGGCGCTGGCCCAGAATGCCGGCATCACGCTGCATATCCTGAACCATTACGGCGCCAACAACCATCATATCGCCGAAACATGCTTCAAGGCCGTTGCCCGCGTTCTTCGCGCGGCAACCGAGATCGACCCCCGGCAGGCAGGCCGCGTTCCCTCGACAAAGGGCATGCTGGCCTGACCGCCAAAGCTGTCAGGAAGCCCATGACAAGCTATCTCGTTCTGGAAGCCCCCAACGGGCCGGACAGGGACCACAAGACGACCCGCTTCATAGCAGACCGTTTCGTCTGGCTGGCACTTATTGCGCCCTGGCTGTGGCTGGCCGTAAACCGGCTGTGGCTGGCCGCGATCGTCGTATTTGCAGTTCTCGTTCTGGCCGGTTGGGCATCAATGTTACCCGGATTCGAACCGGTGGGCATTTTGTGCAGCGTCGCCATTGCCCTCATCACTGCACTGGAGGGGCGCGATTTTCTCGTCCGGCACCTGATAGGCAAGGGCTGGAAGATGACTTCGGTCATTTCCGCCCCTGATCTTTCGAGTGCCGAAGAGATATATTTCTCCGATCTTTCCGAAAATACCGAGCCGTCGGGACAGCTGTCGCAGCCGGTATGGACCCCCTCGCCGCAGAAGAGCGGTGACAAAAACTTCGTCAACGATCCCTCCGGATCGTTTCTTTTCGACTTGAATGGAAGGCGCTGACATGCGCGTCGCGATCATCGACTACGGTTCTGGCAACCTGCGTTCGGCCACCAAGGCTTTCGAGCGCGCCGCCCGCGAAGCCGGCATCAATGCAACCATTGACCTGACCGATAAGCCGGATCACGTCGCATCTGCGGACCGCATCGTACTGCCAGGCGTCGGCGCCTATGCCGATTGCCGCGCCGGTCTCGAAGCTGTGCCCGGCATGCATGAGGCGCTTATCGAAGCCGTCGAGAAAAAAGCTCATCCCTTCCTCGGCATCTGCGTCGGAATGCAGCTGATGTCTTCGCGCGGTCTCGAAAAGACTGTCAGCACGGGGCTTGGCTGGATCGAAGGCGATGTCATTGAAATGACGCCCTCCGATCCGACGCTTAAAATCCCGCAGATTGGCTGGAATACGCTGGAAATCCGGCATCAGCATCCCCTGTTCGACGGTATCAGGACCGGCGCTGACGGCTTGCATGCCTATTTCGTGCATTCCTATCATCTGGCGGCGAAACATCCGGCGGATGTCATCGCCACCACCAATTACGGTGGCGCGATGACGGCTTTCGTTGGTCGCGACAATATGGCTGGCGCGCAGTTCCACCCGGAAAAAAGCCAGACGCTCGGCCTCGCCCTGATTTCCAATTTCCTGCGCTGGAAGCCCTGACATGATTCTTTTTCCCGCAATCGATCTTAAAGACGGCCAGTGCGTTCGCCTGAAACTCGGCGATATGGAGCAGGCAACCGTTTACAATACGGACCCTGGCGCACAGGCGAAGTCCTTCGAGGACCAAGGCTTCGAGTGGCTGCATGTCGTCGATCTCAACGGCGCCTTCGCTGGCCAGACGGTGAATGGCGAAGCGGTAGATGCCATTCTCAAGGCCACGACAAACCCGGTGCAGCTTGGCGGCGGCATCCGCACTCTCGATCATATTGAGGCGTGGCTCAGCCGTGGGCTTGCCCGCGTCATTCTCGGCACCGTGGCGGTGCGCGATCCCGTTCTGGTTATCGAAGCCTGCAAGCGTTTCCCCGGTCAGGTCGCTGTCGGCATCGACGCCAAAGGCGGCAAGGTTGCTGTTGAGGGCTGGGCGGAAGCCTCAGAACTCGGCGTCATCGAACTTGCCAAACGTTTCGAAGGTGCCGGCGTTGCCGCCATCATCTACACCGATATCGATCGCGACGGCATTCTGGCTGGCATCAACTGGGCCTCTACACTCGAACTGGCAGATGCCGTGTCGATCCCGGTCATCGCCTCCGGCGGCCTTGCTTCCATCGAAGACATCAAGCGCATGTTGCAGCCGGATGCCGCAAAGCTAGAGGGCGCAATTTCAGGCCGCGCGCTTTATGACGGGCGCATCGATCCTGCCGAGGCGCTCGCCCTCATCAAGGCTGCCAAGGAGATAAGCGCATGACCCTCAAAGCCCGCGTTATTCCCTGCCTCGATGTAAAAGACGGCCGCGTCGTCAAGGGTGTGAACTTCGTCGATCTTATCGACGCCGGCGACCCAGTCGAGGCGGCGAAGGCCTATGATGCGGCGGGAGCGGACGAACTCTGCTTTCTCGACATCACTGCCTCGTCCGACAATCGCGACACGATTTTCGACGTCGTATCGCGCACCGCAGACCATTGCTTCATGCCGCTGACCGTCGGTGGCGGCGTCCGCGCCGTCGCTGACATCCGCAAGCTGCTTCTCTGCGGTGCTGACAAGGTCTCCATCAATTCCGCAGCGGTGAACGATCCTGATTTCGTCGCGCAGGCCGCCGACAAATTCGGCAACCAGTGTATCGTCGTCTCCATCGACGCCAAGCGGGTTTCGAAGGACGGGGAAGACGGCCGCTGGGAAATCTTTACCCATGGCGGACGTCAGCCAACCGGAATCGACGCCGTGGAATTTGCCATCAAGATGGTCGAACGCGGTGCCGGCGAATTGCTCGTCACCTCGATGGACCGCGATGGCACCAAAAGCGGATACGATATCGGCCTGACACGCAGCATTGCCGATCAGGTTCGCGTGCCCGTCATCGCCTCGGGTGGCGTCGGAACGCTGGATGATCTGGTAGCCGGCGTTCGCGATGGCCATGCGACCGCGGTGCTTGCCGCTTCCATCTTCCACTTCGGCACCTATTCGATCGGGCAAGCCAAGAGCTACATGGCCGAGCATGGCATCGCCATGCGTCTCGACTGATTGCAGGAACCTTTCCATGAGCGCATTTTCCCTTTCCGATCTGGAACGCATCGTCGCGACACGCGCCGCCGCCTCTCCCGATGAATCCTGGACGGCCAAACTTGTTGCGGCGGGCCAGGAACGTGCGGCGAAAAAACTGGGCGAAGAGGCTGTTGAGGCCGTGATCGCCGCCATCGCGAAAGACCGCGACGGGCTGAAAAACGAAGCCGCCGATCTGCTTTATCACCTGCTGGTGGTGTTGAAGATCGCCGACATTCCCCTTGCCGACGTCTTTGCGGAGCTGGAGCGCCGGACCGGACAGACCGGACTTGCGGAAAAGGCAGCGAGGCCGACATCATGAATGTCAAGGCAGGCAGCGGGGAGAGAGGCATGCCGAGCACACTCGATCATTTCCGCCCGGATGAATATTCGCCCTATCACTTCTTCAGCTCGGAAGAATGGGCAAAGTTTCGCGCCGACACACCACTCACCCTTTCCGCCGACGAGGTCAAAAGACTGCGTTCGCTGGACGACCCGATCGATCTGGACGAAGTGCGGCGTATCTATCTGTCGCTGTCGCGCCTCCTGTCATCGCATGTGGAAGCATCGCAGCTGCTGTTCGAACAGCGCAACCGCTTCCTGAACATGGCGGATGTCAACAAGACGCCCTTCGTCATCGGCATTGCCGGGTCGGTGGCGGTTGGAAAATCGACAACGGCGCGTATTTTGAAGGAGCTTCTGGCCCGCTGGCCTTCCAGTCCGAAGGTCGATCTCATCACCACCGACGGGTTTCTTTACCCGAACGAGGTGCTGCGGCGCGAAAACCTGATGGAGCGCAAGGGCTTTCCGGAAAGCTACGACATCGGTGCGCTGCTGCGTTTCCTCTCGGCGATCAAGGCGGGCCAGCCAAATGTGAAGGCGCCACGCTACTCGCATCTGACCTATGACGTGCTGCCCAACGAATTCACTGTCATCGACCAGCCGGATATCCTCATCTTCGAAGGCATCAACGTGCTGCAATCACGCGACCTGCCGGCGGGCGGGCGGATCGTGCCGATCGTTTCCGACTTCTTCGATTTCTCGATCTACATCGATGCGGATGAGGACTTCATTCACAACTGGTATGTGAACCGTTTCATGAATCTGCGGCAAACCGCCTTCCGAGACCCGAATTCATTCTTCAATCGCTATGCGTCGATCAGCGAAGAGGCGGCGCTCAGCATTGCCGAGGGCCTCTGGCAGAACATCAACCTGAAGAACCTGCGCCAGAACATCGTGCCCACGCGTCCACGCGCCGATCTTATCCTGCGCAAGGGCAAAAACCACCTGATCGACACGGTGGCGCTTCGCAAGTTGTGAAAGATGCCGCAAAAGCGGCATCTCCATCGCAGCGGTTAAAATCCGTTATTAGGCAAGGTCAGGAATGCGCAGAACCTGACCGGGATAGATTTTATCGGGATGGGTCAGCATCGGTTTGTTGGCTTCGAAGATGATGTTGTTCTTGCCACCATTTGCCTTGCCGTACTGGGCTTCAGCGATCTTCCAGAGATTATCGCCCTTTTTGACCGTGTAGAAAACGGGTTCCTTCGCCGGCGCTTCTGCCACCGTCAGTTCGCCGGCCTCGACCTTGGAAATGCCGAGCGTATTGCCAACGGCGATGACTGCCTTTTCGAAAATCGACTGGTCGGCCACTTCGCCCTTCAGAACGACCTTATCGTTCACCACCTCGACCTGAACCTTGTCGGTGCCGAGATCGTGGGAAGCGAGTTCTTTTTTGACGGCTTCGACATCGGGGGCATCATCTCCACCGATACCAAGCTTCTTTCCCGCTTCCTTGATGAAATTGAACAGACCCATAGCACCCTCCTTGGTTGTAGGAGGTCTACCAGACGATATCTGAAGGTCTATGACAAGTGCGAAACATTTTGCCATCCAGCTGCGACCTAGTCGCCTGATGGCTTGCCACGCATTTTCTTGACATCCGACCGGCCGGATTTTGCCTTGAGGCGGCGCTCGACGGAACCCTTGGTCGGCTTGGTGGCCTTGCGCACCGGCGGCGGCGGCGCTGCCGCTTCAAGAATCAGTTCCTTCAGCCGTTCACGCGCGTCTTCGCGATTGCGCTCCTGGCTTCGAAACCGGCTAGCCTCGATCATGAGCACGCCTTCTTTCGAAACACGCCGCCCGCCCAGACGCAGGGCATTCGCCTTCACCCGTTCCGGCAAGGAGGGAGAATTGGCGATGTCGAAAAACAGCTGAACCGCCGTCGAGACCTTGTTGACATTCTGGCCACCCGGCCCGCCGGCCAGCACGAATTGCTCCGTCAGCTCCCAGCCGGCGATGGTAATTCGGTTGCTGATGTAAAGCGGGGCGCTGGCCATGTTTTTTCTCCGCGCCGGTGATGCCACAGATCGGGAAAAATGAAAACAAGGCACGAAACGAAAGAACCCGGCACAAGGCCGGGTTCCCCTCCTCCTCATAAATGAGGCTTATTCATTCTGCCGCAAGCAGCAGTCCCGGTGCTGCATCGCGCACCTTGCTGTCGACGTGATCTTCGAACTTGGTGAAGTTCGTAACGAACATCGACACAAGCTTCTTCGCCTGCGCGTCGTAAGCTGCGCCGTCGGCCCAGGTCGAACGCGGGTCGAGGATCGCGGCATCGACGCCTTCCAGCGACAGGGGCACGGCGAAACCGAAATTCGCATCGGTGCGGAATTCGGCACCCTTCAGCTCGCCGGTGAGGGCTGCCGTCAGAAGCGCGCGGGTCGCCTTGATGGGCATACGCTTGCCGATGCCGTAAGCACCGCCGGTCCAGCCGGTGTTGACCAGCCAGCAGTCCACGCCATGCTTGCCGATCAGCTCACGCAGCAGGTTGCCGTATTCCGCCGGGTGGCGCGGCATGAAGGGTGCGCCGAAGCAGGTGGAGAACGTCGCTTCCGGCTCAGTCACGCCCTTTTCCGTCCCGGCAACCTTTGCCGTGTAGCCGGAAAGAAAGTGGTACATGGCCTGTTCCGGCGTCAGCCGGGCAATCGGCGGCAACACGCCGAAGGCATCCGCAGTCAGCATGATGATCGTCTTCGGATGACCGGCAATGCCCGTTTCCGATGCATTCGGAATGAAGTGCAGCGGATAGGCACTGCGGGTGTTTTCCGTCAGCGAATTGTCGTTGAAATCCGGAACACGGTTTTCGTCCAGCACGACGTTTTCGAGAACGGTGCCGAAACGGCGGGTCGCGGCATAGATTTCCGGCTCGGCTTCGGCCGACAGCTTGATCGCCTTGGCGTAGCAGCCGCCTTCGAAATTGAAGATGCCGTGTTCGCCCCAGCCGTGCTCATCGTCGCCGATCAGCGTACGCGACGGATCAGCCGACAGCGTGGTCTTGCCGGTGCCGGACAGGCCGAAGAACACGGCGGAATCACCCTCGGGACCGACGTTGGCCGAGCAATGCATCGGCATGACGCCCTTGGCCGGCAGCAGGTAGTTCAGCACCGTGAAGACCGACTTCTTGTTTTCACCGGCATAGGAGGTACCGCCGATGAGGACGAGACCATTGGTGAGATCGCAGGCGATGACGGTTTCCGAACGGACGCCGTGACGCGCCGGATCAGCCTTGAAGCTCGGCAGATTGATGATGGTCAGCTTCTGTTTGAAGCCTGCCAGTTTCTCCCGCTTCGGGCGGATGAGCAGGTTGCGGATGAACAGCGAATGCCAGGCAAGCTCAGTGACGACACGGGTCGACAGGGCGTTTTCCTCATCGGCACCGCCGATCAGGTCCTGAACATAGAGCGTCTTGCCGGCGGCGTGCGCAAGCATGTCCTGACGCAGCAGCTCGAAGTTTTCCGGCGACAGCGGCTTGTTGTTGTCCCACCAGATAGTGTCTTCGGTGGAAGCGTCGCGGACGACGAATTTGTCCTTCGGAGAACGGCCCGTATGCTGACCGGTAACGGCACGAAGTGCGCCATCCGCCGTCAGCTCGGCTTCGCCGTTGCGGATCGCCTCTTCGTACAATTCGCTTTCGTTGAGGTTATAAAAGACGCGGGAGGCCTCGCCCAGTCCGAGTTCCGCAACTCCATTGGCAGGATTATGAACCCCAAGCTCGTTCATGACGCGTTCCTTGTAAATGACGATAAGGCCGTTGAAATTTTCACGGAAAATACGTGGCGGCTTTTAGAAACGCAAGAGTGAAACTTTAAATAACTTAGTGATTTCAATATATTAATCGATTTAAAAGATTTTATTTCTTTTTAAATCGGTTGAAGACGCATTAGAATCCAGCTGCGGCGTTTTCCCGGAATTGCCCTAGTCACACCAGGCGATTTGGTTGTGAGTTTTCCTTTGCCACAATTTGTTCCACCTTTATACTCATGAGAGTGGCTCGCGGCGCGCAACCTTGGCTGGGTGGATGTCGGGAGTTACGAGAAAATGACGATGGAGACCAACTACATGCAGACGATCGCGCTTGTCGACGACGACCGGAATATTCTCACTTCGGTATCGATCGCGCTCGAAGCCGAAGGCTACCGGGTCGAAACGTATACGGACGGCGCCTCCGCGCTTGACGGACTGATTGCCCGTCCGCCGCAGCTCGCCATTTTCGACATCAAGATGCCGCGCATGGACGGCATGGAGCTTTTGCGGCGTCTTCGCCAGAAATCGGATATTCCGGTTATCTTCCTGACCTCCAAGGATGAAGAGATCGACGAATTGTTCGGCCTGAAGATGGGTGCTGACGATTTCATCACAAAACCCTTCTCGCAGCGCCTTCTGGTGGAACGCGTCAAGGCCATCCTGCGCCGCGCCAGCAGCCGCGAGGCTTCCGCTGCGACCGGCGGCAGCACGCTGAAGCCGACGGCTGATCAACAGGCGCGCACGCTCGAACGCGGCCAGCTGGCCATGGATCAGGAACGCCACACCTGCACCTGGAAGGGCGAGCCGGTGACGCTGACCGTTACCGAATTCCTTATCCTGCATTCGCTTGCACAGCGACCAGGCGTGGTGAAAAGCCGCGACGCGCTGATGGATGCGGCCTACGACGAACAGGTCTATGTTGACGACCGCACGATCGACAGCCACATCAAGCGCCTTCGCAAGAAGTTCAAACTGGTCGATGGTGACTTCGATATGATTGAAACGCTTTATGGCGTAGGATATCGCTTCCGCGAAGCGGCTTGAACGAGCCGCAATCGGGAGAGACCACCGGAATTGTGGTGGCGAGGACATAGACTTGTTGAAGAAAACGCCGGAAACAGTCTCGGACAGTGACGATGCCGAAGATCGCGGCAGCGAACGCCGCCATCGTATCCATCCGCTGACGATCGTCCGACGCATTTTTGGCAATGCTGTGTTTTCCAGCCTCACGCGCCGCATCCTGTTCTTCAACGTGGCCGCGACGGTCGTTCTGGTCGGTGGCATTCTCTACCTCAACCAGTTCCGCGAGGGGCTGATCGATGCGCGGGTGGAAAGCCTTTTGACGCAGGGCGAGATCATCGCCGGCGCCATCTCGGCCTCCGCCTCGGTGGATACCAACTCCATCACCATCAATCCGGAAAAGCTGCTGGAATTGCAGGCGGGGCAAAGCATCACGCCCGCCCCCAATGACGAGGACTTGAGTTTCCCGATCAATCCGGAACGGGTGGCGCCGGTGCTGCGCCGGCTGATTTCGCCGACACGGACCCGCGCTCGGCTTTTCGATGCCGATGCCAACCTGCTTCTCGATTCCCGCCATCTCTATTCACGCGGCCAGGTCCTGCGCTTCGATCTGCCGCCGGTGACGCCGGAAACCCAGACCTGGGGTGAATGGTTCACCAGCATGTTCAACCGCATGCTGCAACCGAGCAGCCTGCCGCAATACAAGGAAGCGCCAGGTGGCGACGGCTCGATCTATCCGGAGGTGATGAATGCGCTGACCGGCGTGCGCGGCGCAGTCGTTCGCGTTACCGAAAAGGGTGAGCTGATCGTTTCGGTCGCCGTTCCGGTGCAGCGCTTCCGGGCCGTGCTCGGGGTTCTGCTCCTGTCCACGCAGGCCGGCGATATCGACAAGATCGTGCATGCGGAGCGCCTTGCCATCATGCGCGTGTTCGGCATCGCCACGCTCGTCAACATCGTACTTTCCCTGTTGTTGTCCTCCACCATCGCCACGCCGCTTCGGCGGCTTTCGGCGGCTGCGATCCGCGTGCGTCGCGGAGCGAGAACCCGCGAGGAGATACCGGACTTTTCGGCGCGTCAGGATGAAATCGGCAACCTTTCCATAGCGCTTCGTGAAATGACGACGGCGCTCTACGACCGTATCGACGCAATCGAAAGTTTCGCCGCCGATGTCAGCCACGAGCTCAAGAACCCGCTGACTTCGCTGCGCAGCGCCGTGGAAACCCTGCCGCGTGCCAAGACGGAAGAGTCCAAACAGCGGCTGACAGAGATCATCTTCCACGATGTCCGCCGCCTCGACCGCCTGATCAGCGATATCTCGGATGCCTCGCGGCTCGATGCCGAACTGGCGCGCGTCGATGCATCGCCGCTGGATCTCGACGTTCTTATGAAGGGTCTGGTGGATATCTCCCGCCAGATCAGCACAAAGAAAAAGAGCGTGGCGATCGACTATGTCGCCGACCGGAAGGCGGGAGCCAAAACCTCCTTCGTCGTGAACGGTCACGATCTTCGCATCGGGCAGATCGTCACCAACCTGATCGAGAATGCGCGCTCTTTCGTTTCCGAGGAAAGCGGCCGCATCACCGTGCGCCTTTCCCGTCACAAGGACCGCTGCATCGTGCAGGTGGAAGACAATGGCCCCGGCATTCAGGCCGAGGATATCGACCGGATTTTCGAGCGCTTCTACACCGACCGACCGGCAAGCGAAGGTTTCGGCCAGAATTCCGGCCTTGGCCTTTCCATCAGCCGCCAGATCGCCGAAGCCCATGGCGGCAGCCTGAGGGCAGAAAATGTCGTCGACAAATACGGCGTGATATCAGGCGCGCGCTTCACCCTGTCGCTGCCGGCGGCCGAAACCCATGAACGCTGAACGCTTCAACCTGCACGCAACCGCCATTGTCGTCGACAACACCGGCATTCTCTTCACCGGACCGTCCGGCAGCGGCAAAAGCGAGCTTGCTTTCAGCTTTCTGACGGAGGCGCAACGGTGCGGATTGCCGGCGGCACTGGTCGCGGATGATCAGATTTTCGTGTATCGCGACGGCGAAAACATTATCGCCGAGCGGCCGGAAGCGATTGCAGGACTACTGGAATTGCGCGGCAGCGGCATCGTTAACGTCAACAGCGTCCCGAGCGCCGGACTAAATTTCGCCGTTACGACAGTTCTTTCACCGGAAAATCCAAGACTTCCGGAAGATGACGAGGTGTTGTTGCTGCCCTGCGGCGGGCATCTTCCGCTTCTGCGTATTCCGCTTTCCAGTCTTACGCCCTATGGAAAATTTGCTGCACTTGCTCAAAATCTTTTTAAAACGAACGTGAAGTGACCACGATTCAGGCGATTTTAGGCTTGCGATTCGCATTTTCCTCATCAAGATGAAATCCCACCGATGGACAGGATTGCCGCGTTGCGATAGTCGGCAATGAGAGTGCGTGTGCAAGGGAGCATTTCATGATCGGACTAGTGCTTGTCACCCATGGCAAGCTGGCTGAGGAGTTTCGCCATGCGTTGGAGCATGTCGTCGGTCCCCAGAAATTGATCGAGACGGTTTGTATCGGTCCCGAAGACGACATGGATCAGCGCCGGCAGGATATCATCGACGCCGTTACGCGCGTCAATGATGGAAATGGCGTTATTATTCTGACGGATATGTTCGGTGGCACACCGTCCAATCTTGCCATCTCCGTCATGAACAACGGTAATGTCGAAGTCATCGCCGGGGTCAATCTTCCCATGCTGATAAAACTCGCAGGCGTTCGCAGCGAAGACAACATGGACAAGGCGCTCCAGGACGCATCCGACGCCGGTCGCAAATACATCAACGTCGCCAGCCGCGTTTTAAGCGGCAAATAAGAAGTCAGCCCCATGTCGCCTCACTCCCGGGAATTGCCGATCATCAACAAGCGCGGTCTCCACGCCCGGGCATCTGCAAAATTCGTGCAGATGGTCGAGGGTTTCGACGCGACGATTACGGTGTCGAAGGACGGAATGACCGTTGGCGGCACCTCCATCATGGGTCTGATGATGCTGGCGGCCAGCCCGGGATGCAGTGTCTATGTCGAGGCGAGCGGCAACCAGGCGGAAGAGGCGCTCGCCGCACTCGAGGCACTTGTTGCCGACCGCTTCGGCGAAGAAGCCTGACCCCCACCCCCATATAAAGACATAAAGACTTCTTTATATCGTTATTGCCAGATCGTTTTTGGCCTGCTAAACCGCTGCTACGTTTAAAAGCCGGGCCAATAGGCATGGCATTTCTGATCTGGAGAACTTCATGAGCCTTGAGAAGGACTACATCATCGCCGATATCAACCTTGCCGCATTCGGCCGCAAGGAACTGGACATCGCCGAAACCGAAATGCCTGGCCTTATGTCCTGCCGCAAGGAATTCGGCGAGAGCAAGCCCCTGAAGGGCGCGCGTATTACCGGTTCTCTTCACATGACGATCCAGACCGGCGTTCTGATCGAGACGCTAAAGGAACTGGGCGCAGACATCCGCTGGGCGTCCTGCAACATTTTCTCGACGCAGGACCATGCCGCAGCAGCCATTGCAGCGGCCGGCATTCCTGTTTTCGCGGTCAAGGGTGAGAGCCTGACGGAATATTGGGAATATACCGACAAGATCTTCCAGTGGACCGATGGCGGCCTCTCCAACATGATCCTCGATGATGGCGGCGATGCCACCATGTACATTCTGCTCGGCGCGCGCGCCGAAGCCGGTGAGGACGTTCTTTCCAACCCCGGTTCGGAAGAAGAGGAAATTCTTTTCGCGCAGATCAACAAGCGCCTCAAGGCTTCCCCCGGCTGGTTCACCAAGCAGCGTGACGCGCTGAAGGGCGTGACGGAAGAAACGACGACAGGCGTTCATCGTCTCTACGATCTCGCCAAGAAGGGCCTCCTGCCCTTCCCGGCCATCAACGTCAACGACAGCGTCACCAAGTCCAAGTTCGACAACAAATACGGCTGCAAGGAATCGCTGGTAGACGGCATTCGCCGCGCAACCGACGTGATGATGGCTGGCAAGGTTGCCGTGGTCTGCGGTTACGGCGATGTCGGCAAGGGTTCCGCCGCCTCGCTGCAGGGCGCTGGCGCCCGCGTGAAGGTCACGGAAATCGACCCGATCTGCGCGCTTCAGGCCGCCATGGACGGTTTCGAGGTCGTTCGCCTGGAAGACGTTGTGTCTTCCGCTGACATCTTCATCACCACCACCGGCAACAAGGACGTCATCCGCATCGAGCACATGCGCGAGATGAAGGACATGGCCATCGTCGGCAATATCGGCCATTTCGACAATGAAATTCAGGTCGCTTCGCTGCGTAACCTCAAGTGGACAAACATCAAGCCGCAGGTCGACATGATCGAGTTCCCGAAGGGCAACCGCATCATCCTGCTGTCCGAAGGCCGCCTGCTGAACCTTGGTAATGCCACAGGTCACCCTTCCTTCGTCATGTCGGCGTCGTTCACCAACCAGGTGCTGGGCCAGATCGAGCTTTTCACCAAGCCGGGTGAATACAAGAACGAAGTCTACGTGCTGCCGAAGCACCTCGACGAAAAGGTTGCACGCCTTCATCTCGAGAAGCTTGGCGTGCGCCTGACCGAACTTTCCGACCTTCAGGCTGATTATATCGGCATCTCGAAGCAGGGTCCGTTCAAGGCAGAACACTACAGATATTAATTTCATAGTTAATATCCACTGAAATTACACAATATGTAGATGCCGTGCGCTTGACAAAGCGCGCGGCATCTTTTTTGCGCGCTCCCTTTCCGCAGATTTATGAAGACGGTATTGTCATCGAACTTGATTCGGACACGCCAAAGGGCGGCGGGGACGAAATGGGATGTCTTGTCGAAGATGCGGCACATAGGACGGAGACAGACCGGGGATGACGGTTCACAATTCGGATCTGCGCGAGCAGACAGTTCAACGCGTTGAAAACACGCATGCTGGCGTGGCATTGGGCGCGGCCATGGCGCGTTGCCGGCTGGCGATCAGTGCTGTGCGGACAGGCTTTTCGCGGCTTCCCGTCCTGATGTCCGGCACGGTTCTCGCCGGCTCTGCAAATGTGGCGCTGGCGCAGGACGGTCTTGTCGCAAAGACCGGCGCGCGGCTGTTTTCATCCGGAGAAACCATCACCTATTCGCTTTTTGTCGGCATGCTTTCGGCAACGCTGTTTTCCGTCGTCTGGCTGGTGCGCCAGCGCGGTAATATCGAGGCGGAGAGCGGTGAATACCGCAAGGCGCTGGCAGAATCCCACCACAAGATCGCGAAATACGAGGCGCTTATCTCCGACAAGAGCCGGCGCATCGTCATCTGGGACGGCGTGGACAAGCGCCCCGAATTTCTGGGGCAGCTGCCCGTAGAGACGGGCGCACCGCAGGCGGATCACGATTTTCTGGCCTTCGGGCGCTGGCTGAAGCCATCATCCGCGAGCCAGCTTGAAAAATCCCTCGAAAAACTTCGCAGCCACGCACAGAGTTTCGATCTGACCATCGAAACGCAGCGCGGCGAAGTCATTGAAGTTCAAGGCCGGGTTTCCGGCGGCAATGCCTTCGCGCGTTTCGTCGCCCTCAACAACCTGCGCGCCGAACTGGCCGAATTGCAGGTGGAGCGCGAGCGCCTGATCGCCTCGGTCTCCACGTTTCAGGAACTTCTCGATTCAATCGAACAGCCCGTCTGGCGGCGCAATGGCGAAGGCGAACTCATATGGGTGAACCACGCCTATGCGCACGCTGTGGATGCGCGCGATGCCGAACAGACCATTCAGGAGAAACGCGAGCTTCTTAACACCGTTACCCGGCAGAAGATACGTGCGGCTGCCACGCCGAGTTCCCCCTACCACGATCGCATTTCGACGGTGGTTTCCGGAAACCGTACCTTCTTCGACGTTGTCGATATCAAGACGGCGGGCGGTTCTGCAGGCATCGCCATCGATGCCACCGAAGCGGAAACCACCCGCGAGGAAATGAAGCGGGTTCTGAAAAGCCACGCCGAAACGCTGGATCATCTCGCAACGCCCGTCGCCATTTTCGACGGCCGGCAGCGGCTGCAATTCTACAATCAGGCCTTTGCCACCCTGTGGGGCTTCGATCTGGTTTTTCTGGAATCCGGCCCCGATAATTCCGAGCTTCTCGACAGGCTGCGCACCGCCGGCAAATTGCCCGAGCAGCTGAACTGGAAAAACTGGAAAGAGACGGCACTCTCCGTTTACCGCTCTCTCGATACCAAGACCGATCTGTGGCACCTGCCCAACGGCCAGACGTTGCGGGTTATCGCGACCGCCCACCCGCAGGGTGGCGCGACATGGGTCTTCGAGAACCTGACCGAACAGGTCGATCTGCAGATGCGCTACAACACCTTGGTGAAGGTGCAGGGCGAAACCATCGACCATCTGGCCGAAGGTGTCGCCGTGTTTGGTGCGGACGGACGTATTCGCCTTTCCAACCCGGCATTCAGGGCCCTCTGGGGCGTTACCGCCGAGCAGGCGGAAACTGGAACCCACATCCGCGCCGTGGAGGCCGCCTGCACGCAATCCTACGACAAGCCGGATGGCTGGCGCTCTTTCAGCCAGTTCATCACCAGCTTTGACGATGAACGCCCGTCGAGACAGGGAACGCTGGAGCTACTATCCGGCCTGGTCCTCGACTACGCCATTATTCCGCTGCCGGATGCGCAGACCATGCTGACATTCGTCAACATGACTGACAGCGTGCGGGCCGAGCGGGCGCTCAAGGAAAAGAACGACGCACTGCTCAAGGCCGACGAGCTGAAGAACGATTTCGTACAGCACGTCTCTTATGAGTTGCGCTCGCCGCTGACCAATATCATTGGCTTCACCGATCTCCTGAAGACCCCGGGTATTGGAGAATTGACGGACCGGCAGGCAGAATATCTCGACCATATTTCCACCTCGTCCTCGGTTCTTCTGACCATCGTCAACGACATCCTCGATCTCGCGACCGTCGACGCGGGCATCATGCAGTTGAACTACTCGGACAACGATCTCAACGAATTGCTCGATGACGTTTCGGTGCAGATTGCCGACCGGCTACAGGAAAGCGGTATTTCGCTCGAGATCGTCGCACCCGCGCATCTCGGCAGTCTGGTGGCGGATCACCAGCGCCTGAAGCAGATCCTCATCAAGCTCCTCACCAATGCAATCAATTTTGCGCCGGAAGGGTCTTCCGTTCAGCTTTCATGCCAGCGCAGCGAGGGTGACTTCCTGTTCTCGGTGGCCGACAAGGGACCGGGTATCCCCGAAGACATGCTCAAGGCCGTGTTTGACCGCTTCGAGACGCGCGGCAACGGCGGACGGCGGACCGGCGCTGGCCTTGGCCTTTCTATAGTGGAAAGCTTCGTCAGCCTGCATCACGGCACTGTCAGCATCGACAGCCGGCCCGGCAACGGCACCATCGTCACCTGCCGCATTCCTTCGGGCGTGCACCCGCATTCCATCGCCGCAGAATGAGTGACGATATCCTGCCGATCACCCTTTCCCTTAATGGGGAGAAGGACACCATCCGGTTAGGCGAAGATCTGGCGCTGGCTTTGGGAGCTGGCGATTGCCTCGCGCTGATCGGAGATCTCGGCGCGGGCAAATCCACTCTCGCCCGCGCCTTCATCCGGGCGATGGCGGATGCACCTGATCTTGAAGTTCCAAGCCCCACATTCACGATCATCCAGACCTATCCAACACGTATTCCCGTTGCCCATCTTGATCTATACCGACTGTCTGACGTCTCGGAACTGGACGAACTCGGCATCGACGAGATGCTGGAAGACGGTATCTGCCTGATCGAGTGGCCTGATATTGCCGCCGACATCCTACCGCCAAACCAGACCATCAGCCTGCGGCTGGAGCACTCCGGTGACGGGCGTCTGGCCGTAATCGATGCTCCCGCGAAACAGAAAGCACGGCTTGAGCGCGTTTTTGCCATTCGCGATTTTCTTGCGAAAAATGGCAAGGGCGATGCGACCCGCCATTTCCTAAGCGGCGATGCTTCCACACGCGCCTATGAGACCATTTCCACCGATGGTCCGGACCTTATCCTGATGGACTGGCGACGCCCTTTGAGAGGTGCGATCGTTGCTGACGGCAAGACCTATGCGGAAATCGCCCATCTTGCCCAGAATGCCCGTTCCTTCGTGGCGATCGGCAATTATCTGCGAAATAGCGGCTTTCGCGCGCCTGAAATACTGGCGGCGGATACCGGTCAGGGCATTCTCCTCCTGGAGGACCTCGGGCGGGATGGGGTGCTTGCGCCTGATGGAACGCCGATTGAGGAACGTTATCTGCAAAGCGTCGCGTGCCTCGCCGCCCTTCATAAAGCTCCGGCACCGCGCAAGCTGCCGGTCGGTGACGGCAGCACCTACGAAGTGCCTCCTTTCGATCGACCGGCGATGAAGATCGAGGTGTCGCTGCTGGTGGAATGGTATCTGCCCCACAAACGCGGCAAATCACTGTCCGATACCGAGAAGCGTGACTATTATGCTCTTTGGGACGGCCTGATAGACGCGCTCAGTGGCTGCGAAAGCGGGCTACTTCTGCGCGATTTCCATTCGCCGAACATTCTCTGGCAAGAGCAAAATGCAGGCATACGGCAAGTCGGACTGATCGATTTTCAAGACGCGATGATCGGCCCGACTGCCTACGATCTCGCCTCCATCGTGCAGGATGCGCGGGTTACCATTTCGCCCGAACTGCAGGAACGCCTGCTTTCGCACTATCTCGACATTAGACGAGACGAGCCGTCCTTCGATGAGGCGTCCTTTCTCAAGGCTTTCGCCATCATGTCGGCGCAGCGCAACTGCAAACTGGCCGGTATCTGGGTAAGGCTGTTGGAACGCGATGGCAAACCCGGTTATATGAAACATATGCCAAGGACGTTTCGCTATCTTTCCGCAGCGCTTTCGCATCCCGAACTGGCACCGCTCAAAGACTGGTGCGTCCACATGGGCATGGAATTTTAAAGACTGAAAGACGGTTGACCACAATGACGATCAAGAACGCGATGGTGCTGGCCGCCGGGCTCGGCACCCGGATGCGCCCGATCACGGATACGATCCCGAAACCGCTCGTCAAGATCGCCGGCAAACCGATGATCGACTACGCGCTCGACGCCCTTGTCGAGGCCGGCGCCGAGAAGATCGTCGTCAACGTCCATCACCATGCCGATCAGATGATCGCCCATCTTGAAACCCGTACCGACGCCGAAATCCTGATTTCCGACGAGCGGTCGCAGCTGATGAATTCCGGTGGCGGGCTTGCCAAGGGCCTGAAACTTCTGGAGCCAGGTCCCGTCTTCGTCATGAATGCCGATCTTTTCTGGATTGGCGAACAGCTGAATGCCGTCAGCAACCTGCGCAAGCTTGCGCAATTCTTCGATGCCACGCGCATGGATATGGCGATGCTCTGCGTCGATATGGACCGTACCACCGGTCATAACGGCAAGAGGGATTTCAACCTCTCTTCGGATGGTAGACTGGCGCGGTATCGCGACGGGGACACGAACCCGGTGGTTTATGCCGGGGCCATTGCCATGGATTCGCACCTGCTGGATGATGCGCCGGGGGATGCTTTCAACTTGAATATCTATTTCGACCGCGCCATCGAGAAAGAACGACTTTTCGGACTTTCACTGGATGGCCACTGGATCACCGTCGGCACTCCCGATGCTATAGACGATGCCGAAAGTATCATCCGGCAATTCAGGGAAAAGCGCTCTGCATGACTTTCACCCATCACGCAAAGCGCGTCCTGACGATCGCTGCGGGAACACCGTTCCTCAAAACGCTCGCGGAAACGCTGTGTGACGGGACACTGACAGCCGGCTATAAATATGACCCTGCGGATCCGCTTTCGCTTGCCAAGGTGACGATCTATGTTCCGACCCGGCGCTCCGCCCGCGTGCTGCGCTCAGAGTTTGTCGATCTTCTGGGCGGTCGTTCCGCCATTTTGCCACTGATCCGGCCGCTCGGCGAAACCGATGACGACAGCGGCTTCTTCGAGATCGAAAATCCTGAGATCATGGATCTGGCGCCCCCGATTTCCGGCACCGGCCGGCAAATCGAGCTGGCGCGCCTCATTCTGGCATGGCGCAACAGCCTGCCGGACGCCATCAGGGCCATCCATTCGGACTCACCACTTGTCGCACCAGCCAGCCCTGCCGACGCCATATGGCTGGCGCGCGCGCTTGGCGAAGTGATCGATGCGATGGATACGGAAGAAAAGGAATGGGAGGCGCTCGCGCATCTCGATACCGGCGATCACGCCCAATGGTGGCAGCTGACGGCGGATTTCCTGAAAATCGCCAGCGTCTTCTGGCCTGCCCGTCTTGCCGAACTCAATCGAACTTCCGCAGGCCGACATCGCAACGGCATCCTGAGGGCGGAGGCGAACCGGCTTGCCAACCTGCCGGACACCGGACCGATCGTCGTTGCGGGCTCCACGGGCTCAATTCCGGCAGCAGCAGACCTTATCGCCTCTGTCGCCTCGCTGCCCCAGGGCGTCGTCGTGCTTCCGGGCCTCGATCTTACGATGCCGGAGGAGCAATGGGAGGCTATTGCCGAGGACCCTACTGATCCTTCAAGCCGCACCCATTCGCAATACGGGCTCTACATGCTGTTGCAGAAGCTCGACATCATGCGAGACGATGTCGTTCAGATCGGCGTCATCGATAGCGATCTTGAAAAACGCGCGGCGGTTTTTTCGGCAGCACTTGCTCCTGCCAAATCCACCAGTGACTGGAACCGCTGGCGTGAGGACAAGCAACCCGGATTTTTCGACGATGCTTTTGCGGCAGCGACCCTGATAGAAGCTGCCAACGAGCGCGAAGAGGCAACCGCAATTGCGGTGGCGCTGCGGCTGGCGCTTGAAGCGCCGGGCGCTGGCCGCCCGTCTCAGGCCGCGCTGATCACGCCCGATCGCGGACTGGCCAGGCGCGTGGCGACGGAATTGCAGCGCTTCGGTATCGAAGCCGACGATTCCGCCGGTACGCCGCTTTCCGCCACGCCGCAGGCCGGACTGACGCAACTCGCACTGGAAGCTATCCTCAGGCCCGGAGATCCGGTGCCGGTCATTTCCCTTCTGAAACATCCGCTCAGCCGTTTCGGGCTTTCGCTGGAGGCTTTTACAAAAGCATCAAAGGCGCTGGAATTGATCGCACTTAGAGGCGGCCGCGTCGAAACCGAAATCGGCAATCTGGAGGCGGTTCTCGATGCGCAACTGGCGGCACAGCGCGATGACCGGCATCCGCCTGCCTGGAGGCTGGCACTGCCCGAGGGAAGCGTAGACGCCGCGCGCGATCTGGCACGCCGGATCGCCGTTTCGACAGAGCCGCTTGGCAGCGCATTCGTTCGTCGCGACCGCTCAGGCCGGTCTTTCACGGACAAATTGCCGCTTTCCGATTGGGCCGAGCGGACGGGCCGGGTGATCGAAGCCATCTGCGCGGATGACAACAACGATCTTGCCACTCTCTGGTCCGGCGAGGCAGGCGACAAGCTTTCCGGCCTGTTTGGCGAATTGATGGAAAGCGGCGAAATCCTTGATGCGGATGGTCCGCAATGGGCTGATATCTTCGCGGCACTGGTGGCTGGCGAATCGATCAAGCCGCGATCCATGCGCCATCCGCGCATTTTCATTTTCGGTGCCCTTGAGGCAAGACTGCAAAGCGTCGACACTGTCGTGATCGGCGGTCTCAATGAAGGGCTTTGGCCGGGCCAGACGGCAAACAACCCGTTTCTGTCCCGCAACATGAAGACAGCCATCGGTCTGGAACCGCCGGAGCGGCGCATCGGCCAGCTGGCGCACGATTTCGAGATGGCGAACGGGACACGGCAGATTTTCTACAGCCGCGCGCTCAGACAGGGCTCGACACCCGCAGTCGCATCGCGCTGGCTGCAGCGATTGCTGGCACTCGGCGGCGAGGATTTTGCCGACCAGCTGAAGAAGCGCGGCGAGACCTATCGCCACTGGGCGGCACTGATGGATGCGAGCATCGACCAGGAAGCAGCAAAGCGCCCTGCCCCCAAACCGCCGGCCGACTTGCAGCCGAAGAGCTATTCCTTCAGCGAAGTGGGCAGGCTGCGCCGTGACCCCTATTCGATCTACGCGCGGCGTATCCTGAAGCTCAACCCGCTTGATGGCTTCAACCGCGATCCCAATGCCGCCGACCGTGGCACGCTCTATCATGCAATCATCGAGCGCTATTCCCGCGAGGGGCATATTCCCGGCACGCCGGCATCGCTCGAGGCCATGCAGCGTATTCTGGATGAAAGTTTCGACGCGGAAGATCTTCCTGCACATGTCGATGTCATCTGGCGCCCGCGATTCGAGGCGGTGGCACGCGCCTTCATCGACTGGGAGAAAGAACGACATCCATCCATCCGCCGCAGCTTTTTCGAGGCGCGTGCCGGACAGGAAATCCCCGAGGCAGGAATAAGGCTGACCGGCATCGCCGACCGCATAGATATCAAGACCGGCGGTCAGGCGGATATTATCGACTACAAAACGGGGCTTGCGCCTTCAGTCAATCAGGCGCGCGCGCTGCTCGACCCCCAGCTCGCGCTGGAAGCGGCAGCACTGATGCGGGGTGCCTTCCGCGAGGCGGGTTCGCAGACACCTGAAAACCTTATCTATGTGCGCCTGCGGCCGGGTACCCGTTTTTTTGCCGACCAGGTTAACAACGAACACTCCAACCGGGGTGGCAAAAAAGCACCGAAATCGGCAATTGAGCTGGCAACCGAATCAATCGATCAGCTGGCCAAGTTCGTGCGTTCGCTGCGTGATGGCGAGAACGGTTTTGCCTCGCGGCTGGTGCCGGAGGAGCAGCAGTCCTACGGTGGGGAATACGACCACCTCGCCCGCGTTTCGGAATGGTCGACGGCAGAACCGGGAGACGGCGATGATGATTGACCCTATCGATCACGGGCCTGCCACGGACACCCCGCAAAGCTGGATAGACTGGACGAGCGACCGGCAGCGGCTCGCCTCCGATCCGGCAAGTTCCGCCTGGGTTTCGGCCAATGCCGGTTCCGGCAAGACCCATGTGCTGACCCAGCGCGTCATCCGCCTGCTTCTGGCCGGGTGCCGACCCTCCGCAATTCTGTGCCTCACCTATACCAAGGCAGCGGCGTCCGAAATGTCGAGCCGCGTTTTCGACCGTCTGGCGGAATGGGCTACGTTGCCGGATAACGATCTTGGGGATCGCGTCGCTGCCATCGAAGGAAAGATGCCGGATCGCATCAAGCTGGCCGAAGCGCGGCGGCTGTTCGCCAAGGCGCTGGAAACGCCCGGTGGGCTGAAGATCCAGACGATCCACGCCTTCTGCGAAGCCTTGTTGCATCAGTTCCCGCTGGAGGCCAATGTCGCCGGCCACTTCTCCGTCCTTGATGACCGCGCCGCAACAACCCTGCTGGCCGAGGCACGTCGGTCGCTTTTAACGGCGGTTTCGACGGAGGGAGACACCGATCTCACGCAGTCTCTCGCTTATGTGCTTGATTTGGCGGACGAAAGCGGGCTCGAATCGCTACTCACCGCCATCATCGCCAATCGCAGCGCCCTTCGTGCCTTTTTGATCGATGCAAAACAGGCTGATGGCATCGATGCCCAATTGCGGCAGGCAATGCAGATAGACGCGGGTGAAACCGAAGAAACGGCAGCGGCGGCATTCTGGCCCTTGCCAGGTCTCTCGGGGCTTTCCCTCGATACCTATCTGACGCTTGCCGATGAAGTGGGCGGATCGCGCGTCATAGATGTCGCTTATGCCCTGCGGGAAGCGAAACGGCAGACGGATTCCGTGCGGCGCATGGAATTCATCGAAGCTGCGCTGTTGACAGCCAAGGGCGAGAAAAAATCCGATGCCTATGTCATCAACAAGGGCATGCAGAAATCCGCACCCGATCTCGTCGACGCGCTGACGCTTGCGCGGGACCATGTCGTGGCCTGTCGCAACCGCTATCGTCTGGTGCGAATGCTGGAGGCGACGAAATGCGCGCTTGTTCTGGCTGAGAGACTGATCGGCGATTTCGAGGATCTGAAAAAGCAGCGAAGCCAGCTCGATTTTGAGGATCTGATCGAGCGCGCCGCCAATCTCCTCAACCGCGATACGGCGGGCGCCTGGGTACATTACAAGCTAGATCAGGGTATCGACCATATCCTCGTCGATGAGGCGCAGGATACCAGCCCTGTGCAATGGTCGATCATCCAGTCGCTGGCGGCGGACTTCTTCAGCGGCGAGAGCGCCCGCATGGGGCGGCGCACGCTTTTTGCCGTCGGTGATGAAAAGCAATCGATCTATTCGTTCCAGGGCGCGCGACCGGAGCGGTTTTCGCAGGAGCGCGACGAGACCAAAAGGCGTGTCGATTCGGTGGAGCAGGCATTTCACCGCATCCGCCTGCCGCTGTCCTTCCGTTCCACGGAAGATGTGCTGGCCGCCGTCGATCAGGTCTTTTCGGACCCTAAAAATGCCAGCGGCCTCAGCGCCGATAACGAGCCAGTCGAACACCGCTCCAACCGCGCCGGCCACCCCGGCACCGTGGAAGTCTGGGATATGGTGGCGCCGGAAACCGCCGAGGACGAAGAAGACTGGACGGCGCCTTTCGATGCACTTCGGGAAAGCGCGCCGGCCACCATCGTTGCCCGCCGGATCGCCGCGCGCATTGCCGGCATGATCGGCAACCAGACAATCATCGAAAAGGGCGTGGAACGCGCTATTGAGCCCGGCGATATTCTTGTGTTGGTTAGAAAACGCCATGCTTTCGTCAATGCGCTGACCCGTGAGCTGAAACGGCGCAAGAACATTCCCGTCGCCGGTGCCGACCGTCTTCGCCTGACCGATCACATCGCCGTGCAGGACCTTCTGGCGCTTGGCCGTTTTGTCGTGCTGCCTGAGGATGACCTTTCTCTGGCCGCGCTGTTGAAAAGCCCGCTTTTCAATCTCTCCGAAGACGATGTTTTCGACGTCGCTGCCACGCGATCCGATACGGAGAGCGTGTGGCAAAGATTGCAGACGCTTTCGCAAGACGAGAACAGCCGCTTCTCCGTAGTCGCCAACAAGCTCAAGAACTTTATCGCGCTTTCGAAAACGGCAACGGTGCATGATTTCTTCGCTGCGGTTCTGACCCTGCATGACGGGCGCAAAAAATTCCTGGGTCGTCTCGGCAACGAGGCGAGCGATGTTCTGGACGAGTTCCTGTCCTTTGCGCTTGACCATGAAAGGACCGGCTTGCCCGGCCTGCAAGCCTTCCTATCCGTCCTGGAAACGGATTCGCCGGAGGTGAAACGCGAACAGGACAAGGATCGCGGTGAAGTGCGGATCATGACCGTGCACGCCTCCAAGGGTCTTGAAGCGCCGGTTGTTTTTGTGGTCGATGGCGGTTCGAAGGCCTTCAACCACAGTCATGTCCCGAAACTGCGCTTCGTTGAAGCAGACGGGGATGCCTTCCCCGTCTGGCTGCCTGGCAGCGGTTTTTCCAATCATCTCATTCGCGCCGATGAGGAACGCCTGAAGACGGCCGCGGAAGACGAATATCGTCGGCTGCTTTATGTGGCGATGACACGTGCCGCCGATCATCTGGTCGTTTGCGGTTATCGCGGCCAGAAGGAAAATCCCGAATGCTGGCACGCCATCGTCAAGACAGCACTTGCCGACAATGAAAAGCACTGCCAGCCGCAACAGTTTATGGCCGATGGTGAAGAGTGGCAGGGGCTTGTCTGGCGCAAGTCCGATGCTCGTTCGACCCCCGCTCCGCAAAGGCTGCCTGAACCACAGACGCAAGAAGAATATGCTCTCCCGGCGGGGCTTCTTACCCCCTTGCCCGCCCTGCCATCATTGCCGAGGCCACTCAGCCCTTCCGGCGCGGGCACCATCATTGATGACGGTGCGGACGATCTTGCCGTGCGTTCGCCGCTTTTTGGCGAAAAAGCCGATGTCTCCTCGTTGGCATTGCAACGCGGTCGGCTGGTGCATCGCATGCTGCAGGCCCTGCCGGATTTTGCCGAGAGTGAGCGGGAAGAGGCAGCTCGCCGTTATGCCGAACGTGCCGCACGGTTCTGGCCGTCTGCCGAGCGCGAACATCTGATACGGGCGGTTTTGCGGGTCATGTCCGAACCAGCGGTGCAGCCGGCATTTTCGCCCAATAGCCGCGCAGAAGTTTCCATTATGGGGACCATGACGATCGGCAGGCAGCATTATGCGGTTTCCGGCCGTATCGACCGGCTGGCGGTGGATGGCGACCGCGTCATTCTGGTCGACTACAAGACGAACCGCGTGCCGCCGCGCGACGCGCACGAGATACCCTTCTCCCACACGGCACAGCTTGCCATCTATCGCGAAATTCTGTCACCGCTTTATCCCGGCAAGGAATTTGTCTGCGCGCTGATTTATACGGAAAATGCCGCTTTTATGACGGTTGGTGACGATGCCATGATGCAAGCCCTTGCCGCAATAAAGACAAAGTGAGATACCGGGGCATTGAAATTTCGACGCGCCCGCATCACATCGATAGTGGAAAAGATTCACTGAAAGGAGAGCCAGATATGGCTACCGTAAAAGTCGACGCCGCCAACTTCCAGTCCGAAGTCCTCGAATCCTCCGAACCAGTCGTGGTGGATTTCTGGGCCGAATGGTGCGGCCCGTGCAAAATGATCGCGCCGAGCCTTGAAGAAATTTCGTCCGAGCTTGCCGGCAAGGTCAAGGTCGCGAAGCTCAACATCGACGAAAACCCGGAACTGGCTGCCCAGTTCGGCGTTCGCTCAATCCCGACTCTTGCCATCTTCAAGAGCGGCGAAGTGGCTGACATCAAGGTCGGTGCTGCGCCCAAGACAGCGCTTTCGGCCTGGATTTCCGGCGCCGCGTAAGCGACTTTCCATGGAATAAAGAAAAGCCCGGCAGCGATGCCGGGCTTTTTTATTCGGGAACCGTACCGTTCAATGCAAGCGCGTTTCCGGCAAGATAAAGCGAGCCGCCGATCAGGATGCGCGGCGGCGGCCCTTCGGGATCGAAGCGACGCGATAGCTCGTCCAGCGCCTCGGTCAGCGAAGATGTAGGTGCCGCAACCAGACCGGCATCAAAGGCCGCATGGGCAAGCACGACGGGATCGATCGCGGCATCTGTACCGCCGATCGGAACCGTGAAGACATACTCCGCGATATCGGCGAAAGCCTTGAAATAGCCCACCGGATCCTTGGTGTTGATCATGCCGGCAATGATGAACAGCGGGCGCGGTGTCTTTTCTTCAAACCCCGCCATTGCCTCGGCAATGACTTCGCCCGCGCCCGGGTTGTGACCACCATCGATCCAGATTTCCGCATCCTTCGGAGCGATTTCAGCGATTTTTCCGGTTAGAACACGCTGAAGACGGCCGGGCCATTCCACTGTTGTCATGGCCTTTTCGATCATCCGCTCCGTCACCTCAAAACCGGCAGCCTTGACGGCCCGGATCGCGGCAGCGGCATTGGCAAGCTGGTGTCGACCGGGAAGACGTGGCAGCGGCGCGTCGGTCAGGCCGAATTCATCCTGGTAGACCATACGGCCGAATTCTTCATGGGCGGAAAAATCCTGCCCATAGACTGATGCCGGGCAACCAAGACGCTCAGCCGTGGAAACGAGGGTATCCAGCGCCGCATCATACTGCTGATGACCAATGACGACAGGGAAACCCGACTTCATGATGCCGGCCTTTTCAGCGGCAATCAGTTCCACCCGGTCGCCGAGATAGGCCTGATGATCGAGCGATATCGGCATGATAACGGAAACGGCCGGGTTGTTGATCACATTTGTCGCATCGAAGCGCCCACCGAGCCCAACCTCGACCACGGCAGCATCTGCCGGATGCTCCGCGAAGAGCAGAAACATCGCGGCGGTCAGAATTTCGAAAACCGTTATCATCTGGCCGCCGTTGGCAGCTTCGATGCGGCGCAGCGCATCCGCAAAGACGGCATCATCGACATAACGGCCTTTTTCGCCGGAAACGCCGATGCGATAACGTTCATGCCAGTTCACGAGATGCGGAGAGGTGTGAACGTGCACGGAAAGTCCTGCCGCCTCCAGTAATGCGCGGCAAAAGGCCGTAACCGAACCCTTGCCGTTGGTGCCTGCGACATGAATAACCGGCGGCAACCTTTTCTGAGGGCTGCCTAGTTTTTCCAGAAGACGGGAAATTCTGTCCAGTGAAAGATCAAAACCCTTGGGGTGAAGCTGCATCAGCTTTTCGATGATCTGTTCGGCCTCGCCGATTGCGGGCTTCGTCATATCTTCTGTTCGCCTTTCAGGCGTTGTATTAGCCATTTGTCCGCCGCACCCGAGATGAAATCATGCAACGTGTAACGTCATCCCGAAGGCGCTTCCCGCCTCCGGGCGACATATTTTTCCGTCAGGCCGAAGCCGCAAGCGGAATGACCGCGTTTGCTTCTGCCGGAGCCTTCATCATGATCTTGAGAAGGCTTGCCAGCGTATCGGGAATTTCGCGGCGATCGATCACCATATCCACCATGCCGTGCTCCAGCAGGTATTCCGATGTCTGGAAGCCTTCCGGGAGCTTTTCGCGAATGGTCTGTTCGATCACGCGCTTGCCCGCAAAGCAGATTTCGGCGCCCGGCTCGGCGATATGCACGTCACCCAGCATGGCGTAGGAAGCAGTGACACCACCCGTCGTCGGGTTCGTCAGAACCACGATGTAGGGCATGCCCGCTTCTTTCAGCATGTTGACAGCAACCGTGGTGCGCGGCAGCTGCATCAGCGACAGAATGCCTTCCTGCATACGGGCGCCACCGGAGGCCGGGAACATGACCAGCGGGCAACGCTCTGAAATGGCGCGCTCGAACGCCTTGACGATGGCTTCGCCGGCCGCGATGCCGAGAGAACCGCCCATGAACTGGAATTCATGCACAACGGCAACGATCTTCAGGCCTTTCAGGAGACCAACGCCGGCAAGGATAGTATCTTCCTGCTCTGTCTTCGTGCGGCTGTCGCGCAGACGGTCGGTGTATTTCTTGGAATCGCGGAACTTCAGCGGATCCTGCGCTACCTTCGGCTGCGGCAAGGCCTCATAGACGCCACCATCGAAAAGATCGACGAGACGCGCCTTTGCCGGCATCTTCATGTGGTAACCGGAAGCGGGAATGACCCACTTGTTATCTTCCAGATCCTTGTGGAAGACCATCTCGCCCGTTTCCGGGCACTTGATCCACAGGTTCTCAGGAACCTCCGGGCGGCGGCCAAGCATGGAATTGATCCGGGGCCGTACGTAATTGGTGATCCAGTTCAACTGACTACTCCTGACTGGGCCGCGCGCTTATTCCGCAGCGGCAAGGCGCGACGCACGCACGCCCGTTGAAAGTCCTTTTACCAGCGTCGTGACGGATGGCACGGTATCGGCGGTTGCCTGCCCGTCCTTCGTCAGACTGCCGGCAATCTGGTTGACGATGGCCGAACCGACCACCACGCCATCCGCCACGGCACCGATCGCTTTGGCATGATCGGCCGTCTTGACACCAAAACCGACGCAAACCGGCAGTTCCGTATGCGCCTTGATACGACCGACCGCGCCAGAGATCAACGAGGGATCGGGCAGTGCGGAACCGGTAATACCGTTCATCGATACGTAATAGACGAAACCTGAGGTATTTTTAAGAACGGTCGGCAAGCGCTTGCCATCCGTCGTCGGCGTGGCGAGACGGATGAAATTCACGCCGCGGGCCAAGGCGGGCACGCAAAGCTCATCATCCATTTCAGGCGGCAGATCGACCACGATCAGACCATCGACGCCAGCCGCCAACGCATCGTCCAGAAATTTGTCGACGCCGTAGATGTAGATCGGATTGTAATATCCCATCATCACGATCGGGGTCGCGTCGTCTTCCTTGCGGAACTCGCGGGCGAGATCGAGTGTGGTTTTCAGCGTCTGGCCGCCTTTCAGCGCGCGCTGTCCTGCCAGCTGGATCGCCGGGCCATCCGCCATCGGGTCGGAAAACGGCATGCCGAGCTCGATAACATCGGCGCCTGCTTCCGGCAGGGCCTTCATGATGCCGAGCGAGGTTTCAAAATCCGGGTCGCCGCCCATGAAATAGGTAATCAGAGCCGGGCGGTTTTCAGCGCGCAGATCGGCAAAGCGCTTGTCCATACGTGCAGTCATGTCTTACATTTCCATTCCGAGGAACTTGCTGACGGTGTGGACATCCTTGTCCCCACGACCCGAAAGATTCATCAGGATGATCTCATCCTTGCCCATCTTCGGTGCGCGCTTGATGACTTCCGCCAGCGCGTGGCTTGGCTCCAGAGCGGGAATGATGCCTTCGAGGCGGGTCAGCATCTGGAAGGCGTCCAGCGCCTCATGGTCCATGATCGGTACATATTCCACGCGGCCGATATCGTTCAGCCAGGAATGCTCAGGGCCGATGCCGGGATAATCGAGACCTGCGGAGATGGAATGGCCTTCCTTGATCTGGCCATCCGCATCCTGAAGAAGGTAGGTGCGGTTTCCGTGCAGAACGCCCGGCGAACCGGCCGTGATCGAAGCGCAATGCTCCTCGCCCGAAAGACCCCTGCCGCCAGCCTCGACGCCGACGATACGGACACTCTTGTCATCAAGGAAAGGATGGAAGATGCCGATGGCATTCGAGCCACCGCCGACAGCCGCAATGACCATATCCGGAAGACGGCCCTCCGCCTCCAGCATCTGTGCCTTTGCTTCCTCACCGATGACGGCCTGGAAATCGCGAACCATTTCCGGATAGGGATGCGGGCCGGCAGCTGTGCCGATCAGGTAATAGGTGTCATCGACATTGGTGACCCAGTCGCGCAGCGCCTCGTTCATGGCATCTTTCAGAGTGCCGTGGCCAGCCGTTACCGGCTTTACCTCAGCGCCCAGAAGCTTCATGCGGAAAACATTCGGCGCCTGACGGGCAACATCCGTCGCGCCCATATAAACGACGCAGGGCAGGCCGAAGCGTGCGGCGACGGTCGCCGAGGCAACGCCGTGCTGGCCGGCACCGGTTTCGGCAATGATGCGGGTCTTGCCCATGCGCTTGGCAAGCAGGATCTGGCCAAGGCAATTGTTGATCTTGTGCGAGCCGGTGTGATTCAGCTCTTCGCGCTTGAAATAGATCTTGGCGCCGCCCAGTTCGGCCGTCAGGCGTTCCGCGAAATAAAGCGGGCTCGGGCGGCCGGTGTAATGAGCGCCGAGATATTTGAGTTCTGCCTGAAATTCGGGATCGGTCTTTGCCTTCTCCCACTCCGCCTGCAAATCCAGAATAAGCGGCATCAGCGTTTCGGCAACGAAGCGGCCTCCGTAAATGCCAAAACGGCCGTCCTCATCGGGACCGGCGCGGAAAGAATTGGGTGTTGGCGCGTCGTTCACTTCAAGCTCCCTTTGGGCCTTTCGACCAATCATTCACCACATCGAAGAATGCATCAATCATCGCAAGATCCTTGACGCCCGGCGCGCTCTCCACACCGGACGACAAATCCAGTCCGCCAGCTCCGGTTTCGGCCAGAGCCTCCGCGACATTGTCCTTGTTCAATCCCCCGGAAAGCATGTAATCGATACTTCCGTCAAGAGAGCGCAGGATGGTCCAGTCGAAGGATACTCCGTTGCCGCCCGGCAAATCGGAACCCGCAGGCGCCTTGGCATCCAGCAGGAAACGGTCGGCTATGCCTATATAGGGATCAATCTTGGCAAGATCAGTGGCGTCGCGAACGGAAAGCGCCTTCATTACCGGAAGGCCGTAGAGTGCTTTGATGTTCAGCACCCTCTCCGGGCTTTCACTACCGTGCAATTGCAGAATATCCGGTCTCAGCAGATCAACGATCTCGTCCAGATCATCATTGTCGGCATTGACGGTAACGGCGACCACCTTTGCGGCGCCACGGACGGCTTCCGCCAGTCTGCCGGCGATATCGGGCTCGATGTTGCGGGGGCTCTTTTCAAAGAAAATAAAGCCGACATGGGAGGCGCCGCGCCTGACGGCACGCTCCAGCGCTTCCGGTGTCTTCAATCCGCAAATCTTGATATCCGGTTTCATACCCGCGACCTGACACGAAATGCGACAAGAGTCGAGCCAAATCGCACCCGTTTTCCATGGAATGTTTCACGTGAATCCAGATGGCGATGCACGCCTCCACTTTCAATCAAAATCGATGGCGTGGAGTTTAGAGCCGTGACGTTTCAGCCATTCCTTGGCTTCCTGCGTATGCGGGCAGAGTTTTTCGCACAGGGCCCAGAATTTCGGGCCGTGGTTCATTTCCCGCAGATGCGCGACCTCGTGGGCTGCGAGATAATCGATGACCTTTTCCGGAGCCATGACGATACGCCACGAGAAACTCAGATTTCCATCATGGGAACACGAACCCCAGCGGCTGCGGGTGTCCTTCATGCTGATGGATCGCACGGGCTTTCCGGCCGCGCTCGCGTGAACCGCAACAAGCCTCTCCAGATCAGTCTTCGCTTCCTTTTTCAAAAACATGGCCACCCGTCTGCGCAGGTGTTCGGGCGCTCCGCTGACTTTCAATACCGCGGTGCCGTCCTCGTCTTTGGAGATATGAGTCAGGCCACGCAGGCTGCCAGTGTGATGGATACGATGGGATACGCCGCGAATATCAACCGACGCACCATGACACAAACCGTCATCTGGGGTGATTTTCGAAAGCTTGCCTTCAATCCAGCCCTGATGCCTTTCGAGAAAATCATCCACCTGGCCATGGTGAAGCCCCATCGGGATCGTCAGCTTCAGGGCCCGGCCGCCGGGTTCGATGCGCAAGGTGATGCGCGTGGCGCGCGGGTTTTCCTTCACCGTAATGGGCACATGACGGCCAGCCACCTCGACGGTGCGCTGGCTGGGCGCTACCTTTTTCGGCGCCGGCGAATTCACGGATTTTCTGAGGAACGAAAACATGGACTGTTCATAGCCGATTCGACACCGGCTTGGCCACGCAAATGCGCGGCATCGCCTGGCTTCCAGCGCTAGACAGTCTGATTCTTGCGGATGAATTCCACCATGCGCGGCACAATCTCCTTGCGGAAACGCGACCCGTTGAAAACGCCGTAGTGACCGACGTCGGGCTGCATGTAGTGCGCACGCTTTTCATCGGGGATGTTCCGGCAAAGATCGTGCGCGGCTTTGGTCTGGCCCACACCGGAAATATCGTCGTTTTCGCCTTCCACGGTGAACAGCGCGACGTTACGAATGGCAGCGGGATCGACCGCCCTGCCCCTATGCTGCATGTTTCCCTTGGGAAGCGCGTGTTCGATGAAGACGGTTTCCACTGTCTGCAGGTAGAACTCCGCCGTCAAATCCATCACGGCCAGATATTCATCGTAAAAATCGCGATGCTTCTCAGCGGAATCGCCGTCGTTCTTGACGAGGTTCAGGTAGAAATCCTTGTGTGCCGTCATGTGCTTGTCGAGGTTCATAGACATGAAGCCGGATAATTGCAGGAAGCCGGGATAGACATTCCGGCCAAAAGCCGGCTGCGGCCACGGTACCTGCATGACGACATTGTCGCGGAACCATTCGATTGGCTTGGCCGTGGCCAGACCGTTGACAGCTGTGGGATTGATGCGCGTATCGATCGGACCGCCCATCAGCGTCATGGATGCAGGCGCGAAACCGTCACCATCGGCTTCCATCAGGGACACTGCGGCCAGAACCGGAACCGAGGGCTGACAAACGGCGACCACATGGGCGCCGGGCCCGATCTCGCGCAGCATATCGATGACGTAGCTGATGTAATCGTCGAGATCGAATGTCCCTTCGGTGACTGGCACCATGCGGGCATCGATCCAATCGGTGATATAGATATCCGCCGATGGCAGCAGCGCCTCGACCGTTCCCCGCAGCAATGTGGCGTAGTGGCCTGACATAGGCGCCACCAGCAGCACCTTCGGATCTGGTTTGCGGGCCGCATCGAGTTCTTTTTTGAAATGAACGAGATTGCAGAAGGGACGCGACCAGATGATCTCTTCAGTGACGGCAACGGTCCGGTCATCGACGGTGGTAGTCGCCAAACCGAACTCCGGCTTGATGTAACGGCGCGTCAGCCGCTCGAATACCTCAAAGCCTGCGTCGAGGCTTCGCCCGAAGGCGGTGCTGGAAAGCGGGTTCAAAGGATTGCTGCATGCCTGGCGCATCATATCGGCACCGGCGCGCAATGGCGCCATCGCCGCATGGTTCATTTCATAGAGGTGGTAGAACACTGATTACGCCTCCTCGCGGATCAAGCTCTTTTTTTGACCATAGCAGCTTTTCGCAACTGCACAAAATCGAAGGCGCCGGTGGTTTCCCTCCGGCGCCTCAATTTCAGTTGAACGTTTGTTGATAATCAGATGTCGGCAACGAAGGTCTGTTTCTGGGAACCGAGGCCTTCAATGCCGAGTTCAACGACATCGCCGGTCTTGAGGTAACGCGGGGGCTTCTGGCCCATGCCGACGCCGGGAGGCGTGCCGGTGGAAATGACGTCGCCGGGATGCAGAGACATGAACTGGCTGAGATAGGAAACGACATGCGCAACGCCGTAAACCATGGTCTTGCTGGAGCCGTCCTGCATTGTCTGGCCGTTGACCTTAAGCCACATTCCGAGGTTCTGCGGATCGGTGATTTCGTCCTTCGTGACCAGCCAGGGGCCGATCGGACCGAAGGTGTCGCAGGATTTACCCTTGGTCCACTGTCCGGCACGCTCCGTCTGGAACGCCCGCTCGGAAACATCGTGCGAAACGCAATAACCGGCGACGTAGTCGAGAGCATCGGCCTCAGATACATATTTCGCGGTCTTGCCGATGACGACGCCGAGTTCGACTTCCCAATCGGTCTTCTCAGAACCGCGCGGAATGACAACATCGTCGTTCGGACCGACGATTGCCGAGGTCGCCTTCATGAAAATGACCGGTTCCGGCGGTACGGTCGCACCGGTTTCAGCGGCGTGGTCAGAGAAATTGAGGCCGATGCAGATGAATTTTCCGGTTCCGGCAACGCAAGCGCCAATGCGCTCTTCGGAGATTACGGGAAGAGTGCCGAGGTCGATGGCGGCAATCTTCTTCAGGCCTTCCGGAGAAATGGCTTCACCGCCGATGTCTTTGACATGAGCAGACAGATCGCGGACTTTTCCTTCCGCGTCGAGGATCGCAGGTTTTTCCTGGCCAGGCTGGCCAACGCGCATCAATTTCATGGAACTCTCTCCCGGTTGTCAGACAAGGTGATGCATATATGAACGATACATTCATACTTGTCACCCCTTGACTGCTTCGACTTTCGAAAAATACCTTTTCCCTCCCGACAATCAAAAGGACACGCCCGTGACGAACAGCAATTCCCGGCAATCCGAATATCCAGTCGATCCACTCTTCCTCGATCGGTGGTCTCCTCGCGCATTCGATGGAGATGCGATGCCAAACGAGCATCTGCTGACCATTCTCGATGCCGCGCATTGGGCGCCATCGGCATCCAACCAGCAACCGTGGCGGTTTGTCTACGCGCACAAGGATAGCGAGGATTGGCCGCTCTTCGTGGAACTGCTGATGGAAGGAAACCAGCGCTGGGCAAAAAATGCCTCAGTGCTACTCTTCGTCCTTTCCCGCGACCACAATATTTCACGAGAGGGTGAGAAAAAGCCTTCAGCGACCCATTCCTTCGATGCCGGTGCGGCATGGTTTTCACTTGCCATGCAGGCGCATCTGCTCGGTTACCACGCCCATGGCATGGCAGGCATATTTAAAGACCAGATCGTGGAAAAGCTTGATGTTCCGGATGGATATAAGGTGGAGGCCGCAGTTGCCATCGGCACATTGACCGACAAGGCTGTTCTTCCTGACGATCTGGCAGAACGGGAAGTGCCCAGCAAGCGCCTCCCCCTTTCGGACGTAGCTTTCAAGGGGCGGTTCACCGGCAAGGCCGATTGATATCCGACAACACAGATGACAAAAGGCCCGGCGGAAATTGACCGCCGGGCCTTTCGTTAAAGTTTCGTTTCACGTGAATCGTCACGCGAGACGTCCCACAGGATTAAATGTCGAGATTGGCAACGCTGAGCGCATTTTCCTGAATGAAGTCGCGGCGCGGTTCCACCTCATCGCCCATCAGGCGCGAAAACAGACCATCGGCATCCGTCGCATCGTTGACCTTGACCTGCAGCAGCGAACGTACATTGGCGTCGAGTGTGGTTTCCCACAGCTGCTCGGCGTTCATTTCACCGAGACCCTTGTAACGCTGCATGGAAAGACCCTTGCGGCCGGCGGCGAAAATAGCATCCAGAAGCGCACGCGGTCCGGCCAGTTCCATAGTGCCGTCCTTGCGTTGCAGAACCGGCGGAGTGACGTAAATATCGCGCGTGCGGGCCGCGAGCTGATCGATATGACGGGCATCGACCGAACCGATCAGGCCCATATCGAGCGTCGAGATTTCCTTGACACCGCGTACCATGCGCTCGAAGCGCAAGCCGCCATCTTCCAGCACCATGCCGGACCAGCCGCGTTCGGTTTCTTCCGCGATCATGTCCAGACGCCGGGCCACTTCGGCAACGGTTTCCTGGGCACGGGCAGCATCGGCCGAAAGCTCGGGGTTCAGGGCGCCGGCAATGGCGGCCTGTTCCACGATGGAGCGGCTGTAGCGGGAATGCAGACCGTCGATCAGCGTGCGCATGCGCACCGCATCGAGAATGACCTCACGAAGGTCAGCGCCGATGCGTACTTCGCCGGAGCCGAGCGTCAGCGACGTATCCTCGATGCCCATCGAGATCAGATATTCTTCCAGCGCCTTCTCATCCTTGAGATACTGCACGGATTTGCCGCGCGTCACCTTATAAAGCGGCGGCTGGGCGATATAGAGATGGCCACGCTCGATCAGTTCCGGCATCTGGCGGAAGAAGAAGGTCAACAGCAGGGTACGAATGTGGGCGCCGTCGACGTCAGCATCCGTCATGATGATGATCTTGTGGTAGCGCAGCTTGTCTGCGTTGAATTCGTCCTTGCCGATCGACGTGCCGAGCGCGGTGATCAGCGTGCCGATTTCCTGGCTGGACAGCATCTTGTCGAAACGGGCGCGCTCAACGTTCAGGATCTTACCGCGTAGCGGCAGGATGGCCTGCGTTTCGCGCGAGCGGCCCTGCTTGGCCGAACCGCCTGCGGAGTCACCCTCGACGAGGAAGAGTTCGGATTTCGCCGGATCGCGTTCGGAGCAATCGGCAAGCTTGCCGGGCAGAGAGGCGATATCGAGCGCACCTTTGCGGCGCGTCAGTTCGCGCGCCTTGCGGGCGGCTTCACGGGCAATGGCCGCTTCCACCACCTTGCCGACAAGGATCTTGGCGTCGGACGGATGTTCCTCGAGCCAGGTGGACAGGGCCTCATTGACGAGACTTTCCACGACAGGGCGCACTTCGGACGAAACGAGCTTGTCCTTCGTCTGTGAAGAAAACTTTGGGTCGGGAACCTTGACGGAAAGAATTGCCGTCAGTCCTTCGCGGCAGTCCTCACCCTGCAAGCTGACCTTTTCCCTTTTCATGATGCCGGAAGTCTCGGCATAGGATGTCATCTGACGCGTGAGCGCCGCGCGGAAGCCGGCCATATGGGTGCCGCCGTCGCGCTGCGGAATGTTGTTGGTGAAGCAGAGCACATTTTCGTGGTAGCTGTCGTTCCACCAGAGCGCGACCTCAACCGTGATGCCGTCCTTTTCGCCATGAATGGCCACCGGCTTGTCTACCAGCGGTTTCTTAGCCCGGTCGAGATAACGCACGAAGGCTTCAAGACCGCCATCGTAGAGCAACTCTTCCTGCTTGATATCAGAATGACGCTTGTCGGTGAGCACGATACGAACACCGGAATTCAAAAACGCCAGTTCGCGCAGGCGATGCTCCAGCGTACCAAAATCATAATCCGTCATGGTGAAGGTGCCGGGGCTCGCCAGGAAGGTGACTTCCGTGCCGGAGCGGCCTTCATATTCGCCAATGACCGAGAGCGGAGCATCGGCAACCCCATGGGTGAAGCCGATTTCGTGCAGCTTGCCATTGCGGCGGATTCTGAGCTTCAGCCAAACCGAGAGCGCATTTACGACCGAAACGCCCACGCCATGCAGACCGCCGGAAACCTTGTAGGAGTTCTGGTCGAATTTTCCGCCCGCATGAAGCTGCGTCATGATGACTTCCGCGGCGGAAACGCCTTCGGAAGAATGGATATCAGTCGGAATGCCGCGTCCGTTGTCCGTTACCGTCACCGAACCGTCGGCGTTMAGCGTCACCGTCACCAGATCGGCATGACCCGCGAGCGCCTCGTCGATGGCGTTGTCGACCACCTCGTAGACCATGTGATGCAGACCGGAGCCGTCATCGGTATCGCCGATATACATGCCGGGCCGTTTGCGCACAGCATCAAGACCCTTGAGGACCTTGATCGAATCGGCTCCGTATTCAGTGTTGGCGCCGACTTCGCTTGACGATGTTTCGGTCATAAGTACTCTTTCCAAAATTTCCTGGCCAAGTTTTCAGTGAGAAGGCCTGAAGCCCGCGAATCACTCAAATCCGACATACGACTATAGAAATTCTACACTCAATCCCAAAGGCCACATGCCTCAGAACGCTGCATAAAGCAGGGGATAGAGGGGTTTCAATCGCAAGAACGGCTTTTTTGTAGCACCGCTGACAGTTCCTCTATCACACTCAGCGGCAGCTTGCGAATATCCCGCGCCAGCCGATTGGCAAAAGCCGTATATTGCGGCGGCAGACCGACCGTGTCGATCGCCACTTTGGGGTCGGAGGAGCCGGCGAGAAAGAACAATTCCTCCGCCTCATCCCAGATGATGTTGAAATATCCGGCGATGCGCTGGAGGAGATCGAAGCTCGGTTTGCCGCGTTTGCCGTGCTCCAGTGCCGAGAGATAAGCGGGGGAAACGCCGATTGCCGCTGCCATCTCCTTCTGTGTCACGCCCTTGCGCTCACGAAGCAGCCGCACAGCTTCTGCAAAGGGCGTCATGATTTTTCACCCTTGCGGCGCGCCAACCGGACATAGAGAGCGCCATCGCCGCCGTGATTGGCGGATGCGTCCTCATAGGATGAAATCAAATAACGATATTCCGGTTTGGCGAACCACATGGGCACGGCCCTTTTCAGCGCACCATCGCTGCCGATGGAGCGACCCTTGCCGGTGATGACGAGCACGTGCCGGAGGCCCCGTTCGTGCGCCCGCAATAGAAAATCGAGCAGAACCGCATGGGCTTCGCTCTGAAACATGCCATGCAGATCGATACGGCCTTCCAGCGGCAACCGCCCGCGCGTCAACTTGCGCTTAACCGGCTTTTCCATCGGTTGATGAATTTTTGGCTTCTTGTCCGGCGTAAAGGGCGAAACGTCCACCGGCTCCGCGAGCATCCTAGGGAAGACGGCGTTTGCCGTTTGCGGGACGACAGGTTCCGCCGCGGCTTCCTCGATATCGTCGAAAGCCAGCAAATCCTCCAGCCTGCCGGAGATGGGTCGGGCTGTTCTTGCGACCTTACCCCACAGAATGCGTTCTTCCTTGCCAAGCTTTCGACTGCCCTTCATCGCCGATACCTTTTCGCAGCAACATGCGGCAGCAGCATATAGAAATCGGCGTCGTTGCGCACTGTGCCTGCAAGTTCCCCGGCTTCAAAACCCGAGCCGGTGAAAATGTCGCCGCGTGCCGGGCCAACGATGGCCGAGCCGGTATCGAGCGCCAGCATCAACCGCGCGAAGGGCTTGCCATTATCCAGGTGGGTCAATGACGGCGCATGGATAAAGAAGGGAAAACCGAAGGTGTGGATGAGCCTGTCCACCGCAAGCGCCCGCCCGGCGACCAGCGGCACCTTGGCGGCGGCGATCGGTCCCATATCCAGGCCGGCAACATCAGCCTCCCGGAAAAAAATATAGGAGCGATTATGCCATAGCACCCCATCCACCTCATCCGGATGGTCGGCGAGCCATTTGCGAATTGTCTGCATCGAGATCGTTTTCGGATCCAGTTCCCCACGATCCAGAAGCAACCGACCGATCGGCGAGAACGGATGCCCGGCCTTGGCGGCATAGGTGATGCGTTTCACCTCTCCATCAGGAAACAGAAGACGGGCAGCACCCTGAACGTGGACGAAAAACAGATCGACCTTCGATCTCGCCCAGGCAATCTCAAGCCCCCTGCCCTGCAGATATCCTTCGTCGATCGCGCGGCGATCGGGAAAATAGGAAATGCCGTCCTCGCCCTCTCTGCCAAAAGCATAGGACGGATCAAAACCGCTCGGGCGATTTTCGTCGTCGATATCCACCAGCTCCGGTGGGCGGCGGTAGACCGGATACTTCCAGACATCGTCGCGGACTGACGATACCTCAAGCTCCGGTTCATAAAAGGCAGTTACAAAACCGCGTTTTCCGCCGGGTGGTGAAATTTTGAAAGGTACACAATTCGTCTCGAAAAACCGGCGGGCCTGCTGGGGACTATCCGCTTGTTCCTCATCGGCCAGTTCCAGAAGCGAGGCCAGTTCGCCGGCGGTGAGACCCAGCGCGCCGGTCCTGTAGGGTTTTGAATTCCGAAGATGTGACAGGATCGTCCGCATCGCCGGAAACAGCTTACGCGGATCATCCTCCTGCCATCCCGGCAGATCACCGAAAGAAACTTCTTCGAACGAAAAGGGCGTGTTCATTGCTCGGATTCAGTGGCGATCAGCTTCCAGTTGGGATCGCGCGAGCGGACATCACGCGAGAAGGTCCAGATGTCGTCCACTTCCGCAACCGCATCGGGATCGCCGTCCACCAGCTTGCCATCCTTGTCATAGGTGGCCGAAATCAGCTGGCTGACTATTCTGAGCGTGATCTGCTCTTCGGAATCGCGGATACCGGCCTGGGTGATATCGGCCTTCTCTATTCCCACGAAAGTGGACTTGACCACCTCGCCGCGACTTTCCCGCTCGGAAATGGCCGCCTCGAACCCGTCGAAAACTTCCTTCGACAGAAGGTTCTTCAACGTCTTGCGGTCACCATCGGCAAAACCCATGACGATCATCTCATAGGCCATGCGGGCGCCGTTCAGGAATTCCTTGGGGCGGAAGGTCGGGTCCTTGGTCATCAGCTCGCGCAGGGATGTATTCAAGGCAGTATCGACGGGTGCCAGAGCATCCGCCTCGGCAAAGCGGTTTTCGTCCTCCGCCTCAGAGCGTTTGGGCAGGGTCACGACCTTGTTATCGTCCGTGACGGGGCCTTTCGCGACATCGCGCGGCGTGTAAGGGTCGAATGGCGGCTTCTCATTGCCGGTTCGGCGACCAAGAACGCTGCGCAGCTGAAGAAAGATCAGCACCGCTGCAACGAGAAAAAACAATGTGATAAAGTCGCTAAAGCCCATCTTTTACCAAAACCGCCATTTAAATTCAAAAACCTGAACATCATATAGTCTGCATCTTATCATCATTCAAATGTGCAGATTCAATCATCGGTGTTCTCGGGAACCGGCAATCTGCCAGAGATGCACACGCAAGGCTAGAAGATGCGTTTTTCCTTTCTCCCAATTGTCATCCTGATGATGCCAATCCTGGAAATTGCCGGTTTCATCATCGTCGGCAAGACAATCGGTCTGTGGCTGACATTGGCGCTCGTCCTGTTCACGTCGTTTCTGGGGTTGCTGATCCTGCGGCTCGGCGGCATCGGCATGGTGAGAAATCTCCAGGCCGCAGGGCGCACCGGCGCCCAGCCTGCCGATGAGCTGGTCAATGGCGCCATGCGCGTCGTGGCGGGCATCCTGCTGTTCATCCCGGGTTTCATCACCGATATCCTCGGTCTCCTGCTTCTGTCGAAAACGGTGAGACGTTTTTTCTGGAAGATCCTCGGACCCCGCGTCGTCGTGGCCGGTTCTTTTCGCCAGTCGGGTCAACCCGGCGGCCAGACCGGCCCGCAACCCGGTGACTTTTCCGGGTTCAGCAATGGTCAGGCAAATAAGGGTAGCTCCAAGGTCGTGGACCTCGACGAAGAGGAGTTTCACCGCGAAGGGCCCAAGGATTCTCCCTGGTCCCAAAAGCCGGATGATCGCAACCTGCCCAAACCCTGAAGCACGGCAAAGGGTTAGAGAGGCGAGAGCACGAGGGTTGTAAGGCTCAAGTCGAAATGATAGACCGCCTTCCACGAAATCACGCCGCGAGGAAACGTAATGACCGCTGAAAATGGCGCACAGGGCGCAGTTAGTCCTTCCCTCAACATTCTTACCCAGTACATCAAGGATCTTTCTTTCGAAAATCCGGGTGCTCCTCGTTCGCTTCAGGCTCGTGACAATGCGCCGTCGATCAACATCAATGTCAATGTCAACGCAAACCCGATTTCTGGTTCGGATTTCGACGTTGTGCTAACGCTGAATGCCGAAGCCAAGGATGGCGACAAGGTTCTGTTTGCTGCCGAGCTGGTTTATGGCGGCGTGTTCCGCATTGCCGGTTTCCCGCAGGAACATATGCTGCCGGTGCTGTTTATCGAGTGCCCGCGCCTGCTGTTCCCCTTCGCACGCCAGATCATCGCCGATGTCACCCGCAATGGTGGCTTCCCGCCGCTGATGATCGATCCGATCGATTTCGCGCAGATGTTTTCGCAGCGCGTTGCCGAGGAACAGGCCAGAGCCAAGGTTCAGGCCGTACCGAACTGAATTGTACGTGACGCCGCTCTTTTTAGAGTTCACACAAAACAAAACCCGGGTTCATCGCCCGGGTTTTTTATTTGACGCTTCTCGTCATTTTTCAACGGCGCATCTAAGCGCCAGGCGCACTTAATTCTGGTAACGGTTCCAGATCGCCTTGTCGCCCATGCCGAGAACGAGCTTGCCGTGCGCCGCGATGGTCTCCGCATCCAGTCTTGATGGTAGAGGATGGGGCCTTTGCAACGGCTCATTCGGGACATCATCATCCTCGATAGTGACCGCTTGCTGTTTGGAGCCGGAACCGAAACCGAGCGCTGTCTGGCGCCCACCAATCATTTCTATGTAGACTTCGGCGAGCAGTTCGGAGTCGAGAAGCGCGCCGTGCTTGGTGCGGTGGGAGTTGTCGATCCCGTAACGTCGGCAAAGTGCATCGAGGGAATTCGGACCCATCGGGTGCTTGCGGCGTGCAAGCGAAAGCGTATCCGTCACCAATTCAGACGAGACCGGCGCAATGCCGAGGCGGGCAAATTCCGCATTGATGAAACCCATGTCGAATGTCGCATTATGCGCCACCCAGCGGGCACCTTCAAAAAATTCGCGGATTTCGTCGACGACTTCGGCGAATTTCGGCTTGTCTTTCAGGAAGTCGTCGGTGATGCCATGCACCGCAAGCGCGTCCGGGTGAACCTTGCGATCTTCCGGGTTGATATAAATATGCAATGTGCGGCCGGTCGGAAAATGGTTGTTGAGCTCGATGCCGCCGATTTCGATCACGCGGTCTAGTTTCGATTCAAGGCCTGTGGTTTCCGTATCGAAAATGATCTCACGCATTTTTCTCTCCGTTGCCCGAACCGGCACTTAGTCTCTGCAGAATTTCTCTTACCTGATCCCGTGCCGCTTCGACACCATTTCCGCTATCGATGATAAAATCGGCGCGCCGGCGCTTTTCGGCATCGGGCATCTGCCGGGCCAATATCATTTCGAATTTCTCTTCCGTCATGCCGGGACGGGACAAAACCCGCTGGCGCTGTATTTCCGGCGCGCAACTAACAACGACTACTTTATCGACCCTCGTTTCCCCGCCGGTTTCAAACAGTAGCGGGATATCGAGAACGGCGAAATTTTGATTTTCCTCTCTCGCCTTACGGAGAAAAGCTTCCTGTCTTTCACGAACAAGCGGATGGACGATTGCTTCCAGCATTCTAAAATTAGCCGGATTCTCCCTGAGGATGTTACCGAGTTCAAGACGGTCGACCGTGCCGGAAATGGTCGTGCCCGGAAAGGCGGCTTCGATCATCGGCACGGCTTCTGCTGAATAGAGGTCGTGCACAACCGCATCAGAATCGAGAACCGGTATACCTTCCGCGGCAAACAGTTTCGCCGTGGTCGTTTTTCCCATTCCGATCGAGCCGGTGAGACCGATGACGATCATCAATGTTTCTCCATATCCTCAATGATGAGGCAACGAAGAGTGTCATCAACTTCCGGCGTTTTGCCGAACCATTTTTTAAAGCCGGGTTTTGCCTGATGAAGGAGCATGCCAAGCCCATCGACCGTCGCAATACCCTGCGTCTGCGCCATCTGGAGGATGGGGGTTCTCAACGGCACATAGACGATATCGGTTACAACAGCACTTGCAGCAAGCGGCGAAAAATCAATCTCGGGCGCTTCCGTTCCGTCCATACCCAGCGATGTCGTGTTCACAAACAACCCGGCGTCCTGCATGACTTCATGAAGCGCGCCCTGAGGATGAGAAAAAACCCGTGCACCGAAACGGTCGGCCATTTCACGGGCACGTTCGACCGTGCGGTTCAGGACATGGATTTCGGCAATGCCGCGGTCCCGCAGCGACTGAACGACGGCCCTGCTTGCACCGCCGGCTCCGAACACCACCGCCCGGTCGGTTTTCTCCCATCCGGGATGGCGCTCATCGAGATTGGAAACGAAGCCATAGCCATCCGTGTTGGTGGCATGCAGCCTGCCCTCTTCCATCCAGACGGTATTGGCTGCACCCAGTTCCTCCGCCAGCTCGTCGGGACTATCCGCCAACTTAAAGGCCGCTTCCTTGTGCGGGATGGTGACATTGCCACCCACCGCAGCACCAGGTCCCTGTTCCTTTAGTGCCGTGATGAAATCGGGGAAGTCATCGGGGGCAACCTCAATGGCCTTATAGGAGCCGGGTATCCCGAATTTCTTCAGCCAGTAGGAATGGATGATCGGTGACCGGGAGTGCTTGATCGGATAACCGACAACGAAGGCGTTTATAGTTAATGTTTCACGTGAATCAGCCATCGATGACATCCATGTCGCGCAGTTTCATTAAGAGAGGCAGAAGCGGCAGGCCAAGAATGGTGAAATAATCCCCCTCTATCGAAGTAAATAGCTGGATTCCTTCGCCCTCGAGCTGATAGGCACCAACACTGCTCAAGGCCTTTTCACCCACGCGTTGCAGGTGGCGGGAGACGAATTCGGCGCTCAAATTTCGCACCGAAAGCTCGGCACTGGAAATCGTCTGCCATACGACATCACCGCCGCGGGCAAGAACGGCTGCACTGTTCAGGCGATGAACCTTGCCGGATAATGAGAGCAGATGTGCTTCGGCTTCGGCCATGTTTTTTGGCTTGTGGTACACCCGGGCACCGAGCGCCATCGTCTGGTCGCATCCAAGAACGAGTGCTTGCGGATGCAGGGCACTTACCGCGAGCGCCTTGGCCTTGGCCAGTTCCAGCGCAACCTCTTCCGGCTTTGCGCCATTTTTTTCCAGCTGCTCGTCGAGCGCGCGCTCGTCAATATCCGCCGGGATTGCCGAAAAGGTCAGCCCCGCATTACGCATCAACATCTGACGGGATGCGCTGGACGAGGCGAGGATCAACTCTTGTTTCATCGACTATCTGCTCCGAATGGTGCGATCCGGATTATCGTGTCCTCGGGCGAAGGGCAAGGATTGCCGCGGCCGTTTCCTCTATGGAGCGGCGTGTAACATCGATCAGCGGCCAATTGTTACGGGCACAGAGCGCACGCGCATATTTCAGCTCTTCCATGATGGTGGCGCGATCCGTGTAGCGTCCGCTGTCAAATCCGCCGGTCGTGCCGAGTTCCCGGTTTTCACGAACCTGGGATATGCGGTCCGATGTCGCGACGAGACCAACGATCAAAGGACGGGTGGCGGCATAAAGGCTTTCCGGCAACGGCACGTTTGGAACGACCGGTATATTGGCGGTCTTTATGCCTCTGTTGGCGAGATAGATGCTTGTCGGTGTTTTCGACGTTCGACTGATCCCAATGATGACGATATCGGCTTCGTCATAGCTTTCCGGCATTTGCCCGTCATCATGGTCCATCGCAAAATTGAGCGCTTCGATCCGCGCGAAATAATCCGCGTTCAGCGCGTGCTGCGCCCCGACCCGCCGTCTCGAAGGTGCGCCGAGATAGGTCTGGAAAATGCCGATGATCGGTTCGAGCACGTTGACACAGGGCACCCCGATCGCGTGACAGCGCAAATCCAGGAACTCGGCCAGCTGCTGATCCACGATCGTATAAAGAACGATGCCCGGTTCCTTGTCGATCAGATCCACCACCTGGGCGAGCTGCTTCTGGTTCCTGATCATCGGATAAACATGTTCCACCGGCATCGAAGCGTGGAACTGCGCCGAGACGGCACGACCGGCCGACATGAGAGTCTCTCCGGTTGAGTCCGAAATCAGGTGCAAATGGAAGAAACTTTTTTTGTTCTCCACGCTGTTTTTCTCTCGCTGTTGATAAACCGGGACAAACTTCCGAATTGTTCCGCGGGCCGAGCCGCCTCGTGGATAAAGTGGGTTTTTTCCACAATCCGCAAGTGGCGTCCTTGCTATCAGGCATGCCTGTGAATTGTCTGGAAACTCTGAACTTGTTCAAAACTGTCCACAGATGATCCACAGGCAACGGCTTCAAAGGATATAACTTAAATCTCTGAAAATATTATATAAATATCTATTATCCAATTTATTGCCATGAAGCGATGAAATGCCGTGTTCAGGTATTGGCGCTTACACCCGACTGCGGCATATCGACTGGAAAGATTTTAATCCTTGCTACTCACCGACTCTAAGAAATAGAAAATCTTTTAAATCTCTTAGATTTTATTTTTTGGAAGTTGGGTGGCATGAGCGAGCGTAAGGTTTTAAAGGTGTTGAACGGGCAGACGGTCACACCTCCGCCCATATGGCTGATGCGGCAGGCAGGGCGTTACCTTCCGGAGTACAGGGAAACGCGAAAGAACGCCGGCAGTTTCCTCGATCTCTGTTATAATCCCGAACTGGCAACCGAAGTGACCCTTCAGCCCATTCGCCGGTTCGGTCTTGATGCAGCTATCCTCTTTTCCGATATTCTGGTGATACCGGATGGGTTTGATCGCAATGTTTCCTTCAGCGAGGGAAAGGGTCCGGCCATGGATCCGATCGACGCGGATGGCATCGACAGGCTGGATGCGAGCAATGTCATTGCGCATCTTTCGCCCGTTTTCGAAACCGTCTCACGCTTGCGCCAGACCTTACCGGATGAGACGACGCTTCTCGGTTTTTGTGGTGCGCCCTGGACGGTTGCAACCTACATGATTGCCGGCCACGGAACACCTGATCAGGCGCCGGCGCGCTTGTTCGGTTATCGGGAGCCGGCAGCCATGGAAAAGCTTCTTGCCTTGCTGGCTGAGGTTTCCGCCGACTACCTTGTGGCGCAGATTGATGCCGGGGCCGATGCGGTGCAGGTTTTCGACTCCTGGGCCGGGGTGCTTGGCGAGAAGGAATTCGAGGAATATGCGGTAAAACCCGTCGCCCGTATCATCGCTTCGGTGCGCGCTCGCCGCCCCTCCGCGAAGATCATCGCCTTTGCCAAGGGGGCCGGTTATCTTTTGAAGGATTATCGCCGCAAAACGGGCGCAGACGCCATCGGGCTCGACTGGTCGGTGCCACTCGGTTTCGCAAGGGACTTGCAGAAGGAAGGCCCGGTACAGGGCAATCTGGACCCCATGCTGATGGTGGCGGGTGGCAAGGCTCTGGAGGACGGTATCGACGCTGTGCTGCAGGCTCTGGGACAGGGCCCGCTGATCTTCAATCTCGGCCATGGCATCACGCCGCAGGCCGATCCTGAAAACGTTGCAAGGCTGGTGCAGCGGGTGCGTGCCGGCGGAGCCGGGGCATGAGCGGAGAGAAGCAGACCTCCGCCCGCTCAGGAAACAGGGCCGCCCTTCGCGCAGGTATGGCGCTTGGTGTCTTTGCCGCTTTTGTCGCGCTGTTGTTTTACGCCGATCCGGCCGATCTCTATCTCTGGATCAAGGCGCTTCATATCATCGCGGTGATTTCCTGGATGGCGGCGATTTTTTACCTGCCGCGCCTGTTCATTTACCACACCGATGCACCCACCGGTTCGCAGCAATCCGAAACCTTCAAGGTGATGGAACAGCGGTTGATCAAGGTCATCATGAACCCGGCGATGATGATCAGCTGGATATTAGGGCTTTATCTCGCATGGTCGGTTTATGGTTTTTCCGGCGGCTGGCTACATGCGAAAATCGCACTGGTGGTGCTACTAACCATCGCCCACGTCTATTTCACCCGCAGTGCCAAACGGTTCGCCCGGGATGAAAATATCAGGCCTGCCCGTCACTGGCGGTTGATGAACGAGGTTCCGACGGTACTGATGATCCTCATAGTCATACTTGTGGTTGTGAAACCCTTCGGTTAAGAGGTCGCAACGATAAATTTCGCGGAATTCGTGCTTTCCTCTTGCAGTAGCCCTATTCAATCGCTATTTTCGGACCACTCATCTCGTGGCATGTGAATTATTCAGTCATCTGCGGCTTCTCCCTCAGCATCTGATTCGCGAACACGCCCTCCCCCGACATTACATTATCAAACGGTCTTTCCTTCATGGCTGAAATGAAGCTTCAGGAACTTAAGAGCAAATCGCCTACCGACTTGCTAACTTTTGCTGAATCCCTGGAAGTTGAAAATGCGAGCACCATGCGCAAGCAGGAGCTTATGTTCGCAATCCTCAAGGTTCTCGCGAGCCAGGACATCGAAATTATCGGCGAAGGCGTCGTTGAAGTCCTGCAGGACGGTTTCGGTTTTCTACGGTCCGCAAATGCAAATTATCTGCCGGGTCCGGACGATATCTACATTTCGCCCTCGCAAATTCGCCGTTTCTCTCTGAAGACCGGCGATACTGTCGAGGGGCCGATCCGTGGACCCAAGGAAGGCGAACGTTATTTCGCGCTTCTCAAGGTCAACACGATCAATTTTGACGATCCTGAAAAGATCCGTCACAAGGTTCACTTCGATAACCTGACGCCGCTTTATCCGAATGAGCGGTTCAAGATGGAGCTGGAGCTTCCGACATCGAAGGATCTGTCGTCGCGTGTGATCGATCTGGTCGCGCCACTTGGCAAGGGCCAGCGTGGATTGATCGTCGCGCCGCCGCGTACCGGTAAAACTGTTCTCTTGCAGAACATCGCGCATTCCATCACGGCTAACCATCCAGAATGTTACCTGATCGTCCTTCTGATCGACGAACGTCCGGAAGAAGTCACCGACATGCAGCGCTCAGTCAAGGGTGAGGTGGTGTCGTCAACCTTCGACGAACCGGCTGTACGCCACGTCCAGGTGGCCGAAATGGTCATCGAAAAGGCGAAGCGTCTTGTCGAACATGGCCGCGACGTCGTCATCCTCCTCGATTCAATCACCCGCCTCGGCCGAGCTTATAACACGGTCGTTCCGTCTTCCGGCAAGGTCCTGACCGGTGGTGTGGATGCCAACGCGTTGCAGCGGCCGAAGCGTTTCTTCGGTGCCGCACGTAACATCGAAGAAGGTGGATCGCTGACGATTATCGCGACTGCGCTGATCGACACCGGCAGCCGCATGGACGAAGTCATCTTTGAAGAATTCAAGGGTACGGGTAACTCGGAAATCGTGCTTGACCGTAAGGTCGCTGACAAGCGTATCTTCCCGGCGCTCGATATTCTCAAGTCCGGTACACGTAAGGAAGACCTGCTCGTGCCGCGTCAGGATCTCCAGAAGATTTTCGTGCTTCGCCGCATTCTCGCGCCGATGGGAACGATGGATGCCATCGAGTTCCTGATCGACAAGTTGAAGCAGACCAAGACCAATTCGGATTTCTTCGAATCGATGAATACCTGATCCGGAGTTTTACCGGTTCCATCGACAAAGCTTTAAAGCCGCATCCGTTCATTCGGATGCGGCTTGACTGTTTTAACCGAGGTGAATGATGCCAGCTTCCGCCGATACCATTTATGCGCTCTCCAGTGGAGCATTGCCGGCCGGCGTCGCAATTATCAGGATCAGTGGGCCCGGCGCGTTCGAAGCCTTTGTGACGTTGGCCGGTCGTGACCTTCCCGCACCGCGGCAGGCGGCTCTATGTTCGATTCGAAACCGAAACAATGAGATCATCGACCAGGCGCTGATGATCGTTTTCCCTGCACCAAATTCCTTTACGGGTGAGAACTGCATCGAAATCCACAGCCACGGCAGCCGTGCGGTTGTCGCATCAATTTTTGCCGAGCTCGAACTGCTCGAAGGATTTCGGCCTGCGGATGCCGGCGAGTTCTCCCGCCGTGCGTTTGAAAACGGCAAGATGGATCTTCTCGAAATTGAAGGTCTGGCGGATCTGCTGCAGGCTGAAACGGAGATGCAGCGGCGTCTGGCGGTTGAGCAGAGCACTGGTAAGCTGTCAGCGCTCTACGATGGCTGGGCAGGCCGGTTGACGCGTGCTCGCGCCCTGATCGAGGCAGAGCTGGATTTCGCCGACGAGGAAGATGTGCCGGATTCCGTTGCCGCGCAGGTGTGGGACGCGATGATGCAACTTCATGGTGAAATCAACAGCCATCTCAAGAACGGCGGAAGCAGTGAGATTATTCGTGACGGGTTCAAGGTGGCGCTGGTGGGAGAGCCTAACGCTGGCAAGTCTACGCTTCTTAATGCTCTGAGCGGCCGTGACGTTGCTATTGTCACTGACATTGCTGGTACGACCAGAGACGTGCTGAGCGTTGATATTAATCTCGACGGTTATCTGGTCCGCATATTCGATACGGCCGGAATTCGGGAGACGCAGGATGTGGTCGAAAAGGAAGGCGTAAGGCGGGCCGTTCTGACAGCGGAAACCGCGGATCTTATTTTGATATTGCAAGATAACGATTCGACTCCGAAACAATCGATCATTTCGCTGGAAAATGCTCGCCATTTGCATCTACGGACAAAAACCGCGATTTCCTCTTCTACAGTTGACGCTGTTTTTGATCTCGCCATCTCCGCCAGGGAAGGCGTCGGTCTCGACGAATTGCGTCTATTGATCAAGCGAGAGATTGAAAGCAGGGTTGGTGTTGCACAGACATTGGTCCCTGCCCGCGCCCGCCACAAAAAACGACTTGAAGAGACGCTGAACTATGTTAGTGATGCGCTCAATTCCGAGACCATGGACCTTGCGATAAGGTCCGAATATTTGAGACTCGCAGCAACATCGCTTGGACGCATTACGGGTCGCGTCGATGTGGAAGATTTGCTGGGCGTAATATTCTCGGAATTCTGCATAGGAAAATGATTCACGTGAAACATTGGTGGCCAATACGGCAAAGCCGATGATTTGGGATAAGGCGCAGGGATATGCACCAGTCATTTGATGTCATTGTTATCGGTGGTGGACATGCCGGCAGCGAAGCTGCGGCGGCCGCTGCACGACATGGCGCTAAAACCGCTCTCGTTACCCATAAGCGAGAGACGATCGGGGTGATGTCCTGTAACCCGGCAATCGGTGGTCTCGGTAAAGGACACCTGGTCCGCGAAATTGATGCGCTGGACGGTTTGATGGGCCGGGTTGCTGATGCAGCGGGAATTCAATTCCGTATGCTCAATCGCAAAAAAGGCCCCGCCGTCCGCGGGCCGCGTACGCAGGCTGATCGGCGACTTTATCGCGAGGCCATGCAACGGGAAATCAATGCGATTGAAAACCTTAGCATTATTGAAGGTGATGCTTTCGATATTGAAATGGCGGATGATAAGGTCTGCGCCGTAATCATGGCAAACGGTAGCCGGATTCCTTGTGGTGCTGTTGTGTTGACGAGCGGCACTTTTCTACGCGGCCTTATTCATATCGGCTCCGAAAAGATTCCCGCAGGCCGGGTTGGTGAAAAACCGTCTCTTGGCCTTTCCGAAACGCTTGGCCGTCTGGGCCTCGCCATGGGCCGGCTGAAGACTGGCACCCCTGCCCGGCTTGATGGTCGCACGATCGATTGGAACGCTGTGGATCGGCAAGCGGCCGATGAAGATCCCGTTCCGTTCTCCTTTATGACGGATCGCATTGTCAATCCACAGATCGAATGCGGCGTAACCCGGACGACGCCGGCGGGACACAAGATCATTCAGGATAATATTCATCTGTCAGCGATGTATTCGGGACAGATCGAGGGTGTTGGCCCGCGCTATTGTCCGTCGATCGAAGACAAGATTACACGCTTCGGTGAACGGGACGGCCACCAGATATTCCTAGAGCCAGAAGGCCTTGATGACCACACAATTTATCCAAATGGTATTTCTACGTCGCTTCCTGCCTCAGTTCAGGAGCAGTTTATCCGCACCATCCCCGGCCTTGAGCAAGTCAACATCATTCAGCCCGGCTACGCGATTGAATATGACTATGTCGATCCGCGTGAGCTGAAGCCTTCTCTGGAATGCCGGAAAATTCCGGGATTGTTCCTGGCAGGGCAGATCAATGGCACGACGGGTTATGAAGAGGCGGGCGCCCAGGGTCTGGTTGCCGGGTTGAATGCGTCGCTATATGCAGGCAATGCAGACCCCATTCATTTCAGTCGTACGGAATCCTATATCGGTGTGATGATCGACGATCTCACCTCCAAGGGTGTCAGCGAACCCTATCGAATGTTTACGTCGAGAGCCGAATATCGGCTTTCACTTCGCGTTGACAACGCTGATCTGCGACTTACGCCTGTCGGTCAGATGGCCGGCATTATCGGGCATGACCGCCAAAAACGCTTCGCAGATTTTATCTCAGATCTGGATCGGGGTCGCGAGCTGATGAAGAGCATTTCCATCAGTCCCTCCCAGGCTGCTAAACAGGGATTGAAACTCAACCAGGACGGTCAACGTCGTTCGGTTTATGAAATGCTCGCCTACCCCGATATCACGATGGAAACTCTTACCACTCATTGGCCGGAGCTACGGGCGCTTAATACCAAGGTCGCTGAGGTTTTGGAAATCGAAGCGAGTTACGCTGTCTATATGCAGCGTCAAAGCGCGGATATTGTCGATATCAAGCGAGACGAAGACAGAAAAATCCCCAATGATTTCGATTTCCAGTCTTTGTCCGGTCTCTCCAACGAACTGAAACAAAAGCTGGAAAAGGCACGTCCAGAGAACATTGCCCAGGCTGCGCGTGTTGACGGTATGACACCTGCTGCGATATCGCTGCTTCTCGCACTTCTGCGGAAAGGCTCCGCATCAGGAAGTGAAAAATTGCGCATGCACCAATAGCGAGTCGGACCATGAAGATAAACGGCCAGAGTGTTTCACGTGAAACACAGGAGAGGCTCGAGCATTTCGTCGAGCTTTTCAAGAAGTGGAACAAAACCACAAATCTGGTTGCGCCTTCGACTCTCATTGAGCTCTGGAGCCGGCATGTCGCGGACAGTGCACAGATATTTCAGCTCGCCCCTCAACCGCAAAAATGGATTGATCTGGGAAGCGGCGGCGGTTTTCCGGGCGTCATTACAGCGATTTTTCTCGCGGAACTGGGTGATGGTTGGGTCGATCTGGTTGAGAGCAACAATAAAAAGGCTGCGTTTTTGCGAATTGCGCTGAAGGAAACCGGCGCAAGAGGCGCGGTTCATCCAGTCAGAATTGAAAAAGCGCCTGAAACCGTTGAAAATTGCGATGCGGTTTCGGCAAGAGCCCTCGCCGAGATGAATTTACTTTTCGAATATATTCACCCGTGGGCGCAAAATAATCCAAATCTCAGGGCATATTTCAATAAAGGCAGGGATTATGAATCCGAACTGCAGAAAGCGCATGGCCGCTGGCAGTTTGATCTGATAAAACACCAGAGTGCCATTGAGGCAGATTCTGTTGTTCTTGAAATCAGTAACCTCACTAAGAGGCACTGACGAGCTGGTCAGGTGCGGTATGACTTCTGAAAAAAACCGGATTATCGCAGTCGCAAACCAGAAGGGTGGCGTTGGCAAAACAACGACGGCCATCAATCTGGCTACCGCGTTGGCGGCTATTGGAGAGCGTGTGCTGATCATTGATCTCGATCCGCAGGGTAATGCCAGCACAGGATTGGGAATCGACCGCAAAGAGCGCAAGCTTTCTTCCTATGATCTTCTGGTGGGTGATCATACCGTTGCCGAAGTTGCGGTTCCGACAGCAGTTCCGAACCTCGATATCGTCCCGTCAACGATGGATCTTCTGGGCTTTGAGATGCAGGTTGCGAATGTTGCCAACCGTGTCTTTCTGTTGCGTACCGCCATGGAGACGCAGGAAGCGAGAGACTATTCCTACATTCTGGTAGATTGCCCGCCCTCTTTTAATCTTTTGACGATGAATGCCATGACCGCCGCCCATTCGGTGCTGGTACCGTTGCAGTGCGAGTTCTTTGCGCTGGAAGGCCTCAGCCAGCTGCTGGATACGGTTAGCCAGATACGCGGCTCCGTCAATCCGCAGCTTGATATTCAGGGTATCGTTCTCACGATGTTCGATGCGCGCAACAATCTTGCGCAGCAGGTGGTTTCCGATGTGCGGATGCATCTGGGAGAAAAGGTTTACCACACTCTCATTCCGCGCAATGTTCGGGTTTCCGAAGCGCCGTCTTATGGTAAACCGGCAATTCTTTATGATCTGAAATGCGCTGGCAGCCAGGCTTATTTGCAATTGGCTTCCGAAGTGATCCAGAGAGAGCGTCTGCGCAAGGCGGCCTGACGTTTTGCCGGAGTATATGGAGTAATATCTTATGAGTGATGATCTTTCCAAGCGTCGACTCGGACGCGGTCTCGCGGCGTTGATCGGCGAAATGGATCAGCCTGTGCCGGTGGGTGAACCGCAGCGCGCCGTTAGTGCGGATCGCGCCATCCCGATCGAGTTCATCGCTCGCAGCCAGAGAAACCCACGTCGACACTTTGACGAAAATGAGTTGCAGGATCTTGCCTCATCCATTCGTCAGCACGGGATTGTTCAGCCTGTGGTCGTGCGAACGATTGGCGTCAACCGTTACGAGATAATCGCTGGTGAACGGCGCTGGCGCGCGGCACAGCTGGCCGGTTTTACGGACGTTCCTGTCATCGTTCGGGATGTAGACGACCGCACGGCTCTGGAGCTGGCTATCGTCGAAAACGTCCAGCGTTCCGATCTCAATCCGCTTGAAGAAGCGATGGGCTATGAGCAGCTGATCGCCGAACATGGCTACACTCAGAACGACCTCGGTGAAATCATCGGCAAGAGCCGAAGCCATGTTGCAAACAGCCTTCGTCTTCTGAAACTTCCCGATCCGGTTCGAGACATGTTGGCGGATGGTTCGCTTTCCGCTGGCCATGCGCGCGCGCTTGTTTCCACTTCCGATCCGTCAGGTCTGGCTCGGACTATCGTTTCCAAGGGTCTTTCGGTGCGTGATGCCGAGCGCCTGGCGCAAAACGACATCAAGTCGCAGGGTGACGTCTTGGAGAAGCGGCCTTCGGCTGAGAAGGATTCCGATACGGTCGCGCTTGAACGCAGCCTGTCGGATGCTCTCGGTCTGGACGTGAAGATCAGCCACAAAGGCGGATCGGGACAAATCCGCATCGGATACCGCACGCTAGAGCAGCTGGAAGCCGTGTGCCGGCTTCTGGAGCAAAAATAAGCAAGTATCTGTTTTAATTGATAAAATACCCGCGTTTAGCGGGTATTTTTATGCTGTGGTGCTCAAAAGTCGATAGCGCGGCCGTTTATTTCGTAGTCACCGAAACGAACAGGTTCCGCGCCGCCGCGACCGCCGGTTTCCTGCGGCAATTGAAGATCCGCCTGTTGTTTGCGCCGTTCTTCCGCTTCCTTCAACGCACGTTCCGCCGCCGGCGAAAGCCGCTTGAGCATTTCCGCGCCGTTGTCATTATCCGCATCCTGCATGAGTAATCCTCCCTATGACGGGATATTGAAATATGTTTGCCGTTCACCAGATTATATAAACAGATGGGCTTTATAAACCCCGGAATATTTCCTGAGTGGTAACAAGGAGAATTTGACATATGAACATGATGCGCACGGCAATGCTTCTGGCCTTCATGACGGCATTGTTCATGGGTGTCGGTTTTCTGATCGGCGGTAAGGGCGGCATGATGATTGCCTTGCTTATTGCCGCTGGTATGAATCTTTTCTCCTACTGGAATTCGGACAAGATGGTCTTGTCGGCCTATCGTGCACGCGAGATCGATGAGGCGAATGCGCCTGAATTTTTCCACATGATCCGCGATCTCTCGCATAATGCCGATCTTCCGATGCCCAAGGTTTATATTTATGATAGCCCGCAGCCGAACGCCTTCGCGACGGGAAGAAACCCGCAGAATGCCGCTGTCGCCGCCTCGACGGGCCTGCTGGAGCGCCTCACCCCTGAAGAAGTGGCTGGTGTCATGGCGCATGAGCTGGCCCATGTGCAGAACCGAGATACGCTAACGATGACTGTGACCGCGACGCTGGCAGGCGCCATCTCGATGCTCGGCAACTTCGCGTTTTTCTTTGGTGGCAATCGTGAAAACAACAATAATCCGCTGGGCTTTATCGGCGTACTGGTTGCGATGATCGTGGCGCCGCTTGCCGCGATGCTGGTGCAGATGGCGATCAGCCGTACCCGGGAATATTCTGCCGACCGGCGGGGAGCGGAAATTTGCGGCAATCCGCTCTGGCTCGCTTCGGCACTGCAGAAAATTTCGGGCATGGCGCAGAGCATTCATAATGAGGATGCGGAGCGTAACCCGGCGACGGCGCATATGTTCATCATCAATCCCCTGTCCGGTGAGCGCATGGACAACCTGTTTTCTACGCATCCGAATACGGAAAACCGGGTGGCGGCACTTCACGCTATGGCACAGGAGTTTTCCCCGCGAGGATCGACGCCAGCGCCATCGGGTGATAGACCTCAGCGCAAATCAGGCTCCGTTCCCAATACGGGCTGGGGACGAGGCAAAGAAAACGAGCGCAAGGGACCGTGGTCTTGACATCTGATACTCAAAATAAGCCGTCGCGGTCCAAAAAACCGGGACAGGACCATGCAAGGGGCCGCGAAGACGGCCCTTCGTCTTTCCAGGATAAACCCGGCCTTGCTGCACGCGTTGCCGCAACCCGCATTCTGGCGGCCGTTCTGGAAAAGAAAACCTCGCTGGACGGTATGCTGGACAGCGAAAACGGCAATCCCGTCTATCGCGCGCTATCCCTTGCGGACCGGGCGCTGGTGAGAGCGATCGTCAACAGCGCGCTTCGCCACCTTCCGCGTATCGAAGCCGCCTTGTCGATGCTGCTTGACGGACCGTTGCCGCAGGGCGCCCGGTCGCTTCATCACGTCCTTGTCGTTGGCGCAGCGCAAGTGCTTCACCTTGATGTCCCCGATCATTCTGCGGTCGATCTTGCCGTGGAACAGGCACACCGCGATCCGCGCAACAGGCGCTTTGCCAAGCTGGTGAATGCCGTCCTCAGGCGATTGGGCCGGGAAAAAGCAGAAATCGAAAAGGCGATCGCGGATGTGCCCGTGCTGCCGGACTGGTTCTACGCTCGGCTTGTTTCGGCTTATGGAGATGAGGTTGCCAAACGGATTTCCGAAGCGCAGCTGACGCCCTCTTCCATCGATCTCACGGTGAAGAAGGATCAGGCTGTCTGGGCGGAAAAGCTGGGCGGTACGGTTTTGCCGAATGGCAGTGTCCGTCTCGGTGAATTTGAAGGCCAGATTCCCTCGCTTGAAGGCTTTGCCGAGGGTGCCTGGTGGGTTCAGGATCTCGCGGCCAGCATGCCTGTGAAGCTGATGGGCGATATTTCCGGCAAACGTGTTGCCGACCTCTGTGCAGCTCCGGGCGGCAAGACTGCCCAGCTCGCGCTTGCCGGCGCGAAGGTGACTGCCCTGGACCAATCCGGCAATCGTCTTCGCCGCCTCAGGGAAAATCTCGACCGGCTTGGTCTTCACGCCGAAACCGTTGAAGCCAATATGCTGAAGTACCAGCCGGAACAGCTTTTCGACGCCGTTCTTCTGGATGCCCCCTGCTCGTCTACCGGCACGTTGCGTAAACATCCCGATGTCTGCTGGACGAAGGACGAGAATGATATTGCCAAGCTTGCAGCTCTTCAGGGCCAGATGTTGCGACACGCGCTCACGCTGGTGGGAGCCGGCGGCATTGTGGTGTTTTCCAATTGCTCGCTCGATCCCTCTGAAGGGGAAGCGATGATTGCACAGGTCCTAGCGGAAAACCCGGACTTCGAGCGTGTTGCCGTTCGCAAGGACGATTGGCCAGGAATGGAAGCCGCCGTCACTGCCGAAGGCGATCTTCGTACAACGCCGGATATGTTCGGCGGCATCGACGGGTTTTTTAGCAGTGTCTTGCGTAAGAAGTAGAAAAAAGCCAAGCTTCCGCGAATCATTGGATAATTGCCGATACGTTCCGATCATCACGGTTCACTCATAAAAACAAAACATGTGAAACGGGAAACACAGCTTGTCAGGGTCCTTTGCAGGCAGCATCAATGCCGCCGGTCTTCTCTCGCGGATGGCGTATCGTCATCTGTGTGTGGGCCTCGCTCCTTTGCGCCTGCGCATATCCCGGTTTGCCAATCGCGTTCCCGATGGTCTCGTGGCGGCGCCGACCGATCTGAGGGCAATCGATCCGTATTTTGCCGAGGAATTGCTGCGGGGCCGGATTGCGCTCGCCGGTCGCGTCGTCGAGACCGGCGGTCTATCGCCATTTCAGGTGGACTATCCCTCGCTGGTTTTTGAAGAGCGGCTGCATACATTTGGCTGGCTGCGGCATATCCGTTCCGACAGATCGAGTGAGGCCAGCAAGCGGGCGCGCCGTATCGTTGCCGAATGGATGACTATTCACGGCAAGCGGGTTGCGGGGATCGCCTGGTCTCCGGAGATCGCGGCACAAAGGCTGATTGCCTGGCTGTCCCATTCTCCCGTCGTTTTACATGAGGCCGATGCGGGTTTTTATCGTCGTTTCCTGAAAAGTCTTGCGTTTCACGTGCGTTATCTCGACAGGATCGTCAAACATGCGCCGGATGGGGAAGCGAGGCTGCGGATCAGGATTGCGCTGGCCGTCGCGTCCATCGCCATGCCGACCCGCCTTTCCCATATTACTCGGCACGGAATGAAGCTGGCGCAGGAAATGGAACGCCAGATTCTTCCAGATGGCGGGCATGTTTCCCGCAATCCGCGGGTCATGCTGGATTTGCTGCTCGATCTTTTGCCGCTTAGGCAAAGCTACATCAATCTCGGTCACGATCTGCCCTCGGGGCTGGTGCCGGCGATTGACAGGATGTTTCCGGCCATCCGGTTTTTCCGCCATCAGGGCGGCGATCTGGCGCTGTTCAATGGCGCCACCGCCACGCTTGCCAATGAACTTGTGTCGGTACTTCGTTATGATGAGACAGCCGGCCGGCCGTCCAAAATGCTGCCGGATGTCAATTATCATCGTCTTGCAACTGATGAGACGGTCATCATCGTGGATACTGGTCATCCAGGCTCGGCGGAGCTTTCGCGTAACGCCCATTCGGGCTGCCTGTCCTTTGAGATGTCCTGTGGCAAGAGCCGGTTCATCGTCAATTCGGGCTTCCCGAAAAACGCAGCACCCGAATATCAGCGGGCGAGCCGCTCGACGGCGGCCCATTCGACAGTCACGCTGGCCGACACGTCGTCTTGCAGACTATCCCGCTCGAGACTGCTCGGGCCGATCATGGTTTCCGGTGTCAGTCAGGTGGAGAGCCGCCGCGGAACGGATGCAAATGGCAATGATGTCCTGTGGGCGTCGCATGACGGTTATTTGCAGAATTTCGGTTGCTATCACGATCGGGAAATTGAGCTGAATGTTGCCGGTACGAAGATAAAGGGCCGTGATCTGCTTCGGGCCGACGAGAATGTGGTGAAGGCGCAATTGCAATCCATATCGGCGGTATCGCGGTTCCATATCCATCCCCACATCCAGCTTTACCAACAGGACGAGGAGTCGGTTTATCTGGAGGCAGCGGATGGAACCACCTGGCTGTTTTCTGCGCCGGGACTGGAGCTTTTCGTGACCGAGGATGTTTTTATGGCGGATGCATCCGGCATGCGGCCTTCGCAGCAGATCGAGCTGCCATTCAATCTGGCGAACACTCGGGAAATCCGCTGGATCATCGAACGCAAGGCGTAGAGGATTCCTGGCGAGTTTCAGGCAAAAACCGCCATAGTTTTCGCCGTTCCGCGTCCCCGCTGTTTATTAATATGGCAAGCTGTGTTAACGCGGCGGCAATTGCTGGATCAATCCCAGTCCAGCCTGTCCTCCCCGTCAAACGGAGTATGCCCGATGGCTGTCGTTTCCAAAAAAATCCCCGCTCCCGATAAAGTCAAAATCCGTACAGCCCTTCTTTCCGTTTCTGACAAGACGGACATTATCGAGCTGGCGACTGTCCTGTCCAAACTTGGCGTCAAGCTGCTGTCGACTGGTGGCACGGCAAAGGCCATCGCTGACGCGGGACTGCCGGTAACGGATGTTTCCGATGTGACCAATTTTCCGGAAATCATGGATGGTCGCGTCAAGACCCTGCATCCCAACGTGCATGGTGGACTTCTGGCTATCCGGGATGATGCTGATCACTTCGAGGCAATGAAGGCTCACGGTATCGAGGCGATCGATCTCTCCGTCATCAATCTCTATCCCTTCGAGGAAGTTCGCGCCAAGGGTGGCGACTACCCCACGACGGTCGAGAATATCGATATTGGCGGCCCGGCAATGATCCGCGCTTCGGCCAAGAACCATGCCTATGTCACTGTTGTCACCGATCCGTCCGACTATCCTGCGCTGGTGGAAGCCCTGCAGGCCGATGACGGTCAAACCTCCTACGCGCTGCGCCAGACCTTCGCCGCCAAGGCATATGCCCGCACCGCCGCTTATGATGCGGTGATTTCCAACTGGTTTGCTGAGGCGCTGGCTATCGAGACGCCGGATTACCGTGCCATCGGCGGTGCGCTGAAGGAAAAAATGCGTTACGGCGAGAACCCGCACCAGAGCGCCGGTTTTTACCTGACCGGCGAAAAGCGCCCCGGTGTTTCCACGGCGACGCTTCTTCAGGGCAAGCAGCTTTCCTATAACAACATCAATGATACGGATGCAGCCTACGAGCTGGTAGCGGAATTCCTGCCGGAGAATGCGCCGGCTGTAGCGATCATCAAACACGCCAACCCCTGTGGTGTTGCGACGGGTCCAACACTTGCAGAAGCCTACCGGCGCGCGCTGGCATGCGATTCCGTTTCGGCCTTCGGCGGCGTCATCGCCTTGAACCGCACGCTCGATGCGGAAACGGCAGAAGAGATCGTCAAGCTCTTTACCGAAGTCATCATTGCACCCGATGTGACGGAAGAGGCAAAATCCATTATCGCCCGCAAGCCCAATCTGCGACTGCTGGCAGCTGGTGGCCTGCCAGATCCGCGCGCTGCCGGCATTACGGCCAAGACGGTTTCCGGCGGTCTTCTGGTTCAGAGCCGTGACAACGGCATGGTGGAGGATCTGGAACTGAAGGTGGTCACCAAGCGTGTGCCGACACCTCAGGAACTTGAAGACATGAAGTTCGCCTTCAAGATTGCCAAGCACGTGAAGTCCAATGCGGTGATCTATGCCAAGGACGGCCAGACGGCAGGTATCGGCGCCGGACAGATGAGCCGGGTGGATTCCGCCCGTATCGCCGCCCAGAAGGCGGAAGATGCGGCCAAGGCACTCGGCCTTGCTGAGCCGCTGACGCGGGGCTCTGCCGTGGCTTCTGAAGCGTTTTATCCCTTCGCCGATGGTTTGCTTGCAGCTATTGCAGCAGGTGCCACCGCAGTCATTCAGCCTGGTGGTTCCATGCGCGACCAGGACGTGATCGATGCGGCCAATGAGCACAATGTGGCGATGGTCTTTACCGGCATGCGTCACTTCCGCCATTAAGCAGAAACGGCGCACAGAATTTAAAAGGCCCGGAAAGTGATTTCCGGGCCTTTTGTTTCACGTGGGACAGTCCGATGCACGTATTGGAAGCGGGTCAGGTAACCGCGCCCACCTGCCACGGCACAAATTCATTGTCGCCGTAGTCGTAAATCTCGCTGACGGTCTTGTCTCCCGAAGCGACTGCAAGAATGTGCTCGAAAATTCGTTTGCCGGATTCCTCGATGGTTTCCGCGCCGGTAACGATCTCGCCGCAGTTGAGGTCCATGTCTTCCTTCATGTGCTCGTACATTTCGGAATTGGTGGCGATCTTGATGCAGGGTGCCGGCTTGAATCCCGATACGGAGCCGCGGCCGGTGGTGAAACAGATGACGTTACAGCCGCCGGCGACCTGGCCGGTGACGGCAACAGGATCGTAACCAGGCGTATCCATGAAGACGAAGCCCTGTTCAGTAACGGTTTCCGCGAATTCGTAGACCGCCTTCAGTGGCATGGAGCCACCTTTGGCCACTGCGCCCAGCGATTTTTCAAGAATGGTGGTTAGTCCACCAAGCTTGTTGCCGTGGGATGGGTTGTTGTTCAGCTCATCGCCGTTGCGAGCGGTATAATCCCGCCACCAGTCGATGCGCTGCAACAGCTTTTCGGCAACAGCAGGCGTGACGGCACGCTTCGTCAGCAGGTGTTCAGCGCCGTAAATCTCCGGCGTTTCGGCAAGAACCGTTGTACCGCCGTTGCGGACGATGAGGTCCGATGCATATCCCAAGGCCGGGTTTGCCGATATTCCGGAGTAACCATCCGAACCGCCGCATTCTAGCGCGACCTTCAGTTTTGAAAGCGGCTGTTCAGAGCGCTGGGCAGCATTGACCATTGGCAGCATCGCCTTGATCTCGGCAATGGCGGCATCGATCGTTTTGCGTGTGCCGCCGTGCTGCTGGATCGTCATGGTGCGCAGCCGTTCGCCCTCCTCCATCTTGTAATGTTCGAGGATGGGGGCGATCTGGTTGGTCTCACAGCCGAGGCCGATCAGCAGAATACCGCCGAAATTCGGGTGGCGGGCATAACCCTGAATGGTGCGGATCAGAAGACGATAACCTTCCGATTTCGTATTGAGCGCGCAGCCGCCGCCATGGGTCAGTGCCACAACGCCGTCGACATTGTCGAACCCTACAAGGCCGCCCTGCTTGTTGAAATAATCGGCGATGTAACGCGACACGGTGGCGGAACAGTTCACGGATGCGATGACGCCGATGTAGTTGCGTGTGCCAACGCCACCGAGACCCCGGTCAAAACCCTTGAAGGTCCGGCGCTCGCCCTCGGGCAGCATGCCTTTTTCCTCGATATCGACACTGAACTGATGCGTGTGTTCGGAAGGCACCATGGCGAGATTGTGCAGATGCACATGCCGGCCAGGCTCGATATCCTGTGTCGCGATGCCGATCACCTGTCCGTATTTCAGGACCTCGTCTCCGGATCTGATAAACGTCAGGGCCACCTTGTGGCCGCGTCCGATCATCTCCCGGGCTGTCAGATCGCCTCTGCCCGTCGCACCACCGGCCGGTATCGACCGGCGTGCCACCGCGACATTGTCGTTGGCGTTCAGCAAAATGGTTGCCTCGGAATTCTCACTCACGGGTTTTTCTCCTCCCCGGTACATTGCCTGCTATGTTTTAAATTTAGCCGTCTACCCAGCGTCTCTTGGAACCTTCCAGATGGGTATGCATGGCCGCCTGCGCCAGCAGCGGATCTTTCAACTCCAGGGCCGCCAGAATCGCTTCGTGCTCCTGAAGGGCGTGGGTCCAGGTATCGCGATCCTCAAATTTCACACGCAATTGTGCCGAAATCGGGCTGTGGCGCTCATCGAAGAGGTTTGCCACCAGCCGGGCCAGAACGCTGTTACCGGATTGTTCGGCAATGGTGACGTGGAAAAGCCGGTCCTGATCGAGAGGTTTGCGCGCGGCCTCGATTTCCTGCTGCATCGTGTTGAGAATCTGGCGAAGGTTTGCAATCGTTTCATCGGTCATGCGGCTCGCCGCCAGTACGATTGTCGCGCCTTCCAGCGCTGCGCGCGCCTGCATCAGTTCGGAGGGGCTGTCGCCCAAGGATTTGGTGTTGTGGGTTGTCTGAAGGGCCTCGGCGGAGACATAGACACCGGAACCCATGCGGATTTCGACGGTGTTGTCGATTTCAAGCGCAATCAGTGCCTCGCGCAGTGATGGTCGCGAAACCCCGAGCTTCTGTGCCAGTTCCCGTTCGGCGGGAAGTCGTGTTCCAGGCAGAAACTCTCCCAGATCAATCAGCTCGCGTATCTGGTCCGCAATCTGCTGATAAAGCCTGCGTGGTTCCGCTATTTTGGCCTGACCATTCATGTGTTTTCTGACGAACCTTGTCTGTTATCTGAATTTGGCCTTACCGTAGCGCCAAGCGCATCAATACGCAAGAAATTACTTAAATACATGAATTTACAATCTTATTTCAATAAGTCTTTTGAGATGATTTTGCGTGTACCAGACGCGGGATTCAAATTTTGGGCTAATTGGCTTGACCATTCTAAAAAAGCGGCCTAACCATTTGGCTCATTATTGCCCCCGGTGGAGCGGGGAGCGCGGGTGGAGGTTTCTTGATGTCGCAGGGCGCATCGACAATTCGAGGCGATTTTTCGCCTGAGGAGACGGCGCGCGGCCTTGGTTCAGGCCTCCTGCGTCTCGAAAACATCAGCAAGGAATTTCCGGGCGTCAAAGCGTTGTCGAATGTGCATTTCGACTTGCGCAGCGGCGAGGTTCACGCTGTTTGCGGCGAAAACGGTGCCGGAAAATCCACCCTGATGAAAATCATCAGCGGCGTTTACCAGCCTAGCGACGGAACCATCCTGCACAAGGGCGTCAAAGTGCAATATGCATCGCCGCTGGAATCCGAAGCCGCCGGCATCGCCATCATCCATCAGGAACTCAACCTCGTTCCGCATCTTTCCGTTGCCGAGAACATCTATCTCGCCCGCGAGCCGCGCCGTGGTTTCCTCGTTGACCGCAAGAAGCTGCGGCTTGATGCAAAGCGCTGTCTCGATCGGCTGGGCGTCGATATCGACCCTGACCAGATTGTCCGCGGCCTCTCGGTCGCGCAATGTCAGATGGTCGAAATTGCCAAGGCGCTTTCCCTGGATGCTGAAGTCCTCATTATGGATGAGCCGACCTCCTCGCTGACCGAGCAGGAAACGCGGCTGTTGTTCAAGGTGATCCGCGATCTCAAGGCTTCTGGCGTCGGCATCGTCTATATTTCCCACCGGCTCGATGAAATGGCCGAAATCGTCGACCGCGTGACGGTTTTGCGGGACGGGCGTTATATTTCCACCGACGATTTTGCATCGATCACCGTTGACGATATCGTCACGCGCATGGTCGGGCGTTCGCTGGAGGAGAAGTTCCCGGAACGCACGTCGCGCCCTACGGATGATGTTATTTTCTCTGTGGAAGGGCTGACGCGCAAGGGTGTGTTCCACGATGTCGGTTTCTCGCTGCGGCGCGGTGAGATTCTCGGCTTTGCCGGACTGATGGGTGCGGGTCGCACGGAAGTCGCACGGGCAATCTTCGGTGCCGATCCTCTGGATGCTGGCAAGGTCGTTTTCAACGGGCGGGAGCTTTCCATCAGTTCCCCGCGAGATGCCATCGAAGAGGGTATCGCCTATCTGTCCGAAGACCGCAAAAGCGATGGTCTTGCGATCAAGATGTCGGTTGCGGCCAATACGACGCTTGCCAATATCGGCGAGGTCTCCAACCGCTTCGGGCTGATCGACTTTAAGAAGCACGACGATGTCGCCAGACGTTACGTCGATCTCCTGAACATCCGTACCCCTTCGATCGAACAGACGGTGCGGCTGCTTTCAGGTGGCAATCAGCAGAAAATCATCATTGGCAAATGGCTGTTCCGGCAGTCGCGCGTGCTGTTTTTCGACGAGCCGACGCGCGGCATCGATGTCGGCGCAAAATTCGCGATCTACAAGATCATGGACGAGCTGGCCGCACAGGGCATCGGCGTCATTCTCATCAGTTCGGAACTGCCGGAAATTCTGGGACTGACGGATCGTATCGCCGTTTTCCACCAGGGCCGGATCACGGGCGTGCTTGAGACCGCCAAGACCAATCAGGAAGAAATCATGCGGTACGCGTCCGGTTACGGCCGGGCCGCGCAGTGAGGAACGACATGGCTAATATTGCAGAACCCAAGAAGAGCTTCGCTTTCAGCGACCGCCAGAAGGACATCATCCAGAAGTTTGCGGCTCTTGGCAGTCTCGTTGTGCTGGTTATGGTGTTTTCCGCCACCAGCAGCGCCTTCTTCTCCGTCAACAATGCCATGACCATTGCGCTTCAGGTGACCTCCATCGCCCTTCTCGGCATTGGTGCGACCTGCGTCATCATCACCGGCGGCATTGATCTTTCCGTTGGTTCGGTGCTTGCTCTGGCCGGCGTCGTTGCCGCGCTTGCGGTGAAGGAGTTGGGTATGCCGGTGCCGGTCGGCATGCTGCTTGGCATTCTGACGGGGTCGCTTTGCGGTCTCATCAATGGCCTCATGGTCACGCGCTTCAAGCTGCCACCGTTTATCGCGACACTCGGCATGATGCTGATCGCCCGTGGTGTGGCACTGCAGATCACCGGCGCGCGAGCGGTTTCCGGCCTCGGCGAATCCTTCGGTGAACTCGGCAACGGCGCCCTCTTCCGCATCGTCAATATTGGGGATGACGGTTTTCCGAACGTGGTGTTTCCGGGCATTCCCTACCCCGTCATCCTCATGGTGGTGATTGCGCTGGCTGTTTCCTTCATGCTCAACCGCTCCATCCTTGGCCGTCACATCTATGCCGTCGGTTCGAATGCGGATGCTGCGCGTCTGTCCGGCGTAAACGTCGCACGCGTCACCAATTTCACCTACATCCTGTCCGGTACGCTCGCCGGGTTGACCGGTTGCGTGCTGATGTCGCGCCTCGTCACAGCCCAGCCGAATGAGGGCGTGATGTATGAGCTGGACGCCATTGCCAGCGCCGTTATCGGCGGCACATCGCTCATCGGCGGCGTGGGCACGATTTCAGGCACGGCAATCGGCGCCTTCGTCATCGGCATCCTGCGCAACGGGCTCAATATGAATGGCGTGTCCGCCTTCACGCAACAGATCATCATCGGTCTTGTCATTCTGGTCACCGTCTGGATCGACCAGCTGCGCAACCGCCGCTGATACAGGGCTGCGGACCCTATCCGCAAACAAGATCGGCACGGGAGGCCCGGTATGCCGACATCACGGAGGAAGAAATGAACAAGCTTACGACCGCCCTTCTGACATCCGCAATCGCGCTGTGGAGCGTCTCCACCGTGCAGGCCGGCGAAATCGCCGTCATCGTCAAGACCGTCAACTCCACCTTCTGGCAGAACGTTCAGAAGGGCGCCGATGCGGCGATGAAGGACTCTGCCGGCAACACCATGACCTTCCAGGGTCCGGCTTCTGAATCGGCCATCGCCGATCAGGTCAACATGGTTGAAAACGCTGTAAACCGTAAGGTTTCGGGTATCGTTCTTGCTCCTTCCGATCCTGATGCGCTGGTTCCGGCTGTCAAGAAAGCCTGGGAAGCCCGCATTCCCGTGGTTCTGATCGACTCACAGCTCGCCAAGGGTTCCGAGCAATATTATCAGTCCTTCCTGGCGACCGATAACAAGAAAGCCGGCGAACTGGCTGCTCAGGCGCTGATCGACAAGGTTGGCAAGGAAGGCAAGATCGCCGTGATGTCCTACGTCGCCGGTGCCGGTTCGGAAATCGGCCGCGTTGGCGGTTTCACCGACTATATCCAGATGCATTCCAACCTCAAGATCGTAGGTCCGTTCTATTCGCAGTCGCAGATGGCGACGGCGCTGAACCAGACAACCGACGTTCTGGCCGCCAATTCCGATCTCAAGGGCATCTTCGGCGCCAATGAACCCACCGCAATCGGCGTAGGCCGCGCGCTCGCCCAGGCCGGTAAGGCAGGCAAGGTTGTCGGCATCGGCTTTGACGGTAACCAGGACCTTCAGGGCTTCGTCAAGGACGGCACGCTGGCCGGCATCGTCGTTCAGGGTTCGTATCAGATGGGCGAAAAGGGCATCCAGACCGTTTCCAAGCTCATCAGCAAGGAAAAGGTCGAAAAGTTCGTCGACACCGGCGTTGTTGTTGTCACCAAGGACAATATCGAGAAGCCGGAAGCCAAGAACGTTCTTTATTAACGCATGACGGCGCGCCGCTCTTTGAGCGGCGCGCCTCACAAATTTCAGAAGCGGGATTTCAGTCAATACCGCATACGGTTTTCAACATCCGCTCTACCGAAAAATTCAGGAAGCCCTTGCGATGAAAGTCTCCGATACACGTAAATTGCCGCACCGTGCCGTTGAAGTCACGGTCATGGGCCTTGGTTGCGCCCAGATGGGTAATCTCTACCGCATCACGCCCTACGAGGAATCCAAAGGTGCGTTCGACAAGGCATGGGAAAGCGGCATTCGCTATTTCGATACCGCACCTTTTTACGGTTACACGCGTTCGGAGCGTCGTCTTGGAACCATGGTGACGGAGCATGACCGAAGCGAATACACCCTCTCGACCAAGGTCGGTCGCGTCATGGTTCCCGATGAAACTGTGGGCCCGGAAGAGGACGCCTATATTGCGCCGCTGCCTTTCCGCCCGGTCTATGATTATTCCTATGACGGTATTCTACGCTCCTTCGAAGCGAGCCAGCAGCGGCTCGGCGTTCTGAAGCCGGATATTCTCTATGTGCACGATATCGGCTCTTTCACGCATGGCGAAAAGCACCAGCACTACTGGGAGCAGCTGACCACCGGCGGCGGCTTCCGGGCACTTGGCAAGCTGCGCGAGGAAGGGTCGACGGGTGCTATCGGCCTCGGCGTCAACGAGTGGGAAATCGTCGGCGACGCCATGGATGTTTTCGACATCGACGTTGCCATGCTTGCCGGCCGTTATACGCTTCTGGAGCAGCAGAGCCTTGACTTCATGAACCGCTGCGCGGAAACCGGCGTTGCGATCGTGGTCGCCGGTGCTTTCAATTCAGGCATTCTGGCAGGCAACCGCAAATTCAACTATGCCGATGCGCCTGCCGACATCATCACGCGGGTGGATGCGCTTCAGGGCGTTTGTGACGACGTTGGTGTTTCGTTGCAGGCGGCTGCGCTGCAGTTTCCGCTCGGGCATCCGGCTTCGGTCACGGTCGTATCCGGCGCGCGCAATGCGCAGCAACTTGCCGCAAACATCGAATGGTTCGAACAGGTTGTTCCGGACGAATTCTGGTCGGAGCTGCAAAAGCGTGGCCTGATTTCCGAAGGCGCACCCGTGCCCGGCACAAAGGCCTGAAGCGATGATCATCGATGCCCACCAGCATTTCTGGCTGATGAAGGATCGTGCCGGGCAATGGCCGCCACCGTCTCTGGCTGCCATCTACCGGGATTTTCTTCCGCAGGATCTGTCTCCTCTGCTGGCAAAGGCCGGAGTTTCCGGAACGGTGCTGGTGCAGACGATGGAAAGTGCGGCCGATACGGATTTCATGCTCGATCTGGCTGGAAGCACCGATTTCATCAAGGGCGTTGTCGGCTGGGTGGACATGAAGTCCGTGGATGCTACGGCGGAAATCTCCCGGCGGGCAAAACATCCGGCCTTCAAGGGCGTACGGCCGATGCTGCAAGGCATGGAAGATGTGACCTGGATCGATGATCCCGCGCTCGATGCCGCCGTGGATGCGCTGGTGAAACACGCACTGGTGTTCGATGCGCTAGTCCTGCCGCCGCATCTGTCGCATCTTCTCGCCTTCGCGCGCCGCCATCCGCAATTGCCTGTTGTCATCGATCACGGGGCGAAGCCGCTTATCGCCACGGGCCAATATGGGGACTGGCGCAGGGACATGGCAGCTTTGGCGGCCCTTCCCAACCTCCATTGCAAGCTGTCCGGCCTTTTGACCGAGCGTGGCGAGCAGAGACCGGAAGCCGTCCGGCCCTATGCCGAAACCATTCTGGAACTGTTCGGCGGCGAACGCGTGATCTTCGGCAGCGACTGGCCGGTATTGCGGCTGGCTGGCGACTATCAGGAATGGCTGGACTTCTGCCGCGAAATCGTGCCTGAGCACGACCATGCGGCCGTCTTTGGCGGCAACGCCGTTCGTTTTTATTCCCTTCCCAACAGGTGATGCATGCTGGCGATTTTCTGCGAGACCCCCGGTCAACTTGTCCCCAAGGAACTACCAAAGCCCGCCCGTGGCGAAGGTGAAGTGCTGGTGCGTATTCGTCGCATTGGTGTCTGCGGCACGGACCTGCATATTTTCACCGGTAATCAGCCTTATCTTTCTTATCCGCGCATCATGGGCCACGAGCTTTCCGGCACGGTGGAAGAGGCGCCGGAAGGCAGCCATCTTTCGGTGGGCGATGTGGTTACCGTCATACCCTATATTTCCTGTGGTGAGTGCAGCGCCTGCCGTAAAGGAAAGAGCAATTGCTGCCGCAACATCGGTGTGCTTGGCGTTCATCGCGATGGCGGCATGGTCGAATATCTGAGCGTTCCGCAGCAATTCGTGCTGAAGGCGGAGGGCCTGAGCCTCGATCAGGCGGCAATGACCGAATTTCTGGCGATTGGCGCGCATGCCGTGCGTCGTGGGTCGGTGGAAAAGGGCCAGAAGGTCCTGATCGTCGGCGCCGGTCCGATCGGCATGGCGGTTGCGGTTTTCGCCGTTCTCGATGGCGGCGAGGTGACGATGATTGACGGGCGCACCGACCGGCTGGATTTCTGCAAGGACCATCTCGGCGTTGCCCATACGGTGACGCTTGGCGAGGGCGACAAGGATCGCCTGTCGGATATCACCGGCGGCGATTTCTTCGATGCCGTTTTTGATGCGACCGGTAATCCTAAAGCCATGGAGCGTGGCTTTTCCTTCGTCGGCCACGGTGGTTCCTATGTGCTGGTTTCCATCGTTGCCAGCGATATCTCCTTCAACGATCCGGAGTTTCACAAGCGCGAAACCACGCTGCTTGGCAGCCGCAACGCCACGCCGGAGGATTTCGAGCGGGTGCTGCAGGCGCTGCGGGAAGGCAAGGTACCGGAGGCACTCATCACTCACCGCATGACACTTGCCGATGTGCCTTCCAAATTCGCCGGGCTGACCGATCCGAAAGCCGGAGTCATCAAGGGCATGGTGGAGGTCGCATGACGACCGACACACCCATCCTGCAATTCGGTACCAGCCGCTTTCTTCTGGCGCATGCGGATTTGTTCATTTCGCAGGCGCTGGAAAAAGGCGAGGCCCTCGGGCGCATCGCAATCGTTCAGACGACCGGCAATGCGGAGAGCCTGAAGCGTGTGGCAGCATTGAACGATGGCACGCCCTATCCGGTGCGCATTCGCGGCATTCGCGACGGGCAAGAGGTGGATGAGGAAATTCCAGGTAAGGCTGTCGCGCGCGCGCTGACGGCGGCGGCCGACTGGGCCGAGGTGCGGCGCATCGCCTGCGGGGCAGGGGTCATTCTGTCCAATACGGGTGACCGCGGTTATGAGCTGGATTCGTTCGACGGTCCGGGTCTTACCGACGACTTCACGCTTGTGCCAAAGAGTTTTCCGGCAAAGCTCTGCCTGTTGCTGCTGGAACGTTTTCAGACCAATCCGGAAGCCCCTGTATCGATCTTTCCTTGCGAGCTTGTTCCGCGCAACGGCGACCGGTTGAAAGAGGTTGTTCGCCAGCTTGCCGACGAATGGCAGCTGCCGGCGGGTTTCGGCTTCTACCTGAATGAGAAATGCCGTTTTGCCAACAGCCTTGTAGACCGCATCGTTTCCGAGCCGATCGATCCGGTTGGCGCAGTTGCCGAGCCCTATGCGCTTTGGGCAATCGAGAAGCAGGAGGGCCTTGTTCTGCCCTGCACCCACCCTGCGGTGGTGCTGACTGATGATCTCGACCACTATGAAAAGCTGAAGCTGTTCCTGCTCAATCTTGGCCATTCCTATCTGGCGGAGCGATGGTTGCGGGATGCCCGTGCGAAAAACGAGACCGTGCGGCAGGCAATGGCCGACGATGCGCTTTCGGGAGATCTGGAAACGCTCTGGCGGGACGAGGTTCTGCCGGTCTTTGCCGCAGAAGGCATGGGAGAAGAAGCGCAATCCTATATCCGTGCGGTGCGGGAGCGTTTCCTGAACCCCTTTCTCGCCCACCGGCTCGCGGACATTTCAGGCAATCACGATGAAAAGAAACGCCGTCGTTTTGTCCCGGTCATCGCTGCGGCGGAACGTTTGGGGTTAAACGTGCCGCAGCAGAAACTGCGTGCGGCGCTCGCCACCATCAAGCAATAACGGAGTTTTGTATGCAGCGCATGGGAATGGTCATCGGCGTCAAACCGGACATGATCGCGGAATATAGAAGACTGCACGCCGCCGTCTGGCCCGAAATTCTGGCGCTCATCAGCGATTGCAACATCCGCAACTACACGATCTTCCTGCGCGAACCGGAAAATCTGCTGTTCGGATATTGGGAATATCACGGCACCGATTTCAGCGCCGATATGGCGAAGATGGCGGCAAGCCCAAAGAACCAGGAATGGTGGTCTTTCACCATTCCCTGCCAGCAACCACTCGAAAGCCGCAAGGAAGGCGAGTGGTGGGCAATGATGGAAGAAACCTTCCACCACGACTGAACGATTTCCTTTGACACTGACCGCGAGTGAACGGCCATGACCAAAATTACTGATCTGCGAGTTTTCGACCTGCGTTTTCCGACCTCCCAGAGCCTTGATGGTTCGGATGCGATGAACCCCGACCCGGATTATTCGGCGGCTTACGTCATTCTCGACACCGACGAACCGGAACTGAAAGGCCACGGGCTGACCTTCACCATTGGCCGCGGTAATGAGATTTGCTGCATGGCCATCAAGGCGATGCGCCATCTGGTGGTCGGAACCGATCTGGCGACGGTCACCGAGAACCCCGGCAAATACTGGCGCCACCTGACTGGTGATAGCCAGCTGCGCTGGATCGGCCCGGACAAGGGCGCGATGCATCTCGCCACCGGCGCCGTCGTCAATGCTGTCTGGGATTTGCTGGCCAAAAAGGCGGGCAAACCCGTCTGGCAGCTTGTTGCCGATATGAGCCCGGAAGAAATCGCCGATATCGTCGATTACCGCTATCTGACTGACGTGCTGACGAAGGACGATGCGCTTGCGATCCTCAAAAAAGCCGAAAGCGGCAAAAAGGAACGTATCGAGACGCTGAAGAACGAAGGCTACGCCTGCTACACCACATCAGCCGGCTGGCTCGGTTATGACGACGCCAAGCTGCGCCGTCTTTGCCAGGAAGCGATCGATGCCGGTTTCAACCATGTAAAGATGAAGGTTGGCCGTGATCTCGAAGACGATATCCGCCGCCTCACCATAGCCCGCGAGGTGATCGGCCCCGACCGTTATCTGATGATCGACGCCAACCAGGTGTGGGAAGTGGATCAGGCGATTGAATGGGTCAAGCAACTTGCCTTCGCCAAGCCCTTCTTCATTGAAGAGCCGACCAGCCCGGACGATGTCGCCGGCCATCGCAAGATCCGTGCAGCCATCGGCTCCGTGAAGGTGGCAACCGGCGAAATGTGCCAGAACCGTATCATGTTCAAGCAGTTCATCGCCGAAGGTGCAATCGACGTGGTGCAGATCGACAGCTGCCGCATGGGTGGTCTTAACGAGGTGCTGGCGGTTCTGTTGATTGCTGCCAAATACAATTTGCCGGTCTGGCCGCATGCCGGTGGCGTCGGCCTTTGCGAATATGTGCAGCATCTGTCGATGATCGACTATCTCGTGGTTTCCGGCACCAAGGAAGGCCGCGTGATCGAATATGTCGACCATCTGCACGAGCATTTCATCGAACCCTGCGATATTCGCAATGCCGCGTACATGCCGCCGAAGCTGCCCGGTTTCTCCATTGAAATGAAGCCGGATTCTATTGCGACCTACACGTTCAAGGGATGATTGAAGGATAACAGCGCTTCCGTGAGGCGCTGCCACTCCGCTTCGCTGCCGGGAAGGCCGAAACGCATGTCGTTCGGCCTTTCATCAAAAATGCGCACCAGAATGCCGTGCAGGCCAAGGTGATCGAAAAGTTCTTTGGCCCGGTGGTCCCGCACCAGGGTGAACAGGGACGTACCGCCGGCAATCTTCAGGCCCACTTTTTCCAGCAATTCACTCATACGCTGTGCTTCTGCCGCAAGCCGGAGCCGCATGGATGATTGCCATTCCCTGTCCGCCAAAGCCTGCGTCGCGATATTGAGCGCCGGCCCGGATACTGCCCAGGGGCCAAGCCTTGCCTCCAGTTCCGCAGCGATGTCGGGATGCGCAAGCGCAAAACCGAGTCGGACCCCTGCCATGCCATAGAACTTGCCGAAGGATCGCAGTATTATCAGCGCGTCACGCCCTGCGACATTTGCAAGACTTTCCGTATGTCCTGTCTCGATAAAGGCCTCGTCAACGACGAGCAGGCCGCCTTTGCGGCGCATCGCCTCGGCCAGCGACAACAAAGCTTCTCGATCCGTGATGCGACCATCGGGGTTGTTGGGATTGACCACCACCGCATAGTCGTACGCTGACAGATCACTGATATGGTCTACCTCGGTCACGGTCAGTCCGGCCATGCGCGCGGTGCGGGCATGTTCGGCATAAGCGGGTGAGAGCACGGCTCCGCTTTTCGCTCCGCGTTCGAGTGCCAGGTGAGCCAGCAATGGCATCAGCATCTGGGTGCCGGGGGACAGTGCCACATGCCCCGTGGATGGTGCGCCGAAAGAGGCGCCAGCCAGCCTTTTCAATTCTTCGGCCGCGTCAGGCTCCGGCAGGCGGGCAAATGCGCTGGCGGGAACGGGAGAATGCGGGTAGGAGTGCGGATTGATCCCGGTCGACAGGTCGATCCACGGTTCCGGCGCTTCAGGAAACATCAGACGCGCCTTGCCGAGATTGCCGCCGTGACGGATCGTAGCCTGCGCCTTTTCCGGTACCTTATCGCCCATGTTCTTCGCTCTCGCTTTTCTGTCGCTCTTGATCGAACGCCTGACTGGATATCCGGACTGGCTGTTCAAACGCATCGGTCATCCCGTCACCTGGATCGGTTCGCTTATCGCGCTGCTGGACAAAAAATGGAACCGGGAGAGTGCTTCATTTTCGCAGCGCAAGGCGGCAGGCGTCGCGGCGCTCTCCGTTTTTCTGGCGCTGACGGTGCTTGTTGCATGGTTAGTGCAATTTGTTCTGCTTTTATTGCCCCTTGGTCTGTTGCTTGTTGCGGTGCTTGGGGCGTCACTTCCGGCCCAAAAAAGTCTGGAACAGCATGTTGAGGCCGTTGCCATTGCGCTGGAACGCGAGGGGATTGACGGCGGGCGCAAAGCTGTCTCCATGATCGTCGGGCGCGATCCGCAGGCGCTGGATGAGCCGGCAATCTGCCGGGCGGCGATTGAAAGTCTGGCTGAGAATTTCTCTGACGGCATTGTCGCCCCTTCCCTCTGGCTTGGTCTTCTGGGGCTGCCAGGCGGTGCGGGTTATAAGGCAATCAACACGGCCGACAGCATGATCGGTCATCGCTCGCCACGCCATGAGGCCTTTGGTTGGGCGTCGGCCCGGCTGGACGATCTGGTCAATTTGCCGGCATCGAGACTGAGCGGCGGTCTTTTCGTGGTCGCCGCGTTTTTCGTGAAGGGTGCATCACCGAAAGGGGCAATTGCCGCGATACGCCGCGATGCGCGGCATCACCGCTCTCCCAATGCCGGCTGGCCGGAGGCGGCACTGGCCGGGGCACTGGGCTTTGCGCTGGCCGGGCCGCGCTCCTATGGCGGGCAGATGATCGACGCTCGTTTCATGGGCGAAGGCGGAAGAGCGACACTGGTTGCTGGCGATATTCGCACAGCGCTCAGGCTGGCGAGGATCGCAGACTTCCTGCTGATCGCGCTGTTCGGATTGCTGGCAATCCTTATCGCGCTATAGAAAGCAGTCTGTCGAGATCGAGGTGGTTCTCCATATGGGCCGCCAGGCGATCAAGAACGGCATCCACCTGCGCATCATAGTTCAATTCAGTGCCCTGCCCACCAAGCCGCTCAAGCCACGCCCCGCGTTGGCGGTCATCCGCAAACAGGCCGTGGATATAGGTGCCTAAGATGCGGCCATCGGGCGAAATTGCGCCATCGGCATGTCCGTCAATGGTCGAAAATGGCAGGTTGCCCGCGGCACCCGTTGTTTCGCCAACATGCATTTCATAGCCGGATAAGGGAATTCCGTCGAAACTCTGTCCCTGGACGGAAACGAGCCTCTTGTCACCGGTCAAAACCGTCGTCACATCCAGCAGGCCCAACCCATTGACCGTCATTGGTGGTCCTTCGATGCCGTCAGGGTCGGCAACGGTTTTTCCAAGCATCTGGTATCCGCCGCAGAGACCGAGAACATAACCGCCGCGGCGCACATGTGCCTTGATGTCGATGTCGAGGCCTGCATTTTTCAGCACGGCGATATCAGCTATGGTGGATTTCGAACCGCAGAGCAGAACCAGCCGGCAATCGGCGGGAATGGTCTCGCCCGGCCGCACTCGGATCAGCTCCACATCCGGCTCCATGTCGAGCGGATCCAGATCGTCGAAATTGGAGATATGCGGCAGGATCGGCACGGCAATGCGGATTTTCGCGCCGGGCTTTTGTTGCGCTGGGCCAGTAAGCCCAAGGGCGTCCTCCGCTGGCAATTTCGCAGCATCGGAAAAATGCGGCAATAGCCCGATGGACGCCCAGCCGGTCTTTTCCGCGATCATCCGCATGCCGTCTGAAAACAGCGTAGGGTCACCGCGAAAGCGGTTCACGATGAAGCCCTCTATCATCGCGGCATCATCGCGTTCGAGAACGGTTTTTGTGCCCACGAGGCTGGCGATGACCCCGCCCCGGTCGATATCGCCGATCAGGATCACGGGAGCATCTGCGGCGCGGGCAAAACCCATATTGGCGATGTCGTTAGCGCGGAGGTTGATTTCGGAAGCACTTCCCGCCCCTTCCACCAGCACCAGATCGGCCTGTTGTTTCAGGTGCTCGAAGCTCTCCAGCACACGCGGCATCAGCCCGGCTTTCATGTGCTGATAATCGGCTGCCTTGGCATTGCCGACAATTTTGCCCTGTACGACGACCTGTGCGCCGGTTTCGCTCTGCGGCTTTAAAAGCACCGGGTTCATGTGAACCGACAGCGGAACGCCTGCTGCCCGCGCCTGCAGCGCCTGCGCGCGACCGATCTCGCCGCCATCGGCAGTGACCGCCGCATTGTTCGACATGTTCTGCGGCTTGAACGGCATGACGGACAGGCCACGCCTGACGAAGGCGCGGGCAAGGCCAGCCACCATCAGCGATTTGCCGACATCCGAGCCGGTTCCCTGAAACATCAGCACACGTGCAGTCATGTCAGTATTCTATCCCGGCCTGCGCCTTTACGCCCGCCTTGAAGTGATGTTTGACGAGGGTCATTTCCGTCACCATGTCGGCAGCGTCGATCAACGGTTGTTTGGCGTTGCGGCCGGTAACGATGACATGCAGATCGGATCTACGGTTGGAAAGCGTTTCGACGACCTCTTCCAGCGGCAGGTATTCATAGCGGAGCGCAATGTTCAGTTCGTCGAGAACCAGCAATCCGATCGTCTCGTCGGCCATCAGTGCTTTCGCTTCCTCCCAGGCCTTTGTAGCTGCCGCGACATCGCGCTTCAGGTCCTGCGTGTCCCAGGTAAACCCCTCGCCCATGGTGCGCCATTCCACCCTGTCGCCGAACAAAGTCAGGGCCTGCTGTTCACCCGTCGACCATGCGCCCTTGATGAATTGCACGACGCCGACCCGCCGCCCGGTGCCGAGCATGCGCAGGGCAAGGCCGAAAGCGGCCGTGGATTTGCCTTTGCCAGGGCCGGTATTGATCATCAGCAGACCTTTTTCGATGGTCTTTTCCGCGACTTCGGCATCCTGAACCGTCTTGCGGTTGACCATTTTCTGCCGGTGGCGTTCGGCTTCGCTGTCGCTGATATCGCGTGTCATCGCGTTTTCCTTCTCGTCCAGAGGCGCGGGACCGTATGCCCCCGCCATTCGGAGCGGCGACTATACTCAATTTGCCGCACCCGGCAATCGACAAGCCGGCAGCATTGACCGTCACGCCCGTTCAGCCTAAGGGTAAGGCACTGACGGTCTTTTCCCGGCAACGGGAAAAGCTAAGAGGGAACACGGTTCCACCCCATAACGGGTCATTCCGTGGCTGCCCCCGCAACTGTAAGCGGTAAGCCCGCACTGTGAAGCCACTGGACCATAAAATTGGTCCGGGAAGGTGGTGCAGGGTGTTTTAAAGCCGCAAGCCAGGAGACCTGCCGTTTCAGGAAAAAACGTCTCCCGGGCGGGGTGCTCCGGTCAGCCGGTCGAATTGAATTGCAGCCGCGCTTTTCAGTGCGCTGTTTTCGACATCCGCACCCCGACGAGTTTAAAGGCGCGGAAAGCGGAACGGTTTGGATATTACCACAACATCTTCTTGTGCGGACGGGACAATGGAAGTCAACACAGCTTCCGGCGTGGTCGTTTTTGTCTGCCGAAGCTGTCGCGACGACACCGATCCCAATGCGGAGCCGCGCCCCGGCACCATCCTTGCGGAAGCTGCCATCGCAAAAGCGCGTGACTCCGGCATCGATGTTCGCTCCGTCAATTGCCTTGCCAATTGCAAACGCGGCCTCAGTGCCGTGCTGCGCGGTGCCGATGGCTGGTCCTATGTATTCGGCGGGCTGACGCCCAACGATGCGGAAGACCTGCTCACGGGCGCGCAAATGCTGGCCGCCTCCGCAGATGGCCTGATGCCCTGGCGCGGCCGCCCCGACACATTGAAGCGCGGCATGGTGGCGCGCATTCCCCCATTCGATTTTACCGAGGAGAGATCATGAGCACCCTTCTGGACCGCGTTCCCTGCACCATCGTCACTGGCTTTCTGGGGGCTGGAAAAACCACGCTGCTGCGCGGTCTTCTCGAAAAGCTTGATGGCAAGCGGCTTGCCATCATCGTCAACGAATTCGGTGATATCGGCATCGATGGCGATATCCTCAAGGGATGCGGCATTGAGAGCTGCCCGGAGGAAAACATCGTTGAGCTGGCCAATGGCTGCATCTGCTGCACGGTGGCGGATGATTTCCAGCCGGCCATCGAGCAGATTCTGAGCCGCCAGCCGAAGGTGGAGCATATCCTCATCGAGACCTCCGGCCTTGCCCTACCCAAGCCGCTGGTGCAGGCATTTCAATGGCCGGCCATCAAGAGCCGCGTGACGGTTGACGCTGTGGTAGCTGTTGTGGATGGCGCTGCCCTTGCCGAGGGTCAGGTGGCGCATGACATGGAAGCCCTTGCCGCCCAGCGCGCAAATGACGAAGCCCTCGATCACGACGATCCGGTCGAAGAGGTTTTTGAGGACCAGATCGCCTGTGCCGATCTTATCGTGCTGACCAAGGCGGATCTGCTCGATAGCGCCGGTCTGGACAAGGCGAAGGCTCATATTCTCGAGCATTTGCCGCGGGCCGCAAAGATCGTCGTCGCCTCGAATGGCGTCATCGATCCGGCCGTGCTGATCGGCCTCGGTCTTGCGGTTGAAGAGGATATCGAAAACCGCCGCACCCATCACGATGGTGAACTCGACCACGAACATGACGATTTCGACAGCTTCGTCATCGACCTGCCGGCCGTGACCGATCCGGAAGCGCTGGCGGCTCGTATCGCCGAGACGGCGGCTGCGGAAAATGTTCTGCGCATCAAAGGTTTCGTCGAAGTATCTACCAAGCCGATGCGCCTGCAGGTGCAGGCAGTCGGTAGCCGCGTCAACCATTATTATGACCGTCCCTGGGCGGCCGGTGAAGAGCGCCGCAGCCGCCTCGTCGTCATAGGCGAAAAGGGCCTCAACCGCGAAAAGATCGAACAGATGCTGGCCGCCTGATAGAAATGCACATTCTCGCCACCACATCTTCGTCTCTGGACGACCTGATCGAGCCGGTTGATCTCAACCAGCCGCGATCGGATGTGGTGATGCTGTCTTTTTCGGCAAGCGATCTTGCCGGGMTGGAACAGGCATGGCGGCAGGCAGAGGGCGCGCTTCCGTCATTGTCTGCCGCCAACCTCTCCGAGCTTCGGCATCCGATGTCGGTCGATCTGTGGATTGAGAAGACGGCCGAACATGCCCGTGTCATCCTTATCCGGATTCTCGGCGGCGCGGAACGCTGGCGCTATGGCGTCGATCAGCTCAGCACGATGGCGCGGCGACGTGGCATAAAACTTATGCTCCTGCCGGGTGAATGCAGTGAGAGAGACGAAAAGCTCGAAGCAGCCTCGACTGTTGATCGCCAGACGTTGGCGTCGGTCCTCGCCTTCTTCCGCGAGGGTGGGCGGGAAAATATGGACCGGCTTGCCATTGGTCTTGCTGCCCTTGTAAGTGGTGGCGCATGGCCAGATATCGAGGCTCAACCGCTGCCGAAAGCCGGCTTTTACCGGCCGGGTAAAGGCGTCGTGGATCAGGCGGAAGCCTGCGCCGGTTTTCCCGCCGTTGCAGCTGTCCTTCCCATTCTCTTTTACCGCTCCATGCTTCTTGCGGCCGATGCGGCGCCCGTGGATGCGCTTTTTAACGCGCTCTCTCAGCGTGGTTTTGCGCCATTGCCGATTTTCGTCAGCGGCCTCAAGGATGCGGAGGCAATTCGCTTTCTCGAAACCGTACTGCCCGAACTCCAGCCCGCCGCCATCGTTGCCGCCACGGCTTTTGCCAGTCAGATGGACGACAGCGGTAAAACCCTGTTTGACCGCATCGGCGTGCCGGTGTTTCAGGTGGTTATGGCGACGACGCGAAGGGACGGCTGGGCGGAAAATGCGCGCGGTCTCAACCCTTCCGATCTTGCCATGCATGTGGTCCTGCCGGAACTCGATGGCCGGATTCTTGCTGGCGCGATATCATTCAAGCAGGTGCGGACTGATGGCGGTATCAGCCTCATCAATGTACCGGAGGCTGATCGCGTCGAACAGGTGGCAAACCGAATCGCTGCCTTTCTGCAATTAAAACAGTCCACGCCACAGGAACGGCGGATCATCATTCTGATGCCGGATTATCCCGGTGCTGCGCCGGGGCGCACGGGTTATGCCGTTGGTCTTGATGTGCCGCAAAGCGTGCTTGAAATGCTGCGCGATCTGGCCGCGGCAGGATATGTGGTCTCGGATATTCCCGAAACGGCGCGGGCTTTGCTGGATTGTGTCGAGCAGCAGGAAGCGGCTGTCGGACTTTCAGACTATCGTGATTTTCTTTTGGGTTTGCCTGAAGGGGTTGCCGCCTCCGTGGATGGCACGTGGGGTTCGGCCGAACAGGACGACGCACTAGCCGACGGCGCATTCCGTTTTCGCGTCGCCCGTTTCGGCCAGATATTCGTGGCCCTGGCACCGGATCGTGGGCGAAATGAGGATCGGCGGGTGGATTACCATGACCCTGCCCTGCCGCCACGTCATGCGTTGGTCGCTTTCGGCGCCTGGATGCAGCGTGTCGCAGGGGCGCATGCCATTGTGCATGTCGGTGCGCATGGCACGCTGGAATGGCTGCCCGGCAAGACAGTTGCGCTTTCCCGCGATTGTTTTCCTGAAATCGTCACCGGGTCTTTGCCGGTGGTCTATCCGTTCATCGTTTCCAATCCGGGCGAAGCGGCGGTTGCCAAACGGCGGATCGCTGCCGTCACGATCGGCCATGTTCCGCCTGTGCTGGTAGATGCCGGGCTTTCGCCGGAACAATCGGCTCTGGAACAGCTCGTCGACGAATATGCGCAGGCGGATGGGCTCGACCGCCGCCGCCGCGACCGGCTGGCGAAACTGATCGTAGAGAAGGCGCTGGAAACCGGTCTTGCGGCGGATGCCGGTGTCGGTGCAAAGGACGATGCCGATGCGGCGCTGTCGCGCATCGACGCCTTCCTCTGCGATCTCAAGGACTTCGCCATCAAGGATGGCCAGCATGTTTTTGGCCGCAGCCCCGAAGGCGAGACCGATCTTCTGAGGCTTGAAAGTGCTGCGGCGGAAAAAACAGCGCTGCTTACCGCGCTCGATGGCCGCCATATTGTCCCCGGTCCTTCCGGCGCACCCGCGCGCGGGCGTCTCGATGTCCTGCCGACGGGCCGCAATCTTTATGCTGCCGATCCGCGCACCATGCCGACGCCGACGGCTTTCGAGCTGGGCCGCATGGCGGGCGAAGAAGTGCTTCGGCACCATCTGCAATCCCATGGCGACTGGCCGAAACATCTGGTTTTTGATCTCTGGGGCAGCGCCAGCCTGCGCAATGGCGGCGAGGATGTGGCGCAGGCGCTGCATCTGATGGGAGCAAGACCGATCCATGACCCGGCGACGGGCCGCGTCACAGGCATTGAGGTTCTGCCGCCGGCCAGTATCGGGCGGCCGCGTGTTGATGTTACATTTCGGATTTCCGGGCTGTTCCGCGACATGTTTCCGGCGTTGATCGCTCTTCTAGACGCCGCCGCCAAGGCTGTCGCGTGGCGGGATGAAGCGCCGGGTGACAATCCGCTGGCGGAAGAAGCGGCGGCACTCGGGCATATACCGGCACGCATCTTCGGCTCCGCACCCGGCACCTATGGTGCGGGCACAGAGGAAAAACTCGCCAGCGGAAAATGGGAAGAACGCGAGGAACTGGGCCAGGCGTATCTGGATGCGGCAAGCCATGCCTTTGACGGTGCGGATGGGCTTGAGATTTTCGAGGATGCCGGTTTTGTCGAGCTGGTGCGCCGGGCCGATCTTCTCATTCACACCGGTGACGATCCGGGCCGCGATCTTCTCGACGGCTCGTCAGATGTCGCCTTTATCGGTGGTTTTTCCGCCGCAAAAGCACTCCTTGGCGGCGTTGCCGATATTGTGGCGCTGGATACGACCGATCCCGCGCGTCCGCGCGCGCGGTCCATTTCACAGGCGCTGACGCGCGTTGTTCGGGCCCGCGCCGTCAATCCGCGCTTTATCGCCGGCCAGATGCGGCACGGCCCGCGCGGGGCGGCGGAATTTGCCGAGACGGTTGACCGGCTGATCGGTTTTGCGGAAACCACCCATGCGGTATCTTCCTCGCTGATCGAGGCGCTTTACGACGCCTATTTCGGCGATGAGGACGTGCGTAATTTCATCCTGCGGGAAAATCCGAAAGCGGCGGAGGTCATGGCGACGCGCTTTTTATCCGCCCGTCGTCGCGGGTTGTGGCACAGCCGCCGCAATGCGGTGGATGCGGAACTTGAAATGCTGATCCTGCCCCGTTCTGAAAGGGTCGGCGCATGAGGACGGCCCCTTCCGATCCGGTCCAGCCGTTTGGCCGCCGTGGCACGTGTCCGGCCTTATCGACCCCGATGCTGACCGGTGACGGCTACCTGTCGCGCATCGCATTCGAGGCGGATATTGCGCCCCATGATATGATCGCGCTTTGTGAACTTGCTGAGCGACACGGCAACGGGGTGATCGACATCACGGCACGCGGCAGCCTGCAATTTCGAGGCCTGACGCGGGAAAGCGCCTGCGACCTGGAGAATGATGTTCTGGCGCTTGGTTTGCCGCTTCGAGACGGACTGGCAGTCGAGACCTCACCTCTTTCCGGTCGGGACGATCGGGAAATCGCCGATGGCAGTGCTATTGCGGATGAGATTCGCAGAGAGGCTGCCGCGCTGGCGCTGCATGAAAAGCTCGCCGCCAAAATGTCCGTCATCATCGATGGGGGCGGCCATCTTTCAATGGGCGATTTGCTGGCCGATATCCGTCTGAAGGCGGTGCGGCTCGATCATCGAGTTTTCTGGCAATTGCTTGTCGGAGGCCCGGAGAGCAAGGCGTTGCGTGCGGGATTTGTTGAGGCCGACAAGGCAGCCGATGTGGTCCTGTTGCTGCTCGTCCATCTGGCCGGCAAAGGACCGCTTGCCCGTGGCCGCGATCTGGATTTGCGGACGATAAAGGCGATTTGCGGAGACCGCCTGGTAGATAGCGAGAGCCAAGGCGAGATGCCTGCGCCTTCCTCGCCCCTGGGGCTGATGGCGGCCGGTAATGGTACCTTTGCTGCCGGTATCACGCCTGCTTTCGCGCAAGTTCGTGCTTCCGATCTGTCGCGGCTCTGTGGACTGGCGCGCGCATTTGATATCGAAACATTGCGGCCGTCGCTCAATCATAGCCTGCTATTTTTCGGGTCGCGGGATGCTTGCGATGCGCTGATGCAAACTGCGGACAGTGCCGGTTTCATCACAAGGGCAGGTGATGCGCGGTCTTCCATCGCTGTCTGTCCCGGCACGCCGGGGTGCGCTTCGGCTTTCTTTCCCACACATGATCTGGCGGCCTTTGCATCGCGGGAATTAGCTTCCATGCTCGATGGCTCCTTCACACTGCATCTCTCCGGCTGCGGAAAGGGTTGCGCGCATCCCGCCCCCTCGTTTTTGACCTTTTCCGGCACCGCCGATGGTCTCGCCTTTTCGTTTTCGAGCCGCGCCTGCGACCCGCAGGACGGTATTTTACCTTTCGAGCAACAGAGGACGGCGCTTTCGCGACTTGCCCGTCTTTACGAAAAAGAACATAAGCCCGGGGAAAACGCTGCCGACCTGCTTGCCCGTCTGGGTAAGGAGGCAATCGTTGCCGCGTTTCGACAGGATGACCGATGACCGACCATGACTATATTCGCGACGGCAATGCGATTTACGAGCGCTCCTTCGCCATCATTCGCGAGGAAGCGGATTTGTCCGTTTTTACCGAAGATCAGGCGGATATCGCTATTCGCATGATCCATGCCTGCGGGCTGGTGGAAGCGGCCAGCCATTTCCGTTTTTCTCCGGATTTCGTTGCCGCTGCACGTAGTGCTTTGCTGGCGGGCAAGCCCGTTCTGTGCGATGCGGAAATGGTCGCCCACGGCGTGACCCGTGCCCGCCTTCCGGCCAATAATGACGTGATCTGCACCCTTCGCGATCCGCGCACCCCTGAGCTTGCGAAAACGATTGGCAATACCCGTTCCGCCGCCGCACTCGATCTCTGGGCGGAAAAGCTGGACGGTGCTCTCGTTGCTATCGGCAACGCGCCGACAGCGCTGTTCTATCTTCTGGAGATGCTTGAAAAAGGCGCTCCACGTCCAGCTGCCATTATCGGCATGCCGGTGGGTTTTGTCGGTGCGGCGGAATCGAAGGATGCGCTGGAGGCTAGTTTGCTAGGCATTCCCTATGCCATCGTCAAGGGACGTATGGGTGGATCGGCCATGACGGCCGCTGCCGTCAACGCCGTTGCGAGGGCAGGTCTGTGAGCGCGGCTCTTTTCGAAAATTCCAAGGGTAAACTCGTGGGCGTCGGCACCGGCCCCGGCGATCCAGAGCTTCTGACGCTGAAAGCCGTGCGCGCCATCGAAAATGCCGATGTTCTCGCCTTCTTCTGCAAGAAAGGCAGCAGCGGCAATGGTCGCGGTATCGTTGAGGCCTTCATTCGTCCGGGCACACTGGAAATGCCGCTGGTCTATCCGGTAACCGTCGAGAGCGATAAAAACGGCGAGGATTATCGCGGTGCGATCGCCGCTTTTTTCGATCAGTCGGCCACGGATATTGCCGCTCATCTCGATGCCGGGCGCAATGTCGCCGTGCTGTCGGAAGGCGATCCGCTGTTTTACGGTTCCTATATGCATCTTCATCTGCGGCTTGCGCCTTCCTATGAGGCGGAGGTCGTTGCCGGCATTACCGCCATGTCCGGCTGCTGGTCGATGGCCGGTCTACCGCTGGTGCAGGGTGACGATATCTTGAGCGTGCTTCCCGGCACTCTTGCCGAAGATGTTCTGACAGAGCGTCTGTCCGGCACGGATGGCGCCGTGATCATGAAGGTCGGCCGCAACCTGCCGAAGATCCGCCGGGCGCTGGAAAAGGCCGGCAAGCTTAATGAAGCGCTGTATGTCGAGCGCGGCACCATGGCGAACAGCCATGCGGTGCCGCTGATCGAGCGGGACGCATCGCCCGCCCCCTATTTTTCGCTGGTTCTGGTACCTGGCTGGAAAACCAGACCCGCTGGCGGTGAAGCGTCATGAACGGCAGGCTGGTCGTTGTCGGCCTCGGCCCTGGCAGTTCTGCGCAGGTGACACCGGAGGCGCTCGCCGCCGTTGAGGCGTCGGAGGATTTCTTCGGTTACATTCCCTATCTCGATCGGCTGTCGCTCAGACCCGACCAACGTCGCCATGCCTCTGACAATCGCGAGGAAATCTCCCGTGCCGAACAGGCTCTGCGGCTTGCAGCCGGGGGCGGCAAGGTCTGCGTGGTTTCGGGCGGCGATCCCGGCGTTTTTGCCATGGCGGCGGCTGTTTGCGAGGCGATTGAACATGGCCCGCGCGAATGGCGTGAGATAGACTTTTCGGTCGTGCCGGGCGTGACGGCCATGCTTGCGGTTGCTGCACGAGCCGGCGCGCCGCTCGGGCATGATTTCTGCGCCATCTCGCTGTCGGACAATTTGAAGCCCTGGGGCATTATTGAAAAGCGGCTGATCGCGGCTGCGGAAGCCGGATTCGTGATGGCTTTCTATAATCCCGTCAGCAAGGCGCGCCCGCACCAGCTTGGCACCGCCTTCGATCTTTTGCGGGCACATTTGCCCGGCTCGGTGCCGGTGATCTTTGGCCGTGCGGCAGGCCGTGCGGATGAGCGCATCCGGGTCGTGCCTTTGTCTGAAGCATCGAGCGACATGGCGGATATGGCCACCTGCATCATCGTCGGTTCGGTGGAAACGCGTTTGATTGAACGTTCCGATAAAGACCCGCTGGTCTATTCGCCACGTTTTTCGAAAAGAGAAAGCTGATGGCGGATGGCGGTGAGCGCAGTCGCTATATCCGGCACGTTCGCGCCATCGAGGATTGCGGCGTTCAGCTTTGGCGGCCGCTCGATCATGATAACCGGCAGGCCAAGCCGCCTAGCCGCTTCGATCTTGCCGTAACTGGCGTTGCCGCCGGAGTTCTTGGAAACCACAGTGCCGATACGGTTTCCCTCCAGCATGCGGATCTCTTCATCCAGCGCAAAGGGGCCGCGCGCTGTAATATAGCGAGCATCCGGCACCTTCAGCGGCGGCTCTACCGGATCAACGCTGCGAATGAGATAGCTGTGTTGGGGTGCGGCCTCGAAAGGAAGAAGTTCCTGCCGGCCGAGCGCCAGAAACACCCGCTTGCCTTCAGCGCCGAGCGCAATAACAGCCTGTTCGATGGTATCGACCCTCTGCCATTTGTCATTCGGTTGGCGCTCCCAGGCGGGGCGCGAAAGCATGATCAGCGGAACTTTGGCAAGTCTCGCCGCCTCCACGGCATTTGCGGAAATCCTCGCCGCATAGGGATGGGTGGCGTCGACCAGAATATCGAAATTCCCGGTGCGGATGAAATCCGCCAAACCCGCAGCACCGCCAAACCCGCCACTGCGCATCGGCACAGGCTGTTCCACTGGCGAAAGCGTACGCCCGGCCATGGAGAGCAGGATTCGGTAGCCGGAGTCCACCGCCAGCTTGCCGGCCAGAATGCGGGCATCCGCCGTGCCGCCAAGGATGAGTATGGAGCGTGTCATGACGTCTGAATATTCCGGAACGGGCAACGCTTCCACTCAAAAGAAGGCTTCCACTGAAAAGAAAGGCAAGCCATGGCTTTTCATCGTCGGCATTGGCGAAGATGGGCTGGATGGGCTCGGTCGCAATGCCGTGGCGGCAATAGAGGCGGCCGAGATTGTTTTCGGTGGCAAACGCCATCTGGAACTGGCGGCTGCAGCCATTCGTGGTGAGGCGCGCCCTTGGCCGGTGCCGTTCGATGCGGAGATGAGCGATGTCGTGGCGTTGCGCGGTAGACGGGTCTGCGTGCTCGCCTCCGGCGATCCGTTCTTTTATGGCGCCGGCGTAACACTTCTGCGGCGGATACCGTCGGAGGAGACAGTCTGCTATCCCTCACCTTCAGCCTTCTCCCAGGCTGCGGCGCGGCTTGGCTGGGCATTGCAGTCGACCGAATGCGTGTCGTTGCACGGGCGTTCCATCGATTTTTTGCGACCGCATCTGCATCCCGGAGCGAGGATCATCGCGCTTACTTCTGATGAGCGCGCGCCCGCTCTCATCGCGGAATTGCTGTCTCAATCCGGTTTCGGCCAGTCGGAATTTGTCCTGCTCGAAGCTTTGGGCGGAAAGCGGGAGAGGCGGCGGCAAATCAGGGCGGTCGATTTTACCTTTGACGACATCGATTCTTTGAACGTCGTGGCTATCGATGTCGTTGCTGCTGAGGGCGCACGCGTCCTGCCTTTTGTGCAGGGGCTGGATGACAGCCTGTTCGAACATGACGGGCAGATCACCAAGCGTGAAATCCGTGCCGTGACGCTTTCATCGCTGGCTCCGCGCCGGGGCGAGCTGCTGTGGGATATCGGTGCCGGTTCGGGTTCGATTGGTATTGAATGGATGCTGTCGCACCCCTCGCTCCGTGCCATCGCCATAGAGCAGCATCCCGACAGGGCGGAGCGTATCGCCCGCAATGCCGAGGCATTTGGCGTTCCGGAGCTTGAAGTCATGATCGGTGCAGCACCTGCGGCTTTTGAAGGCCTGCCTCAACCGAATGCGATCTTCATTGGTGGTGGCGGCAGCGAAACGGGCGTGTTTGAGGCTGCTCTGGAGGCCTTGAAGCCAGGCGGGCGGCTGGTTGCCAATGCGGTGACGCTTGAAATGGAAGCGGTGCTGCTTGCGGCCCACGCCAGGTTCGGCGGTTCGATGATCCGTCTCGATGTGTCGCGCGTTGTTGCTGTCGGCTCCATGTCGGGCTGGCGTCCGGCCATGCCGGTGACGCAATGGAGCTGGGTCAAGCCATGGTGACTGTCGCTGGCATAGGCTGCCGCAAGGGCACGGGTTCAGATGCAATTATTGCAGCCGTGCACGCTGCCGAGCTTGCTTTTGGCAGGACCGTTGAATGCTTGGCGACTGCGCCGCTCAAGGCAAAAGAAGCTGGTCTTGTGGAAGCGGCGAAACGTCTGGCGCTGCCGCTTGAAATCGTATCGAAGGAACAGCTCGAGGCGGCTGCTTCGAAAACAATGACATTTTCACAGGCAAGCCTTGATCATGCCGGGACGCCCAGCGTCAGTGAAGCGGCGGCACTTGCTGCCGCCGGAGAAAATGCGCGGCTGGTCGCGGCGCGTCTCGTGGTTGGCGATGTGACGGTAGCCATCGCCACGACGAGCGACGCGCGAAATGGCCGCGCCATCGAACATGGAGAACAACAATGACGGTTCATTTCATCGGCGCCGGTCCGGGCGCCGCCGATCTCATCACGGTGCGCGGGCGCGATCTTATCGCTGCCTGCCCGGTCTGCCTTTATGCCGGCTCGCTGGTGCCGAAGGCGCTGATCGAGTATTGCCCGACGGATGCACGCATTGTCGATACGGCAGCACTGTCGCTTGATGAGATCGAGGCGGAGTTCGTTGCGGCGGCAAAGGCCGGCAAGGATGTGGCACGGCTGCATTCCGGTGATCTGTCCGTCTGGAGCGCCATGGGTGAACAGATCCGCCGGCTGGAACGGCTGGGTCTCGATTATACCGTGACTCCAGGTGTGCCCTCTTTCGCTGCTGCCGCTGCCACCCTGCAGCGGGAATTGACGGTGCCGGAAGTGGCGCAAAGCCTTGTTCTGACCCGTATTTCGGGCCGCGCTTCGAAAATGCCCGAGGGCGAGACGCTGAAAGCCTTCGGTGCGACGGGGGCGACACTTGCCATCCATCTCGCCATCCATGCCATCGGCCAGGTGGTGGAAGAACTGACGCCGCTTTATGGTTCCGATTGCCCAGTCGTCATAGTCGTCCGCGCCTCCTGGCCGGATGAGCGGGTCATTCGCGGCACGTTGTTCGACATCGAAGGAAAACTTGCGGCCGAACCGGTGGAGCGGACGGCGCTGATCTTCGTCGGGCATGGGCTTGCCTCGACGGATTTTCGCGAGAGCGCACTTTATAGTACCGATTATGTCCGGCGGTTCCGCTCCCCGAAGGAAGATGCGAAGGGCTGATGCGACGGCGTGGAGGCGGTGCGTCCCTTGAGCGTGCCCTGACGATCGAACACCAGAATATCAAGCTCGATGCCGGGCACCTTCAAAGCGGCAGCCGCTGTTACCCAGGCTTTTTCCGCAACGATCGCGCCGAGGTCTATCCCCGCGCGTTCGGCCAGCTCAAAGGCGTGCGCAACCATGTTGGCCTGACGAATGGCGAGGGCAAGATTTTCATCTCCGCCAGCCTCGGTTGCGAGTACCGCCAGCGCATCAAGATCGGCCAGGCCTTTCTTGGAATGCACGTCGAGCATGCCCTGGGCGAGCTTGGTCATCTTGGCGACGCCGCCGGCAATCGTGACCCGCTCGACAGGGTGGCTGCGGAGATATTTCAGCATGCCGCCGATAAAATCACCCATATCGATCAGCGCGGTCTCTGGCAGGTCGTAAAGTGCCTTTCCGGCTTTTTCCGAAGTGTTGCCGGTCGCGCCGAGCAGATGGGTGCAGCCGGTGGCGCGCGCCACATCGATGCCGCGCCAGATGGAGTGGATCCATGCCGAGCAGGAAAACGGGATGACAATGCCGGTGGTGCCAAGGATGGAAATGCCGCCGACAATACCGAGCCTGCCATTCAGGGTCTTTTCCGCGATTTTCTCGCCGTCGCGAACGGAAATCTCGACTTCGAAATCTGCATCGTCTCCGGCTACTTCGCGAATGGCGGTTTCGATCATCTTGCGCGGTACGGGGTTGATCGCGGGTTCGCCCGGCGGCAGGGGCAATCCAGGCCGGGTGATGGTGCCGACGCCTTTTCCGGCCTTGAAGGTTATGCCGCTGCCGGGCTTTCCCCGTCGCACGGTGCTTTCGATCAGCGCACCATGGGTCACGTCGGGATCGTCGCCAGCATCCTTGACGACGCCGGCTCTTGCGAAGTTTTCACCTTTTTCCTCAGTGGCGAGAGAAAATGCCGGCCTCACGCCGCTTGGAAGTTCGACTTCGACAGGGTAAGGAAACTCGCCGGTCAGAAGGGCAGCGCAGGCCGCCTTCGTGGCGGCTGCCGCGCAAGTGCCCGTGGTCCAGCCGCGGCGAAGGGTCTTTCCATCCGTTTCCATATGAATTCCTATAGCCGGGACGGCTATTTCCGTCATCGTTAAAAAAGCAGCCGAGAAGAATGTCGATAGCGCAGGTTTTGAACAGCATCGCCGCAAAAGGTCCGGTCTTTGAGTCCGGGCATGTCTGGCTCGCAGGCGCGGGTCCGGGCGATGTGCGTTATCTGACGCTCGAAGTCGCGCTCGCGCTTTCGCAGGCCGATGTGATCGTGCGCGACGCGCTGGTAAGCGACGATGTCGTTTCCCTGGGGCCTCAGGCTGAAATCGTGTTTGCCGGCAAGCGCGGCGGCAAGCCGTCGGCAACGCAGGACGACATCACCGCCTCCCTGATTGATCTCGCCCGACAGGGTAAGAAGGTGTTGCGGCTTAAGGGTGGCGATCCGTTTATTTTCGGGCGTGGCGGCGAAGAGGCGGAGGCGCTTGTCCGCGCCGGCATCTCATTTCGTATCTTGCCGGGCATGACCTCGTCGCTTGCAGCCCTTGCTTCAGCGCGCATTCCCGCCACCATGCGCGGTATCAGCCGCGCTGTCACGCTTGCCACCGGCCATGCCGCCGGGACCGAAGAGGATCTGGATTGGCTGGCACTGGCGAAGACACAGGAACCCATTGTCTTTTATATGGGGCTTAAGAACATAGGCTCGATCGCGGGTCTTCTGATGCAGGGCGGTCGTTCGGGCAAGACGCCGGTCGCCGTCATCATGTCGGCAACGACCGCGCAGGAACGTATTTTCATCGGCACACTGGAAAGCATAGCTGACGATGCAAAACGGGAAAAATTCGAGGCGCCGGCGCTGATCGTTATTGGTGAGATCGTTTCGATGCGCGACCGACTTGGGGTGCCGACCTTATGACCACACGGGCGATCATCATCGGCGCACCGCGCTCTGGTTCTGGCAAGACCAGCGTAACAATCGGCTTGCTCAGGGCCTTTGCCCGGCGCGGCATCAAGGTGCGCGGCATCAAGACGGGGCCGGATTATATCGACCCCGGCTTCCATGCCTTCGCCACCGGCACATCCGGTCTCAATCTCGACAGCTGGGCCATGCAGCCGGAATTGCTTCGACACCTGTTGTTGCAACAGGCTGATGGTGCTGACCTCGTTTTGATCGAAAGCGCCATGGGCCTGTTCGACGGCATCCCCGTGGCGGAAAACCGCACTGGTTCTGCGGCGGATCTGGCCCGGCTGTTCGGCATTCCCGTGCTGCTGGTGCTGGATGTGTCGGGTCAATCGCAGACAGCCGCTGCTGTTGCCTATGGTTTTGCCCACTATGATCCTGTTGTCACCATGGCGGCGGTGGTGCTGAACCGCGCCGGCAGCGAAAGACACCGGACGCTGTGCACGGAGGCCATCGAAAAAATCGGTCTGCCTGTCGCAGGATGCGTCCTGCGTGATCCGTCACTCATCCTGCCGGAACGGCATCTGGGCCTGGTGCAGGCCAGCGAACATCCGGAAATCGACGCGCATATAGAACGGCTGGCGGATGCGATGGAAAGGTCCATTGATCTCGATGCCTTGCTTTCGCTCGCTGCGCCTGTAGATGTGCCCTCCGGCTCGGTGGAGGCAGCGATTGCGCCGCCCGGCCAGCGCATCGCGCTTGCAGACGACGCGGCTTTCACCTTTCTTTATCCGCACCTCAAGAACCACTGGCATGCAGCGGGGGCGGAGATCGTGCCCTTCTCACCGCTGGCCGACGAGGCGCCCGATGAGACCTGTGACATTTGCTGGCTGCCAGGTGGTTATCCCGAACTTTACGCTGGAAGGCTTGCCGATGCTGCCGGGTTTAAAGCGGGGATTGTCCGTTTTGCCGAGACGAAGCCGGTGCATGGCGAGTGCGGCGGCTATATGGTTTTGGGAGCGGCGCTGGAAGATGCCGATGGTGTCACCCATGCCATGACCGGGCTTCTGTCACATGCCACCAGTTTCGCCACGCGCAAGATGAACCTCGGTTACCGGCAGGCTGCAATCGTGGCAGATGGGCCGCTGGGCAAGGCGGGCGAGGTTCTGCGCGGTCACGAGTTTCACTATGCGCGTGTCATCGATCCGGGTCACGATGAGCCTTTCGCTCAGATTGCTGAGGGGCAGGGTCGTCCGCTCGGCCCCTCCGGTGGCAGGCGGGGTCTTGTTTCAGGCACTTTCTTCCACGCGATAGCCAAAGCCGGGTAAGCAATTTGGCGTCCGGATGCGGGGTTGCGTCAAAGTGGAGCGGGCTGCGAAAGTTTGTAGTCTGGTGCGATAGGTAAGTGCTATATAGCCACTGTCGTCCCGAGTTTCCGAAACGCTATTTCAATGAAAAGACTGCGCCTATTCATTTCTGCCGCCCTTGCCGTGGCCATGATACCGGTTCCGCTCGAGATCGGTGCTGGTCAAATGCAGGCTCATGGCGGCGAAGATTATGCAACGCTTGAAAAACTCGGCGCTGCGCTGTTCGATGATGCCAATCTTTCCATGAACCGCACGATGGCGTGTTCCACCTGCCATATGCAGGCGGCGGGTTTTTCCGATGCGCGCGAAAGCGACAAGGTCGGCCGGGACGTCTCTCTCGGCGATGACGGGATGTCGTTGGGCGACCGTAATGCGCCGACTGCAGCCTATGCCCGGTTCACGCCGCCATTCGGTAGGAACGCTGCGGGAGAGTATGTCGGCGGGCAATTCTGGGACGGTCGTGCCTCCCTGCTGGAAGACCAGGCGGGTGGACCACCGCTCAACCCGATCGAAATGGGCATGCCGGATAAAGCCTCTGTCGTCAAACGGCTCAAGGAAAACCCTGATTATGTTGCGGCGTTCGGCACACAGTTCGGCAGCGATGTTTTCCAGAGTGACGAAGGCGCCTTTGCTGCGATGACCAAGGCGCTGGCGAGCTTCGAGCGTTCCGATGAATTCTCCACCTTCGATTCCAGGTATGACCGTTTCCTGCGCGGCGAAGAAAAGCTGACCGATCAGGAGGAGCTGGGCCGGGTTCTGATCTCCTCGACACAGTTCACCAATTGCAATACCTGCCATGAAATCCGTGGCGCCAAGGGTTTGGAAGACGGCCTCTTCACCAACCACAAATATTTCAACATCGGTGTTCCGGCCAACACGTCGGTCAGGGCAGTCAACGGCTCCAAGCCGGATGCGGTCGATCTCGGATTGGCGCAAAATCCCGCCGTGGCCGGCGATCCGGCTCAGCGCGGCAAGTTCAAGGTGCCTACCCTTCGCAACGTCGCTGTCACTGGTCCCTACATGCACAATGGCGTGTTTAAGGATCTGCGCACGGTGGTGCTGTTTTACGTGAAATACAAAAGCAAGAAACCCAGCCGGCAGATCAACCCTGAAACGGGTAAAACCTGGGATGCGCCGGAAGTGCCTGATAATATCGCCATGACAGAGCTGACTTCCGCACCGGCGCTGGACGACAAGCGTGTGGACGCCATCGTCGCCTTTTTGAAGACGCTGACTGACAAAAGATATGAACATCTTTTGCCAAAGGAAGATGGGCAAGCGACCGTGCCGCCTGCCCAACCGGTTTCGGTGAGTGTTACGCCGAAAGCGCCTTGAATTCTGCGAGAACCGCGTCACCCATTTCGGAGGTGCTGACCTGACGGGAACCGTCGGACATGATGTCGGCGGTGCGGATGCCCTTGTCGAGCACGTTCGCAATTGCAGTTTCGAGCTTCGTTGCCTCATCTACCATGTTGAACGAATAGCGCAGGCACATGGCGAAGGACGCGATCATGGCAATGGGGTTGGCGATGCCCTTGCCGGCAATGTCAGGTGCCGAACCGTGCACCGGCTCGTACATGGCCTTGCGCTTGCCGGTCTTGGCATCCGGTGCACCAAGCGATGCCGACGGCAGCATGCCGAGCGAGCCCGTCAGCATGGCAGCGACGTCGGAAAGCATGTCGCCGAAGAGGTTGTCGGTCACGATCACGTCGAACTGCTTGGGCTTGCGCACCAGCTGCATGCCGCCGGCATCGGCCAGCATATGGTCCAGCTGAACGTCCTTGTATTTCGCAGCGTGGGTTTCGGTGACGACCTGGTTCCACAAAACGCCAGATTTCATGACGTTGCGCTTCTCCATGGAGCAGACGCGGTTATCGCGCGTGCGTGCCAGTTCGAAAGCGACGCTGGCGATGCGCTCGATCTCGAAGGTGTCGTAGATCTGCGTGTCGATACCGCGCTTCTGGCCGTTGCCGAGGTCGATGATCTGCTTGGGCTCGCCGAAATAGACACCGCCCGTCAATTCGCGGACGATGAGGATATCGAGACCCTCTACCAGCTCCGGCTTCAGTGAGGAGGCTTCGGCAAGTGCCGGGTAGCAGATGGCGGGGCGCAGGTTGGCGAAAAGTTCGAGATCCTTGCGCAGGCGAAGCAGGCCGGCTTCCGGGCGGTGTTCGTAGGGAACGCCATCCCACTTTGGGCCGCCCACGGCGCCAAACAGGATCGCATCGGCGGCAAGGGCCTTTTCCATATCTGCGTCGGAAATCGCGACGCCATGGGCATCATAAGCGGAGCCGCCGACCAGGCCTTCCTGCGTGGTGAAGCCGGCATTTTTCGCGCTGTTCATATAGTCGATCAGCTTGCGGACTTCGGCCATGGCCTCGGGGCCGATACCGTCACCGGGCAGAAGGAAAAGCGTGCGGACTGTCATGAGAACCCTCCTTGGGCGGCGCGCCGGAAACCATCATGAAGGGTTTTCTATTGCGGCGAGCGCGGCGTCAAACTCGTTTCCGTCCTGCCGCCTCACAAGTCTATCGCCAGCCGAACGGGATCGGGGGCTTCTTATCCCCGCCTCAACGGCTTTTCAAGCAAAGCAAAAGCCGATCCGGTACGGTTTTGTACCGGATCGGCTTTTAAAAGAGGATAGAATTGCGGTCAGGCCCAGGGGCGGACCGAGGCATTTGCCTTTTCGAACGTGTCGATAGCGCCGGAATGCTCAAGTGTCAGGCCGATGTCGTCGAGGCCGTTCAGCATGCAATGGCGCTTGAATTCATCGATCTCGAAGGTGATCGTGCCGCCATCAGGGCCGCTGATTTCCTGGCGTTCCAGATCGATGGACAGAACGGCGTTCGAGCCGCGCGATGCGTCGTCCAACAGCTTTTCGAGATTCTCGGGGCTGACGACGACAGGCAGGATGCCGTTCTTGAAACAGTTGTTATAAAAGATATCGGCGAAGCTGGTGGAGATCACGCAGCGGATGCCGAAATCGAGAAGCGCCCATGGTGCATGTTCGCGCGAGGAGCCGCAGCCAAAATTATCGCCCGCGACGAGGATCTGGGCGTTCTGGTAAGCGGGCTTGTTCAGCACAAAATCGGGATTGGGCGAGCCATCTTCGAGATAACGTGACTCAGCAAAAAGGCCAGTGCCAAGACCCGTGCGCTTGATGGTCTTAAGATAGTCTTTGGGAATGATCATATCGGTGTCGATATTGACGACCGGCATGGGCGCAGCAACGCCCGTCAGCTTGGTGAATTTTTCCATCTGTCGCTTCCCGTGTTTCCCTGGTCACAAAATCCGGCGTGGACTGACGCCCGCCGGATATTTTCTGTCGGGAAATACTGCAAAACGGATCGCTTTAGAAGCGCAAACCCGCATTCTTCGGTACGCCGCGTGCAGCGTTCTCGCATTTTGACAGGATTAACGATCTCAGAGATCGATGATCGTGCCTTTGCCGTCGTTCCAGACGCGCATGTCGCGCTGGTTGCGGGGCTTGACCGGAATGGGTGCCGGCTTCACACGCGCCGAAAGCAGACGGGCAGCGCTGAGAACGGCGAGCACGCCGATAAAAGCGACCGTAAGCGAGGCGGTAAACAGAGCCACCAAAGCCAGAAGTGCGATGCCGGATGCGGCAATGAAAAATGAACGGATGCCTTGCATGATTCAACCTTTCTTTCCAGACGAATGTGGGCCTTCTTCTTCCGGCTTGCAAGAGGATTCAGTGGATTGTCGTGTTGCAGATGTCACAAAAGCTTGACACAAGTGCGGCATGACTAATTTTTTCGAAAATATTCCTGTGAGACCGCGCCGTTCGCTGCTATCGGTTCCGGCCATCAATGTCAGGGCGCTCGAAAAAATCCGCGATCTCGATTGCGATGGGGTTATTCTCGATCTGGAGGATTCCGTTGCACCCGATGTGAAGGGCGCGGCGCGAGAGAATCTGGGCAGGCTGTTTTCGGATGCGCCCTTTGTGGGACGCGAGATCATTATCCGTATCAATCCGCTGTCAACGCCGGATGGTATGGAGGATTTAAAGCTCGTGCTTTCCTGCCGGCCGGATGCGGTATTATTACCGAAGGTAGAGCAGCCCGCCGATATTCACGATGTGGCCGACCTTCTGGCGGAGGCCGATGCGCCCCAGGGCTTGAAAATCTGGGCGATGATCGAGACGCCGCTCGGTGTGTTGAACGCAGCGTCCATTGCTGACGCTGCCCATACGCCTGATGGACGGCTTGCCGCTTTCGTCCTCGGGCTGAACGATCTGCGCAAGGAGACACGGGTTCCTTCCGTGCCCGGGCGAACCTACCTCGTGCCATGGATGATGCAGGTGGTGCTTGCCGCCCGCGCCTATGGGCTTGATGTCGTCGATAGCGTGTCGAATGATTTTCGCGATATCGCGGCTTTTGGCACCGAGTGCGAGCAGGGCCACGCCATGGGCTTCGATGGCAAGATGCTGATCCACCCGGCCCAGATCGAGCCCGCCAATCGTCACTTCGGCCCCGATGAGGCCGCTGTCGCTGAAGCCAGGGCGATTATTTACGCTTTCGCAAAACCCGAATCTGTGGAATTGAACGTCATCAACATGAACGGGCGGATGATCGAACGGCTGCATGTGAGCCAAGCCGAAAGGCTGGTTGCCATGGCCGATATCATCACACAACGAAAGGCGCAAAAGACGTGAAGGTCTATCGTTTCATTACAGGTCCCGATGACGCGAAGTTCTGTCACCGGGTCACCGAAGCTCTGAACAAGGGGTGGGAACTTGCCGGTTCGCCCAGCTACGCCTTCAACGCCGCAAGCGGTGTCATGCATTGCGGCCAGGCCGTGACCAAGGTGGTCGAGGGCAAGGAATACCACCCGGATATGAAGCTCGGCGAGCAATAAGAAGCGTGGCTGTCGGCGGGCTCAGCGCTCCGCCGCGGCCTCGTCGGCGCTTTCCTCGATCCGCTCCATGTCGTCATCCGACAGGCCGAAGTGATGGCCGATCTCGTGGATGAGGACATGGGTGATGATGTCGCCCAGCGTTTCCTCATTCTCGGCCCAATAGTCGAGAATGGGGCGGCGATAAAGCGTGATGCGGTTCACCATCTCGCCGGTTTCCATGGTGAAACGTTCGGAGATACCGCGCCCCTCGAACAATCCCAACAGGTCGAACGGTGTTTCGAGCGCCATGTCCTCGAACACTTCGTCTGTCGGGAAATCCGAGATCTCGATGACGAGATCCTTGGTCAACGCACGGAATTCTTCTGGCAGGTGGCCATATGCCTCGATCGCAAGCGACTCGAAGGCGGAAAGTGTCGGCGCATGGCGGTCCCGCCAATCGTCGGTCTGGTCTATGCGGGCCATTTCTGCTCCTTGTTGAAGGCCCATATAAACACTTGCTGCGCAAATTTCGAGACCTGACTGCTTCGCTTGCCAAAAAAGCATGAAATTCTTGGCGTTAGAGTTACTTTTCAAACATCCGTCATCTTGACATAAACTGATGTCTCGCGTAATTCGCACCCAAATTGATGGCGTATTGCGCCTTCTGTTTATTCCGCCCCTCAAAGGCGGCTTCACCGGCAGACTTTCAAAAGGGCATTCAGTCCTGACGGATTTCCGCTACTCCGACTGATAAAAAGACGGCCAGCTTGCTTTGGCGGGCAGAGCCGGAACGAACATGAAAGGATAACAAATGTTCGCAGTCATCAAGACCGGCGGTAAGCAGTACCGCGTAGCGGCCGATGCCGTGCTGACCATCGAAAAGCTGGAAGCAGAGGCAGGCGCAACCGTAGAATTCACCGAAGTTCTCGTGATCGGCGAAGGCGCCGACGCTCAGTTCGGTGCTCCCTTTGTCAAGGGTGCCATCGTCAAGGCTGAAGTTGTCGAGCACAATCGCGGCAAGAAGGTCATCGCCTTCAAGAAGCGTCGTCGTCAGAACTCCAAGCGTTCGCGCGGCCATCGTCAGCATCACACTGTCGTCCGCATCACGGACATCGTTGCTGCCTGATAGGCGCGACACGGGAAACAAGGTTTAAAGGAGAACTCCAATGGCACACAAAAAAGCTGGCGGTTCATCGCGTAACGGTCGCGATTCCGAATCCAAGCGCCTTGGCGTAAAGAAGTTCGGCGGCGAAGCTGTCATTCCAGGCAACATTATTCTGCGTCAGCGCGGAACCCAGTGGCATCCGGGCGCCAACGTTGGCATCGGCAAGGACCACACGATTTTCGCACTGACCGCAGGTAACGTGAACTTCCGTACGAAGGCCAACGGCCGCGTATTCGTATCCGTGGCCCCGAAAGCGGAAGCCGCAGAATAAGCCGGTAAGCGTCATATGCAGCCGGTGTCCCATCGACCCGGCTGAGACGTATCAGGTTCAGTCAAGAAAACAGGGGAGATGGGGCACCACCCAACTCCCCTTTTTCTTTAACCCCCAGGAGGGACTGAACCATGCAAGCTGAATTGTTGAGGGTTGACCAATCACGGTCACCCGAAGAGCGGCCGAGGCCCGATCGGTCGAGGAGCGATTGCCCCGTTTTACTGTCGCAGAGGCTGGTTTTACGCAAGCCTCACGAAGAAGACATCGACGCCCTTGCCCATCTTGCCAACAATGCCAATATCGCGACCATGGTGTCGCGTATGCCGCACCCGTACACGGCCAAAGACGCCGCGGACTTCGTGCGACGCACCAATGCTGGCGAGATCGGCAAGTGCGTCTATGCGATTACCCGCATGGACAATGGCGAGTTTCTGGGTTGCTGCGCGCTTGAACCGCAGGAAGACGAAAAGACGCTGGAAATTGGTTACTGGCTGGGGGAACCCTACTGGAACCGGGGCTACATGACCGAAGCCACGCATGCGCTGATCGACATGGCCTTCCGCACGCGTGAAATCGACCAGATCGATGCCCGCTGCCGGGTCACCAACATCCCCTCGCGCCGGGTCATCCAGAAGTGCGGTTTCCAGTTCCAGGGCTCCGGCATGGTCGGTTCGCTGGCATTGGGTGGCATGGTACCGGTAGAATGGTACAGGCTGGACCGCAAGACCTGGGTTTCGCTGAAGAGCTGGGGGGACATGGGATGAGCACGATCGAGCTTACCCGTCACCGTGCAACTGCGACGGTCGCGCCGCCCGGCCCCTGCCCGGTCATCGAGACGTCGCGTCTGGTGCTGCGTCCGCAGCGGCTTTCCGATGCTGGCAGCATTGCGGAGTCGCTTGGCGATTTTGCCGTGACCAGGATGCTGGCCCGTGTTCCCGCGCCGTATCATCGACAGGATGCGCTGGAATGGCTGGTCCTGCGCACTTCAGGCACCCTGCCCGATTGGGATTTCGCCATCACAAGCGGTGACGATACACTCATCGGCGTCGTCTCGGTCGAATTGCGGCACGGCGAGTGGCATCTCGGCTACTGGCTGAACCGGTTCTACTGGGGCAAGGGTTACATGACCGAGGCGGTGGCCGCCGTGGTCGAGCGGTTCTTCCGCCGCATGCCCGGTGTGGTTCTCCATTCCGGTGTGTTTGCGGATAATCCGGCTTCGCTGCGCGTGCAGGAAAAACTGGGCTTCCGGGTGACCGGCTGCCACCAGATTTACGCCACGGCGCGTGCTGCGATGGTGGCGCATATCGATACGGCGATCACGGCTGAGGATTTCGTTCCGCAGCACCGCTGACAATCAAAACAAGGCCGGTTGCCGCAAACCGGCCTTGTCTCACGCAGGCGCTTCCCGCACGATAGTCTTTGACCTTGTGGAGAAGCGCTTGTATTCGAAACGACGATATTTTTGTTTGGCACAACGCCTTGAGCTGATGTGCCCGCAAACCGACAGAACGGCAGTCCGATGAAATTTCTCGATGAAGCAAAAATCTATATCAAGTCCGGTGATGGCGGCGCGGGCGCCGTTTCCTTCCGACGCGAAAAATTCATCGAGTTCGGCGGCCCTGATGGCGGCGATGGCGGACGCGGCGGCGACGTCTGGATCGAGGTGGTCAACGGTCTCAACACGCTGATCGACTTCCGCTTCCAGCAGCATTTTAAGGCCTCGATCGGACAGCACGGCATGGGTAAGACCCGCACCGGCGCCAAGGGTTCCGACGTGGTTCTGAAAGTGCCTGTCGGCACGCAGATTTTCGAGGAAGACAACGAGACGCTGATCGTCGACCTGACAAAGGAAGGCCAGCGTTTTCGTCTTGCCGCTGGCGGTAACGGCGGTTTCGGCAACGCCTATTTCAAGTCTTCGACCAATCAGGCGCCGACCCATGCCAATCCGGGCCTTGCGGGCGAAGAAAAGACGCTCTGGCTTCGCTTGAAGCTGATCGCTGACGCCGGTCTCGTTGGTCTGCCAAATGCAGGTAAGTCGACATTCCTCGCGACCGTGACGCGTGCGCGGCCAAAGATTGCCAATTATCCTTTCACGACCCTGCATCCGAATCTCGGCGTCGCGACCATTGACGGCCGTGAATTCGTGCTGGCCGATATTCCCGGCCTGATCGAAGGCGCGCATGAGGGTGTGGGCATCGGCGACCGTTTCCTCGGCCACGTGGAGCGCACCCGTGTGCTTCTGCATCTCGTCTCCGCGCAGGAAGAAAAGGTCGGGCAGGCCTATAAGACTGTTAAGGCCGAACTGGATGCCTATGGTGGCGGGCTGACCGACAAGCCAGAAATCGTGGCGCTTTCGCAGATCGACGTGCTGGACGAAAAAGAACTGAAAAAGAAGGCAAAGGAACTGGAAAAGGCCTGCGGCCGTCCTCCGCTCCTTCTGTCTGCCGCTGCCCACATCGGTATGACGGAGGCGCTGCGCGCCCTTCGCGATATCATCGTCTCGGCAAGCAATGGCGGCGAGACTGCCCTTCCCGACCGCTCAATGCCTGTGGATAGCGAGGCCGAGGAAGAGGACGATCGCCTATGAGCCTCACCCGCAAACCGCTGGGTAGCCACCACCGGATCGTTATCAAGATCGGTTCGGCACTTCTGGTGGACCGGAAAAGCGGGCTGAAGAAAGATTGGCTCGACGCCATTTGCGAGGACATCGCTGCGCTGAAGAAAAACGGCGCAGATGTTCAGGTGGTGTCTTCTGGTGCCATCGCGCTCGGCCGCACGGTGCTCGGTCTGCCCTCCGGCGCATTAAAGCTGGAGGAAAGCCAGGCAGCGGCGGCCGTTGGCCAGATCGCTCTGGCGCGGGCATGGTCGGAAAGCCTGTCGCGGCATGAGATCGTCGCTGGCCAGATTCTGCTGACGCTGTCCGACACCGAGGAGCGCCGCCGTTACCTCAATGCGCGCGCCACCATCAACCAGCTGCTGAAGATCGGTGCCATTCCGATCATCAATGAAAACGACACGGTGGCAACCACCGAAATCCGCTACGGCGACAATGACCGTCTGGCCGCCCGCGTGGCCACCATGACCGGTGCCGATCTTCTGGTATTGCTGTCTGATATTGACGGGCTTTACACGGCTCCGCCGCATCTTGATCCGGATGCGAAGTTCCTTGAGACGATTGCAGATATTACGCCCGAGATTGAGGCCATGGCAGGCGGTGCGGCTTCCGAGCTTTCACGCGGCGGCATGCGTACCAAGATCGATGCCGGCAAGATCGCGACCGCTGCCGGTTGCGGCATGATCATCGCTTCCGGCAAGACGCTCAATCCGTTGAAGGCCATCGAAAACGGCGCCCGCTCCTCGTGGTTTGCGCCATCAGGCACACCGGTGACGGCGCGAAAGACCTGGATTGCCGGTCAGTTGCAGCCGGCAGGTGAGATTCATGTGGATGCGGGTGCGGAAAAAGCGCTCTATGCCGGTAAAAGCCTGCTTCCCGCGGGCGTGCGGGTGGTGAAGGGCAATTTTGGACGCGGCGATGCGATTGCCATTATCGGCGTCGAAGGCCGAGAGGTCGCGCGCGGCCTTGCAGGCTACGATGCGGAAGAGGCGCGTCTTATCATCGGTCACAAGTCGAACGAGATCGAGGCGATCCTTGGTTATGTCGGGCGTGCGGCGATGATCCATCGCGACGATCTGGTAATGACGGGTGCCGCCGTGAAAGTTAAAAATAGTGAAAAGGATGAGGTCCATGCCTGAACAGGCCGTGAAGCAGAGCCATGATATTGATGCACTGATGATGACCATCGGTGCACAGGCAAAAGCTGCTTCGCGACCGTTGTCCATAGCAGGTACGGATCAGAAAAACCGTGCGCTTCTCGCCATGGCGTCCGCCATCGAGGCGTCGAGGGAAACGATCCTTGCCGCCAACAGGAAAGATCTGGCGGCGGCGGATAATAGCGGCCTTGCCGCTTCCTTCATCGACAGGCTTACGCTTGACGATTCGCGGATCGCCGGTATCGCCGAAGGCATCCGCTCGGTTGCCGCGCTGGCTGATCCGGTTGGCGAAGTTATTGCCGCCTGGGATCGCCCGAACGGTCTGAAGATCGAGCGCGTGCGCACGCCGCTTGGCGTCATCGGCGTGATTTACGAAAGCCGCCCGAATGTGACGGCAGATGCCGGAGCGCTCTGCCTCAAGGCGGGCAATGCGGTCATCCTGCGCGGCGGCTCGGATTCGCAACATTCATCGCGTGCTATCCATGCCTGCCTCGTCGAGGGCCTGAAGATCGCCGGTCTTCCCGAGCACGCTATCCAGCTGGTGCCGGTCACCGACCGCGCTGCCGTGGGCGCGCTTCTTGGTGGATTGAATGGCGCGGTTGACGTGATTGTGCCGCGCGGCGGCAAAAGCCTGGTTGCGCGGGTGCAGTCTGAGGCGCGGGTTCCGGTCTTTGCGCATCTGGAAGGTATTTGCCATATCTATGTCGACGGATCGGCCGATCTCGACATGGCGAAACGCATCGTCGTGAATGCCAAGATGCGCCGCACCGGCATTTGCGGCGCGGCGGAAACATTGCTGGTGGATGCCGCTGTTGTTGCCACGCATCTTGAACCGCTCGTCAAGGGCCTGATCGAGGCCGGTTGTGAAGTGCGCGGTTCGCAGGCCGTGCGTAATGTTGTCGAGGGCTTGAAAGCCGCAACCGAAGATGACTGGCGCACCGAATATCTCGATGCGATCATTTCGGTTGCTGTCGTGGACGGTATTTCCGGCGCGATCGACCACATCAGCACCTATTCGTCCAACCACACGGAGGCGGTGATCGCCGAGGACCCAGCGGTGGTCGAGCGTTTCTTCAACGAACTCGATTCGGCCATTCTGCTGCATAACGCTTCCACGCAATTTGCCGATGGCGGTGAATTTGGAATGGGTGCGGAAATCGGCATCGCCACTGGCAAGATGCATGCACGCGGCCCGGTTGGTGTCGAACAGCTCACGTCGTTCAAATACCGCGTGCATGGCACCGGTCAGACGCGGACCTGATAGTTGCTGGTCGAAACACGCCTCGATAGACGTTATCTCACCATGCCGCATGCGGAGCGCGGCATGGTCGTCGGGCTGTTTGGCGGCTCCTTCAATCCGCCGCATGCCGGCCATGCCCTTGTTGCCGAAATAGCGCTTCGCAGGCTGGGTCTAGACCAGCTCTGGTGGATGGTGACGCCAGGCAATCCGCTGAAAAGCCGCTCGGAACTGGCGTCTCTGGAGGATCGTATCGCTGCCTGCGAAAGGCTGGTCAGCGATCCCCGCATCAAGGTGACGGCTTTTGAAAAATCGCTGGGGATCAGCTACACGGCCAATACGCTTGCCAAGGTGAAAGCAAAAAATCCGCATGTTCGCTTCATCTGGATCATGGGAGCCGACAATCTGAAAAGCTTCCATCGCTGGCAACAATGGCGAAGGATCGCCGAGACCTTTCCGATTGCGGTGATCGACCGGCCGGGTTCCACCCTCTCCTACCTCTCCTCCACCATGGCGCAGGCCTATAGCCAGGCGCGGATCGATGAGGATGATGCGGGTGTTTTGTGGAAAAAAAAGGCGCCTGCCTGGGTCTTTATCCATGGTCCGCGTTCGACGCTCAGTTCGACGGCGCTCCGCAATAATCACAAATGATGTATGCGACAGCCGTTGAAGGCTCCATATCTTGAAAAGTTAATGCTTTGGTGCCACCTTAATCTAGTGACGCACAGATTCGCGTCGCCAGTGCCTGTTTTGTCATTCTTGGAAAGGGAAAACCTCTGACAACAGTACACGCCAAGGGAAGAGCATTTGTTGCTATCCCGAAGGGTCAGGACAGTGGCGCCGATGCCGCCGACCACGCCCTCGAAACCGTCCTCGCGAGCCTCGAGGACTCCAAGGCTGAAGATATCGTATCTCTCGACATTGCCGGAAAATCGGCGCTTGCGGACTACATGGTGGTGGTCTCCGGGCGATCGAACAGGCATGTCTCGGCGATCTGCGAGCATCTTCTCAAGGATATGAAGGATGAAGGGTTTGGAAGCGCCCGCGTCGAAGGTCTCGAGACCGGAGATTGGGTGCTGATCGATACCGGCGATATCATCGTTCATGTGTTCCGTCCGGAAATCCGTGTCTTCTACAACATTGAAAAAATGTGGGCGACGCCGGAAATGCCGGAAGACACGCTGCATTGATGCGGTGAGCCTTTGACGTCGCACATCGGGCCTCCCGAATATCATTTTTGATTTCGGGTCGATGTGTGTGGTCGGAAAGAAAGCCGGCCGCATAGGAATCCGTGGGCTATGCTGTTAAGAGCGTGACCCTGTTGGGTCACGATGGATGCAGGTTTGCGATGCGGATTTCGATTTTTGCGGTGGGACGGCTGAAATCCGGCCCAGAAAAGGATCTTGCGACCCGTTATATCGAACGCCTTGCCAAGACCGGCCCGGCGATCGGGTTGGAGTTTTCGCGCGTGATCGAGGTCGCGGAAAGCCGGGCATCGAACGCGGAGACGCGCAAGCGCGAAGAAGCGGCGATGCTGGAAAAACATCTGGCTGATGGTACCGTGCTCGTGCTGCTGGACGAGCGCGGCAAGGCGCTGGATAGCCCGGCCTTTGCCTCGTTTTTTGGCGATCTGCGTGATAGCGGCAAGCGCGACCTCGTGATCGCGATTGGTGGCGCCGACGGCCTAGATCCTGCACTTTACGACAGAGCGGCGGCCGTTCTTAATCTCGGCAAGCTCACATGGCCGCACCAGATCGTTCGTATTCTGATCGCCGAACAGCTTTACCGCGCCGTCACCATCCTCTCCGGTCATCCCTATCATCGCGTTTGAGCGTGATCTTCATGTGGAAAATTGTCTCAATTTCAACATGAAGCTTCGCGAGACGGAAAGGCGTGGAAGGCTTTGCAGCCAGCCTGTTTCTGGCCTCTTGGAAGATTGGGGCAAAATCCCTAATATCGGCGCTCCTGCTTCGGCGTCAAAGAAAGTTCAAATGGACAAGAGGTCTCAACGAAAACGCCACGCTGCCCTTGCGGGCGCGGTTTTCGCTGTCCTTGTCCTGGGGATTTCCCCCGTTGAACGCGCCTTTTCGCGCGATGATGCGGGTGCTGCGCCTGCTGGTGAGGGTGATTCGTCGCCGGAGGCGCTTCAGACGCTGGAAAAGCGCCGTGATCAGAACCGCCAGGATCTGGAGGAGCTGGTCGACAGCATCGGACTTTCGGAAGACAAGACCCGAAATCTCGAGGAAAGCATTGCTTCCCTTAATCAGGATAGCGCCCGTATCCGCGACGAGCTGATAGCGTCGGCTGCGCGCCGCAAGGCGCTGGAAACCAAGATCAGCGATGGCGAGGATCGTCTGGCCAAGCTTTCGGTCCGCGAAGATGGCGTCAAGGCATCCCTGCGCGAGAGGCGTGGTGTGCTGGCGGAGGTTCTGGCGGCGCTGCAGCGTATGGGCAGAAACCCTCCCCCCGCCCTTCTCGTTTCGCCTGATGATGCGCTGGCTTCGGTGCGCAGCGCCATTCTTCTCGGCGCCGTCGTGCCCGGCATTCGCGGTGAGACCGACAAGCTGGTTTCTGCTCTCAAAGAATTGACCGACGTCAGGCAGGCAATCGCTCGCGAAAAGGACGATCTTACGGGTATGATGACGGCAAGTCTGGAAGAGGAAAAACGCCTCGACCTGCTGCTTGCTGAAAACGACCGCAGAAATTCGCAGACGGCCGCGGCGCTGGAGGCGGAACGCAAGCGATCCGAGGAGCTTGCAAGCAAGGCGACCAGCCTCGAGGGTCTGGTCGGTTCGCTTGAAAGTGAGATCAGTTCGGTGCGGGAAGCTATGGAAAGGGCGCGTGCGGAAGAGCAGCGCGTGGCCCGTCTTTCCGAAGCGGAACGTGAGAAGGAGCGTGCCGCAGCCGAGGCGGGAATGCCCGATAAAAACCGTATTGCGCCCGCATATCCCTTCGCGAGTTTGAAGGCAAAGCTGGACCTGCCGGTGGCTGGAGATGTGTTGCGCCGGTTCGGCGATGCGGATGGTACGGGCCACTTTTCCAAGGGAATTGTCGTCGCGACCGGACCTGAGGCCATCGTGACGGCACCCGCAGACGGCTTTGTTGTATTTGCCGGAGATTTTCGCAGTTACGGCCGAATGATCATCCTCAATACGGGTGACGGATACCATGTGGTCATGACGGGAATGGACAATGTGAGGACACGGCAGGGAATGTTTGTGTTCTCCGGAGAGCCAATCGCCTCCATGGGTGCAAAAAGAGTAGCGAGTGCAGCAGCATTGGCGCTGGAAACCGACCGGCCAACGCTCTACATTGAGTTCAGGAAAGATGGTGTGCCGGTTGATTCCCAACCTTGGTGGACCGCAAAAAATACCGGAAGGGCGCACAATGATTCGTAAGGTTTCGCTTCTCCTTATCGGTGGGCTTATGGGCGCCACGGCGATGAGTGTGATTTATTCGGCGAGCATGCCGGCACAGGCGGCCGGGCCTTCGACCTATAAGGAACTGTCAATCTTTGGCGACGTGTTCGAACGTGTGCGTGCGCAATATGTGACGCCGCCGGATGACGAGAAGCTGGTCGAAAATGCCATTAACGGCATGCTCAGCTCGCTTGATCCGCATTCGAGCTTCATGAATGCCAAGGACGCCAACGACATGCGCACCCAGACCAAGGGTGAGTTCGGCGGTCTCGGCATTGAAGTGACCATGGAAAATGAACTGGTCAAAGTCATCTCGCCGATGGACGACACGCCGGCTTCGCGCGCAGGCATTCTTGCTGGCGACTATATTTCGGAAATCGACGGTACGCCGGTTCGCGGTCTGAAGCTGGAGCAGGCGGTCGAGAAGATGCGCGGCGCGGTCAAGACGCCGATCAAGCTGACGATCATCCGCCAGGGCGCCGACAAACCGCTCGAATTCACCGTCATGCGTGATGTCATTGCCGTACGTGCGGTCAAGTCCCGTGTCGAGGGCGATGTCGGTTATCTCCGCGTCATCTCATTTACCGAGAAGACCTATGACGATCTCGAAAAGGCGATCAAGAAGATCAAGACGGATGTGCCGGCTGACAAGCTGAAGGGCTACGTGCTCGATCTGCGTCTCAACCCCGGTGGTCTGCTCGATCAGGCGATCAATGTTTCCGACGCCTTCCTCCAGCGTGGCGAAGTCGTTTCGACCCGTGGCCGTAACCCGGACGAGACCCGTCGCTTCAATGCAACGGCTGGCGATCTGACCGATGGCAAGCCGGTTATCGTGCTCATCAACGGTGGCTCTGCTTCGGCGTCTGAAATCGTCGCCGGTGCGCTGCAGGATCTGCGTCGCGCGACTGTGGTCGGCACGCGCTCCTTCGGTAAGGGCTCGGTCCAGACGATCATCCCGCTCGGCGAGGCCGGCGCGCTGCGTCTGACCACGGCGCTTTATTACACACCGTCTGGCAAATCGATCCAAGGCACGGGCATTACGCCTGATATCAAGGTCGAACAGCCGCTGCCGCCGGAATTGCAGGGCCGTGTTACGACCGAAGGTGAATCCAGCCTGACCGGCCATATAAAGGGCCAGAGCGAAACGGACGAAGGTTCGGGTTCTTCCGCTTACGTTCCGCCGGAAGCCAAGGACGATATCCAGCTGAATTATGCGCTGGATCTGTTGCGCGGTGCCAAGACCGATCCGTCGTTCCCGCCGAACCCGGACAAGGCTGTGGTCAACAAGCAGTAAGATGGATGCGCCGGCCAGCCGGCGCATTTTCTCGATTGCCTAACCGTTTGGACGGATCGTTCATTGCCTTCTGACCTGCGAAAACCGCTTCTGGGTCGACAGAAAAAAAGCGCCGGTATCAACCGGCGCTTTTCCGTCATTATGGTTCTGTCCGCGCTTGCAGTTCTGACGATCGGCGGGCTTTCCGTCTATACGGCCCTGTCGCCCGGCAATCTGCAGAAGACGGCTTCCGGGCCGGACACCCAGCCCCAGCTCCCCGAAGATGCTCCGAAAACAGCAGCAGCCGATGTGGCGGATCCCAACGACACGGCTGGTCTGAAGCCGGAAAGCGGCCGCTCCGGCGCCAATATAAATCGGGCGACGATGCCGGATGGCAATGTGGTATCGGTCTATTCTCCTCGCCCCCGTGACAGCGACGGACCGGTGCTGATGAKCGGCCAGACCTACGGTCAGGATCCGCGCATGGCCACGCGGCCGAATGATGCATTGCTGGAAGAAACCGCATTCGGCAGATTGCCGGTCGTCGGTGCCGATGGTTTGCGGCCGATGGAGCAATATGCCCGGCCATGGTCCGGCGCACGCGGCACCCGGGTGGCGATCGTGGTCGGTGGTCTCGGCCTCAGCCAGACGGGTTCGCAAAAGGCGATCCGGGAACTGCCGCCGGAGGTGACGCTCGGTTTTGCTGCAAGCGGCAACAGCCTGCAGCGCTGGATGCAGGAAGCGCGCCGTGAGGGGCATGAAATCCTTCTCCAGATACCGCTGGAGCCCTTCGGGTATCCCGGCACCAATCCCGGCCCGGACACGCTGCTGGCGGGCGATCCCGCGAAGGTCAATATCGACCGGCTGCATCGCTCCATGGCGAAAATTACCAATTATACTGGCATCATGAATTATCTCGGCGGGCGTTTCCTTTCCGAGCAGGCGGCGCTGGAGCCGGTCATGCGCGATATCGGCAAGCGCGGGCTGCTTTTTCTGGACGATGCCTCTTCGGCGCAGTCGCTGAGCGGCGGGATTGCCAAAGCCATTTCCGCGCCGCAGGGCTTTGCCGATGTTCTGCTTGACGGTGAGGTCACCGAAGCCACTATCCTGCGCAAGCTGGACGAATTGGAGCGGATCGCGCGACGTAACGGTCAGGCGATCGGCGTTGCCTCGGCTTTTGACGAAAGCATCGCTGCAATCTCGAAGTGGTCGCGGGAGGCGGGCGGCCGCGGTATCGAGATCGTTGGTGTTTCTGCGCTTGTTTCGCAGCAGGCGGGGCAGTAAACCTTCTGCGCGGCCATTCCTTAGCGCCTTTTCGGCGCGCAGACAGTGCGGGTTTCCAATGACAATCAAAGCAGAAGATTTGCCTTACCGTCCCTGTGCGGGGATTATGGTTCTGAACGCCGAAGGCCTTGTCTGGGCCGGCCGGCGCATCAGGGAAGGCAATTCGGAATATGACGGTTCACCGCAATTGTGGCAGATGCCGCAGGGCGGCATCGATGACGGTGAACGGCCTTTGACGGCCGCCATTCGCGAACTTTACGAAGAGACGGGGATGAAAACGGTGACGTTGCTGGCGGAAGCGAGCGACTGGATCCATTATGATCTGCCGCCCGAACTGATCGGCATCGGCCTGAGAGGCAAGTATCGCGGGCAGGCGCAACGCTGGTTTGCCTTCCGTTTCGATGGCGACGAAAGCGAAATCCAGATCGACCCACCTCCAACAGGGCATACGGCTGAATTCGACGCCTGGGACTGGAAGCCGATGGAAAGCCTGCCAGAGCTCATCGTGCCCTTCAAGCGCGCGGTCTACGAGAAAGTGGTTGCGGAATTCCGGCACCTTGCCGGCAAGTAATAAAAAAGGCGGCCACTGGCCGCCTTTTCTTTGGTCGATTGCGAAAGCTTATTCTGCTTCGTTGGCGGAATCGGCGTTGAGTTGGCCGTATTTTTCCGCACCGATCTTGCCGAGCAGTTCGAGCTGGGTCTCAAGGAAGTCGATGTGACCTTCCTCGTCGATCAGCAGTGCTTCGAAGAGCTTCATCGAGACATAGTCTCCGGCCTCGGAACAGATGTCGCGCGATTTCTTGTAGGACGTCCGTGCGTCATATTCGCCCGCCAGATCGGCTTCGAGCACTTCCTTGACGTTCTGACCGATGCGCAGGGGAGCCAGGGTCTGGAGGTTGGGATGACCTTCCAGGAAAATGATACGATCGATGATCTTGTCGGCGTGCTGCATCTCTTCGATGGATTCCGCACGCTCCTTCTTTGCAAGCTTGGTGTAGCCCCAGTCATTCAGAAGTCGGTAGTGAAGCCAATACTGGTTTACCGCACCGAGTTCTAGAAAAAGGGCTTCGTTAAGCCGCTCGATGACTCTTGTGTCGCCTTTCAATGTCCGCTCTCCTGTTCTCTTCATGGAATCGCTTCAAGCGGGACATAAAATCAAAAACATCTGCTTCCGTCGAGTGGCGACGGGCGTGATATTCTTCGGTTGTCTGTATGATCAGGTCGACGACAGTCGGGAAACAGCCGCAGCAGCGGCCACGTTTTTCCATGGCATGATACACTTTTGCCGGAACGATAAGCTGCCAACAGTCCTCATCAAGGAGCTCGTTAATGACGTCCCGGATATCGTGGTCGGTGATGTAATTGCAGCTGCAAACCAGCATGATCGACTGCCTGTATGACGCAACACGTTGTTTTCGTTCTTAAACCAAAACAGGACACCCACTGTCAAGAAAAACCTCCGAGGATATCCGAAAGTGAACTCTGGATTCATTCTAAACTATACGAAAACTGTCGTATTTTCATTAGTTTAGCAGTTCCTATATTGCGGTATTTTTCGATCAAGTTTTTGTGCGTGGCGATATTACCAGGGCGGATATCACGAAAAGTTTACCTGCTTCCTTCCCGTTAGAAGGGGTCCCGATCTCAGGCGAAATATTGCCCGCCATTTGCGGTCATCGTGGAGCCGGTTATGAAACCAGCCTCGTCCGACACGAGAAACAGAACGCAGCGCGCGATTTCTTCCGGTTCGCCCAGGCGCCCGACCGGGATTTGCGGCACGATCCGCTCGGCCAGCACTTTCTCCGGTATAGCCCTCACCATCTCCGTGCCGATGTAACCGGGGCAGATGGCGTTGACGGTAATGTTGCGGCTTGCGCCTTCCTGGGCGAGCGCCTTGGTGAAGCCGATATCGCCAGCCTTTGAGGCGGAATAGTTGACTTGGCCAGCCTGGCCCTTCTGGCCATTGATGGAGGAAATATTGACGATGCGACCGAAGCCGCGGTCGCGCATACCCGGCCAGACGGGATGCGTCATGTTGAAGACGCCGGTGAGGTTGGTGTCGATCACCTCGCGCCATTGCTGCGGTGTCATCTTGTGAAACATCGCATCGCGGGTGATGCCGGCATTGTTGACGAGTACCTCGACGGGGCCGAAGACCTCTTCAACCTGGGCTATGCCTTTTGCGCAGGCATCATAGTCTCGCACGTCCCACTGAAACGCGGGTATGCCGGTTTCTTTCTGGAAGGCCTCTGCCCTATCGGTCGTGAAGGCGTAGTTGACGGCCACCTGGTAGCCGGCTGCCTGCAAGGCGCGGGCTATTGCTGCGCCTATGCCGCTTGTCCCGCCCGAAATCAACGCAACCCGGCTCATATGGCCTCCATTTCCTGAACTATTTTAGCCGTGCTCAACGGCCACAGAAATGCGGCCAATGGGAGACCGCTTCTACCCTATTGGCCGCTGAACCGGAATTGCTTTTTGGAAGGCCGCACGGCGGTTTTCAGAGCGCCTCGATGCACATGGCAACACCCATGCCGCCGCCGATGCAGAGCGTTGCGAGGCCCTTCGATACGTTGCGGCGGCGCATCTCGAAAATCAGCGTGTTCAGCACACGGGCGCCGGATGCGCCAATCGGATGGCCGATGGCGATCGCACCGCCATTGACGTTGACGATATCAGGATCAAGACCAAGCTCACGCACGACAGCGCAGGACTGGGCGGCAAAGGCTTCGTTGGCCTCAACGAGGCCGATATCGCCGATCGACCAGCCTGCCTTGGCCAGCGCCTTGCGTGAGGCGGGGATGGGGCCGGTTCCCATGATCTGCGGATCGACACCCGCCGTCGCCCAGGAGGCGATGCGCGCCAGCGGTTTGATACCGCGCTTTGCCGCTTCCTGCTCCGACATCAAAAGTGTGGCAGCAGCGCCATCATTGAGGCCGGAGGCGTTGCCGGCCGTTACCGTGCCCTCCTTGTCGAAGGCGGGGCGCAGCTTTGCCATGGTTTCCAGCGAAACACCGGTACGGATGTGTTCGTCAGCATCGATGATAATATCTGCCTTGCGGCCCTTGACCGAGAAAGCCACGATCTCATCTGCAAAACGGCCGGCGCTCTGCGCGGCTTCGGCCTTGTTTTGCGATGCGACAGCGAACTGGTCCTGTTCATCACGGGAAAGCTGCCATTGCCGGGCGATGTTCTCGGCGGTTATGCCCATGTGGTAGCCGTAAAAGGCATCCGTCAGGCCGTCTTTCAGCATGGTGTCAATCATCTTGAAATCGCCCATCTTCACGCCACCGCGCAAATGGGCGCAATGCGGCGCCATGGACATGGATTCCTGCCCGCCGGCAATGATGATGGCCGCGTCGCCGGTAACGATCTGCTGCATGCCGAGTGCGACAGCGCGCAGGCCGGAACCGCATAGCTGATTGATGCCGAAGGCGGTTGCTTCCTGCGGAATGCCGGCTTTCATTGCCGCCTGCCGCGCCGGGTTCTGCCCTTCGCCTGCCGTCAACACCTGACCGAGGATGACCTCATCGATCTCATGGGCTGCGACACCGGCGCGCTCCAGGACGGCGTTGATGACGGTTGCCCCAAGCTCGTGGGCGGGCGTATTGGCAAAGCCACCATTGAAAGAACCGACGGCAGTGCGCGCAGCGCTGGCAATCACGATTGAAGGCGTCATATGTTTCTCCTCACTTGCGGGCGGAGACTGGCAAAGCTTTGAATACAAGTCAAATGCCGAAAGTTGCTTTAAAAGATGTTGCTAAATCAAGCCGGAATCTTGCGGAAAATTGCTGCGCAAAAAACAAACTGTTGCGATGCACAAAACATTTGTCACGAGGCTTGTTTTGCGCATACACTTCGCGCGGGAAGAGCAATAACACCAAAAAACAAGAAAATACCATCATCGCGAGGAGGCGGGCATGGCAAAACACGACGGCGAAACAATCATTAAAAAATATGCCAACCGGCGGCTCTACAACACCGGAACCAGCACCTATGTGACGCTGGATGATCTGGCGCAGATGGTTAAACGCGGCGAGGACTTCAAGGTTCAGGACGCTAAATCATCCGAAGACATCACCCATGCGGTTCTGACGCAGATTATTGTTGAACAGGAAGCCAAAACCGGCAATACGCTTTTGCCAACGGCGTTTCTGCGGCAGTTGATCTCCTATTACGGTGACCAGATGCAGATGGTCGTTCCGACATTTCTCGAACATTCGATGAAAACCTTCTCCGATCAGCAGAGCCAGATGCAGGAGCATATGACCAAGGCGTTCGGTGACGGGTCGCTTGCCCGGAATTTCCAGGCTCCACTGCAAATGATGGAAGAGCAGATCCGCCGCAATACGGAACTGTTCCGGCAGGCAATGCAGGGGTTCACGCCTTTTGCAATGCCGCAGGCGCCCAAGGAAACGCGCAAGCCGAATGCATCCGAAATCGATGAGCTGAAGTCGCAGCTGCGCGCATTGCAGCAAAAACTCGATCAGCTCTGAAGGAGGCTGGAGCATTTCGGGTGAGACCCCTCAAATGCTCTCTCCGGTTCTTCAGTTTGCTGCCCGTTCCGGGACGCGCAGCAACAGAACAAACCCCAACCCCAGAAACACGATGAGGGTGGCCATGCCGATGTGTGCGGAGCCACTAAGGTAGGTTGCTATTGAAAAGGACAGCGTCGCCATGAAGCTAGTGGCGCGGCCCGATAGCGCATAGATGCCGAAGTAGCGTCCCGCCTCGGCAATGGTGATGTTGCGCGCCAGATAGGAACGCGACGAGGCCTGAACGGGACCGAAGGCGAGGCCAATTAATATGCCATAGAGCAGATAGGCCTTTTCCGCGCCGGTTGCGAAGATGCCGCCATTGTCCGCTGTCGGCAATTGGATCCAGCCAAACAGTGTCGAGCCCTTTCCTGTCGAGACGATGCCGACCGTCGCGATGAGCAGAAGAACCAGGCTGATGAGGATGGTGATCCGCGAGCCAAGTTTCTGATCGACGCGCCCGGCCGCAAAGCAGCCCACGATGGCGACAACGTTGAGCAGGATGCCGAAGAGGCCGATTTCCATCGTCGCCCAGCCGAACATTCCCGCCGCAAATACGCCACCCAGAATGAGCACGCCGTTGACGCCGTCCTGATAAAGCATACGTGCAATCAGGAACCGCAACAGGACGGGTCTGTCTCGAAGTTCGCGCAGGGTTGTCTTGAGCTCCGCAAGGCCAGAGCGGATCGCCGCTCCGAAGGGTAGGCCGCTGTCCGCATCCGGGGTCAGCAGAAACATCGGCAGAATGAAGAGCAAATACCAGATTGCGGCTATCGGGCCGGTTATTCTGGCGTCCTCGCCGGTTGCGGGATCGAGACCGAAAAGCGGCTTGATACCGGCGATAGTCAGCCCTGTCTGTGGATTTGCGGCCAGAAGCGTCACCACGGCAATCAGCACCACCATGCCGCCGAGATAACCGAGCCCCCAGGCGAGATTGGAAATGCGTCCGACATTCTGCGGATTGGTCAGTCGCGGCATCATGGAATCGTTGAAGACGATCGAAAACTCCGCCGCGATGGATGCGAATATCATGCAGACGATGGGCAGAATGATCGGCGAACCCGGTGCTGCAAACCAGAGGAATAAAAGACTGACGATCTTGATGGCGGCAAAAAAGGCGATCCACGGTTTGCGCGCGCCGGACTGGTCGGCAATGGAGCCGAGGATGGGCGAGAAGAGGGCGATGATGATCGAGGAGACCGTCGCCATATTGCTCCATGTCGCCTGCGCCGAAATAGGATCATCGGTGAGGCGGGCGACAAAGTATGGTCCGAAAACGAAGGTCGTAACGACCGTGAAAAAGGGCTGTGCCGCCCAATCGAACATGACCCAGCCCCAGATGCCGCGTTTGGCAACCACTGTTTCCGCATTTGGGGAGGGGACAGTCATTCATCGTCCTATCGGATATGGGGGGGATAAAATGCGTGATGCCGGCGCAACCGCTTCATTTATGGCCATCCGGGCCAGTCACCCGGATGGTGTTTTTCGAATGGTCGATCAGCGCGTCTGAACGATATCACCAAGCAGCCCCGCCGCCACTGTCAGGCGGGCGAGATTGGTATCGCCGCTTTCGCTCAGTGCACCGAGTTCCGAGACGATGCGATTGACGCGCACGCGGTCGGCCGCATACCAGGCCTGAACCGGGTCCTTTTCCTTCGCATACTCGGTTAGGGCCGAGATGACGATCCGGCGTCTCGACAAGGCGATCTGGTCCTGGCTGCGCAGAAGAGCCAGGCTCTCGTAGTGATCGGCCGGCGTGATGCGCTGGCTGGCATCCAGCAGCCGCGCGACACGGAAGGTCGATGAGACCGTGGCGTAGCTTTCGGCGGCGCGGGCAAGCGTCGTGCCCGCATTTTCGGCGATACGCATGATCTCTGGCACATAGACCAGCAGGGAAAGCGTATCCAGCTCTTCCAGAAGGCCAGAGGGAACACCGTCGATTTCCGTGACCCCAAGCTCGCGGCGATATTTCGCCGCTGCCGGCGATAGCGTCTTGATGGCAGTTTTCAGGCGCTCGATTTCGGTTGCCATGTCGCTCGTTCCAGCGCCCACGCTCCCGGTTTGCAGATAAAGCCTGCTTGCATCGGAGTAGATGCGGGTGATCGTGGCATAAAGTCCGTTCTGGACTTCTCCGCCGATTTTTCCGTCAAGCGCGTCGACCTCGCTCCAAAGACGTTTGAGGCCGAAACCATCCTCCACGATCACCGCTGCCTTGACGACATCGGCCGACAGGAGGCCGCTCGCATCGGCGAGTTTCTGCACGAAGCCAGGGCCGCCGCGGTTTACCACGGCATTGGCGAGCGCTGTCGCAACGATTTCGCGGTGTAGGCGATGCGCCTTGATATCGTCTGCATAGTTCTTCTGCATCTTGGCCGGGAAATAGTCTGCGAGCAGATGCTGGAGATAGGGTTCGTCGGGCAGCGGGCTTGCCACCAGAGCGTCGAACAGCGTCAGCTTGGCATAGGAAAGCAGCACGCCGATTTCCGGCCGGGTCAGCGGCTTGCCGGTGGCATATCTTTCGCTGAGCTCGGCATTGCTCGGCAAGGTTTCGACCTTGCGGTTCAGTTGGCCGGTTGCCTCCAGCGCGCTCATCAGGCGGCCGAGTTCTTCCCGGTTTGCAAGCCCAAGCCGCTCCGTCAGCGAGATTGCCAGCGATTGCAGGTAGTTGTTGCGCAGCACCAGCTGCGCCACTTCCGGCGTCATGGAGGCAAGAAGCTGGTTGCGCTTCGGCATCGTCAGGCGACCGCTATTGACCGCGGAGGCGAGGGCGATCTTGATATTGACCTCGACGTCGGAGGAATTCACGCCGGCCGAGTTGTCGATGGCGTCCGAATTGCAACGCCCACCCGCCAGCGCATAGGCGATACGGCCCTTCTGGGTAATGCCGAGATTGGCGCCTTCGCCGATGACCTTGGCGCGCAGCTCGGTGGCGTTGACGCGGATGGGGTCGTTCGCCCTGTCACCCACCTCGGCGTTGGTTTCCACCGCCGCCTTGATATAGGTGCCGATGCCGCCGAACCACAGAAGATCGGTTGGCGCCTTCAGAATGGCGGTCATGATCTCGAAGGGTGTAGCGACGGATTTGTCGATGCCGATGGCAGCGACGGCTTCCGGTGTCAGCGTCACCGATTTTTCGGAACGCGAGATGATCATTGCGCCTTTAGAGAGCGTCGAACGGTCGTAATCCTGCCAGCTTGAGCGTGGCAATTCGAAAAGCCGCTTGCGCTCAGCGAAGGATTTGTCGGTATCGGGATCCGGATCGATGAAGATATCGCGATGATCGAAGGCTGCGATCAGCCTGATCTTTTCCGATAGCAACATGCCGTTGCCGAAAACGTCGCCGGACATGTCGCCGACACCTGCCACTGTGAAGGGCGTGGTCTGGATGTCGGTGTCCATTTCGCGGAAATGACGCTTTACCGTTTCCCAGGCACCGCGTGCGGTGATTCCCATCTTCTTGTGGTCGTAACCGGCGGAACCACCCGATGCGAAGGCATCGTCCAGCCAGAAGCCGGCGTCGTGGGCGAGGCCGTTTGCCGTATCGGAGAATGTCGCGGTCCCCTTATCGGCGGCGACGACGAAGTAGGGATCGTCCCCATCAAGCCGCAACGTATCGGCCGGCGGTACGACGGCGTCGTCGACGATATTGTCGGTGATGGACAGAAGAGTGCGGATATAGGTCTTGTAGGCTTCACGGCCTGCATTGAAGACCTCGTCGCGAGAGCCGCCAACAGGCAGGTTCTTCGGGAAAAAGCCGCCCTTGGCGCCAACGGGAACGATCACCGCATTCTTGACCTGCTGCGCCTTGACGAGACCGAGCACCTCCGTGCGGTAATCCTGGCCGCGATCCGACCAGCGCAGACCGCCGCGCGCCACTTTGCCAAAGCGCAGATGCACGCCTTCTACTTCGGTTCCGTAGACGAAGATTTCGCGGAAGGGACGCGGATCGGGCAGGCCGTCCAGATGTTTGGGATCGAACTTGAACGCCAACAGGTCACGCGGCGTGCCATCGGTGTTTTTCTGGAAGTAGTTGGTACGAAGCGTGGCGTCGATGGCGTTGACATAACGCCGCAAGGTGCGGTCTTCATCGAGATTGGGAACACCGCTCAATGCCGCTTCGATCGTCTTGTGCATCTCTGCCAGTTTCTTCAGCCGCTTCTTCTCGTCGATGGACGGATCGAAGCCAGCCTTGAACAGCGCGAAAATATTCCGTGAAATGGCCGGATATTTAAAGAGCGTTTCGGAAATATGCTCCTGGGAATAAACGATTCCGGTCTGGCGCAGATAACGGGCATAGGCGCGCAGGACGGACACTTCGCGCACGGTAAGGCCGCAGGCGAGGATCAGCCGGTTGAAGTTGTCATTATCGACCTTGCCCGAGAAGGCAGCAAGGAATGCTTCTTCGAGTTTCTGTCCGTATTGCGGCAGATCCAGCGTCACGCCCTTGGCGACGGCGAGTTCCATATCATGCAGCACGATGTCGCGCTTTTCGCCATCCGAGATGACACCGATGTCGAAGGTGCGCTCACTGATGACGTTGAAACCGAGGTTTTCCAGCAGCGGCACACGGCGCGACAGTGGCAGATGGCCATCCCGATGGAAGATTTTCAGCGACAGCGTCTCAGCTGACTGACCTTCCTGCTGGTAAAATTCGATGCGGACCGGCTCACCCTTCACAGTGGCCAGAATATCCGCCATGTCGCCAATCGCCTCTTCCGGCGTGAAGGCTTCCTGATAGGCCTGATCCACCTCCAGCACCGGTGCACCCGGTTCGGAAAGGGCAACGAAATGGTCTATCCAGCGTGCTGCGATATCGCTGACGGCATCCTCCAGCTTGTCCTGCGCGATACGCGGCGTCTTGCCTTCCGTGCGGCCGACGATGAAATGGACGCGGGCGACAGCGCCTTCCGGGAAGGCCGGGTAATAGGCGGAAATATGCCCGTCATAGACCTTGCTAAGATAGTCGCCGATCTTCTCGCGCACATAGGAATTGTATTCCTCGCGCGGCACGAAGATGATGGCCGAGACGAAGCGGTCGAAACGGTCGATACGCGCAAGGACACGCACGCGTGGCCGGTCGCTCAGTTCCATGATTTGCTCGATGAACCGGATCAGAAGATCCGTTTCGATCTGGAAGAGATCGTCGCGCGGATAGGCTTCCAGCGTGTTCTGCAGGATGCGGCCGGAGTGGCTGTTCGGATCAAAACCGAAATGCCGCTCGACATCCGCAATTTTGGCACGCAGCAGCGGGATGTGCTTTACCGAACGCGTATAGGCGGTGGCGGTGAAAAGGCCGACGATGCGCAATTCACCGATGACATTGCCATCCTCGTCGAAGCGCTTGATGCCGATATAATCCATATAAGCGCGGCGATGCACGATGGACTTCACATTTGCCTTGGTGACGATGAGGAAATCCGGACCGTCGAGGAAGGCGAGGATTTCAGGCGTCGTCGTCACGGCGTCCTTGCCAAGGCGCAGCACGCGCACATCCGGATCGCTCAAACTGCCGAGGCCGACGCCGTCACCGCGTTCGATTTTCGCGTTCTTTCCCGTTCCGGAATAGGTGTAATCGCGCATGCCGAGGAAGGTGAAATTGTCGTTGCGAAGCCAGTTGAGAAACTCGACGGCTTCCGCGCGCTCGGTCTTGCGCCGCGAGAAGCCGCGTTTCGACAATTCGTCTAGGGCTTCGTCGAGTTTCGACAGCATGGGCCGCCAGTCTCTGTAGGCGGACTGAACCTGCGCCAGCACGAAACGCAATCTTTCTTCCAGCGCCGTTGCGGCCTGCTGGGTCAGTGGGGCGATGTGCAGCTGGATGAGGCTGATATTCCCGGCGGGATCGTCATCAGGCTCCGCAAGGCGATAACCCGCCTGCGCCGTTGCATCCGGCACCAGAATGGGGTGGACCGCGAGATAGAGGCCGCGATAGCTGCTTGTGACCTCACCCATGACGGAATCGTAGAGGAAGGGCATATTGCGGCCGATAATCGTCAGAACCGTTACCGGAATATCCCGCGGGGTGACGCCCTCCACCTGGGCGATGCTGATATGGGGCGCGTCTCCAGTCCAGCGCGAAAGAGCCTCGAAACTGTGCGCCGCGCTTGCGGCCAGCATTTCGGCGGAATAATATTCTATGTCGTCGGCGCTTGCTCTTCCATAGAGTATACCCGGATCAAGAAATGGCGCGTTTTCGGCAATTGCCTGCTGTCGTGCTTTTTCGATCTGTTTTTCGCGTTTTGGATTATTTCTGTAGCCCATTTGATGTGGATTCCTCCAAAAATCACACTTTAACGTAAAAAAGCACCGTCAATTTGCGGATTTTGCCTTTTCATTCGAATCGGATATTGGCGTGTAATTACGAAGAGTTTAAGAGGCTTTCGTGTTTCTTCAGTTGGGAAGTGAAATTTTTTTGCTTCTTATACGGTAGGGACCGGTTACGAAGCATTTGACAGTATTCCGGTAGCCCATTTATAGGTGGTTCTTTGGCCGCCATGTGATGTTGCGGCCACGGTCGAAGCAAATTATTGATTTGTGCCTATTTTTGTGGTACACCAACGATACTGATCCACAGCGTGGCATTTGTGTGCCCAAAAACACCACGAAAGCAACACCTCTTTTGCACGCGGTTTCCGTGACATATCGAGCGTTTACGTTATCGAAGCCCGCAATGCGGGAAGGTGTGTTTTTGCGTGCACGGCTGGACCAGTGCGGAGTCACCTGACGGTTCCCCCGTCTCATCAGGGCCTGACCGACCCAACCCCGGCGTTGCCGGGTATGTAACAGGGAGTTTTTAGAACGAATGACGACCCAGCAGAAGAAATCTCCAGCACATCACGGTTTCAAAACCGGTGAAGCGATTGTGTATCCCGCTCATGGTGTCGGTACCATTTCTGCCATCGAGGAACAAGAAGTTGCCGGCATGAAGCTTGAGCTTTTTGTCATCGATTTCGAAAAAGACAAGATGCGTCTTAAAGTTCCCGTCGCTAAAGCCGTGAGCATCGGCATGCGCAAGCTTTCCGAAGGCGATTTTGTCGAGCGGGCGCTGAAAGTGGTGCAGGGCAAGGCGCGTGTGAAGCGTACCATGTGGTCGCGCCGCGCCCAGGAATATGATGCGAAAATCAATTCCGGCGATCTTATCGCGATTGCTGAAGTTGTGCGCGATCTTTACCGTGCGGAAAACCAGCCGGAGCAGTCCTATTCCGAGCGTCAGCTTTACGAAGCTGCTCTTGATCGCATGGCGCGCGAAATTGCTGCTGTCAACAAGATGTCTGAAACCGAGGCTGTTCGCCTGGTGGAAGTCAACCTTGCGAAGGGTCCGAAGCGCGGCAAGGCCGTCGAAGAGGACGATTCTCAGGAAGAAGCCGCGTAATCACCGGCTTTCTCCTTTTTTAAAAAAACCCGCCAAGAATGGCGGGTTTTTTTGTGCCTGATCTACACGATGCGAATTTTCGTACCCTTGCGCATATAAGGCAGAATGCGCCTCATGTCGCGGGGATGGAGAGCGACGCAGCCGGCGGTCGGCTCATATCCCGGGCGGGTCATATGCATGAAGATTGCCGAACCGCGGTTCCGACTTCTCGACGTGATGTTCCAATCGAGCACGAGGCAAACGTCATAAAGGCCGTCCTTTCGCATCATCTCCTCGTGGCTCAGTGCGAAAGGGGACTTGACCAACCTGTTGTAACTGGCGCTGCGTGGCTCGTCGCACCAAAGCATGGATTGCTGCGTCCGTTGCATCGGCAATGTCGTGGCGATGGCGGGGGTTCGGTCGCCGCGATAAAATCCGTGCAGCAGGCGCGTGACGGAAATCGGTGACTTTCCATCTCCCTCGCGTTTGAGCACGGTACGGCCGTTGCGCCCGATCGCTGCGGGAAAGGTGAGATGCCCGAGCTGAACGATGGCCCGGCTTATTTTCAAAGGCGCCGGCCGAACCATGAGCGTCGATGCGCGTTTATGTTGCTTTACGGGCTGTCTGCTCATGTTTTTCACGAGATTTTGCTTTGCAGGTTATCTAACGTGAAGTCATAGCACTTCGTAATATCATGGCAATGGGTTGACCTTTTATCGGCAAACCGCTGAATTGGCTGACAATTAGAGCGCCGTGCCTTATTTCGGAGGCACAATGGATGCTCTAACTCTTTTAAACTACGCATTGCGCTTTCCGAAAATCAACGGCGATTTTTGGGCCGATGCGCTAAAGTAAGAAAGGCTGAGAATCCGAATGACGGCTCGCACTATCCTTTTGGTGGACGACGACGACGATCTTCGGGAGACGCTGACTGAGCAACTATCTCCCTACGAGGAATTCTCGCTTCTGAGCGGCGCAAACGCTGCGCAGGCGATGCAGACCGCAAAGACTGCCCAGGTCGATCTTCTGATCATGGATGTCGGTCTTCCTGACATGGATGGCCGCGAGGCGGTGAAGCTGCTGCGCAAGGGTGGCTTCAAGGCACCGATCATCATGCTGACCGGCCACGATACCGATTCCGACACTATTCTCGGTCTCGAAGCGGGCGCCAATGATTATGTGACGAAGCCATTCCGCTTCGCCGTCCTTCTGGCCCGCATCCGGGCGCAGCTGCGTCAATACGAGCAGAGCGAGGATGCGGTTTTCACCGTCGGTCCCTATCAGTTCAAACCCAGCCAGAAGCTGCTGACGACTGAAGACGGCAAAAAAATCCGGCTGACGGAAAAGGAAGCGGCGATCATCCGTTATCTGTACCGCGCCGGGAGCGCCGTCGTTACCCGCGACGTCTTGCTGGAAGAGGTCTGGGGTTATAATTCCGGAGTGACGACGCATACGCTCGAAACGCATGTGTATCGTCTGCGCCAGAAGATCGAGCGAGACCCCTCCAATGCCGAAATTCTGGTGACCGAGAACGGCGGATACAAGATCGTTCCCTGAACGAACGCCCTTTCTGCGTCCGAGAGGACGCAGAATATTCTAACATCTTGTATTTTGAAGGCCGATATCCGAAAACCGCTATAGTGGTGCAGGCGGTTTTCTGGAGTAGCAATCGACATGGCCTTGACGGATGACATCATGCTTCTGGGGCAAGTGCCGTTGTTTGCGGGCTTCAGCGACGATCAGTTGCGGCTGATCGCCTTCGGCGCGGAACGCCGCCGCGTGGCGGCGGGTCAGACTTTGTTCCGGGAACATTCCCCGGCCGAGTGCGCCTTTGCGGTGACGTCAGGCCATTTCGAGCTATTTACGGCCGGGCGGGATGGAAAACCCGCGTTGCAGGCGACACCGGGCAAGGGGGCGCTTCTTTCGGAGCTGGCGCTTTTCACGCTCTGTGAGAGGAAATTCACCGCCATTGCCGCGGAGGATTCCGAGGTCATCCGGATAACGCGCATTCTCTTTCACCGGCTGGTGGAGGAGTTTCCCGAGGTTGCCGATATCGTGACGGCACGCATTCGCGATAATATCGCCGCACTCGCTGCGGGCGCGGCCCGTTTGCAGAACCGCTTCTCCTGATTTTAAAGAGCCAGCGCTTCAGAAACGGAAATGGGCCGTAACCGGAACGTGGTCGGATGGCCGGTTCCAGCCGCGTGCTTCGCGCAAGATATCGATCTTTTCAAGCGAAGGGCCGAGATCCTGCGACGACCAGATATGGTCGAGACGGCGGCCACGGTCTGCGGCTTCCCAATCCTTGGCGCGGTAGCTCCACCAGGTATAAATCTTTTCACTATCAGGCACGTTCAGCCGCATCAGGTCGAGCCAGTTGCCCTTCTTCATGATATCGAGCATGCCGTCGGTTTCCACCGGTGTATGGCTAACGATCTTCAGCAGTTGCTTGTGCGACCAGACGTCATTTTCAAGCGGCGCGATGTTGAGATCGCCTACGAGAATGGACGAGGTGCCGGGCACGCCGTCGGCGCGAAGCGCCTTCATCTCTTCGATAAAATCCAGCTTGTGGCCGAATTTCGGGTTTATCGACCGGTCGGGTTCGTCACCGCCAGCCGGAACATAGAAATTATGCAGCCGTATGCGGCGCGATCCAACCTGAAAAATCGCGGAAATGTGTCGTGCATCGCCTATACCGCAATAGTCCTGACGGTGATCTTCTGTCAGCGGAATTTTCGAAGCGATCGCCACACCGTGATAGCCCTTCTGGCCATGGATGATGACGTGCTCGTAACCGAGCGCCTTCAGCGGCTTCATCGGAAACTCGCCATTCGGGCATTTCGTTTCCTGCAGGCAGAGAATGTCGGGTTTGTAACGCACCAGAAACTGCTCCACGATCGGCATTCTGAGCCTGACCGAGTTGATGTTCCAGGTGGTTATCGAAAACGACATGCATGTGCTCCGCTTCTATAGCCTCGAAGCCGATTGTTTCGAGGCATGTTTCCGGGGCGCAGGCTTATAACATCGCGATGAAAACGGGAATGCATTTTAGCGGCAAAATAAAAAAGGCGACCGCAGGGCCGCCTTTTGAACTGTCGCCGTGGACCGCCCGGCCTTTAGCCGCGTTTGCGGACTTCTTCGTAGTTGATGTTGAAAACGCGTTCGTCGAGGTTAACGCCCGTCTGCACGTTGAAGATCATGACAGTCGTGTCCTTGTTCTGGGCATCGGTCGTCGTCCATTGCCTCAGATCGAAGGTTTTCGGGTCAAACATCAGGGTAATGGTGGAATCGCCGAACACGCTTTTGTCACCCAGTACGATGGTGGTCAGGTCCGACTCTTCCTTCACGTTCCGGACCTTCTGGTTGCTCAGATCGATCTTGTCGGACAAAAGTAGGCTTAGCGGGGTCTTTGACAGTGGATACAAATCCCATGTCTTCAGCTTCATGTTGCCGATGACGACATTCTTGCCGTCGGAGATGACCCGCATGGGCGAGGGGTCTTCATAATTGAATCGAAGCTTGCCGGGCCGTTCGATGTAAAATTTGCCGCCGGTCTGTTCACCGCGCGGGCCAAACTGGACAAACTCTCCCATCATGGTTTTGACCGACGAGAAGTGATTGGCAATTTTCTGCGCGGTCGCGCTGTTACCGGCAGCCTGAGCAAATGCGTTGAGCGGCGACAGGCCGGCCATGACCGCAGCCATGGAAAACGCCGTCAGCACGCCACGTCGCGTCACGCCGTTCTCTGGTGTGTTTGCGGTGGCAATCTCGCCGGTAGTGAGGTCGTTCATTCTGTTCTCCTTCATCGCAGCGATTTTCCGCATAAAGGCGGCGGCTTCATGACGTTGAAAGCGTGTATTAACGCTTCTTCGCCCCGCTTGGTTGCCGTCTTCGCCTCACGCATGTCGTTATCCCGAAACCACGACAGCCTTTTGGGCGACGTGCATTACCGCTCGATGATGTCTGCTTCCGTTGGTACGAGTATTTCGCGTTTTCCGGCATGATTGGCGGGGCCGATAATGCCTTCCTGCTCCATGCGTTCGATCAGCGAGGCGGCGCGGTTGTAGCCGATGCCGAGACGCCGCTGGACGTAGGAAGTGGAGGCCTTGCCGTCCCTCAGCACGACAGCCACGGCCTGATCATAGGGGTCTTCCRAATCGGAGAAATTGCCGGCGCCGGCCGGGCCGCCGCCATTGCCTTCCTCATCGTCTTCCTCGGTGATCGCTTCCAGATATTCCGGCGTGCCTTGCGTCTTGAGATAGGCGACGATCTCTTCCACTTCATTGTCGGAGACGAAGGGACCGTGCACGCGCTGGATGCGGCCGCCACCGGCCATATAGAGCATGTCACCCATGCCGAGCAGCTGTTCGGCGCCCTGTTCGCCCAGAATGGTGCGGCTGTCGATCTTCGACGTTACCTGGAAGGAGATGCGGGTCGGGAAGTTCGCCTTGATGGTGCCGGTGATGACGTCGACGGACGGACGCTGGGTTGCCATGATGACATGGATGCCGGCGGCACGCGCCATCTGAGCGAGGCGCTGTACGGCACCTTCGATATCCTTGCCTGCCACCATCATAAGATCCGCCATTTCGTCGATAATGACGACGATATAGGGCAGGGGCTTCAAGTCGAATTCTTCCGTCTCGTACATTGCCTCGCCGGTCTGGCGGTCGAAGCCGGTCTGCACCGTGCGGGTGAGGATTTCGCCCTTGTCGATCGCCTGCTGCACACGGCTGTTGAAGCCATCGATGTTGCGCACACCGATCTTCGACATTTTCTTGTAGCGCTCCTCCATCTCGCGCACCGTCCACTTCAGCGCCACGACGGCTTTTTTCGGATCGGTAACGACGGGGGAGAGCAGATGCGGAATACCGTCATAGATCGATAGTTCAAGCATTTTCGGGTCGATCATGATCAGGCGGCATTGCTCCGGCGACATGCGGTAAAGCAGCGACAGGATCATGGTGTTGATGGCGACCGACTTGCCCGAACCCGTGGTACCGGCAACGAGAAGATGCGGCATCTTGGCAAGATCGGCGATGACGGGTTCGCCGCCGATGGTCTTGCCGAGCGCCATGGCGAGCTTGGCCTTGCTGTTTTCAAAGTCGCGGCTGCCGACCAGTTCACGCAGGAACACGGTTTCACGCGTCTGGTTCGGAAGCTCGATGCCAATGGCATTGCGGCCAGGCACGACTGCAACGCGCGCGGCGATCGCGCTCATGGAGCGGGCGATGTCATCGGCAAGGCCAATGACGCGCGAGGATTTGATGCCGGGTGCTGGTTCCAGTTCGTAGAGCGTGACGACCGGGCCGGGGCGGACGTGAATGATTTCACCCTTGACGCCGAAATCCTCGAGAACCCCTTCCAGAAGGCGGGCATTCTGCTCCAGCACTTCCTCGTTCAGCGTATGGTCGCGAACGACGTTCTTGGGTTCCGCCAGAAGATGCACGGTGGGCAGCTGGAAACCGTCTGCGGCAATAAAGGAGGCCTGCGCTTCCCTTGCCACGCGCTCGCTGGGCTTCGGGCGTGCGGAAGGGGCGGTTATTCTGGGTTGGCCGCGCCCAGGTGCCTGTCTTGCCACGAATTTCGGGTCGTTCTCGTCCAGGCTGTGGTCGTCCGAGAGAATGCCGTTGGGCAATCGCCGACCGTCTGCGTCTAACGACGGTTCGTCGTCCCCGTCCGCATCATGATCGGGCGCGATGGAGGGAGGCGACATCTGGCGACGGGATGCGGCGCGTTCTTCGAAAGACGGTTCCGCGCGCTGGTCGAGGCGGTTGATCGCCGTCTTGAGGCGGGAGGGTTCGTTCAGCGTGCCGAATTCATATTCGTTGAAATCGTAAGGGTGTTCGAATTCGCCGTGCAGGGATTTCGACTTCAGGCCGAACAGGCGGCGAAGGCGGGCCTGCGAGATGTACCAGTAATGTGCGATTGCGCCGAAGGCGAGAATATTTGCGAAGAAGCCTTCGCCCTCGTCATCGTCTTCTTCCTCGACCTGACGGGTGGCGCGGGCCTTGTTTGCGACCGGCGCGCGTTCCTCCTGTTCCAGGTCATCTTCCGGGCGTCCCACGAGACCGGCGGCAAACAGCATCATCAAGGCGGCGGGAGCAGCGAATATAGCGCCCAGCACCGTCGCAATCGTGCCGGTGGGGTAAGCGCCGATGAAGAGAGCTGGGAAGCGCAGGATCATATCGCCGATGACGCCACCGATGCCGTTCGGCAGCGGCCATGTCACGGGCGCGGGAAAACAGCCGAGCGAGGCGGCGCAGACGATGGCGCCGGCGATCCAGGCGACAAGGCGGGCGGGTATCCGGTTGAACTTGCGACCGGCGATCAGGGCGATCGCCCAGGCAATCACCGGCAAAAGCGCGATGATTGCGGAAAGGCCGAGGAACTGCATCACGATATCGGCGAAGATTGCGCCGCCGTAACCGAGAAGATTGGTGGGTTGGTTGCCTGTTGCATAGGACAGGCTCGGGTCCGCCACGTTCCATGTGGCAAGTGCGGTAATCCCCAGCGCAATCGTGGCAAGCAAGGCAAAACCGGCAAGAGCCATGACCTGCCGCACGAAAAACGCCGTCAGCACGAAACGCGTGTGACGACCGTCGAATGTCGGAGAATTCATTCTGCCCATGTCCCTGAACCCGTAGTTTTTGTGGTTTCGGCAAGATCCGGCAGTTGACCAGATCCCGGATTGACAGGGAAAACTAACAGCTTGCTGGTTAATGTCGTGTTAACCATGCGGTTTTTTAAAAGCCGCTTCCGAATTTGCGGCAAAGAAAAGGCCCGCCGAAGCGGGCCTTCTTTTGGGAGAGGGGATGGAGAACCCCTTTTCCCGGATATCAGGAGTGGTAGGCGGCTTCGCCGTGGGTCGCAAGGTCGAGACCTTCGCGTTCCGCTTCGACCGGAACCCGCAGACCAACGATCACGTCGACGATCTTGTAGAGGATTGCCGAGACGACTGCGCACCATACGATGGTGATGGCGACGGCAACGAACTGCGTCCAGAGCTGCGAGGAGATGGAGAAGTCCGCCTTACCCGTGCCGCCAAGCAGCGGAGACGTGAAGATGCCGGTGCCGAGGGCGCCGATGATGCCGCCGATGCCGTGGACACCGAAGACGTCAGCTGTGTCGTCGTAGCCGAACTTGTTCTTCACAACCGAGACGAAGAAGTAGCAGATCGGCGAGACGATGAGGCCGAGAACGATAGCGCCCATGGGTCCGACGGAACCGGCCGCAGGCGTTACGGCGACGAGGCCGGCGATCATGCCCGAAGCTGCTCCCAGCATGGAAGCCTTGCCGCGGGTGAAGCTTTCAACCAGCGACCAGGAAACGATGGCTGCTGCAGTGGCGAGGAAGGTGTTCATGGTTGCAAGAACCGCACCGCCAGATGCTTCGAGGTTGGAGCCGGCGTTGAAGCCGAACCAGCCGAACCACAGCATGGCTGCGCCAACCAGCGTCAGCGTCATGGAGTGCGGGGCCATCATGTCCTTGCCGAAGCCAGTACGCTTGCCGACCATGATCGCGCCGATCAGACCGGCGATACCGGCATTGATGTGAACGACCGTGCCGCCGGCGAAGTCGAGAGCGCCCATGCCGAAGATCAGGCCGTTCGCGTCCCAGACCATGTGAGCGATCGGGAAGTAGACGAAGGTGGCCCACAGGATGGTGAACAGGATGACTGCCGAGAACTTCACGCGTTCCGCGAATGCACCGATGATCAGCGCGGGCGTGATGGCCGCAAAGGTCATCTGGAAGGCGATGAAGGTGTATTCGTAGATCACGACGCCCTGGGAGAAGGTTGCCGAGGTGCTGTCAAGCGAAACGCCGGACAGGAACAGCTTGCCGAAACCACCGAAATACGGGCCGGTGCCGCCGCCGAAGGCGAAGGAGTAACCGTAGATTACCCATACGAGCATCATGACCGCGCCGATGACCGTGCACTGCATGAGAACGGAGAGCATGTTCTTTGTGCGCACGAGGCCGCCATAAAACAGGGCGAGACCCGGAATGATCATGAAAAGCACGAGGATCGTCGCGACATACATGAATGCGGTATCGGCTTTTTCCGGAACGGGGGCCGCCGCTGCTACTGCCGGCGCGGCATCCTGCGCAAAGGCGATTGCCGGGGCCATCAGGGCTGCCACACCGGCACCCAGTTTGCCGAGCGTTGAAAACTTGTTGAGTTGCATAGCTAGAAAACTCCCTGTCAGCCGTGCTTCAAAGCGCTTCTGTGTTGGTTTCGCCGGTACGGATGCGCACGGCCTGTTCGATAGAGTAAACGAAGATCTTGCCGTCACCGATCTGCCCGGTTTTTGCAGCCGACGCGATTGCCTCGACAGCCTTGTCGACGACGTCTGATGCAACCGCGATCTCGATCTTCAGTTTGGGAAGAAAGCTCACCGCATATTCCGTGCCGCGATAAATCTCGGTATGTCCCTTCTGGCGTCCGTAACCCTTTACCTCGGTCACGGTCAGGCCTTGGATGCCGACGCCGGTGAGCGCTTCGCGCACTTCATCCAGCTTGAACGGCTTGATAATGGCCATCACAATTTTCATCTGGTTTCCCATCCTTTGTTTGTCCTCGGCACGGAGCCGACTCTCCTCGCGCTGGCAGATCAGTAACAGCGACTACGGACATACATTCAAAGGGCGTGCCAGTTTTGATGCGGCATCTAAGTTATTGAAATATAGAAATTATATGACAGGCGTCTGAAAAACGGGCATTGGGTGGCGCAATTTTCGTCTATTAAATGTGCGATTTTTTAAAAAAGCGCATTATTTAAGCATTTGCCCTTTTGCGGATCAAACCCTCCTGTGCGACGGAGGCAATCAGTTCACCCTGTCTGGTGAAAATATTGCCACGGGTCAAACCGCGTGCTCCCGAGGCGCTGGGGCTGTCCTGCGTGTAGAGCAGCCAGTCGTCCAGCCGGCAGGGACGGTGGAACCACATGGCGTGATCGAGGCTCGCCACCTGAATGGCCGGATCGAAGATCGTCGTTCCGTGGGCATAGAGCGACGTGTCGAGCAACGTCATATCCGAGAGATAAGCGAGAATGGCTGACTGGAAACGTGGATCGTCCGGCACATCGCCGACAGCGCGAACCCAGATATCCTGCTGCGGTTCCAGCTTTTCCTTCGAAATATAGTGGGTCAGCGAAACCGGCCGGATCTCTATCGGGCGCTTGTTGCTCCAGTATTTGCGGATCGAAGCGGGTGCGTTGGCGAGGAAGGCCGCCTGCATCTCATCTTCACTCATCAGCCTTTCGGGCGGCGTCACATCCGGCATTCTTATCTGATGATCGAATCCGTCCTCGACGATCTGGAACGACGCCGACATGGAAAAGATCGCCTTGCCATGCTGGATGGCGACCACGCGCCGGGTGCAGAAGCTCGCACCGTCGCGAATGCGCTCCACCTGGTAGAGGATGGGCACCAGCGGGTCGCCGGGGCGCATGAAATAGGAATGCAGTGAATGAACGAAACGGTCGTCATCCACGGTTCGTTGAGCTGCGATCAATGCCTGCGCGATCACCTGGCCGCCGAAAACGCGCTGCCAGCCGATTTGCGGGCTTTCACCCCGAAACAGGTTTTCTTCCAGCTTCTCGAGATCGAGTGTGGATATCAGATTGGCCATCGGATCTGACGTTTGCGAGGGATGCGACATTTTTTCGGCCTGCTCCGGCTGTAGGAAGACGTCACATGGTCTATAGTGCGCCGATGATGCGTGCACAAGATTTGAGGAGAAGCGCGATGCTGGACGTGGTGGTGGCAGGCGGCGGTTATGTCGGCCTTTCCGTTGCTGTCGCAATTAAGCAGGCAGCCGGACATCTTAATGTGCAGGTGGTTGAAGCCGCTCCCGGGGATGTCTGGAAGAAGGACGTCCGCGCCTCCGCCATTATCGCGGCGGCCACGCGCATGCTCGACGTTTTCGGCGTATGGAACGAGATCGAGCCGGAGGCCCAGCCGATCCACAAGATGATCGTCACCGATTCGAAGACCGCCGATCCGGTTCGCCCGGTGTTTTTGACATTTGATGGCGCGGTGGACGAGGGCAGGCCCTTCGCTCATATGGTCCCGAATGTCGCGATGGTGGGTGCGCTGCGAGGCCTGTGTGAGCGCCTCGGCGTCGAAATCCGCCATGGTCTCAGTGTTTCCGGCTTTTCCGCCGGCCCGCAATCGACGGCTATTTCACTTTCCGACGGCTCGTCGCTTGAGGCGCGACTGCTCATAGCCTGCGATGGGGTCCGCTCGGCTTTGCGGGATATGGCAGGAATAAAAACCGTGCACTGGAATTACGATCAGTCCGGGATCGTCACCACCGTTGAACACGAGCGGCCGCATGAGGGCTGCGCGGAGGAACATTTTCTGCCGTCGGGGCCTTTCGCCGTGCTTCCCTTGAAAGGGAACCGCTCCTCGCTTGTCTGGACCGAACGTACGGCCGATGCCGACAGGCTGGTTGCTGCCGACGATCTGGTGTTCGAGGAGGAACTTGAACGCCGGTTCGGCCACAAGCTCGGTCCGGTCCGTCCCGTCGGTCCCCGTCGCGCCTTTCCGCTGGGCTTGACGCTGGCGCGTTCCTTCGTCGCGCCACGTTTTGCACTTGCCGGCGATGCGGCGCATGGAATTCACCCGATTTCTGGTCAGGGCCTCAATCTCGGCTTCAAGGATGTTGCGGCACTGGCCGAAACCGTGGTCGAGGCCGACCGCCTCGGCCTTGATATCGGCTCTCTCAACGTTCTCGACCGTTACCAGTCCTGGCGGCGTTTCGACACGTTGCGAATGGGTGTGACGACGGATGTGCTGAACCGGCTTTTCTCCAATGATGTCGGTCCCATTCGCGTCATGCGTGATTTCGGTCTGGGTGTGGTCGATCGTTTGCCGGGTCTGAAATCCTATTTCATCGGTCAGGCTGCCGGTACGACAGATGCGGGCGCGCCGCGCCTGCTTGCCGGCGAGGCGCTCTGATACTGCCGTTCCTGCCTGTGCCGGAGCGGCTTTTCAGCGATTGCCGCTTGACAGTCGATTCCGGTATTTTCCGCCGGAAGCTGGTGCCGCAAAGCTGAATCCGGACAAGGACTTATCCGGATTCACAATCTGGTATAGGGCAGGCATCTGCCAACCAGATGTTGCGGAGAACAAAAGCTGAATCCATTGGAGTCAGCGATTCGTATTCGATTCGTTCGCAGACTGTTCCGTATCCGAATCGATTCCGGTTTCGCCGGATTCTTTTTAATATTTCAACTATCTGAATCAAAAAGGAAAATTCCGGCGGGGAAGGACCTGTTACCACTTTGCGGACAAGGCCTATTGCCTTTGTCGGCGGGCGTTGCCATGTGTGTTGCGTGTGCGGCCCGTATCAGTGAATGGCGGGCGGTACAGCAAGCAGATGAAGTCGATTCACGGATAGTACGTTGAATTTTCGCCCCATGATCCTGAGCGGCCGCGGTGTCACGGCCGTTCTCGGCCCCACCAATACCGGCAAGACCCATTACGCCATTGAGCGCATGGTGGCACATGGCAACGGTGTCATCGGCCTTCCGCTGCGCCTTCTGGCGCGTGAGGTCTATACCCGTCTTGTCGAAAAGGTGGGCGCGCCGAATGTGGCGCTGATAACCGGCGAAGAAAAGATCGCCCCTCCTAAAGCCAAATATTCCGTCTGCACGGTGGAAGCCATGCCGCGCGAGACAACGGCCGCATTCGTCGCCATCGATGAAGTGCAGCTGGCGGGTGATCTGGAGCGCGGGCATATCTTTACCGACCGCGTGCTGCATCTGCGCGGGCGGGAGGAAACGCTGCTTCTGGGTGCGGGCACGATGCGCCCGATCCTCGAAAAGCTGCTGCCGGGAATTACCGTGGTCGAACGTCCGCGCCTGTCGCAGCTTTTTTATGCGGGCCAGAAGAAGATAACCCGCCTGCCGCAACGCACGGCAATCGTCGCCTTTTCGGCGGAAGAGGTCTATGCCATTGCCGAGCTGGTGCGTCGCCAGCGTGGTGGCGCAGCCGTTGTGATGGGCGCGCTTTCGCCGCGTACGCGCAACGCCCAGGTGGGGCTCTACCAGTCCGGCGACGTCGAATATCTCGTGGCGACGGATGCCATCGGCATGGGTCTCAACCTCGATGTCGATCATGTCGCCTTTGCGCAGGACCGCAAGTTTGACGGCTATCAGTTCCGCAATCTCAATCCGGGCGAGATCGGCCAGATCGCCGGCCGCGCCGGCCGCCATCTTCGCGATGGCACCTTTGGCGTGACGGGGCGCGTCGATCCATTTGACGACGAGTTGGTGGAGCGTATCGAAACCCATCAGTTCGACTCGGTGAAGGTGCTGCAATGGCGGACGAAAAATTTCGATTTTTCCTCCATCACCAATCTGCGTCTGAGCCTCGAAGCCGCCCCGGCGATCCAGGGACTGTCACGGGCCTTGCCGGCGATCGACCAGCAGGCGCTCGAATATCTGTCGCGCTACCCTGAAATCATCGACGTGGCGACGACGGAGGCGCGGGTGGAAAAACTCTGGGAGGCCTGCGCGCTTCCGGATTATCGCCGCATTGCGCCCGCTCAACATGCTGATCTGATCTCAACGCTCTATTTCGATCTGGTAAAACGTGGCACGGTGAACGAAGATTTCATGGGCGAACAGGTGCGCCGCGCCGATCGTACCGATGGAGAGATCGATACCTTGTCTGCAAGGATTGCGCAGATCAGAACATGGACTTATGTATCGAACCGCCCAGGATGGCTTGCCGATCCGACACACTGGCAAGAAAAGACGCGGGAAATCGAAGATCGATTGTCCGATGCTCTACATGAAAGGTTGACGAAACGCTTTGTTGATCGCAGGACATCTGTGCTCATGAGGCGCCTGAGAGAGAATGCGATGCTTGAAGCTGAAATCAGTGTAAATGGTGATGTCTTCGTAGAAGGACATCACGTCGGCCAGTTGGCCGGGTTCCGGTTCACGCCGGTGCCGGGAATGGAAGGGCCGGATCAGAAGGCCGTGCAGGCTGCTGCGCAGAAGGCGCTCGCGCTCGAATACGAGGCGCGTGCCGCGCGTCTGCACGCCAGCGGAAACGGTGATCTCGCTTTGAGCTCCGATGGTCTGGTTCGCTGGTTGGGCGAACCGGTGGCCCGCCTTTCGGCAGGCGACAATATCATGAAGCCGCGCGTGATCCTCTTTGCCGACGAGCAGTTGAGCGGCAATGCCCGCGATCATGCGCTGGCGCGCGTCGAACGTTTCGTCAATCATCAGATTGCGACCGTGCTGAAGCCGCTGGACGATATTTCGCGCGCCGAAGACCTTCAGGGTCTGGCGAAGGGGCTGGCGTTCCAGCTGGTCGAAAATCTCGGTGTCCTGTTCCGCCGTGACGTCACCGAAGACGTGAAGTCGCTGGATCAGGATGCGCGTGCCTCCATGCGCCGCTACGGCGTGCGTTTCGGCGCCTATCACGTCTTCCTGCCCGCGCTTCTCAAGCCCGCTCCGGCGGAGCTTGTCACGCTGCTCTGGGCGCTGAAGAACGATGGTCTCGGCAAGCCGGGTTACGGCGATCTCATTCCGGTGCTGGCCGCCGGTCGCACCTCTGTCGTGACGGATCCGACTTTCGAGCGGATGTTCTACAAGCTCGCCGGTTTCCGTTTCCTCGGAAAGCGCGCCGTGCGTATCGACATTCTCGAGCGTCTGGCCGATCTCATCCGTCCACTGTTGCAGTGGAAGCCCGGTCAGCAGCCGCGTCCGGAAGGCGCTTATGACGGCCGCCGTTTCACGACGACGACCGCAATGCTTTCCATTCTCGGCGCAACGCTCGACGACATGGAGGAAATCCTCAAGGGTCTCGGTTATCGTGCCGATCAGGTAACGGCGGAAGAGGCGCAGGCCTTCCTCGCCAACCAGACTGGTGCTGCCGCTCCGGCCGCTTCTGAAGCGGTGACGGAAGACGAGAGCGCAGAGACCGAACACGAGGAACCGGCTTCGGAAGAGCAGGTTTCCGAGACGACGACTGTCGAAGCTGCTGAAGAAGCGCCGGTTGCGGAAGCTGTGGGCCAAGAGGCTGCTGTTAGCGAGGCTGCGCCGACGGAAAGCGCCGAGGCTGCCGAGCCGAAGCCTGTTCTTCTTTGGCGTCCGGGTGGTCGCAACGAAAACCAGCGTGGTGAAAACCGTCGTCCCGGCAACCGCGGTCAAGGCCGTGGCGAGGGTCGCGATCAGGCGCCACGCGAACAGGGTGAACGTCGTGGCGAAGGCCGTCGCGATAATCGTGACGGAGCAAATCGCGAGGCTGCCAATCGTGGCGGTGACGGCGAGCGCAAGCGTGATGGCGGACGTCCCGACCGTGGCAACAACCGCAATAATGATCGTCAGGATCGCGGGGAGCGCAAGGACAGGCCGGACCGCAACGACCGTGGCGGGAAACCGCAGGGTCAGCAGCGTTTCGAAGCCAAGCCGCCGCGTAAGGAAAAGCCGATCGATCCGGATTCGCCCTTCGCCAAGCTTGCTGCTCTCAAGGAGCAGCTGAAGAAGTAAGCTATGGGGAGCAACGAACAGCCACTCGAAAGCACGCGTCAGCGTCTGGACAAGTGGCTGTTCTTTGCCCGCATGGCCAAATCCCGTTCACTTGCCCAGAGCTACATTCAGTCGGGCAAGGTCAAGGTCAACGGTGTCTCCATTCGCCAGCCCAGCCATCTGGTAAAGGCTGGTGACAGGCTCGATATCGGTTTCGAGCGCATGGACAAGGTGCTTGTCGTCAAATCCGGGGGCGAGCGGCGCGGGCCCTATGAAGAGGCCAAACTTCTCTACGACGATCTGACGCCGCCGCGCGAGCCTTCCGACAGGCTGAGCCCGCTGGAGCAGGCGATACGTCAGCCGGGAAGCGGTCGCCCCACCAAAAAAGAGCGCAGGGCGCTCGACAGGTTCCTGTCGGACAGCGACGGAAACAAAGAATAGAATAAACCTTCAAGTCTTAGCGGTTTTTCAGAATTGTTTATCCTTGCTATCTGAAGGCAAAGGCATTACCTCACTTGCAAAATTGCCCTGTCTGAATTCCGGGCGACGGCTTGTGTTCCGAAGCCCACAGACCCGGCCTGCATATTCTGGAGTTCATCATGACATATGTCGTGACCGACAATTGCATCCGCTGCAAATACACCGATTGCGTTGAAGTCTGCCCTGTCGACTGCTTTTACGAGGGTGAAAATTTCCTCGCTATCAATCCTGACGAATGCATCGATTGTGGTGTGTGCGAACCGGAATGTCCTGCCGAAGCGATCAAGCCCGACACTGAGCCGGGTCTCGACAAGTGGCTGAAGCTGAATACGGAATATGCGGCGATCTGGCCGAATATCACCATCAAGCGCGACCCCTTGCCGGAAGCCAAGGAAATGGATGGCGTGACAGGCAAGCTCGAGCTTTATTTCTCTGCCGAGCCGGGTAAGGGCGACTGAGTTCTCAACGACTGGTGTCCTTGGTATCATGATTTTAAAAGCCCTCGCAGCGTCAGCGTGAGGGCTTTTTGCCGACCTTCAGCGAGTTATCCGCCGCGGCCTGATTGCAATGTGGTCGATAGCAGGGTCAAAAGCGCCACGCTGTCTTCCAGGCTTTGGCGCTGGCGGCTTTGCAATATGGCCGCTTGCAGGCGGTTCATCTCACGGGCGATCGCCGCTGGCTGCCAGGTTCGCAGCGCCCTTTCGATAACCGGTTTCCTGCGAAAATGGATGTGGCGTCCAAGCGTTTGCATGACCTGCCCGGCCTGCTGCTTTTTCTCATCCATTTCGGCGCGCATCTGATCCAGCAACTGAAATTGCTTGAGGCATCCCTGAAGCACGAGAAAGATCGGCGTCTTCGACGAGACGATCTTCTGGGTGGCGTGGAAAAAGGCGTTTCTGTCGCCCTTCAGGATGGCATCGACGGCGTCGTCAGCCGAAACCGTGCTGGCATCGCCGATGATTGCCAGCACATCATCTTCCTCGATCACCTCTGCGCCGCGGCAATAGAGCGCAAGCTTGCGGATCTCGTTGCGCGAGGCAATCCGATCGCCGCCCAACTGCTCGATCAGCCTCTGCCGTGCGGCCGGGGCAATGCGCAGATTGTCGGCAGACAGTTCCTGATCGATCAACGCATTCAACGAACGGGCGTCATCCGCATAACACGGGATTGCTGCGATAGAGCGAGCGGGTTCTGCGATCTTGCGCAGGCCCGTGCCTTTTTTAATGTCGCCGGCCTCGATGATGAGGAAGCTGGCTTCGGGCGGCGTCTCAGCCAGAATCTGGAGAGCATCCACCAGCGCCTTTTCAGCCGAGGCACTTTTGATCCAGACGAGTTTTTCGCCACCGAAAAGGCCGATGGCGTTCACCTCGTCGAGAAGGCGGCCGGGATCGCCCTGCAGGTCGGATGCGCTCAGCTTCAACGATGCAAAGGCGTCATCCGGGTCAATGCCGGTCTTTTTGGCGATGAGGTTGGCCCGCTCCGACACGAGGCCGCGATCCGGGCCGTAGAGCACGAAAACGCGAAAGCGCTCCGCCGGATTTTCGGCGAAGCGCTCAAATTCATGCGATTTTATCTCTGCCACGGCCGCCGCTCTCAGCGGCCAAGGGTGGCAGCGATATCGGTACGGATGATTTCAGCCAGTTCCCGGGCCGCACGGTTTTCTGCGTCGCGGATCGCCCTGATCTTGGCGAATTCCTGCTGTGGCAGATCCACCTGCGCCGTTACGCTACGCCGCGCGGAGCGCAGGATCTGGCCGTCGGAAATACGCGTCAGGACGTAATTACCGTTCATCACAACACGGCCTGGGTAAGGGCCGTTATAATTGCTGTTGGTACGGGTCGTCAGATCGTAGTTCTCGACTTCCGTGGACGTGGCGCTCGAGCTTACGGATAACTTGACGTTGTACTGAGCCGTAGCCGGTTCACCCGCACCGCCGGACACCAGGAAGATCAGCTGATTGCGCACTTCCTGCGTTATGCGGTCGCCGGCATTCGAGATGCTGACAGCCGCCAGTCTCTCCTTGGTTCCGGAAGCCTCGCCGTAAAGCGGGCGGACCTGGCAGCCTGCCAGAAGACCGGCCATCATCACGACGGAAACTGCTGCCGCAACGCGGCTCCATCTCGAAAAAACGTCAGACAACAATGTTCACAATCCTCTGCGGAACCACGATGACTTTTTTGGGCTCGCCACCGGCAAGAATGGATTTGACGGCATCCAGCGCAAGGGCGGCCGCTCGGACCGCATCTTGATCCGCATCGCGCGCGATTGTCAATTCGCCGCGCTTCTTGCCGTTGACCTGAACGGGCATGACCACATCGTTTTCCTCGACCAGCGAGGGTACAAAAGTTGGCCACGGCGTCTGGGCGACGAGACCCTCGTTGCCCAGCGCCGACCAGCATTCTTCGGCCAGATGCGGCGTCATGGGGGCAATGATGCGAATGAGGATTTCGACGGCATCACGCGCCGCCGCCTTGACGTCATCAGGCTTGCCACCAGCCGCGACATCCGCCAGCGGAGCTGCGAGCGCGTTGACCAGTTCGTAGATGCGGGCGATCGCCTTGTTGAAGGCAAGCTTGTCCAGATCCTCCTGAACGGCCTTCAGCGTCTTGTGGGCTGCCTTGGATACTGCCAGGCCCTCGCCCTCGCTCGCGGGCTTCGGCGTGACGCTCTTCAGCTCGGTCGCGACTTCGCCGATGATGCGCCAGACGCGCTGTACGAAGCGGTTTGAGCCTTCCACACCGGCTTCGGACCAGATGACGTCGCGGTCGGGCGGAGAATCCGACAGGACGAAGAAGCGAGCGGTATCCGCACCGTAGGATGCGATGATGTCATCCGGGTCGACCACGTTCTTCTTCGACTTCGACATCTTCTCGATCGAGCCGATCTTCACTTCCGCACCGGAGGACAAGAGGAATGCCCGGCGGGCACCGTCAGTCTCTTCGATGCGCAGGTCGGCGGGCGCTACCCATTCACGGGTCAGGCCTTCACCGTGGCTGTAGGTCTCGTGCACAACCATGCCCTGCGTGAACAGGCCCTTGAAGGGCTCCTTGACGCCGACATGGCCGGTCTCGCGCATGGCGCGGGTGAAGAAGCGCGAATAGAGCAAGTGCAGAATAGCATGCTCGATGCCGCCGATATACTGGTCCACCGGCAGCCAGTGGTTTGCGGCCTTCGGATCCGTCGGCTCATCTTCCCAAGGCGCGGTGAAGCGCGTGTAGTACCAGCTGGAATCGACGAATGTGTCCATCGTGTCGGTTTCACGGCGTGCGTCATGGCCGCATTGCGGGCAGGCAACGTGACGCCATGTGGGGTGGCGATCCAGTGGGTTGCCGGGCACGTCGAAGGTCACGTCGTCGGGCAGCTTGACCGGCAGGTCCTTCTTCGGAACCGGAACTACGCCGCAGACTTCGCAATGGATGACGGGTATCGGGCAACCCCAGTAACGCTGGCGGGAAATGCCCCAGTCGCGCAGGCGGAAATTGACCTTGCGCTCGGCCTGCGGCGTGTTGCCCAGCGTCTGGGCAGAGAGCTTCTGCACGACCGCCTCAAAGGCGTCAGTCGTGTTCATGCCGTTCAGGAAGCCGGAGTTGATCATCACGCCATCATCGGTGAAGGCGACGTCTTCAATGGTGAAGCTGGCAGCGTCGGGGCCTTCCGGCGCCACGACGGCCACCACGGGCAAATCGTATTTACGGGCGAAATCCAGATCGCGCTGGTCACCCGAAGGGCAGCCAAATATCGCGCCGGTGCCGTAGTCCATCAGCACGAAGTTGGCGACATAGACCGGCAGTTCCCACGTCGGGTCCAGCGGATGCACGACCTTGACGCCGGTATCGATACCCTTCTTTTCCGCTGTTTCCAGCGCTGCGAGAGACGTGCCATGGCGGCGGCACTCGTCGCAGAACTCGGCAATATCAGGGTTCTTCTCCGACAGCTCTCTTGCCAGCGGATGGTCGGCGGCGATTGCCAGGAAGGATGCGCCGAACAGGGTGTCGGGACGCGTGGTATAAACGGTGATATCGGCAAAGCCTTCCGGCACTGTGCCAGCAACGGTCTGCCAGCGCAGCGACAGGCCTTCGGAGCGGCCGATCCAGTTCTTCTGCATCAGGCGTACTTTTTCCGGCCACTGATCCAGCGTGTCCAGCTCGTCCAGCAGATCCTGGCTGAAATCGGTGATTCGGAAGAACCACTGCGTCAATTCGCGCTGTTCGACCAGCGCGCCGGAACGCCAGCCGCGGCCGTCGATGACCTGCTCATTGGCCAGAACGGTATGGTCGACCGGATCCCAGTTGACCTTGGACTGCTTGCGGTAGACCAGACCCTTTTCCATGAAATCGACGAACAGCGCCTGCTGGCGGTGGTAATATTCCACATCGCAAGTCGCAAATTCGCGGGTCCAGTCCAGCGACAGGCCCATGGATTTCAGCTGGCCACGCATGGTGGCGATGTTCTGATAGGTCCAGTCCTTCGGGTGAACCTTGTTCTGCATAGCCGCGTTTTCGGCAGGCATGCCGAAGGCGTCCCAGCCCATGGGGTGCAGAACGTTGAAGCCGCGCGCGCGCTTGTAGCGCGCCACGACATCGCCCATCGCGTAGTTGCGGACGTGGCCCATGTGAATGCGTCCCGACGGGTAGGGAAACATCTCTAGAACGTAATACTTCTCGCGCGGATCGCTGTTGTCGGTCACGAAAACCTTGTCTTCGTTCCATTTCTGCTGCCAGCGCGGCTCGGCGTCGCGAGGATTGTAACGTTCGATGGCCATTGTTTAGAATTCCGGGTATCGAGGGGAAAAATTTGCGCTGACCTTCACCATGAAACGACCGGGGCGTCAAGTTTGGCGGGGCCTCCGGGCGTTCAATCTTGGCCAGCGTGCCTCAAATGGTGCTAAACCCGCTTGGCATCAAGGCAATCGGCGTCTAGTTAGCGTTCAGAATGTTTCAAATAGAGGTCCTGTGATGGAAATCGAAGCACGTCTTGAGGATGTCAGGCAACGCATAGCGGAGACAGCGGAAAAGTCCGGCCGCAAGGCGACGGATGTTTCTCTCGTCGCCGTCTCGAAGACATTCGATGCGCAAGAGATCCAGCCGGTCATCGACAGCGGCCAGCGCGTGTTCGGCGAGAACCGCGTACAGGAAGCGCAGGGCAAGTGGCCTGCGCTTAAAGAAAAGACATCGGGTATAGAGCTGCACCTGATCGGGCCGCTGCAATCCAACAAGGCGGCGGATGCCGTTGCGCTGTTCGACGTCGTACAGAGCGTTGATCGGGAGAAGATCGCCCGTGCGCTTTCCGAGGAATGCGTCAAACAGGGCCGCAGCCTTCGTTTTTATGTGCAGGTCAATACCGGGCTGGAGCCACAGAAGGCTGGCATCGATCCACGCGAGACGGTCGCCTTCGTGGCTTTTTGCCGGGACGAGCTGAAATTGTCGGTCGAGGGCCTGATGTGCATTCCGCCTGCGGATGAAAATCCCGGTCCGCATTTTGCGCTTCTGGCGAAGCTTGCCAGACGATGCGGCCTCGAGAAGCTCTCCATGGGCATGTCGGGGGACTTCGAGACGGCGATAGAATTCGGCGCCACCAGTGTGCGTGTCGGCTCGGCAATCTTCGGTGCCCGCTAGAGCATTTCCGGTAAAGCGCATAGCCGGTTTACTGGAAGTGCCCTGAAGCTCTGAAAACAAAAACCCGGCACGACGGCCGGGTTTTCATAAACGGAAAGACTTTCGATCAGTAGTGATCGTCCTCGTCTTCGTCCTTCGGAGCCGATTTCAACGAGCTGAGCTTCTTGAAGACGGCGTCCGCGTCGATCTGCTTTTCTTCTTCGTCGCGCTGGAAGTTGTAATCCAGACCTTCCGTCGCCGTTGCCGGCTGCAGCGTGTTGCCAAGCTCTTCTGCTGTCGGCAGCGGGCGGCCGCGCGATGCGCGTTCAACTTCAAGATCGAGATCGATCTGGCTGCAGAGACCAAGCGTTACCGGATCCATCGGGGTGAGGTTTGCCGAGTTCCAGTGGGTGCGGTCGCGGATCTGCTCGATGGTGGATTTGGTGGTGCCAACAAGACGCGAAATCTGCGCGTCCTTCAGCTCAGGATGATTGCGGACCAGCCAGAGAATGGCGTTCGGACGATCCTGACGCTTGGAAACCGGCGTGTAGCGCGGGCCACGGCGCTTGGATTCCGGCACACGAACCTTTGGCTCGGAAAGCTTGAGCTTGTGGTTCGGGTTGCCTTCAGCGCGGGCGATCTCGTCGCGGGAAAGCTGTCCGGTCGCGATCGGGTCGAGACCCTTGATGCCCTGCGCGGCTTCACCGTCGGCGATTGCCTTGACTTCAAGCGGATGCAGTTTGCAGAACGTGGCGATCTGATCGAACGACAGCGCGGTGTTGTCTACCAGCCATACAGCCGTAGCTTTTGGCATGAGCAATTGTTGAGCCATAGATACAGTCCTTCTGTCCGTCCGCGCCGGGGTCGCGGGCGTGGTATCAACCACTGATTTCCGGGATATTGGCGCTCTATAACCGGATTGCATCATAATTGCAATTCTTTGCGAAACAAATGCCTTTGTCTAATTGCCGTGTGCATTTGAACTGCTATGAATTCAACACATGCCTGAGGTGGGAGTCTCAAGGTCGCGCATATCAAGCCATATCTGGTTCCAGGAGGAGTTCATGTCTGCCAAAATCTACCCCGTGCTCAAATCGGCGAAAGCCCGCACGCTCATCGACAATGAGCGTTACCAGAAATGGTATCAGGAGAGCGTCGAGGATCCCGAGAAGTTCTGGGACAAGCACGGCCGGCGGATCGACTGGTTCAAGCCCTATACCAAGGTCAAGAACACGTCCTTCAAGGGAAGAGTGCCGATCAAGTGGTTCGAGGACGGCCTGACGAACGTCTCCTACAACTGTATCGACCGGCACCTGAAGACGCATGGCGAACGCACGGCGATCATCTGGGAAGGTGACAATCCCTATATCGACAAGAAGATCACCTACAATCAGCTCTATGACTATGTCTGCCGCCTGGCGAACGTGCTGAAGAAGCATGGTGTCAAGAAGGGCGACCGGGTCACCATCTATATGCCGATGATACCCGAGGCGGCCTATGCCATGCTCGCCTGCGCCCGCATCGGCGCCATTCATTCGGTAGTGTTCGGCGGCTTCTCGCCGGAAGCCCTGGCCGGCCGCATCGTCGATTGCCAGTCCACCTTCGTCATCACCTGCGATGAAGGCGTGCGTGGCGGCAAGCCGATCCCGCTCAAGGAAAATACCGACAAGGCGATCGATATTGCCGCCAAGCAATATGTCATCGTCAACAAGGTTCTGGTCGTGCGCCGCACCGGCGGCAAGACCGGCTGGGCGCCCGGCCGCGACATCTGGTACCATCAGGAAATCGCCACGGTGAAACCGGATTGCCCGCCGGTGAAGATGAGGGCGGAAGATCCGCTGTTCATCCTCTACACGTCAGGCTCCACCGGCAAGCCGAAGGGCGTGCTGCACACCACGGGCGGCTATCTCGTTTATACGTCGATGACGCATGAATACGTCTTCGACTACAAGGACGGGGAGGTCTTCTGGTGTACCGCCGATGTCGGCTGGGTCACCGGCCATTCCTACATCGTCTACGGGCCGCTGGCGAACTGTGCGACGACGCTGATGTTCGAAGGCGTTCCCAACTTCCCGGATCAGGGACGGTTCTGGGAAGTCATCGACAAGCACAAGGTCAACATCTTCTACACCGCACCGACGGCGCTCCGATCCCTGATGGGGGCGGGCGACCAGTTCGTCACGCGTTCGTCGCGCGAAAGCCTGCGGCTTCTCGGCACGGTGGGCGAGCCGATCAATCCCGAAGCGTGGGAGTGGTATTACCATGTGGTCGGCGAGGACAAGAGCCCCATCGTCGATACCTGGTGGCAGACGGAAACGGGCGGCATTCTCATCTCGCCGCTGCCGGGTGCGACGGACCTGAAGCCGGGTTCGGCGACAAGGCCGTTCTTCGGCGTGCAGCCGCAGCTGGTCGATGCAGAAGGCAACGTGCTGGAGGGGCCGGCCGACGGCAATCTCTGCATCATCGACAGCTGGCCGGGCCAGTCGCGGTCCGTTTACGGGGATCACCAGCGCTTCGTCGACACCTATTTCTCGACCTATAAGGGCAAGTATTTCACCGGTGACGGCTGCCGGCGCGATGAGGACGGTTATTACTGGATCACTGGCCGCGTCGATGACGTGCTTAACGTCTCCGGCCACCGCCTCGGCACCGCCGAAGTCGAGTCGGCACTTGTTTCGCATCATCAGGTTTCGGAAGCGGCGGTCGTGGGTTACCCGCATGCCATCAAGGGCCAGGGCATTTATTGTTATGTCACGTTGATGGCGGGCCAGAGCGGCGACTATGCGTTGCGCGAGGAGCTGGTAAAGCACGTCCGCAACGAGATCGGGCCGGTTGCGACGCCAGACAAGATCCAGTTCGCGCCAGGCCTGCCGAAGACCCGTTCGGGTAAGATCATGCGGCGTATTCTGCGCAAGATCGCCGAGGATGATTTCGGCGCGCTTGGGGATACATCGACGCTTGCAGATCCCGCGGTGGTCGAAGATCTCATCGCCAACCGGCAAAACCGCACGGCGTCCTGATTTTCTGGAAGAGGCTGCTTTGGCAGCCTTTTTCTTTTCTGTATTCGCATAAACAAAAACACCCGGAGGCTGACCTCCGGGTGTTTTAATTTTATCCAGACAGGATTACTGGCCGCGGATCTTCTTCAGGTCCGCCAGAACGGCGTCAACGACGTCGGCACCGATTTCAGCCTTGTGCTTTTCGTAAACGACCATCGACTTTTCGCGGATACGTGCCTGCTCTTCCGCAGACAGCGAGTTCACTTCAAGTCCTGCAGCCTTGATCTTTTCCAGCGACTTCTGGTTCAGTTCGCGGATGACCTTTCGCTCTTCGTCACGGCCGACGACTGCGCATTCGCGCAGGGCCGTCTGTTCTTCGGGCGTGTAGCTGTCGAAGATCGGCTTGGAGAAGAGGAAGAGGAACGGCGTGTAGGCGTGGTTCGTCTCGGTGATGTACTTCTGCACCTCGTAGAACTTGGAGGTGTCGATCGTCACATAGGGGTTTTCCTGTGCGTCGATCGCGTTGGTTTCAAGTGCCGAGAACACTTCACCGAAAGCCATCGGCGTTGCATTGGCGCCGAGGTTCTGGAAGGTGTCGAGGAAGATGTTGTTCTGCATCACGCGAACCTTCAGGCCGGAAAAGTCTTCCCACTTGTTCACGGCGTGCTTGGAGTTCGAGAGGTTGCGGAAACCGTTTTCCCAGTAGGCCAGGTTTACGAGGCCCTGTTCTTCCAGCTTCTTGTTCATCATGTCGCCGAAGGCGCCGTCCATCACGGCATCGGCTTCCTTGGCATTGGAAAACAGGAACGGCAGGTCGAAGACGCCGAGCGACGGGATCAGGCCGACGAGCGGTGACGAGGACGTAACAACCGCTTCCTGAACGCCGGAGCGCAGGGCCTGCGTCGCCTGAAGGTCGCCGCCGAGAGCGCCGCCCCAGAATGCCGTCAGCTTCAGCTTGCCGCCCGACTTGTCGTCGAGGCAGGCCTGCATGGCCTTGATGCCGTTGCCGACCGGGTGGTCCTGGTTGATGCCGTTCGAAACGCGGATGTTGCGGCTGTTGAATTCAGCCATTGCCGGGGCTGCGGCGCCCACCGCGAAAGCGATGGCCGTGGTGGTCAGAAGAAGCTTTCTCATAATATCCTCCCTTGGATTTTGGTTGAGAAGTGGCGATTAACGAAGGTACTGCAACGGAACCATCACGATGTCCGGGAAAACCACGAGCAACGCCAGAACGATGGTTTCTGCAACGAGGAAAGGCCAGACACCGATCGTGACCTTGCCGAGCGGGATGCGTCCGACGCCTGAGACGACGTTCAGCACGACACCGACCGGCGGGGTAATCAGGCCGATGGCATTGTTGATGATGAAGAGGACGCCGAAATAGACCGGGTCGATGCCTGCCTGCTTGACGATTGGCATCAGAACGGGCGTCAGGATCAGGATGGTCGGTGTAAGGTCGAGCGCGGTTCCTACGATGAAGACCAGCACCATCATGGCAACCATCAGAAGCATCGGACGATCGATCAGCGGTTCGATATAACCGGCGACTTCGTTTGGAATGTTCGCAGCCGTGATGAGCCATGCGGAGACGAGGGCTGCGCAGACAAGGAACATGATGATCGAGGTGCTCTTGGCAGCGCGCAGAAGAACGTGGAACAGATCCGCCGGCTTCAGTTCGCGGTAGATCACCATGCCGACGAAAAGAGCGTAGCCGGCAGCGACAACGGCGGCTTCCGTCGGCGTCATGATGCCTGCCTTGATGCCGCCCAGAATGATGACCGGCATGCCAAGCGCCCAGCCGGCGCGGACCGTGGCAACCAGACGTTCCTTGCCCGAGGTCTTGGGCAGCGGCTTGATGTTATCCTTTCGGACCACGATCAGCCAGGCGATGATCAGCGAAATGCCCATCAGAATGCCGGGTACGATACCGGCAAGGAAAAGCTGGGTGATCGAAACGTTTGCGGCGACGCCGAAGACGATGAAGGCCATGGAAGGCGGAATGACCGGGGCAATGATGCCGCCTGCAGCGATGAGGCCGCCGGAGCGCGGAATGTTGTAACCAGCTTTCGCCATCATCGGGATGAGGATCGCGGCAAGGGCTGCGGTGTCGGCAGCGGCCGAACCGGAGATGCTGGCCATGATGATGGCCGCGACAATCGCCACGATGCCGAGACCGCCCCTGATATGGCCCACAAGCGCAATCGCAAAGTCGATGATGCGGCGGGAAAGACCACCGGAGTTCATCAGTTCGCCAGCCAGAATGAAGAAGGGGATGGCGAGCAGCGTGAAGGTGTCCGCGCCCGAGATCATGTTCTGGGCGATGATCGCGGTGTTGAACATGCCCATGTACCACATGAGCACGACGCCACAGAACATCAGCGAGAAAGCGACGGGAACGCCAATCGCCATGGCTCCGAGAAGAGAGCCGACAAAAACGAAAAGTGTCATGGTATCAGCGCTCCGAAAGCTGTTCGATCGTGAGGTTCTCGCCGGCGAACTGGGCGATTTCATCCTCTGTCACGCGGCCCGTCACATAACGGTAGAGGCGTTCCAGAGCGATGATGAACATCAGGCCGCCGGTGAACATGCCGATGCCGTAGACCCAGATCATCGACAGCTTGGTGACAGGCGCATGCATGCTGGCGTTGATGGCGGACTGCTTCCATGTTCCCCAGAAGAAGATGGCGGAACAGCCCAGAATGATAATGTTCGACAAGACCATGCACACGACACGGGCGCGGCGCGACAGGAACATCACGAGAGTTTCGATGCCCATATGGCTGTTTTCACGGAAGGTCAGTACGGCGCCGATGAAGGTCAGCCATACGAAGAAGTATCGCGACAATTCTTCCGAGATATTGATGCCGGAATTCATCGTGTAACGCATGACAACGTTGACGAAGACCATGATCGACATGCCGGCGAGCAGCAGGACGAGAATGATTTCGAGAATCCGGTAAAAGAGATTGATGGTCTTTTGCATTTTCCCCTCCCGAAGAAATATCTGGAGCATTTTCGACGAAGGATCGCCCTCAATGCTCCACCTATGGGTTTTCGCAATTCTGGGCGCAAAACCGCGATGCAGTTTTGCTGGATTGCCTAGAGCAGCCCGCGTTTCGCCAGGTTGCGCATGAGGGCCGCGGTGCCGAATGTCCATTCCGGGCATTCGTCTGTCGTCGTGACCCAGTTGATCAGCTTGCCGAGCTTGGGCGTGGAGATTTCGACACGGTCGCCCTTGGAGTGGGTGAAGCCGAGACCCGGGCCATGGCGGTCCTTTACCGGCGCGAACATCGTACCAAGGAAAAAGACGGCGCCGTCAGGATACTGATGGTTGCGGTTCAAGAGCTGGGAAGCGAGGTTTTCCGGCGTGCGGCTGATCGCCTGCATTGCGCTTGCACCCGTCATGGTGAAGCCGTCCTCACCTTCGACCAGAAGCGATATCTGCGCCTTCTTCACGTCTTCGATGGTAAAGCGTCCATCAAACAGGCGGATGAAGGGACCGATTGCGCAGGATGCGTTGTTGTCTTTTGCCTTGCTGAGCAGGAGGGCGGAGCGGCCCTCGAAGTCACGCAGGTTGACGTCGTTGCCGAGCGTCGCGCCAACGATACGGCCGTCGGAGGCAATGGCCAGCACCACTTCCGGCTCCGGGTTGTTCCACTGCGACTTCGGGTGAACGCCGATCAGCGCGCCGCAGCCGACGGAGGCCATGGCCTGCGCCTTGGAGAATATCTCCGCATCCGGACCGATGCCAACTTCCAGATATTGCGACCACAGGCCCATTTCCTGCAGCAGTTTCTTCACTTCGGCTGCTTTTTCCGAACCGGCCTCAAGTCCCTTGAGATTGTCGCCGAGAACCGGCGCCAGCCGTCCGCGTATTTCCTGCGCGCGAAGTGGATCGCCCTTAGCCTGCTCCTCGATCACGCGTTCCAGCATGCTGTCGGCGAAGGTCACGCCTGCAGCCTTGACGGCCTGAATATCGTTGGGGGCGAGAAGTTCACCAGCGGAGCCATCCAGAAAGGCCTCGAGCGCGCCAAGCGCCACGAATGTGCCGGTGTCTGCAAGCAGCTCCACCAGATCCGTCTTTTCCAGAAGTTCCGACATGGTCGGCGAAAGAGAGGTGAGGTCGTATAGCACGCCGCCCTTTAGCAGAACGGGGCAGGGGCCGCCTTCGCTTTTCGACCATACGCGGCCGACGAGCAGGGCGTTTCCAAAGTCTTCAGGCAAAATAGCGGTAGCGTCGATGGACCTTGAGCCGGTCATATATATCCTCCCCTTCAGCCCTCCGACAGCCGCCTCCTGCGGTCATATTGTCTGGATGTCTGACAACCTAATCTCATTCTTCTTAGTATGACTTTTACAGCGAGTCTAGCGGCACCGCAGACAAAATTATCGTCTTTCGCCTCTGGATTGCCGGAAAGCAGCGAAACCTGTCCTATAGCTTTGCCGTTTAAGCTTCTGTTTGCGGCTCAGAAGATATCCAGTTCCAGATTGACCCGGCTTGCTGCCCCGAGCAGATGTTTGCGCATCGCATCCTTGGCCGCAGTCGCATCGGCGCGTTCGACGGCTTCGAAGATTGCCACATGTTCGGCGATCGTCACCTCGAGGATTTCCCCGAAAATAGCACGGGAGAAGGCGATGTTGATAGCCGAGCTGATGCGTTCTGCGATAAAGCCGAGAAACATCAGGAAATATTCGTTCTGCGTCGCTTCCGCCAGAATACGGTGAAAGTCGAGATCGGCCGCAACGCCCTCCGTCGACCAGTCGTCGGTCGTTCGCATCTTTTCCAGTGCCGCCGCCAGCCGCGCCAGCTGCTGCGGGTTGCGGTGGAGTGCCGCCAGACCCGCCGCCTCGATTTCCATCGGCATGCGAAGCTGGAAGAGATCGCGGAAATTTTCCGGATCGTTCAGACGGGACCGCTCGATGCGAATGGACAGTCTCTGCCGGGGATCGGTGACGAAAGCGCCCACGCCTTGCCGTGTTTCGACAAAACCTTCGTTGCGCAATTGCGCTATCGCTTCACGGATGACCGAGCGGCTGACGCCGAAGGTTTTCGCCAGAACATGTTCCGTGGGCAGCCTGTCGCCCGGCCCGAGTTTCGAATCATTGATTTCGCGGGCGATCTCCGCGGCGATCCGGCCGGGCAGATGATCGTTGCGATGTATCTGACTGAACTCCAGCGTCATGATTGCTCCCGTTCCACAGAAACGATTGGTCCGTTTTTTCCCGCGGCAGGCGACTTCCTCCTTCGCCGTCAGCGGGGTTTTCAGAGGCGGCGTATTCCGCCGCCTTTGCTGTTTGTCGATTAGCTATCCGGTTGCAGGGTTATCTGGCAACCGGGATTCATCCGCAAATCGGGGTCAAAGGCATTTTTCAAACCCGTGATCATCCGGCGCTGCACATCAGATAGCCGGCTTTCGAAATCGGAGCGTTTCAGGCGGCCGATGCCGTGCTCGGCGCTGATGCTGCCGACGTAACGGTCAAGGACTTCGTTGACGAGGGTTTTCGATTTGTAGATGAAGGCTTCGCGCTCCTGCGGCGTTGCTCCGTTTGGCGGCAGCACGTTGAGATGGACGTTGCCGTCTCCGACATGGCCATAGGAAACCGCCAGGCATTCCGGCAGTTTTTCCGCCAGTTCAGCCTCTGCTTCGGCCACGAACGCCGCAAGTTTTGACAGCGGCACGGAAATATCGGTGCGCATATGGCTGCCGCGCAGCGCCTGACCCTCGTTCATGCCCTCGCGGAAAAGCCACAGCGATTGCGCCTGTGCTCGCGAGGAGGCGATGACGCCGTCCAGCACCAGACCGTCTTCCATGACGCCCTCGAGGAACCGTCCCATCAGGTCGGCAGTGTCTACTAGCCCCGAGCCGGAAATTTCCATCAGCACATAGGCCGGATAATCTCCGGCGATCGGCATTTTAAGGTCAGGGATTGCTTCGATTGCGAGTGTGAAGGCGACGGGCGGCATGAATTCGAAGGCGGACATCAGGTCGCAGCATTCGCGGCGGGCGCGGCGATAAAGCTTGATGGCGTCATCCAGCGAATTTAGGCCGAGCAGTGCCGTCTCGACATGTTCTGGATTGGGGTAGAGCTTTACGGACACGGCCGTGATGATGCCGAGTGTTCCTTCCGCGCCGATGAAAAGCTGCTTCAGGTCAATGCCACGATTGTCCTTACGCAGCGTCGACAGGCCATTCCAGATCGTGCCATCAGGCAATACCACTTCGAGACCCAGCACCAGTTCGCGGGTCATGCCGTAACGCAGAACGTTGATGCCGCCAGCATTGGTGGAGACGTTGCCGCCGATGCGGCAGCTGCCCTGCGCGCCGAGCGACAGCGGAAAGAACATTCCCTTGTCCTGAACCGCATCCTTGAATTCCGACAGAATACAGCCGGCTTCAACGACAGCCGAAAAATCGTCGCTGTCTATGGTGCGGATGGCGTTCATGCGCTCGAGGCTCAGCACGACCTGACGCTTTGGCTCATCGGGAATGCCGCCGAGCACCAGCCCGGTATTGCCGCCCTGAGGGATGATGGCGAGACCGAGTTCGGCGCAGGCGCGAACCGTATCGGAGACTTCCTTGGTCGAACGGGGGCGGATGACGGCTACCGCCGAACTGGTGACGTCGCCATGCCAGTCGCGGCAATAGCGCAGCATGTCTTCCTGCGATGTCAGCAGCAACGCCTCGCCCAGCCTGTTCTTCAGCGAGAACCGCAATTCCTCGATATCGTGTTCGCTCACGATCGTCATTCCACCCTCTCCGTCCAATCCGCCCTAAAATATCCGGGCAAAGGTCTTTCGCCCTTGCTTTTGCCGGTTTGTGAAAAAATACTATTTTCAATCAAACCATATAAGGTTATCAGACAACCTTACAAGCTAATTTATCGGTTCATGAGCCGATGATGTTTTTTCGGTCTCGGGAGAATGACCGGGCCAAAGAGGAGGAAGATATGCATATCGCAATCATCGGTGCTGCAGGCATGGTTGGCCGTAAGCTGACGCAGCGTCTCGTCAAGGATGGATCGCTTGGCGGCAAGTCGATTGACAGATTCACGCTTATCGACGTGTTTCAGCCTGAAGCGCCCGCCGGCTTCTCCGGTGCGGTTGATGCGCGCGCAGCCGATCTGTCCGCGCCGGGCGAAGCCGAAAAGCTGGTCGAAGCCCGCCCCGATGTGATCTTTCATCTTGCTGCCATCGTATCCGGTGAAGCCGAACTTGATTTCGACAAGGGCTACCGTATCAATCTCGATGGCACGCGTTATCTCTTCGACGCCATCCGCATTGCCAACGGCAAGGACGGTTACAAGCCGCGCGTGGTCTTCACCTCGTCGATCGCCGTATTCGGTGCGCCGCTCCCCTATCCGATTCCGGATGAGTTCCACGCCACGCCGCTGACCAGCTACGGCACGCAGAAAGCGATCTGCGAGCTGCTGCTCTCTGACTATAGCCGTCGCGGTTTCTTCGACGGTATCGGCATTCGCCTGCCGACGATCTGCATTCGCCCCGGCAAGCCGAATGCGGCCGCTTCCGGCTTCTTCTCCAACATCCTGCGCGAGCCGCTGGTCGGCCAGGAAGCGGTTCTGCCGGTGCCGGAAAGCATTCGCCATTGGCACGCTTCGCCGCGTTCCGCTGTTGGTTTCCTTCTTCATGGCGCAACGATCGACGTGGAAAATGTCGGTCCGCGCCGCAACCTGTCCATGCCCGGCCTCAGCGCCACCGTTGGCGAACAGATTGAAGCGCTGCGCAAGGTTGCAGGCGAAAAGGCCGTTGCCCTCATTCGCCGCGAGCCGAATGAGATGATCATGCGCATGTGCGAAGGCTGGGCGCCCGGTTTCGAAGCAAAGCGCGCCCGTGAACTTGGCTTTACGGCTGAAAGCTCCTTCGAAGAGATCATTCAGGTTCATATCGAGGACGAACTGGGAGGTTCACTGAAATGAGTGTCGGCGGGGAGGAGAAGAAGCGGTCGGTTGCCTTTATCGGAACAGGCCTGATGGGCGGGCCGATGGCCCGGCGTCTGCTGGGCGCGGGCTTTTCGGTTGCGGTGTGGAACCGCAGCGTCGAAAAGGCTGAGGCGCTGGTTGCCGATGGCGCGGTTCTCGCGGCATCGCCGGCCGAAGCCGCCAGGGGTGCCGATATCGTCATCACCATGCTGAGCGATGGCAAAGCCGTGGGCGAGGTGCTGTTCGAGGCGGGTGTGGCCGAAGCGCTGGAAAAAGGCGCTGTTGTCATCGACAGCAGCTCCATTGCGCCGCCTATTGCGCGCGAACACTCCTCCCGGCTACGGGCAATGGGCATTCATCATGTCGATGCGCCGGTCTCCGGCGGTGTGCCGGGCGCAACGGCGGGTACGCTCGCGATCATGGCCGGTGGCGATGAGGCGCTGATCTCTGGTCTTTCGGATTTCTTCGCGCCGATGGGCAGGCTCACCTATGTCGGCCCCTCCGGTGCGGGCCAGCTATGCAAACTCGCAAACCAGCAGATCGTCGCCATCACCATCGGCGCGGTTGCCGAGGCGATGATGCTTGTGGAAGCGGGCGGGGCATCCCGCGAAGGGTTCCGTAACGCCATACGTGGCGGTTTTGCCGAAAGCCGGATATTGGAATTGCACGGCGAACGCATGGTGAAGCGCGATTTCGCGCCAGGCGGACCCTCCAAGTTCCAGCTCAAGGATCTGAACGGGGTGCTGGCGACGGCGAAGGATTTGTCCCTGACGTTGCCTTTGACCCAGCAGGTAACGCGGGAGTTCGATGATTTCGTCAGCGATGGTGGAGCCGATATCGACCATAGCGGTATCCTGCTTTACCTCGAAAAACTCAACAACCGGGAACAGGGCTGAGGCGGTCTCATGAGCGACGACAAGACACCCGTGCGGCGGCTGCGATCCCAGGACTGGTTCGACAACCCTGACCATCTCGACATGACGGCGCTCTATCTGGAGCGCTTCATGAATTATGGCGTGACGCCGGAAGAGCTGCGTTCCGGTAAGCCGGTCATCGGCATCGCGCAGAGCGGCAGCGACCTGACGCCCTGCAACCGCGTCCATGTCGAACTGGTCAAGCGGGTGCGCGATGGTATCCGTGATGCGGGCGGCATCCCCATCGAGTTTCCGACCCATCCGATGTTCGAAAACTGCAAGCGACCGACAGCGGCGCTTGACCGCAATCTTGCTTATCTCAGCCTGGTGGAAGTGCTTTACGGTTATCCGCTCGATGGCGTCGTGTTGACCACGGGCTGTGACAAGACCACGCCTTCGGCGCTGATGGCGGCAAGCACGGTTGATATTCCGGCTATCGTCTTATCCGGTGGGCCGATGCTCGACGGATATCATGACGGCGATCTGGTTGGTTCCGGCACGGTCATCTGGCGCATGCGCCGCAAATACGGCGCCGGCGAAATCACCCGCGAGGAATTCCTGCAGGCGGCGCTCGAATCCGCTCCTTCGGTCGGTCACTGCAACACCATGGGCACGGCCTCTACCATGAATGCCATTGCCGAAGCGCTCGGCATGTCGCTGACCGGCTGCGGCGCAATCCCGGCCGCTTACCGCGAACGCGGCCAGATGGCCTATCGCACCGGCCGCCGTGCCGTCGAACTGGTTGTCGAGAATATCAAGCCTTCGGATATCATGACGCGCGAGGCGTTTTTGAACGCGATCCGCGTCAATTCGGCGATCGGCGGTTCGACAAATGCCCAGCCGCATCTGGCGGCGATGGCGAAACATGCGGGCGTCGAACTTCGCGAGGAAGATTGGCAGGTTCACGGTTATGACATTCCGCTCATCGCCAATGTCCAGCCCGCCGGAAAATGGCTGGGCGAGAAATATCACCGTGCCGGCGGTACGCCCGCCATCATGTGGGAGCTTCTGAAGGCAGGCAAGCTTGACGGGAGCTGTCCGACCGTGACCGGCAAGACCGTGGCGGAAAATCTGGACGGGCGGGAATCGACCGACCGCGATGTGATACTGCCTTACGATAAGCCGCTCAAGGAACGGGCCGGTTTCCTCGTCCTCAAGGGCAATCTGTTCGATTTCGCCATCATGAAGACGAGCGTGATCTCGGCGGAATTCCGGCAGCGTTATCTGAGCGAGCCGGGTCGTGAGGGGATTTTCGAGGGCAAATGTGTGGTTTTCGATGGTTCGGAAGACTATCACGCCCGTATCAACGATCCGTCTCTCGATATCGATGAGCGCACCATTCTCGTCATTCGCGGGGCCGGACCGCTCGGCTGGCCGGGTTCGGCTGAGGTCGTCAACATGCAGCCGCCGGACGCGCTGTTGAAAAAAGGCATAACCAGCCTGCCGACAATCGGCGACGGCCGGCAATCGGGAACCGCGGATAGCCCGTCGATCCTCAATGCCTCGCCAGAAAGTGCCGCCGGTGGAGGACTGGCATGGCTTCGCACGGGTGATGTAATCCGCATCGACTTCAATCAGGGCAAGTGCGACGCGTTGGTACCGGATGCAGAGCTTGCTGCCCGAAAGGCCGATGGCATTCCTGCGGTGCCTGCGGATGCCACGCCCTGGCAGCGCATCTATCGTCAATCGGTGACCCAGCTTTCGGACGGTGCGGTTCTGGAAGGGGCCGCGGATTTCCGCCGGATTGCCGAGAAGATGCCCCGGCACAACCATTGACCATTCATTTGCAAGCGCATGACGAAAGATCCCCGGCCAAGACCGGGGATTTTTCTTGTCCAGCCGGTTTCACTATTAATTGCGACCTCCTAATGTACACCCAACATCCGCATTACAGGGGCAGGGCATGACAGATATTTCGATGATTGAGGCAGCGCGCCAGCGCATCGGCGAACATGCGGTGCGGACACCGCTTCTGTCGTCGCATTTTCTGGATGAGATTGCCGGGCGAAAGCTGTTCGTGAAGGCCGAGTGCCTGCAAAGAACGGGTTCGTTCAAATTTCGCGGCGGCTGGTCGGCGGTATCCGGTCTGCCGGCCGATGTGCGCGCCCGTGGCGTGATCGCCTTTTCCTCGGGCAACCATGCGCAGGGCGTCGCGCTTGCTGCTCGTCTGCACGGCGTTCCTGCCGTCATCATCATGCCGTCCGATGCACCAAAAATCAAAATCGACAATACCCGCGACTATGGTGCGGAAGTGGTGCTCTACGACCGGGCGAATGACGATCGCGACGCCATTGGCGACCGCCTGTCGAGCGAGCGCGGACTGACCCTTATCAGGCCCTACGACGAACCGCTGGTGATTGCAGGGCAGGGGACTGTCGGGCTGGAAATCGCCGAACAGGGCTTGGAACTCGGTATCGATGCGGCCGAGGTTCTCGTGCCCTGCGGCGGCGGCGGCCTCACATCCGGCATCTCCCTTGCCCTTGCGGCGAAAGCGCCGAACTACAAGGTCAGGACGTCAGAACCCGAGCGGTTCGACGATGTGGCGCGCTCACTCGCAGCGGGCAAGATCGAGCGGAATGCAACGACTTCCGGTTCGATCTGCGATGCAATCGTCACGCCTCAGCCCGGTAACATCACCTTCCCGATTATGGTTGGGCTTTGCGGAAAAGGCATTGCCGTGACCGAAGAGGAAGCACTGCGGGCCATGGTTCTCGCCTTCAACAGGCTGAAGGTCGTCGTCGAGCCGGGCGGCGCGGTGGCCTTGGCGGCGGCGCTGTTTCACGGGAAAGAGCTGGAGAGCGAAACGGTGATTGCGGTTGCCTCCGGCGGCAATGTCGATCCGGAGATCATGGCGAGCGCATTGTCCCGTTTCGGCTGAGATCAGATGGGATCAGGCCTCGAGCCGAGCCGCAACCTCGTTGGCTATCGCCAGCGAGGCGGTGAGGCCGGGGCTTTCGATGCCGAAAAGATTGACGAGACCGGCAAGGCCGTGGCTTTCCGGCCCGTCGATGCGAAAATCCATGGCCGGTTCGTCGGGTCCTGAAATCTTCGGCCGGATGCCCGAATAGGCCGGGATCAGCGCGTGTTCCGGTAGGCCCGGCCAATAGCGGCGGATCGCGTCGCCAAAACCCTCCATGCGGCGGGGATCGACGGCATAATCAATGGTGTCGACCCACTCCACATCCGGCCCGAAACGGGCCTGACCGGCAAGATCCAGCGTCAGATGCACGCCGAGGCCGTGGGTGTGCGGAGCGGGGTAGATGAGCCGTGAAAAAGGCGACTTGCCGGTCAGCGAAAAATAGCTGCCTTTGGCGAAACGCGCCTCCGGGATTGTATGCTTCGGCAATCCCTCGATCTGTTTTGCCGCCAGCGGTGCCAGAAGGCCGGCGGAGTTGACGAGTAGCCGGCATGTCAGGCTGAGAGGTTCCTTGCCGCCAACGTGAACGCGGAAACCGTTGCCGGTCGCTTCCGCGCTTTCGAATGGTGCATTCAGGGCGAGGGCTGCGCCATGGTCTTGCGCGTCGCCGAGCAGCGCCAGCATATAACCATGGCTGTCAATGATGCCGGTCGAAGGTGAAAGCAGGGCCGCTACGCAGTTGAGCGCAGGCTCGAGCGACAGCGCCTGCGTGGCATCGACCAGTTCGAGGTCGTCGCAGCCATTGGCGTTACCCTTTTCCTTGAGGGCCGCCAAGAGAGCCGTCTCGTCCGCGTTCGCTGCCACGATGAGTTTGCCGCAGCGGCGGTGCGAAACGCCATGGCTCTGGCAGAACGTATAAAGCCGCTCCCTGCCTTCAACGCAAAGGCGTGCCTTGAGGCTGCCTTCAGGATAATAAAGCCCGGCGTGAATAACCTCGCTGTTGCGCGAAGAGGTGGCGGAACCGAATTCCTTTTCGCCTTCGAGGATGATGACGGAAAGACCACGCATCGCCAGCTCGCGGGCCGTCGCCAGTCCGATCACCCCGGCTCCTATGATGATGGCGTCGATATCCGTCATGGTCCTTATCCGAGCCTGCCAATGATTTTGAACGGAAATGCCGTTTGCGACGTTGATCCTGCGCAATGGGTAGATTGATGCTTGTCCGGCGGCAAGTCGCGATCCGTATTTTTCCCAATGCGCCGAACTTATGGAATTTTATCTCTACTGAAACAGTGGGGAATAAAGCTATTCTTTACGGGAAATAAGCAGTGCCCGCTTTGACGGGCCGAGCAGGGAAGGGAGTTGTACAATGTCTTATTCCAAGGCCGGAAAAGCAAAAGACTTTGTCTCGCAGCCCCAGTCGCAGCGAAACTGGAGAGATTCGGTTCACGCGGCTCTTGTCGGCGTGTGCGTGGCTTTTGTCGCGGCGGTCATACTCGGTCTCGTTCCCTGATCCTCCCAGATTTTCTCATCAGGAAACTTGAGAAAAAAAGGCCGGTCGCTCCTCCGACCGGCCTTTTTATATTCATTCACGCCTTGAGATAATCCTCCGCCAGATCGACCCAGAAGGCGGTTCCGATTGGCAGGATATCGTCGTTGAAGTCGAATTTCGGATGGTGCAGCGGCGGGTCGTTTTCGGTGCGCGCGGTACCGAGGAAGAAGTAGCAGCCGGGCCGTTTTTCAAGCATGTAGGCGAAGTCTTCCGCGCCCATGGACGGGCGCTGCATTTCGACCACCTTTTCCGCCCCGGCAAAACGACGGGCCAGACCGGCGACATAGTCCGTTTCCGCCTTGTGGTTGACTGTCGCATTGTAGCCGCGCTCGTAATCGAGCGTGACACTCATGCCATAGCTGGCCGCCTGGCCTTCGGCTATCGCACGGATACGCTTTTCCAGTTCGTCGCGCACACCCGCGTCAAAGGAACGGATGGTGAGCAGCATTTCCGCCTTCTCGGGAATGACGTTGCTCGCAACGCCAGCATGAAATGCGCCAACAGTGACGACCGCCGATAGTTGCGGATGGATGTTACGGGACACCACCGTCTGCAAGGCCATGATGATACTGGCGCCCGCAACGATAGGGTCGGCCGCATCCTGCGGTTCGGCGCCGTGGCCGCCATATCCGTTGACGGTGATCCTGCATTCATCGACGGCGGCAAGGATCGGGCCGTCGCGCAGGACGAATTGTCCGAAGGGTACGCCGGGATCGTTATGGAGGGCAAAAACCGCATCGCATGGGAAGCGGTCGAACAGTCCGTCCTCGATCATGATGCGGGCGCCGCCGAAATTCTCCTCCGCCGGCTGGAAGATCAGATGCAGGGTCCCATCGAAATTCCTGCGTTCGGCGATGATCTTCGCGGCCCCCAGGAGCATGGCCGTGTGTCCGTCATGGCCGCAGGCATGCATGACGCCATCATTGGCGCTTGCATATTCCGCTCCGGTTTCCTCACGGATCGGCAGGGCATCGATATCGGCGCGAATGCCGAGCGTGCGGGCACTGTCGCCATTGCGGAGCGTGGCGACGATACCGGTTCCGGCAAGTCCGCGCGTTACTTCGTAACCCATTTCCACCAGCTGTCCGGCAATGAAATCCGAGGTCTGGAATTCGGAAAGACCGATTTCGGGATGCCGGTGCAGGTGGCGGCGGATTGCCACCACATCCGGCATATGGTTGGCGAAGGAGGCAATGTTTGCGGTCTGTCTGGTCATTTTCGAAGTCCCTGGTTACGCCGCTTTTTTCCAGCGCTTTTTGCAAATTTCATAGCAGCATATACGCGGGCATGTAAGGGGCGTTCCCGGAGCCGGAATGCCTTGAAATTCATCGCTTGCATCGTATCGCGACAGGTGGCATGGAACTATAGACGTCCTGGGGCATTAGCGTTTCGGATGTGGCGCAGGCCTTCTCGGCCTCGCGTTGCCCTTCAGGTGTCAAAGGGGGACTATCTGACGTTGCGCGAACAATTTTCGCCGTGGGGGAAGGTGCGAAATCCGGTTGGAACGGCATTGCCGGGCCATAGGGCGAAATTTTCCTGTCGTCGAAAATCCATTCTCCGCAGAGATCCCCGGCTTTGCATGGTCGGAGGGATCGCGCAGCAAAACGCCGTGCTTGCGGATATTCGCCGTTTGACGATGCGTTGCACACAACGTCTGATCCGGTTCACCGAAGGTTCAGGATAAGTCATAAATATAGCGTGGCCCGATTTCGTGCGTATTCCCGCCACGGACGAAACGCCGGTCAAGTCGAACAATTCTCCATAAAGTTCAGAATACGAGCCGATGTCATTTCATATTACCCCGACCGCCGCCGCCCGTGATTCCGAGACGAAGCAGATCGATCACAATGATTCGATCCGCGCGTCCTATATGACGGTCGAGGAACTGCATGATGCCGGTGCCGCGCTTTCGCGCGACGGTGCCGATACCCTTCCCGGCTTCATGGAGTTCGACTTCTTCGAGCGCCACCGTGAGAACGAGAAGGAAATCCTGCGGGTCTACCGCACAACGGCCGTCGACGCGGAAAATGGCGCGACGATAACGCCGGCGGCGGAATGGCTGCTCGACAACCACTACGTCATCGAAGAGGCGATCCAGGAAGTCCGCCGCGATTTTCCGCGCAAGTTCTATCGCCAGCTGCCGACAATGACGGTGGGCGGCGTGACGATCCCGCGGGTCATGGCGCTCGGCTGGCTTTATGTCGCCCATACCCACAGCACGGTCTCGCGCGAGAACATGACGGCGCTGGTGGATGGCTACCAGACGTCGAAGACGCTGCAGATCGGCGAATTGTGGGCGCTGCCCTCCATCATCCGTTTTGTCCTCATCGAAAATCTTCGCCGCATCTCCATTCGCGTGGAACGCTCGCGCCGCATGCGCCAGAAGGCGAATGAAGTCGTCGACGAAATCATTCGCCTGAACGATGCGGAAGCCTCCGCGGCACTTCTCAAGCAGGTCGATTCGCTGGTCGATGACCCGACCTTTGCGACGCAGTTCCTCTATCGCCTCAGAAACGGCTCGCAGACTTCGGGTTTTGCGGTGGCCTGGCTTGAAGAACGCCTGCATGCTGCGGGCACCGACGCTGAAAACGTCATGATGTCGGAACACAACCGGCTGGCCTCCGGCAATGTGACGATGGGCAATATCGTCAAGAGCCTGAGGGAAATCGACGATACCGAATGGTCGGTGTGGTTCGAGGAAGTCAGCCATATCGACAAGGTCCTGCGCGAGGAAACCGATTACGAGATTCTCGATTTCGGTTCGCGCAACACCTATCGCAACACGATCGAGCTTCTGGCGCGTCGCTCCCCCAAGACAGAGGTAGAGGTCGCGCGTGCCGCCGTGGAAATGGCGAGATCCGGCGAGCCTGCCGAGGTGTCTGAAAACCATCGCGTCAATGTCGGCTCCGTACTCGTCGGCGAGCGCCGGTTCGAGCTTGAAAAGGTGCTCGCTTACAGGCCGCTGGTCTCGCAGCATATCGTCCGGTCTATGCGCAAGTTCAACTGGCTCGCAATTGCGGCGCCAGTGTTTCTCATCACCGCGCTCGTCATGCTTGCCGTCGGCTGGTTCCTGGCCGAAGCTGGCATGCCCTGGTATGTGGTGACCGCATTCCTCTTGATGTTTGCATTGCCTGCTTCGGAAGGCGCGACCGGTCTGTTCAACACGCTCGTCACTTTCTTCGTGAAGCCGTTCCGGTTGGTCGGATACGAGTTCAAGAACGGTATTCCACAGGACGCCCGCACGCTTGTTGCCGTGCCCTGCATGTTGACCAGCCGCGACAGCGTCGATGAGATGATGCGCAATATCGAGGTGCATTATCTCGCCAATCCGCATGGCGAGATTTATTTCGCGCTGGTCAGCGACTGGCGCGATGCCCAATATGAGCAGTCCGGCGACGATCTCGAGATTCTCGAATATGCCAAGCGCGAACTGTCGGCGCTGAACAGCCGTTATGCCTTCGATGGCAAGACGCGTTTTTACCTGTTGCACCGCCGCCGCATCTACAACCCGTCCGAAGGCTGCTGGATGGGCTGGGAGCGCAAGCGTGGCAAGCTGCATGAACTGAACATGCTGCTGCGCGGCGACAAGGACACGACATTCCTCGGTGGCGCCAATATCGTGCCGGCCGATGTCAAATACGTCATGACGCTTGATGCCGATACGCGCCTGATGCGCGATGCGGTGACCAAACTCGTCGGCAAGATGCATCACCCGATCAACCGCCCCGTCATCGATCCGGTCTCGGGACGTGTGGTTGAAGGTTATGGCCTGTTGCAGCCGCGCGTTACGCCTTCGCTGACGACGGGCAAGGATGCCTCCGTCTTCCAGCGTGTCTTCTCGATCAATCGCGGTATCGACCCTTACGTCTTCACCGTTTCCGACGTTTATCAGGACCTGACCTCCGAAGGCACCTTCACCGGCAAGGGTCTTTACGACGTGGATGCCTTCGAGGCGGCTCTTAAGGGCCGGATCGAGGAAAACTCCATCCTCAGCCATGATTTGCTCGAAGGATCCTTTGCGCGCTGCGCGCTGGTGACCGATGTGGAACTGGTCGAGGATTTCCCGACCCGCTACGAGGTGGAAGTCTCGCGCCAGCATCGCTGGGCGCGTGGCGACTGGCAGCTGCTTCCCTATATTCTCGACCGCGCCCGTGGTGTTACCGCGATCGGCCGGTGGAAGATGGTCGATAACCTGCGCCGTTCGCTGACGCCGATTGCCTGGTTCTTTGCCTCGATCCTCGGCTGGTATTTCATGGACCCGCTCGGTGCGCTGATCTGGCAGATCCTGCTGATCTTCTCGCTGTTCGTCGCTCCGACGCTCTCGCTGCTTTCCGGCCTCGTGCCGCGCTCCACTGATATCGTGCCTCAGGCGCATTTCCATACCATCTGGTCGGAAATCCGCGCCACCAATGCGCAGGTTGCGCTGCGTATCGTCTTCATTGCCGATTCTGCCTGCATGATGACGGATGCAATTGTCCGTTCGCTCTACCGTCTGCTCGTCAGCCACAAGCTGATGCTGGAATGGCGCACCGCCGCCAGCATGCAGTCTAGCGCCCAGGGCGGCATCACCTATTATTTCCGCCAGATGTGGCATGCGCCTGTTGTGGCCATGCTCGGCCTGTTGTTTGCGGCGCTGCCCGGTGACAATGCCTTCCTGATCGGCATTCCCTTCACACTGCTCTGGGTTCTGTCTCCCGCCGTTGCCTGGTATGTCAGCCAGTCGGCGGAAACCGAAGACCGGCTGTTCGTTTCGGAACACGTCTCTTTCGAGCTTCGCAAGATCGCGCGTCGCACGTGGCGTTATTACGAAGCCTTCGTGACACCGCAGGAAAACCACCTGCCGCCGGACAACTTCCAGGAAACGCCGGAGCCGATTGTTGCCTCGCGTACATCGCCTACCAATATCGGCGTTTACCTGCTTTCCATCATTTCGGCGCGCCAGTTTGGCTGGATCAGCTTTGCCGATACGCTGGAGCGGATCGAGAACACGATCCAGACCGTCGAGAAGATGGAGAAACATCGCGGCCATCTCTACAACTGGTACCATACGGACACGCTGCAGACGCTTGGTCCCCGTTACGTTTCGGCGGTGGACAGCGGTAATCTCGCCGGTCACCTGATTGCGGTTTCGTCTGCCTGCCGCCAGTGGGCGGAAGCGCCTTCCGCGCATCTTCAGGGTAATCTCGACGGTATCGGCGATCTCGCCGGTATTCTGCGCGAAACGCTGAAAGCGCTGCCTGACGACCGCAAGAACCTGCGTCCGCTGCATCGCCGCCTCGAAGAACGCATCATCGGTTTTTCGAACGCTCTTGCCTCGGTCAAGCGCGAGCATGAATTCGCATCGATCCGCGTCATCAATCTTGCGGTACTCGCGCGCGACATCCAGAAGCTCGCTACCAATGTCGATCACGAAGTAAAGTCTGCGCAGAGCGCGGAAGTGACACGCTGGGCACAATTGCTCGTGGATTGCTGCGAGGCGCATATTTCAGACAGCGCCATCGACCTCACCAATATGGAGCCGCTACGCCAGCGTCTTGCGTCGCTACGCGACCGCAGCCGCAACCTCGCTTTCTCGATGGATTTCACGTTCCTTTATCGCAAGGATCGCCGTCTTCTGTCGATCGGCTACCGCGTCGAAAGCAAGGAACTGGACGAGGCCTGCTACGACCTTCTGGCGTCCGAATGCCGCCTAACCAGCTTGTTTGCCATCGCCAAGGGCGATCTGCCGACCGAGCACTGGTACCGTCTCGGCCGCCAGGTCGTGCCGATCGGTGCGCAGGGCGCGTTGGTCTCCTGGTCGGGTTCGATGTTCGAATATCTGATGCCTCCGCTTGTCATGCAGGAGCGTCAGGGTGGCATTCTCAACCAGACCAACAATCTGATCGTCAAGGAACAGATGAACCACGGCCGCCGTCTCGGCACGCCATGGGGCATTTCCGAAGCGGCGTTCAACGCCCGCGATCACAACATGAACTACCAGTACACCAACTTCGGTGTGCCGACGCTTGGCCTCAAGCGCGGTCTCGGCCAGAATGCTGTCATCGCACCCTATGCGTCGATCCTCGCAAGCCAGTACGATCCTGACGGTGCGCTGGAAAACCTCGACAAGCTGCGCAAGCTTGGCGCGCTTGGACAGTACGGCTTCCATGATGCCGTGGATTTCACGCCGACACGTGTGCCTGACGGCAAGGTCTGCGCGGTGGTCTACAACTATTATGCCCACCACCACGGCATGTCGATCGCGGCTGTCGCCAACGTCGCCTTTGACGGTGTGTTGCGCGAACTCTTCCATTCCGACCCGGTAATCGAGGCGGCCGAACTCCTGTTGCAGGAAAAGGCACCGCGCGAAGTGCCTGTCATGAGCGCCAAATACGAGCCGGAAACCCCCGGCAAGGAACAGGCAGACCTGCTGCGTGCGGAAGTGCGCTCCATCGCCGACCCGGCCGTGCGCGACCGCGAAGTGGTGTTCCTGTCGAACGGCCATTATTCGACGATGCTCACCTCAACCGGTGCTGGATATTCGAAATGGAACGGTCAGGCGATTTCCCGCTGGAAGGCCGACCCGACCGAAGATCGTTGGGGAACCTTCATCTTCCTGCGCGATACCACCAATGGACAATGGTGGAGTGCGACGGCTGAGCCGCGTGTCATCGAAGGCGAAAAGACCAAGACGATCTTCACCGACGACAAGGCCGAATTCCACAAGAATGTCGGCGATCTGCAGAGCGTCGTTGAATGCATCGTCGCCACCGAGCACGATGCCGATGGCCGCCGCGTCACGCTGCTTAATGTCGGTTCCGAGGATCGCTACATTGAAGTGACCTCCTATATGGAGCCGGTCATTGCGTCGGAAGACGACGACAACGCCCATCCGCTGTTCTCGCGCATGTTCGTGCAGACGGAGATCGGCCGGCGCGGCGATGTCATCCGCGCCTGGCGTAACCGCCGCAGCCCGAATGAGCCCGGAACGATCATCGCGCATCTTGCTGCCGATAACGCCGGCCCGTCGCGCCCGACGGAGTTCGAGACGGACCGCGCCAAGTTCATCGGCCGCGGCAGATCGCTCGGTGAAGCGGCTGCATTCGATACGGGTGCTACGCTTTCCAACACCGACGGCTTCACGCTCGATCCAATCCTGTCGTTGCGCCGCACTGTGCGCGTGCCGGCCGGCAAGAAGGTGAGCGTAATTTTCTGGACGATTGCCGCGCCGAGCCGCGAGGAAGTCGACAAGGCGATCGATCGTTATCGCCATCCGGACGCATTTGCCCATGAACTCGTGCATGCATGGACGCGCACGCAGGTGCAGATGCGCCATGTGGGTGTCACTTCGCAGCAGGCCGCCGCTTTCCAGCATCTCGGCCGTTATCTGACCTATCCGGACATGCATCTGCGCGCGGATTCGGAAACGCTGAAAACGGGCCTCGCTTCGCAGCGGGCGCTCTGGCCGCTTGCCATTTCGGGCGATTTTCCGATCTTCAGCCTGCGTATCAACGACGATATGGACATGGATATTGCCCGTGAGGCGCTCAGCGCCCACGAATATCTGCGTTCGCGCGGCGTGATCTTCGATCTCGTCATCGTCAACGAACGGGCCGCGTCGTATGCACAGGATATGCAGCATGCGCTGGATCATATTTCCGAGGCACAGCGTCGAATCAATCCCGCCGATGGTGGTAGGCCGCATGTGTTCTCCGTTCGCCGCGACTTGATGGACGAAGAGACCTGGAGCGCGCTTCTGGCGGCCTCCCGTGTCGTGCTGCATGTGAGGAATGGCAAGATTGTCGACCAGATCAACCGCGCCGTGTCGCTTTTTGCGGCGCATCGCGGTCCTGACGGCGCGACTGAGGCCGCGCAGGCTCGCCTGCCGGTGCCTGCGTTCCCCGTCGCTGAGGCTGTCGAGGATGCGGGCGATCTCGATTTCTGGAACGGTTTTGGTGGTTTCGCCAAAAGCGGAGAGGAATATGTCGTGCGCCTGCATGGTGGGCAATCCACGCCGCATCCTTGGATCAACGTCATCTCGAACGAAAGTTTCGGCTTCCATGTGTCGGCGGAAGGCGCTGGTTTCACCTGGAGCCGCAATTCCCGTGACTATCAGCTGACACCCTGGAGCAACGATCCGGTCATCAACCGGCCGGGCGAGGCCTTCTATGTTGCCGATGTGGAAACAGGAAAGCTCTATACGCCCTGTGCTGCCCTTTCGCGTGATCCGGAAGCCCTGTTCGAAACCCGTCACGGTCTCGGTTACTCCGTAATGACCGGCAAGACGGATAAGCTTGAAGTTGAGGTGACGCAGACGGTAGACCGTGAAAAGCCGGTCAAGTTCTCGCAGCTCATCGTACGCAACAAGGGTTCGAAAAGCCGCCGCCTGAAGGTCTATGCTTATGTGGAATGGGTGCTGGGCAATAATGGCCAGAAATCTGCGCCGTTCATCCTGAGCAGGCACGATGCCGGCAGCAATGCGATTTTTGCTTCCAACCCTTACAGCATCGACTATAGCACCCGCACTGCCTTCCTGACGCTCGACAGCGAGGCAAGCGGCTTCACCACCAGCCGCCGTGAATTCATCGGCCGCTTCGGTTCTGCACAGGCTCCGCAGGGCATTGTGTCCGGTGCGGCACTCAGTGGCAGCACCGAGGTGGACGGCGATCCCTGCGCCGCCTTGATGCAGGAAATCCACCTGAAGCCCGGTGAAGAACGGCATATGACCTTCATTCTCGGCGATGCCGACAATGCGGAGGAGGCGGCAACGCTGGTCGAACAAGTCCGTGCGGCGGATTTCCAGTCGGTGCTGGAGGGCAGCAAGGCGTTCTGGACTGGCTTTACCGGCCAGTTGCAGGTTACCACGCCCGATGCCGGCTTCAACCACATGGTCAATAGCTGGTTGCCCTATCAGGCGCTGGCGTGCCGCATCCTGGCGCGCACGGCCTTCTATCAGTCGAGCGGCGCCTTCGGCTTCCGTGACCAGCTTCAGGACACGCTGGCATTCCTGCTCTACCAGCCGGATCTCGCTCGCAAGCAGATCCTGCGTGCGGCAGGCCGCCAGTTTGCGGAAGGCGATGTCCAGCATTGGTGGCTGCCTTTGACCGGCGCAGGTGTCCGCACGACGATCTCTGATGACGTGGTCTGGCTCGCTTATGCGATCAACCAGTATGTCTCGGCTACGGGTGATGCGGCCATCCTTGATGAAAACATCCCCTTCATCAAGGGACCGGCATTGATGCCGGGGCAGCACGATGCCTTCTTCCAGCCGGAGACGAGCGACAAATCCGCTAGCCTCTACGAACACGCGGCGCTGGCGCTTGATCTCGCGATCCATCGCACCGGCGAAAACGGTCTGCCACTGATCCTCGGCGGTGACTGGAACGACGGCATGAACCGTGTCGGCATCGGCGGCAAGGGCACCAGTGTCTGGCTTGGCTGGTTCCTGGCCGGAGCGCTTCGCGATTTCATCGCGATCGCCGAAAAGCGCGGTGATGCAGACCGTGTCGGCAGGTGGTCGGCGCATCGCGAAAAGCTTCGCAATGCTCTCGAAACTGCGGGTTGGGACGGCAGCTACTACCGTCGCGGTTATTTCGACGACGGCACGCCGCTCGGTTCCGCCACCAGCGAGGAATGCCAGATCGATTCACTTGGCCAGAGCTGGAGCGTTCTTTCCGGCGAGGGTGAAGAAGGCCGGTCACGGCAGGCGATGGACGCTGTCATTGAGCATCTTGTCGATGAAAAGGCCGGTATCATCCGTCTGTTCACCCCGCCATTCTCGCGGGCGCCGCATGACCCGGGTTATATCAAGGGATATCCGCCGGGTGTGCGCGAAAACGGCGGACAATATACCCACGCGGCGACCTGGGTAGTGCTTGCCCTTGCCAAGCAGGGGCGTGCGCAGGAGGCGTGGAACTGCTTCAAGCTGCTCAACCCGGTCAACCATGCGCTCGACGCGGCATCGTCCGAAACCTATCGGGTCGAACCCTATGTGGTGACCGCCGATGTCTATGGTGAGGGCGCTTATGCGGGTCGCGGCGGCTGGAGCTGGTACACGGGTTCCGCCGGCTGGCTCTATCGCGCCGCGATCGAGGGCATTCTCGGTATCACCCGAACCGAAGGCAAGCTTCACATCGCGCCGTCGCTGCCGGAAGACTGGAGCGGCTTCTCGGTGAAGATCACGCTGGACGGTAAAGCAAAGGACATCGTCGTCAGCCGTAAGGCTGGCACGGCGGAGGTCTCTGTATCCGTCGACGGCAAGCCCTTGTCGGCTGACGATCGGGTGATCCCGTTCGACTGACGACCGGCTCTACGTTTGCTTATAAAATCAGGCTCCTGCGGTGACGCAGGGGCCTGAATTTATATTGTGGCTGCCCAGGTATTGTTTGTCTGTGCGGAGGTGCGGTGACAACTTTGTCCTCGCGGGTACCTCCAGCATCATCTCATGAGAGAAATGACACAGCCTCGCGACGGTCTTGCAAGGGCCAACGAGAATGTAAGCCGTGCTCCTCTCAACGTGGCACGCAGGCAGAGCAGTTTTACAGAGCCATGTTTCTGCGCTGTTGGATCGCTGAATGCTGATGGCGAGGCTAAGGCTTGGCCCTTTCCTGCATTATCAAGGCACATGTCTGCAGCTTCGCAGACCTTGGAAAACGGACAAAGAAAAAGGGCGGACACCACGGTGCCCGCCCTTATTATATTCCGTAAGCCAGAGTGTCAGGAGGCGATGGCTTTCGGCCGGGGCTGGCCCTCGTCCTCTGTCAGCAGGCCGCTGGTGCGCAGCAGCGAGGTGAAGCGTCCGCCACGCTGGCTGAGCTCGTCGAACGTGCCCTTTTCAATGATACGGCCCTGATCGAGGAACAGCACCTGATCGGCATCGCGCACCGTGGAAAGGCGGTGGGCGATGATGAAGGTCGTGCGGTTCATTCTCAGCGCGTCCACGGCGGCCTTAACCCGTGCTTCCGTTTCCACGTCCAGCGCGCTGGTTGCCTCGTCAAGGACCAGGATGGGAGCGTTCTTCAGGATAGCACGCGCAATGGCGATACGCTGGCGCTCGCCACCGGACAGGCGGTTGCCGCGTTCACCCACCTGGGTCAGGTAGCCGGTGATACGGCTGTCGATGAAATCCGTCGCAGCAGCAGCTGCTGCTGCTTCCACGACCTCCGCGTCGGTAGCAGATTCGCGACCAAGGCGGATGTTTTCGCGGATGGAGCGGTTGAGAAGGCCGGCATCCTGGAACACCGTGGCGATGGAGTTTCTGAGCGAGTTCTTCGTCACCGTCGAGATGTCGGTTCCATCGATCAGAATCTGGCCTGAATCCGGATCATAGACACGCTGCAGAAGATTGATGAGCGTGGTCTTGCCCGCGCCCGTCGGTCCGACGATGGCAATCGTCTGGCCGGCCTTGGCCGTAAACGAGATGTCGTGGACGCCCTGCTTGGTGTTGGCGAAACCGAAATTGACGTTGCGGAACTCCACGGTGCCGGAGACATTTGACAATTCGCGGGCGTCGCCCGGTTCTTCCCGTTCCTTGACGGAATCCTCCAGCACGAAGAAATCCTCGAGCTTTGCGCGCGCCTCGAAAATCTGGGTCACGAACTGACGCATCTGATCGAGACGGCCGATGAGAAGATTGGCGAAACCGATGAAGGCAATGACGTCACCGACGCGCAATTCGCCGTTCTTCACTAGCACGGTGCCGATGACGAGGATGATCATCATCGAAACGGTCGACGCAGTGCGGTTCAAGGCACTTGCGAAAGCCCACCAGTCGAGCACCGGATATTGGGCGCTCAGCAGTTTTTCGGTGAAGGATTTCAGCGCCTTCGTTTCAGCCTCGATGCGGTTGTAGCTGTGCAGGACGGACACGTTGCTGATGGAATCGCTGACATGGGCAAAAACGCTGTGATAATGCTCCTCGACCGAAGCCTGGCCATCCTTGGTGCGGCCCATCACCCACTTGCCAATGAACCAGTAGACGATGCCAAGACCGATCAGGACGAAGCTGAGGCGCAGGTCCATGGCAATGGCTGTCGGAATAAGCAGTACGAGTGCGACGAAAGTCGCCAGATGCGTGCGCATGAATTCGAGCCACAGGCCGAACAGCGTCTCGCTGGCGCGCAGAAGCGTATGCAGCGCGTTCGAGGTGCCGCGCAGATGGTGCCAGGAGAGCGGCATGGAGATGATCCGGCCGAAGGCTTCCGTCAGTAGGGTCGCGCGGCGACCGTGGGCCAGCCGGTCGGCCTCGCGGGCGACAGCGACATAAGCCACGGTGTTGAAGACGCCGAAACCCGCCCACAGGATGAGGATGGACGTGACATCGGAGCCGGAGGAGATGGCGTCGATGATCCGTCCAAACAGCACGGGTTCGGCAATGGTGATCGCTGCAAGAATGATGTTGGCGATGACAACGATCAACACCCGCCATTTATGTACGGTCAGATAGCGCAGGGCGCGTGTGTAAACCTGAAACAAAGTCAAATTTTCAATCCAGTCCAGCGTCTGTTTCGAGCGGTTGATTGTTCGGTCTCAATACAATGCTGTTTTAGCAAGGTTGCATGAGACGGCGAAATTTGTGTAATTATCGCTCTTTCAGTCTGAATGGCGGCTTAACAAACCGAGCACGCGTGCGAACCGAAAAAAAACTGAACCCGATGTTTCTAGGGAACGCGGTCACAAGATTTTGCATGTTCGTTTCAGGGATTGCTAACGACGATATGTTCAGTCTGAACCGACCGGCGCCCGAGTAACATGACGTCCTCGCGGGACCATGTCCTTCATGTCATCCCTTCCAGCCAAGCTCCGGGCATGTGTCTTTATGCATGATATTCTTCACTTCATCTCTGCGTGCTACCAGGCGGGAAACGCTGATCGTGTTCGCTCCGAATTTGTAACACTTATTCGCGAATATGGTTTCGAATATTTCCTCGTCAGCCGGCGGATGACCGGGGAGCTTGCTTCCACCGGCCAGATTCTCGCACAACATCTCCCGGAAGGGTGGATCGAGGTCTACCGCGCCAAGAAATATAATCTTGTCGATCCCGTCCGTAAGGTGATCGGCATGGTGCACAAGCCGTTTCAGTGGAAAGAGGCGCTTGAGGGCCTGCCCCGCGCGATGCATCGAAAAAGGGCGAATGTGTTTTTTCACGATGCCGGCCGTTACGGTCTGCAGGGTGGGTATGCCTTTCCGGTGCACGGGCGCGCGGGATTCATCGGCGCGGTGTTCCTTGGCGGCGAGGACCGGCAATTGCCTTCGTTGCACGTTGAGCTGCTGGATGCGGCCACGCGCGCGGTGTTCTGGCGTCTGCTCGATCTTTCAGGTCAGGTCCATAACCTCAACAACGCGCCGAATGTTTCCGCTCTTGAACTTACAAGGCGGGAAATGGAAGTGCTGACGCTGATGGCTGATGGCATGACCTCAACCGAAATTGGACGCCAGCTATCGATCTCCAATCACACGGTCGACTGGTATATCAATGGAATCCAGCGTCGGTTCAGCGCCAAGAACAGGCAGCATACTGTAGCACTCGCCTTTCGCAACGGCTTGCTGAGCTAGTTACGACAGTACGCTTCTCTCCCGAATTGCCCTTTTCAAGACCGGGTTTTGCTGCTTAATTCCGCAGTGCAGCAGAAATTCTGTTTTGGCGTGTGGGGAGACCGTCTTGAAAATATCGAAAATACTTGTTGCCAACCGATCCGAAATTGCGATCCGAGTTTTCCGGGCAGCGAACGAGCTGGGGATAAAAACCGTCGCCATTTGGGCGGAAGAGGACAAGCTGTCTTTGCACCGCTTCAAGGCGGATGAAAGTTATCAGGTCGGCAGGGGTCCGCATCTCGCCAAGGATATGGGACCGATCGAGAGCTATCTTTCGATTGAGGAGGTCATCCGCGTGGCCAGACTTTCCGGCGCGGACGCGATCCATCCCGGTTACGGCCTTTTGTCCGAAAGCCCCGAATTCGTTGAGGCCTGTAACAAGGCTGGCATCACCTTCATCGGACCGACGGCGGATACGATGCGCCAGCTCGGCAACAAGGTTGCCGCCCGCAATCTGGCGATCTCGGTCAATGTTCCCGTTGTTCCTGCAACCAAGCCGCTGCCGGACGATATGGCCGAGGTGGAGCGGCTGGCCGAAGAGATCGGTTATCCCGTGATGTTGAAGGCCTCCTGGGGCGGCGGCGGTCGCGGCATGCGCGCCATCCGCAAAAAGGAGGATCTGGCACGCGAGGTCACCGAGGCCAAGCGCGAGGCAAAGGCCGCTTTCGGCAAGGACGAGGTCTATCTCGAAAAGCTGCTCGAGCGCGCCCGCCACGTCGAGAGCCAGGTTCTCGGTGATACCCATGGCAATGTCGTGCATCTGTTCGAGCGCGATTGTTCGATCCAGCGCCGCAATCAAAAAGTGGTTGAGCGCGCGCCGGCACCCTATCTCAGCGAAGCGCAGCGTCAGGAACTGGCCGCCTATTCTTTAAAGATCGCGGCTGCGACCAATTATATCGGCGCCGGCACGGTCGAATATCTGATGGATGTCGATACCGGCAAATTCTACTTCATCGAGGTCAATCCGCGCATTCAGGTGGAGCATACCGTTACCGAAGTCGTGACCGGCATCGATATTGTTAAAGCGCAAATCCATATTCTGGAAGGGGCCGCCATTGGCACGCCGGAATCGGGTGTGCCTAAACAGGAAGATATCCGCCTCAACGGCCATGCGCTGCAGTGCCGTATCACCACGGAAGACCCGGAGCACAATTTCATTCCCGACTACGGCCGTATAACGGCGTACCGCTCGGCGTCCGGCTTCGGCATTCGTCTGGATGGCGGGACGTCCTATTCGGGGGCGATCATTACCCGTTATTACGATCCGCTTTTGGTGAAGGTAACGGCCTGGGCGCCGCAGCCGGATGAAGCGATCAGTCGCATGGACCGCGCGCTGCGCGAATTCCGAATTCGCGGTGTTGCGACCAACCTGACCTTCCTCGAGGCCATCATTGGCCATGCGAGTTTCCGCAACAACACCTATACGACCCGCTTCATCGATTCGACGCCGGAGCTGTTTGCACAGGTCAAGCGTCAGGACCGCGCTACGAAGCTGCTCACCTATCTTGCCGATGTGACGGTGAACGGGCATCCTGAAACCAAGGGCCGCGTCAAGCCACCGGCAAATGCGGCACAGCCGGTGGTTCCCTACATCGATGCGCCGACGCCTGATGGCACCAAGCAATTGCTCGACCGGCTGGGGCCGAAGGGCTTTGCCGACTGGATGCGCAACGAAAAGCGGGTGCTGGTAACGGACACAACGATGCGCGACGGCCATCAGTCGCTGCTGGCCACGCGCATGCGTACCCATGACATTGCCGGCGTCGCAAGCGTCTATGCCAAGGCCTTGCCGCAGCTTCTGTCTCTGGAGTGCTGGGGCGGCGCCACTTTCGACGTTTCCATGCGCTTCCTGACGGAAGACCCGTGGGAGCGCCTGGCGCTGATCCGCGAGGGTGCGCCGAACCTGCTGCTGCAAATGCTGCTGCGCGGTGCGAACGGCGTCGGGTACAAGAACTATCCAGACAATGTCGTGAAATATTTCGTCCGTCAGGCTGCGAAGGGCGGTATCGACCTGTTCCGCGTGTTCGACTGCCTGAACTGGGTGGAGAATATGCGCGTATCGATGGATGCGATCGCCGAGGAGAACAAGCTCTGCGAAGCGGCCATCTGCTACACGGGCGATATCCTCAATTCTGCGCGTCCAAAATACGACCTGAAATATTATACCAACCTCGCCGCCGAGCTGGAGCGTGCTGGCGCGCATATCATCGCCGTCAAGGATATGGCGGGACTTCTGAAGCCTGCCGCTGCCAAGGTGCTGTTCAAGGCGCTGAGGGAGGCGACCAGCCTGCCTATCCATTTCCACACGCATGACACATCCGGCATTGCGGCTGCGACCGTGCTTGCCGCCGTCGATGCGGGCGTGGATGCGGTGGATGCCGCCATGGATGCGCTTTCGGGCAACACGTCCCAGCCCTGCCTCGGTTCCATCGTGGAAGCGCTGGCCGGATCGGAACGCGATACGGGTCTCGATACGGAATGGATCCGCCGCATCTCCTTCTACTGGGAGTCGGCGCGCAACCAGTATGCGGCTTTCGAAAGCGATCTGAAGGGCCCTGCCTCGGAAGTCTATCTGCATGAAATGCCCGGTGGGCAATTCACCAATCTCAAGGAGCAGGCGCGCTCGCTCGGTCTTGAGAGCCGCTGGCACGAGGTCGCGCAGGCCTATGCCGACGCCAACCGGATGTTCGGCGATATCGTCAAGGTCACGCCGTCCTCCAAGGTTGTCGGCGATATGGCGCTGATGATGGTGAGCCAGGATCTGACGGTCGCCGACGTGGAAAATCCTGATCGTGAAGTGTCCTTCCCGGACTCGGTGGTTTCGATGCTGAAGGGCGATCTTGGGCAGTCGCCAGGCGGCTGGCCGGAAGCCCTGCAGAAAAAGGCGCTGAAGGGTGACGCGCCCTATACGGTTCGTCCCGGCTCATTGCTGCCGGATGCCGATCTCGATGCGGAGAGAAAGGCGATCGAGACCAAACTCGAGCGTTCCGTGAACGACTTCGAATTCGCATCCTATCTGATGTATCCGAAGGTATTTACCGATTTCGCGCTGACCTCCGAGACCTACGGTCCGGTTTCCGTGCTTCCCACCCATGCGTATTTCTATGGCATGGAGGACGGTGAAGAGCTGTTTGCCGATATCGAGCGCGGCAAAACGCTGGTCATCGTCAATCAAGCCTCTTCCGGCACTGACGATAAGGGCATGGTGACGGTGTTCTTCGAGATCAACGGCCAGCCGCGCCGCATCAAGGTGCCGGATCGCGCTCATGGCGCATCCGGCTCTGCGGTGCGCCGCAAAGCGGAACTCGGCAATGGCACACATATTGGTGCGCCGATGCCGGGCGTGATCAGCCGTGTCTTCATCAACCAGGGTCAGGAGGTCAAGGCCGGCGACGTGCTGCTCTCCATCGAAGCCATGAAGATGGAAACCGCGCTTCACGCCGAACGCGATGGCAAGGTCGCCGAGGTTCTCGTGCGCCCGGGTGACCAGATCGACGCAAAGGATCTGCTGATCGCCTACGCGGAATGATGCCCACACGGCATCGCTAGCCGCGATATTTTGTCTTTCGTTATAAACGCCCGCCCTCCCGGCGGGCGTTTTGCTGTTGCACCTTCACTAAAACTCAAATATGCATGTTCGTGCACGTTTGTTCCTGTTTATGCATGAGTCCCGATGAGCGATCATTTTGTCAGCGAGCGGCAGGCGCTCATCCTTGCACAGTTGCGGCAAAGCGGCCGAGTGCTTGCACAGGATCTCGCCCAGAATTTCGGCGTTTCGGAAGACACGGTCCGCCGGGATCTGCGGGATATGGCGGCGCGCGGGGAGTGTCTGCGCGTCTATGGCGGGGCGTTGCTTTCCGATAGCAAGACGGTGCCGCTGAAGACACGGATCGCCGAGGATGCCGATCGCAAGGCTTCGTTGGCGTGCGCAGCAATTCCGCTGCTTGAGCCGGGCATGGTCGTCTTCATCGATGCCGGCTCCACCAATCTGGCCATTGCAAGGGCTATCCCCGCCGGTCTCAAATTGACGGTGGTAACGAATACGCCTGCTATTGCCGCTGAACTCACGGGGCGCGCCGATATCGCTTTGATCATGATCGGCGGCAAGGTCGATCCGGCCGTCGGTGCGGCCATCGACGCCATGGCGTTGCGGCAACTCGAGCTGATGCGGCCCGAGCTGTGTATTCTTGGAGTTTGCGGTGTTGCGGCTGAGACCGGCCTGTCGGCGGATATTTTCGAGGATGCCGTGTTCAAGCGGCTTGCCTGCAGCGCCAGCCAGCGGATTGTTGCCGCCATCACCACGGAAAAGCTGGGCCACAAGGCGGCGTTTCACGTGCACGACTTTTCTCCGCCTCTTTCCCTGGTGCTGGAACATGACGCCGACCGCACATTGGTCGAGGCGCTGTCGGCTAAAGGCGTACAAGTTCATTTCGGCGACGATGACGCCGTCCAACTCTCTCACGGTCAAGTCTGAAGGATATTACCGATGAACGGCCCCACGACATTTTCGCCGACGGTCAAGCGCTCGTCCTATCTGACGCGGCACAGGCTCGGTGTGTCCCTGCTGTTTTTGATGAACGGTTTCATGATGGGATCGTGGGCGCCCAAAATACCGGAATTTGCGGCGCGGTTATCCCTCAGTGAAAGTGCGCTTGGCCTTATCATTCTGGTTTTCGGCGTCGGCTCGCTGGTTTTCATGCCGATCGCCGGTTCCCAGATCGCCCGTTTCGGATCGCGAACGGTCAGCCTTGCGAGTGCGGCTATTTTCTTGCCGACACTGCTTTTCATCTCCTGGGCAGACACGATCTGGGCAGGTGTGATTGCGGTTTTCCTGTTCGGTGGGCTGACAGGGGCGATGGATGTCGCCATGAACGCCAATGCGGTGGCGGTCGAGCGTGACATGCGCCGCGCCATCATGTCGTCGTGCCATGCTTTCTGGAGCCTGGGCGGCCTGATCGGTGCCGGTCTTGGCGGCTATCTCATCACGACCATTGGCGTGCAGGGGCATGCGATCGCGTTGACGGTCATCGCCCTTGTTTTGCTCGTCGTCGCGTGGCCGCGCGTTCTTGCGGATCGCCCGCATGCCGAGGAGGAGCGTCCGAAAGGTCGCTTGCCGCTGACGCCCTTGCCGTGGATTATCGGTCTGATGGCGCTGTTTTCGATGATTCCGGAAGGCGCGATCCTCGATTGGGGTGCCCTTTATCTGCGCAATGAACTCGGCGCTTCCGTGTCCCAGTCCGGTTTCGCTTTCGCGGCCTTTTCCATGACCATGGCGGCCATGCGTTTTGCCGGCGATCTGGTGCGCGACCGGTTCGGCGCGGTCAACACCCTGCGGTTCTGCTCGGTCATGTCGATTGCGGGCCTTCTGATTGCGGGTCTTGCGGGAAATTCCACGTTTGTGATCATCGGCTTCGCGATTGCCGGCATCGGTATTTCCAACATGGTGCCGATCGCCTTTTCGGCGGCGGGGAACATGCCGGGACTGGCACCCGGCATCGGCCTGTCGGTCGTCACCACCATGGGTTATTCCGGGATTCTGGTAGCACCCTCGGCCATCGGCTTCATTGCCGAACATACCGGCCTGGCCAGCGTATTTCTTGCTCTGCCGTTGTTGCATGTGGTGGTTTTGCTGCTTTCGCGGCTCGCCCGGCATGCGGATGGTGCGGGCAAGGAATAGGCGTCTCGAATTTTGCCATGATTGCGGTAAAGTAGAAGCTCTTATGCGTTGGGTGTTGACAAGCAGGCCCCCTTGTTTCACCTCAATTGCCAGACCTTGCCGCAAGCTCCAGAGACCGCCATGACGTCACACGCCGATTACGATCCAAAGCCCCGCCGTGCATCCGTTGCCGTCGACGTAGGGGGCGTCATCGTGGGTGGCGGTGCGCCTGTAGTCGTACAATCCATGACCAATACCGACACGGCGGATATCGACGCCACCGTGCAGCAGGTGGCGGCACTTTTCCAGGCCGGTTCTGAAATGGTGCGCATCACCGTCGATCGCGATGAGAGCGCTGCCGCTGTGCCGAAAATCCGCGAACGACTGCTGCGCCTTGGTATGGACGTGCCGCTGATTGGCGATTTCCACTATATAGGCCACAAGCTTCTGGCCGATCATCCGGCCTGTGCCGAAGCACTGGCGAAATACCGCATCAATCCCGGCAATGTCGGCTTCAAGGACAAGAAGGACAAGCAGTTCGGCGAAATCGTCGAAATGGCGATCCGTTATGACAAGCCGGTTCGCATCGGCGTGAACTGGGGGTCGCTCGATCAGGAATTGCTGACGACGCTGATGGACAAGAACAAGGAGCAGGGTTTTCCGCTCTCTGCCCGTCAGGTCACCCGCGAAGCCATCGTCCAGTCGGCACTGATTTCCGCAGAGCTTGCCGAAGAAATCGGCCTGCCGCGCAACCGCATCATACTGTCTGCCAAGGTCAGCCAGGTACAGGACCTGATTGCCGTTTATTCGATGCTGTCGGAACGCTCCAACCACGCACTGCATCTCGGTCTTACCGAAGCCGGCATGGGTTCCAAGGGCATCGTCGCCTCGTCTGCCGCCATGGGTTATGTGCTGCAGCACGGTATTGGCGACACGATCCGCGTCTCGCTGACGCCGGAGCCGAACGGCGACCGCACCCGCGAGGTGCAGGTGGCGCAGGAATTGCTGCAGGTCATGGGTTTCCGCCAGTTCATTCCGGTGGTTGCGGCATGTCCCGGCTGCGGGCGCACCACCTCTACCGTCTTTCAGGAACTTGCCCAGAATATCCAGAATGACATTCGCAAGAACATGCCGATCTGGCGTGAAAAGTATCCCGGTGTGGAAGCGCTCAATGTTGCTGTCATGGGCTGCATCGTTAATGGCCCCGGCGAAAGCAAACATGCCGATATCGGCATTTCACTGCCCGGAACCGGCGAAAGCCCCGCTGCACCGATCTTCATCGATGGCGAGAAGGCGCTCACCCTGCGCGGTCCCAACATCGCCGCGGATTTTGAAGCGCTTGTGATCGATTACATCGAAAAGCGTTTTGGCCGGAAAGATGCGGCGGAGTAAAAACTACCGTGAAAATGCCGAAATTCCACTGTCATACCGCCTGAACCCTTCGGAGCATCAAAACACATGATCAAAAAAATCGCGATCGTTGCCCTTTGCGGGACCTATCTTTCCGCCTGCACCACCACCGATCCCTATACGGGTGAGCAGAAGATGTCGAACACGGCGGGCGGCGCTGGTATCGGCGCTGTCGTCGGTGCTCTCGGTGGTCTGGCTGTCGGCGGTTCGCCGGTCGGTCGCCGCAACGCAGCCCTAATCGGCGCCGGCATCGGTGCACTCGCCGGTGGCGCAATCGGCAATTACATGGATGGTCAGGAATCCGAGCTTCGCGCCCAGCTTCAGGGCACTGGCGTTTCGGTTACCCGCCGTGGCGACAGCATCGTTCTCAACATGCCGTCGAACATCACCTTCGCGACGGATCAGGATCAGGTCATCCCGCCCTTCTATCAGACACTCGATTCCGTCGCCATCGTGCTGAACAAGTTCAACCGCACGCTCATCGACATCAACGGCCATACCGACTCTACCGGCAGCCAGCAGCACAACCAGGCGCTTTCCGAGCGTCGTGCGGCGTCTGTTGCAAACTATCTCGGCGCACGCGGCGTCGACCAGCGCCGTATTTCGACGCTCGGCTTCGGCCCCTCGCAGCCGATCGCTTCGAACGCAACGCCGGATGGCCGCGCCCAGAACCGTCGTGTCGAAGTGCTGATTTCGCCGCTCAAGGGCTGATTGGCTGAAAAACGGTGAGCCGGGAAACCGGCTCAGCTTTTCCGTTCGGCGATGAATCTGGCGGCCGCGATGAGTATCGCGGCCTTTTCGCCGTAGGGGGCCAGAAGTTCGGAGGCTTCCGCCACCTGTTCCTGAAGCTTGAGGCGCGCCCAGTCTTCACCGCGTAGTGCCACCAGCGTTCCCTTGCCGCGTGCGGCATCCTTGCCGGTTGCCTTGCCCATGGTGGCGGCATCGGCGGTCAGATCCAGGAGATCGTCGGCAAGCTGGAAGGCAAGGCCGATCTTTTCACCGAAGAGGCGTAGTCTTTGCCTTTCGGAAACATCGCTGCCGGCGATGATCGCGCCTGCCTCGCAGGCGAAGCGAAGCAGTGCACCGGTTTTCATAGCCTGCAATGTAATAATGCCGGTCTCATCAGGTGCGTTCTTTTCCGCAGCCAGATCGAGCGCCTGACCGCCCGCCATGCCGCCGATGCCTGCGGCGCGAGCGAGCGAGAGCACGAGAGCCGCCTTGCGGTCTGCCTGGAGAGGATTTTCGTCCGACGCGATAATGTCGAAGGCGAGTGTCAGCAGGCTGTCGCCTGCGAGAATGGCGGTCGCCTCGTCGAATTTGCGGTGCACTGTCGGCTGGCCGCGGCGCAGGTCGTCGTCATCCATCGCTGGCAGATCGTCGTGCACCAGCGAGTAACAATGCAGGCATTCCAGCGCGGCACCGACATGATGGGCTGCTTCGGCATTTCCGCCGAGCAAGGCCGTGCTTTCTATGACGAGGAAGGGCCGCAGGCGTTTGCCGCCGTTCAGCACACCATGACGCATGGCGTCGAGCAGGTTTTGCGGGCGCGTAATCTCATCCGCACGCGCCTCTGCGGAAAGCAGGCGACCAAGCAGGGATTCGGTCTGTGCCGCGTTATCGCGCAGCTTCGTTTCGAAATTCGTCATCTGAGCGTCCATGCCGCGCTCTTTGGCATGGCGCGCGGGGCCAGGCAACCTTTTCGTGATTCCTGAGGTCAACTGTTTGACCGGACTCGCCTTGAAGGCGGCAATGGACTATGAAAGGCTTCGATTGGTGCGGGGCTTTGACGAATATTGAGCAGTACGCCTGAAAGCGACGCAGATTACGCCGTGCTGGCGGAAGACCGGAGCAGTCCGAAGGTGGATTTTCGCACGTTGGCAAAGCGTATCATCATGATCTTGCTGGCGTTGCTGATCCTGCCCTATCTGCTGATCCCGGTTTACGCCCTGCCTTTCATGCGGCCGGTCTCGACGCTGATGCTTGCCGATCTGGTGACACTTCAGGGTTATGACCGGCGCTGGGTGCCGCTCGAGGATATTTCGCCGCGCCTTGTGCAATCCGTGATGATGTCCGAGGACGGACAATTCTGTTTCCACGGCGGCGTTGACTGGAACCAGATGCAGTCCGTGGTCAACAATGCGCTCGAAGGCGCGTCCACCCGTGGCGCCAGCACCATTCCCATGCAGACGGCCAAGAACCTGTTCCTCTGGAACGGCCGCTCGTTCTTGCGCAAGGGGCTGGAGTTGCCGCTGGCGATTGCTGCCGATTTCGTCTGGTCCAAAAAACGGATGATGGAGATTTATCTCAACGTTGCCGAATGGGGACCCGGCATTTACGGCATCGAGGCCGCAGCACAGCACCATTTCAAGGTACCGGCGGCAAAGCTCAGCTCCCGCCAGGCGGCACTGCTTGCCGTTTCCCTGCCCAATCCCATCGATCGCGTTGCCAGCAAGCCGGGGCGTGGTTTGCAACGGCTTGCCGGCCTTATCGAACGGCGTGCCCGAGCGTCGGGCGGTTATGTGGGATGCGTGCTGGACTGAGCCCAGCCCGCCGCCTCAACCCTTATTGAAAATATAGTCGGTTTCCTGACGCAGGGTCTCGCCGGGACGCAGGATCGCGTAGGGGAAATCGGGATGATTGACGGCATCAGGCCATATCTGCGTTTCCAGACAAAAACCGGCAAAGGGGCCATAATGGCGGCCATCGAGGCCTGGAACGGGAACATCCAGCTTGAAGGCTGAATAAAATTGCACGCCGGGTTCGGTGGTGTGAACCTCAAGGGCAATGTCGGAGGCGGGCGAATAGGCGCGGGCAACCTTGCGTTTGGCGCGACGCTCGGGCGAAAGGCAGAAATTATGGTCGTAGAGCACCTGCTCGCCATCCTCCGTTCGCCGCATCGGCGTCGGGTGGCGCAGGTCGAAGACGGTGCCTTCGACGGAGCGGATTTCGCCTGTAGGGATCTGTTTGTCGTTGGTTGGCAGATAAAAGTCAGCGGCGATGCTGATCTCATGTCCAAGTGCGGTATCAGCACCGTCGAGGTTGAAATAGGAATGCTGGCAGATATTGGCGATGGTCGGTTGGTCGGTCACCGTTTCATAGACCACCGAAAGCACGCCGCCGTCGCGGATCGTATAGGTCGCGGTCACCGTGCAATTGCCGGGATAACCGGCGCGGCCGTCGGGATCGATGATCTGCAGAACCGCATGGCTTTCGCCGTGTTCCATCAGCATCCAGTTACGTTTGCCCATCCCGTCGCTGCCGCCATGCAGGTGGCTGACGCCTTTTTCGTTCAGTTCCAGCTGGTATTCGTGCCCGTCGATCGAGAATTTTCCGTCACCGATACGGTTGGCGTTGCGGCCGGGTGTGGCGCCGAAATAGGATGAATATTTGTAGTCCTCGAATGTATCGAAGCCGAGAACGAGCGGCGGCTGGTGCCCATCGAGGCGTAGGTCCTGAATGACGGCGCCCCAAGTGATAACCTTGGCCGTCAGCCCGCCCCTCGAGATGGTGACGCGCTCAACCTTTTCGCCGGTTGCCGTGAAACCGAAATTCTCCCGTGCCGCCGCGTCGCTCATTGCGTCATTCTCCCGATATCTTTGAATTGCCGGCGGACGTTGCGTCATTTTCCGGCAATTCGCAATCCCGCAATTTACGCCGCTAGTTTGCCGATTGCTTCGAGGTCATAAGGCGTCGTCTGATATATCTCGTTGATCCAGTTGCCGAAAAACAGATGGGCATGGCTGCGCCAGCGGTTGAGCGGGGCAAGCTCCGGATCATTGTGCGGAAAATAATCATGCGGCAGCTTGATTGGGACGCCCGAGTTCACATCGCGGAAATATTCATCCGAAAGCGAGGTTGAATCATATTCGACGTGGTTGAACATATAGAGGCGGTTGCCCTCTTTTTCATGCACCAGACATACGCCCATTTCCTCTGACTCCATCAGGATTTCGAGTTCCGGGTGTTTTTCGATGTCGGCGCGGCGCACTTCCGTCCAGCGTGAGACCGGAACCTGAAAGTCGTCGGAAAAACCGTTGAGATATATCGACGAGGGGCAGAGATTGCGGTGACGATAGACACCGAAAGCCTTTTCCTTCAGTTCGTATTTCGGCACACCATGGAAATGGTAGATGGCGGCCATCGCGCCCCAGCAGACGTTCAGCGTCGAATGGACGTTGGTTTGCGTCCAGTCGAAAATCTTTTGCATCTCGTTCCAGTAGGTGACGTCTTCATAGTCAAGCATCTCGATGGGCGCGCCTGTGATGATGAAACCGTCGAACTTGCGGTGGCGCACTTCCTCCCATGTCTCATAGAAGGACAGAAGGTGCTCTTCCGGCGTATTCTTGGCACGATGGCCGCCAATGCGGATCAGCGAAAACTCCACCTGCAGCGGCGATGCGCCGACGAGGCGCGCCATCTGCACTTCCGTCTTGATCTTGTTCGGCATGAGATTGAGAAGCCCGATCTGGAGCGGGCGGATATCCTGCCGGATGGCCGCCGTTTCTGTCATGACCCGCACGCCCTCATGAACGAGGGTGTCGAAGGCGGGAAGCGTATCGGGAATCTTGATCGGCATGTCGAACTCTCTTTTCGGATGACGTAAAGAACGTTGCGAAAACAAAAAAACCGGCAGCGAAATCGCAGCCGGTCCCAGGAAATTACCCTTTTCCTCGACCCTTTAGCGACTTCTTTAAAGTGGCTGCAAGCCGGTCGGCAAATCACCACTGAGGCGTTTCATAATCCCGAAGCCGACGAAAATCAATATCGGCTGATTTCATCGGGTTTCTGCCTTTCCATTTTTGCCTGAGGTGCGATAAGGCAGGGCATGGATAGAGAACGCTTCACCATTCTGCTTGGCGGCGATGTCACCGTTACCGACCGCCTCAAAGCGGCGGTTGAGGGTAGCCGTGTGATTGCGGCCGATGGCGGCATGCGCCATGCCGCACCGCTCGGGCTCACTCCCGAGCTCTGGGTGGGGGATTTCGATTCCACCGACAAGGACCTGCTGAACGCCTGGCCCGATGTGGTGCGACAGCCCTATCCCGCTGCAAAGGCTGTGACCGATGGCGAAATTGCGGTGTCGGAGGCACTTGCCCGCGGCGCGCGTTCTCTGGTGCTTGCCGGTGCGCTTGGTGGAGCGAGAAGCGACCACGCACTTCAGCACCTTCTTTACGCGGTGGCGCTTACTGAGCGTGGTCTCAACGTTACGCTGACCTCCGGCGAAGAGGAGGCCCGCCCGCTGCTGGCAGGGTCGTTCGATCTTGATCTGCCTCCCGGTGCGCTGTTTTCCGTTGCCGGGTTTACCGACCTTGTGGGGCTCGATATCGGCAATGTGCGTTATCCTCTCAAGGATTTCCCGCTTGCTTTCGGCTCTTCCCGCACTATTTCCAATGTCGCGAATGGCGGCCCTGTGCATTTCTCGCTGAAAAGCGGAAAAGCCATCGTGCTCGCCCGCCCTTATGATCTGACCGGAGCCTGACGCCTTGGCACCCCCAATTTTGAAACTCGATGACATCAAGCTGACCTTCGGCGTGACCCCGCTGCTCGACGGCGCCAATCTTCAGGTGGAGCCGGGCGACCGCATCTGCCTTGTCGGACGCAACGGTTCGGGCAAGTCGACCCTGATGAAGATCGCCGCCGGTCTGGTCGAGGCGCAGTCGGGCGAGGTTTTCCGTCACCCCTCCGCCACCATCCGTTATCTGGAACAGGCGCCGGATTTTGCCGGTTACGACACTGTGCAGGCCTATGCCGAGGCGGGGCTGGGACCTGGCGACGATCCCTATCGCGTTACCTATATTCTCGAGCATCTGGGCCTGACGGGACAGGAACATCCGGATAGCCTGTCCGGCGGCGAAGCGCGGCGTGCGGCCCTTGCCCGCGTCATGGCGCCTGAACCCGATATTCTGATGCTGGACGAGCCGACCAACCATCTGGACCTGCCCACCATCGAATGGCTTGAAGGCGAGTTGCAGCAGACGCGTAGCGCGCTGGTGCTGATCTCGCACGACAGGCGTTTTCTGGAGAAGGTTTCGACCTCGACCGTGTGGCTGGATCGCGGCCAGTCCCGTCGTCTCAATCGCGGTTTTGCGCATTTCGAGGAATGGCGCGACAAGGTGCTGGAAGAGGAAGAGCTGGAGCAGCACAAGCTCGGCAAGGCCATCGAGCGTGAAGAACACTGGATGCGTTACGGCGTGACCGCGAGACGCAAGCGCAACATGCGCCGCGTGGGCGAGCTTCAGGCAATGCGTGCGGACTATCGCGGCCACAAGGGACCGCAGGGCAGCGTGCAGGCGACGGCTGCGGAGGTGCGGGAATCCGGCAAACTGGTCATCGAGGCAGACGCAATCACCAAGTCTTACGGCGAGCGCGTGATCATCGCGCCGTTTTCGCTGCGGGTGCATCGCGGTGATTGCATCGGTCTCGTCGGGCCGAACGGTGCCGGCAAGACAACGCTTTTGAAGATGCTGACCGGCCAGCTTCAGCCCGATAGCGGCACGGTAAAGCTCGGCACCAATCTGGAAATCGCGACACTTGACCAGAAGCGTGAAGATCTCAATCCAAACGATACGCTCGCTCATTACCTCACCGACGGTCGCGGCGACAATTTGCTGGTCAATGGCGAGTTGAAACATGTGACGGGTTACATGAAGGACTTCCTGTTCCAGCCGGAACAGGCCCGCACGCCCATCCGCAACCTCTCCGGTGGTGAGCGCGCCCGTCTTATTCTTGCGCGCATTCTGGCGCGGCCTACCAACCTGCTGATCCTTGACGAGCCGACCAACGATCTCGATATCGAAACGCTCGATCTGTTGCAGGAGATCGTTGCGGGCTTTTCCGGCACGGTCATTCTCGTCAGCCACGACCGCGATTTCCTCGACCGTACCGTCACCTCCACAATCGCGCCCGCCAATCCGGACCAGCCGGACGGACGCTGGATCGAATATGCCGGCGGCTATTCGGACATGATGGCGCAACGCAAGGGTGCTGCGGAAGAAAAGCGCAAGGCGGAGAAGCAGGAAAAGGCAAAGACCGCCCCTTCCGCCTCCGCGTCGCAGGAGCCTTCAAAGGCCAAGGGCAAGCTTTCCTTCAAGCAAAAATTTGCGCTCGAAAACCTTCCAAAGGAGATGGAGAAGGCGCAGGGCGAAATCGCCAAGCGTGAGCAGCGCATGGCCGATCCCAATCTGTTCACCAAGGACCCGGCTACCTTCAATACGCTGGCGCAGGAAATGACGAAGCTGCGCGAAAAGCTCGAAGCCATGGAAGAGGAATGGCTGGAGCTGGAGATGCTGCGCGAGGAAATTGAAGGGTGACTTGGTTGCGATTTCTTGACTGAGGTCTCATCCACCTTTGACAGGGAGGCGGAATTGCCGTTTCCTGTGCGGGTTCGGAGGAGTTCAGAAAATGCGCATGATCTTCGTCAATCTGCCGGTCAAGAATATCGAGACATCGAGAAGCTTCTTCACGGCTCTCGGTTTCACCTTCAATCCGGAATATTCGGATGACCGCACGCTCTGCATGATCGTTGAGGAGAACATTTTCGTGATGCTTCTTCAGGAGGAGCGTTTTCGCGATTTCATCAATGGCGATATCGCCGACGCCAAACGCAGCACCGAGGTCCTGACCTGTCTCACAGCGGGAAGCCGTGAGGAAATCGACCGGATGATCGAAACGGCGCTCGCCTCGGGTGGCAGCAGCTGGAAACCGGTTCAGGATCACGGTTTCATGTATGCCGGTAGTTTTCAGGATCCCGACGGCCATGTCTGGGAACTGGTGCACATGGTGCAGCAGGCCTGACGGCAGCCATCTTGCCAATCAGAGACAGCGGGACTACATCATCATCTTGATCTAACGGGGTGTCTTTTGTGCTTGCGTGCAAAAGGCTGAGAGGCTTGCCAACCCGAAGAACCTGATCCGGTTCATACCGGCGGAGGGATTAGACGGCTTAAGGCAAGCGGCTATTTCCCTTTTCGTTTTTTGAGGAGATACCCGTGCGCCGTCGTCTTTTCCTGAATTCCCTCGTTGCCGTTTCGTTGTTTCTGCCCGGTATTGCCACTGCTCAGGACAGACAGGAACTGACCGTCTATACCTATGAAAGCTTCGTTTCCGAATGGGGTCCCGGCCCCAAGGTGAAAGAGGCCTTCGAGAAGGTGTGCAATTGCACGGTCAATTTCGTCGGTGTGGCGGATGGCGTGGCGCTGCTTAACCGCCTGAAGCTTGAAGGGGCGGCGTCGAAGGCGGATGTCGTTGTTGGTCTCGACACCAATCTGGTCGCGGAAGCGAAACAGACCGGCCTCTTCGATATCAGCGGTATCGATGCATCGGCGGCCAAGGTGCCGGGCGGTTACAAGGACGATATTTTCGTCCCTTACGACTACGGTCATTTCGCCGTTGTCTATGACACGCAGACGATAAAAAATCCGCCGACGAGCCTGAAAGATCTGGTGGACGGCGATCCTTCACAGAAAATCGCCATTCAGGACCCGCGCACCTCCACGCCGGGGCTTGGCCTGCTGCTCTGGGTGAAGTCCGTTTACGGCGACAAGGCACCGGAAGCCTGGGCGAAGCTCCGGAAGCGCATTCTCACCGTCACGCCGGGCTGGTCGGAATCCTATGGCCTTTTCACCAAGGGTGAGGTGCCGATGGTGCTCTCCTACACCACGTCGCCTGCCTATCACATGGTTTCGGAAAAGACGGATCGCTATCAGGCCGCGGGTTTTTCCGAGGGGCACTACATCCAGATCGAGGTTTCCGGCCTTCTCAAAAACGCGCCACACAAGGAGCTGGCGAAGCAGTTCCTCGCTTTCACGCTCACATCAGGATTTCAGGATGCCATTCCGGAAAACAACTGGATGATGCCGGTCGCGGCAACTTCCACGCCCCTGCCCGAGGCATTTTCCAAACTCGTCGTACCGCAGAAGACCTTCCTGATGGACCCGGAAGAGGTGGCGAAGAACCGCAAGGCCTGGATCGACGAATGGCTTGCGGCCATGAGCATGAACTGAGCAAGAGGCACGCCCGCGCATGATGCTGCGTCGCGACTACAGATGGTCGATCATTGGCGGAACGGCGGCGTTTGCCGCCGTTTTCCTGTTCATGGCGCTTGCTGTATCAGCACTACTGTCGTTCGATGCCGGTACATCCGCCGCCGGAATCGTGGATGCCTACACGCTGCGAATCCTGCGCTTCACGCTCTATCAGGCAACGTTGTCCACTGTTCTTTCTATTGTTCTCGGCCTGCCGATGGCGCTTGCGCTCTCCCGCAGACAGGATTTTCCGGGGCGGATTTGGATTATCAGGTTGATGGCTGTGCCGATGGGGCTGCCGGTCATCGTTGGTGCCTTTGGCATCATCACGATCTGGGGCAGGCAGGGTGTTTTGAATACTGCCCTTGTTTTTGCCGGTGCGGAGCAGCCCTTCAGTATTTACGGCCTTTCCGGCATTCTCGTCGCCCATGTGTTTTTCAATCTGCCGCTTGCGGTGCGGCTGATGCTAGCCGGGCTGGAGCGGATTCCGGGCGAATATTGGCGGATGGCGGCAAGTCTTGGCATGGGGCCGGTTTCGGTTTTCCGCTTCATCGAGTGGCCGGCCGTCTCGCGGCTTGTTCCCGGTATTGCCGGGCTTGTCTTCATGCTGTGCGCCACCAGCTTCACGCTAGTGCTTCTGCTGGGCGGTGGACCGGCGGCGACGACACTTGAGGTCGCAATCTATCAGGCGTTGCGGTTTGATTTCGATCCGGAACGGGCAATCGCGCTTTCGGTTTTGCAGATTGCAATCACAGCAGTTCTGCTCGGCCTTCTTGCCTTTTTGCCATCGCCCGAGGCGGAAATTGCCTCGCTTGGCCGCCCTGTTCGCCGTTTCGACGGCAAGCGTGTTGGCGCGCGCCTGTGGGACGGAGCGGCAATCATTTTTGCGGTTCTGCTGGTCGGCCTGCCGCTTGTTGCCATAACCGTCTCGGGTTTGGGGGCCGATCTGCCGCGTCTTTTGTCAGCGCCGATCTTCCTGCGTGCGGCGGCGACCAGCTTTGCAATCGCTGCGTTCTCCGCAACTCTCGTCGTGCTCTGCTGCTTTGCGATCATCGGTGCGCGACAGGCCGTGGGTTCCAGACGGCACGCGGCTCAACCCTTGCGCCTTTTGTCCGCCACGCTCGGGGCGGGGTCATCGCTGGTGCTGCTGGTGCCGCCCGTCGTGCTGGGAAGCGGGTGGTTCCTGTTGCTGCGGCCCTTTGGAGATGTCAGTTTTTATGCTCCCGTTCTCGTGGCACTCATCAACATGCTGATGGCGTTGCCGCTTGCCATGCGGGTGCTGGAGCCAGCCTTTACCAGCCATTTTTTACGCACGTCCCGGCTCTCCGCCAGCCTTGGGCTTCAGGGACTGACGCGGCTGCGGTTCGCCGATCTGCCGGTACTGCGGCGGCCGCTGCTGATGGCGTTTTCCTTTGCCATGGCTCTGTCGCTCGGTGATCTCGGGGCGGTCGCCCTGTTCGGATCGGAAAATTTCGTCACGTTGCCATGGCTGGTCTATAGCAATATGGGCAGCTACCGCACCAATGATGCCGCCGGATACGCGTTGATCCTTGGCGTCGTCTGCCTGCTGCTTGCCGCGGGCGGCGTTTCACGGCAATCCCAATCAGCAAGGGCGAGCATATGACGGGTGACGAATTTGCCGTGGGGCTGGACAAGGTCAGGCTGCGGCTCGGAACGCAGGATTTCGATCTCGACTGTACATTCCCGCAAGGCCAGATGACCGCCGTTGTCGGTGCCTCCGGTTCTGGCAAGTCGACGCTCCTCAATCTCATCGCCGGTTTTGAATTGCCCGATTCCGGGCGCGTCCTGATCGGCGGGCGGGACATGAAGGCGCTCGATCCTTCCGAACGACCGGTCTCCTTGATCTTCCAGGATAATAATCTTTTCGCCCATCTCGATATCTTCACCAATGTCGCGCTCGGCATCAGCCCCGGGCTGAAGCTGGGGGAGGAAGACAGGCAGAGGATCGACGTGGCGCTCACACGCGTTGGTCTTGCGGGTTTTGACAAACGTTTGCCGGGCACGCTTTCCGGCGGGGAAAGGCAAAGGGCGGCGCTGGCGCGTGCGCTGGTCCGGAAAAAACCTGTCATGCTGCTGGACGAGCCTTTCGCGGCGCTAGATCCGGGGCTGCGGGCGGGCATGACCTCCCTGCTTCTCGACTTGCATGCCGAAACAAAAAATACGGCGATTATTGTTACGCACCATCCAGACGACATAAAAAAGCTGGCACAGCGGGTGGTTTTTCTTGATCGTGGCCGCGTTGTCTATGCGGGCTCGACCGCAGATTTCTTCGCCACACAAAATGTGAAGGCGGTCGACAGTTTTCTGAACGGCTGATCGCCTTATTTTCGACGCGTGCCGCTGGCAATCGCTTTAGATAACTTCAATGGCGTTAATTTGCACTTGCCAGTTTCAAGTCGTTGCCCGAGAAAAGACGAGAATTATTGCGTTCTTCAGGAATATTCCGGACTTGATGGATCGTTTTTACCGTTTCGACATTCATGGCTCGTTGGGGCGAATCTGTTATTCTGGTCTGCAATTAACGGATGATCAGGAACGTTAGGGGCAGGCATAGAGAATGAGAAATAGCATGACTGCGCAGTGGAGGCTTTTCTCCCGTTCAGGCCTTCGCCGTTCGGGCAGGATGGCTGCCGTGTGTTCCGTGCTGACGGCGTCTGCCGTATTCCTGTCATCGTGTCAGTCTCTCTTCAGCCCAGCCTACCAGTCCACCTTGCGGCCTTCGGACAATCCGCAGACCGTGGAAGAGGTGCAGAAGAATGATCCCCGTGCGCAGATGGGTGCGCGCGAACATCCGCGTATTGTGGCGAGTTATGGTGGCGAATATCGTGATGCCAAGACGGAGCGGCTTGTCGCCCGTATCGCCGGCGCGCTGACGGCTGTTTCGGAAAATCCGCAGCAATCCTATCGCATCACCATCCTCAACTCGCCTGCTATCAACGCTTTTGCGCTGCCGGGGGGGTATCTTTACGTGACGCGCGGGCTTCTGGCTCTCGCCAACGATGCCTCGGAAGTGGCCGCCGTGCTTTCGCATGAAATGGGCCACGTTACCGCAAACCACGGCATCGAGCGCCAGCGCCGGGAAGAGGCGGAGGTGATTGCAAGCCGTGTGGTCGCCGAGGTTCTGTCGAGCGATCTCGCCGGCAAGCAGGCGCTTGCGCGCGGTAAGCTGCGGCTTGCGGCTTTTTCGCGCCAGCAGGAATTGCAGGCGGACGTGATTGGTGTGCGAATGTTGGGTGAGGCCGGCTACGACCCCTTCGCATCGCCGCGGTTTCTGGATTCCATGGCAGCCTATGCGCGTTTCTCCTCGGCTGATCCCGAAAATGACCAGAGCCTCGACTTTCTTTCCAGCCACCCCAACACGCCGCAGCGCATCGAGCTTGCACGCCGGCATGCCCGCGCCTTCGGCCAGGACGGTCAGGTCGGGGATCGGGGTCGCGACTGGTTTCTGGATGGCATAGACGGCCTGCTTTACGGCGACAGCCCGCAGGAGGGTTATGTCCGGGGCCAAACCTTTCTGCACGGAACGCTCGGTATTCGTTTCGATGTGCCGGACGGTTTCGTCATCGACAACAAGGTGGAGGCCGTTCTTGCGACGGGTCCGGGCGATGTGGCGATCCGTTTCGACGGCGTGGCCGATCCGAAACAGACCACTCTTGCCAATTACCTTACCAGCGGCTGGGTTGCCGGCCTGATGCCGGAAACCGTGAAGGAAACGCAGATCAACGGTCTGGAGGCTGCGACAGCCCGTGCGACGGCGGACAAATGGGACTTTGACGTTACCGTCATCCGTGTTGGTCAGCAGATATTCCGCTTCCTGACGGCCGTGCCGAAGGGTAACACGCAGCTCGATTCCATCGCCAACGTGTTGCGAACGAGTTTCCGCAAGATGACGCCGCAGGAGATCGCATCGTTAAAACCTCTGCGCGTGCGCGTGGTGACGGTCAAGCCCGGTGAAACCGTGGCAACGATTGCCGCACGGATGATGGGGACCGACCGCAAGCTCGACATGTTCCGCATGATGAATGCGATGAGCGCCACCGCCACGCTTCAGCCCGGCCAGCGGGTGAAGATCATTGCGGAATGAGATGCTAACAAAAAACCCCGGATTGTGATCCGGGGTTTTTCGTTTCAGACGTTATAGATAATTACCGCCACTCGCGCACATCGACGAAATGACCGGCGATGGCCGCCGCCGCTGCCATGGCGGGGGAGACGAGGTGGGTGCGGCTCTTATAGCCCTGGCGGCCCTCGAAGTTGCGGTTCGAGGTGGAGGCGCAACGTTCGCCAGGCTTCAGGCGGTCGTCATTCATGGCAAGGCACATGGAGCAGCCCGGTTCGCGCCATTCGAAACCGGCTTCGAGGAAAATCTTGTCCAGACCTTCCTTTTCCGCCTGCTCCTTCACGAGACCGGAGCCGGGCACGATCATGGCCGAGACGGTGGGCGCGACCTTGCGGCCGTCGACGATCTTTGCCGCTGCGCGCAAATCCTCGATACGGCCATTGGTGCAGGAGCCGATGAAAACGCGGTCGATGGCGATATCGGTGATGCGTGTACCGGGTTTCAAGCCCATATAATCCAGCGCACGCCACTTGGAAGTACGCTTGTTTTCTTCCTCGATATCATCCGGATTGGGAACGATACCCTCCACGGACGTCACGTCCTCAGGCGATGAGCCCCAGGAGACGATCGGCGGCAGATTGGCGGCGTCCAGCACCACGATCTTGTCGTAGTGGGCGCCTTCATCGGATTTCAGCGTTTTCCAGTAGGCGATGGCCTGTTCCAACGTCTCGCCCTTTGGCGCGCGCGGCTTGTCCTTAATATAGTCAAAGGTGGTCTCATCAGGCGCGATCAGACCTGCACGGGCGCCGCCCTCGATGGTCATGTTGCAAACCGTCATGCGGCCTTCCATGGAGAGCGAGCGGATTGCCTCACCGGCAAATTCAATCACATGGCCGGTGCCGCCCGCTGTGCCAATCTCACCGATAATGGCGAGGATGATGTCCTTGGCGGTGACGCCTTCCGGAACCTTGCCATCGACACGCACCAGCATGTTCTTGGCCTTTTTCTGGATCAGCGTCTGGGTCGCCAGCACATGCTCCACTTCCGACGTGCCGATGCCGTGCGCCAGCGCGCCGAAAGCACCATGGGTGGAGGTGTGGCTGTCGCCGCAAACAATCGTCATGCCCGGCAGGGTGAAGCCCTGTTCCGGGCCAACGATGTGGACGATGCCCTGACGCTTGTCGCGCTCGGAATAATATTCGACACCGAAATCCTTGGCATTCTGCGCAAGCGCTTCCACCTGGATACGGCTTTCCTCGTTCTTGATGCCTTCCAGCCGGTCGGCTGTGGTTGGCACGTTATGATCAACGACGGCAAGCGTGCGGGTGGGCGAATGGACTGGACGGCCGGCGATGCGCAGGCCTTCAAAGGCCTGCGGGCTCGTCACCTCATGGACCAGGTGACGGTCGATATAGAGAAGACAGGTTCCGTCCGGGTCACGATTGACGACGTGGTCGTCCCAGATCTTGTCGTATAAGGTGCGGGGTGCGCTCATGGCTCTATGCCTTGTCATGGAAAGGTAAAATCAGGGTTCAGTAAGGCGGTGGACAGCGGGTGCTGTCAGGCGAGCCTAAGTCGGCTGTTGAGCGCCCCGGAAATGCGCGCAAAAAACCGTGCCGGCAGACGCTTGTGGTCCTGCAGCACATAAACATTCTGCGCGAGACATCCGAATTTAGATCCCATGGCGGTCTTCATAGCAGATTGCCGGTTTCGCGGCAATATGAATGCACGCAGACCGTAAAACGGTGACCCGGCGGCTTTGATGTGCGCCGCACCATGTACTCAGGGCTTTAAAATGCCGGTTTCGCAGCCTTTTCGGCATTGGTCATGATGCAATGCAACTTGCGTATCTTGCGGCGCACATATAGATGGGTCCCCTTATCATTTGCATTTCGACGAGCAATCGAAGGGAGGGAAAAGCACATGGTATCGGAAAAATCCCTAATCTCGAAGATCACCTGGCGGCTGATGCCGTTTCTTGGCCTTCTCTATCTCATCGCCTATATCGACCGGCAGAATGTCAGCTATGCCAAGCTGCAGATGGTCGATGCGCTGAGCCTCAGCGAATATGCCTACGGACTTGGCGCTTCGCTGTTCTTCATCGGCTATTTCCTCTTTGAGGTTCCGAGCAACCTTTTCCTCAACCGTTTCGGCGCCAGCAAATGGTTCGCCCGCATTCTGGTGTCCTGGGGTGCCGTCACCATTGCGCTTGCCTACACGCAGAATGCGACGATGTTCTACATCCTGCGCTTCCTGCTCGGGCTTTGCGAGGCCGGTTTCTTCCCGGGCGTGCTGTTCCTGATGACGCTGTGGTTCCCGCGCGATTATCGCGGCCGCATGATCGGCTTGTTCATGATCTTCAGTGCGCTTGCCAATGCCATCGGCGCACCGCTTGGCGGCATGCTGCTTGATCTCGATGGTTTCCTCGGTTATGCCGGCTGGGAATGGGTGTTCCTGGCGACGGGTATTCCCGCCGTGATCGCCGGTATCGTTACCTTCTTCTATCTGGACGATACGCCGGAAAAGGCGAAGTTCCTGACGCAGGCCGAGAAGGACTGGTTGAAGAACCGCCTGGCCGAAGAAAATAAGGGCATGGAAGAGCATGCGGAGGACGGCTTCAAGGCGCTGATCAATCCGCGCGTGCTGTTCATGGCGCTTTGCTATGTCGGCTTTCCGCTGGCGGCCTATGGTCTCAGCTACTGGCTGCCGACGATCGTAAAGAGCTTCGGCGTTTCCAACACCGCCAACGGCTTCATCAACATCATCCCCTGGGTGATCGTGGCTGTCGCTCTCTTCGTCGTGCCCCTGGCGGCTGACAAGGCAAAAAACAAAACGCCTTATATCGTCGGCCCTGCCTTCGTCGGCGCGTTTTGCCTGCTGATGTCGGCGCTGCTCAGCGATCCGGTATTGCAGTTCGCCTTCCTTTGCATCGCCGCTGCGGGCATTTTTGCCGGCCAGCCGGTGTTCTGGAGCCTGCCCGGCCGCTTCCTCAGGGGAGCCGGTGCCGCTGCCGGCATCGCCGCCATCAATTCCGTCGGCAATCTCGGTGGTTTCGTGGCGCAGAACGTGGTGCCCTGGATCAAGGACCAGACCGGCAGCACCATTGCGCCGATGTTCTTCCTTGCCTTCTGCCTGGCGCTTGCCGGGGTGCTCGTCATCATCGCGGCGCGAAAAATGGGCAATCAGGCCGAGGCCGCCTGATCTGCAAGATTGCGGCAGCCGGCATAATTTCCGAACCGCCGCATATGTAAAAAATCATGGCCCGGATATGTCCGGGCCATGATCCATTTAAACGGTAACCGATGAAATTCTCTTCGAGAGAAATTACGCCGTGAACCAATCGCTGCCGGTCAGGTGAACGCCGGAGAGAATGATCTTCTCACCCTTGTGCTCGCCAGTAACGTTGTAGCTGAGGACGGTATCGTTATCATAGGTCGAAACCGCCCAGTTATCGATCACTGTACCGACCAGCTTGAGCTTGTCCATGGAGGCGTTGAAGCCTTCGATGGTATCTGTGGCAAAGCTCTTCGCCATGTCACCCAGATTGAAGACGAAGGTATCGGCGCCACCGCTTGCGATGATGTGGTCGATGCCCTTGCCACCGGTGACCAGCGACGAAGCGAGCTTTACACCGCTCAGGTCGATAGAGTCGTTACCCGCACCGGCATCGATCTTGACGGAGGTGTAGCTGCCGTCGGTGATACCAGCACCACCATTCACAGCGCCGGTATTGGCGGCAAGACCGCCCGTGCCCGCAGCCGACGTGTCATTGAAGGCAGCGCCGGCCTTGACGGTGATCGTGTCGTTGCCTGCGCCGGTGTCGATGTTGAAATTGTTGACCCAGGTCTTTTCGTTCGAAACGACAGATACGGTAACCGTGTCGTTGCCTGCGCCGGTCGTGATGTTACCGCGCTTGGCATTGAGAACTTCAACGGTGGACGAACCGGTGCCGCCGAGGTGAACGTCTACCTGTACGAAATCCTTGAACTTAAGGTTTTCAGAGGTGTCAGACTGGGCGAGAGCGTTCTTTACCGAATTCCATGCCGAGGATACGTCAAATGTGAAGCCGTTTGCGTTGGGGTCGTAGCCGACATCGACAGTGCCACCAGCACCGGTACCGGCAACCGCCACAGCGCCAACGCTGACAGCGCCTGAATCGAGCGTAGAGCCGTTTTTGACCTGTGCTGTGGATTCCGTGAGGAGCTTATATGCTTCCTGATCGATCAGGCTGGTGAGCGACGAAACCGATGCCGCGCCGCCATTACCAAAAGTTACTTTTAACGCCATTTTACTCTCCTATAAATTTTTGAGAATTCGATGTATCGAAATTAAATTTAATAAATATTGCGGGTGATAATTAGTACATTATAAATGACAAGACAATATGAGAAATTGTTTTTTTTGGAAAAATTCTCGCTTTTGGTGTATTTGTGAATCGTTTCTAAGAAAACATGTAATGAAAGTCTTTTATTCCTGCAGGAACGTCTTTCTAAGCCTGTCCTGGAACGGTTTGACAAAATAGGAAAGAACGCTTCTTTCGCTTGTCTGTATGAAGACTTCGGCCGGCATGCCCGGATACAACCGTCCACCTGGTATATGGTCCATTCCAGTTTTGCTCGGCTTGATGCGCAGTGCGTAAAATGACGCACCGCTTCGGGAATCTGTCTGCAAGTCCGGGGCGACGACTGCGACTTCAGCGCTTACATCCGGCGTCGTGCTCTGATTGAAAGCCGTGAAGCGAATGGTCACTGGCTGCCCGACATAGATCTGGTCTATGTCGTTTGGAAGAACATTGGCGTCGATTGCAAGATCTTCCTTTGCCGGCACCACCAGCATAAGCACTTCGCCCGGCTGGATGACGCCGTTTATGTTGTGCACAGACAGCTGGTAGATACGCCCCGCAATCGGCGAGCGAATATCGAGGCGGTCGAGCTGGTCGCGTGTTGCCGCAAGCCGTTCCTCGTATTCCGCAACGGTGGCTTCGATAGACGTCAGATCTTTTGTGACCTCGGACTTGCGGTCCTCGTCAAGCTGAAGCGACTGCAAGTCCATTTCGCTCAGCTTGCCTACCGTCTGCGCACGCGCGGCCATATACTGGCCCTGCTGACCTTCGAGATTGGAAAGCTGCCGCTTGAGAAGGTTGAGGCGCTGAAGCGTTACCAGCCCCTTGGCATATAGCTCCCGTGTCTTTGAGACGTCTTCCCTTACGATAGCAAGTTCATTGTTGGTTGCCTCAATCTGCACGTCCATGCCCCGCGCTTCATCGGCTAGCTGATCCTTGCGCGTTACCAATTGCTTCTTCATGCCGATCAGTGCACTGCGACGGCTGTTGAAAAGGTTCTGCTCACTGTCAATGAATGTTTTGGCAGCTTTCGAATTGGTCAAGACGGCCAGATCTTCCGGCGTTGTGAAAGAGGTGGCGTCGGAGATTTCGGCACGCAGACGCGCACGGCGTGCATAAAGCTGCGCGAGCGTATTTTCGACAATGGACAGGTTTGCCTGAACGATCGTGCCACTCAGCCGCAGCAAAACCTGACCGGCCTCCACCGTGTCACCTTCCGCAACATTGATCTGGCTGACAATACCGCCGGAAAGGTGTTGAATTTTCTTGGAGTTGCCTTCGACAACGACCCGGCCCGTGGCGACGACCGCTCCCGAAAGCTTCGCGAGAGCCGCCCAGCCACCCAGGCCAAAAAGAAGGCCGGCAGCAAGAACGACTACGGCGGTTGAGTGTTTGACGATAGATGTTTTCGTCACGCCGGTTTTTTCTCCCTCAACCATTTTCACCTACCCGGCTTTCCAGCTTGCGTACTTCTTCTTCTGTTTCCGGCACCTGGCGAATATTTTGACGCAGGATTTGCGCAAGCACCTCTTCCTTGGTGCCGAAGCGAAGCATGCGGCCGTTGCTCATCACCATCACAAGATTGACGCTTTCGATGGCGCTCGGACGATGGGCAATGACGACCACGATGCCGCCCCGCGCCCTTATGTCGCCAATGGCGTTGCGCAAGGCTGCCTCGCCTTCGCTGTCCAGATTGGAGTTCGGCTCATCAAGGATGACAAAGAACGGCTCCCCAAAAAGTGCCCGCGCCAGGCCGATGCGCTGTTTTTGCCCGCCTGACAATGCCTCTCCACGGTCGCCGATATAGGTGTCGTAACCGTTGGGCAGGTCCAGGATGAGATCATGAACCTGAGCGGCCTTGGCTGCCGAAACGATGGCTTCCGCCGTTGCGTCACGGTCGAAGCGCGCGATATTTTGCGCGACCGTGCCTGGCATCAGCTCCACCTGCTGGGGCATGTATCCGATGGATTTACCGAGAACCTCGAAATCCCACTGGTTCAGTGCGGCCCCATCGAAGCGCACGGAGCCGCGCTCATAGGGCCAGATACCGGTTATCAAACGTGCCAGCGTGGATTTACCGGAAGCGCTCGGCCCAATGATGCCAAGGCCATCGCCCGCGTTCAACGTGAAGGAAATATCGGCCACGGTATCTCGCGCACCATTGGGCGGACCGCCGGTCACGCGATCGATGGCAACGGTATATTTCGGTGGCGGCAGGGAAAGCGGCTGTGCGGGTTCCGGTACGAGTTCGAGAAACTCGTTGATGCGTTTCCAGCCCTGTCGCGCAGTCATGAAGCTGCGCCAGTTTGCAATTGCGTGTTCGACAGGGCCCAGCGCTTTGGCCGAGAGGATGGAGCCTGCGATGATGCTACCCGCTGACGCATGCCCCTCGATAACCAGCAGGGCGCCGATTGCCATCACACCCGACTGTAACAAAAGGCGGAATGTTCGGGAAATCGCGGCGAGCATGCCCGCCGTGTCCGACGTCGAGAGTGTGACGGCGCGGTAATTGGAGTGCAGATCGTCCCACATCGACGTCACCGCATTCATCATGCCCATGGTTCTTATGGACTCGATGTTGCGCTGGCTGCTGCCGACGAGTGCATTTCTCTGTCCGCGCACGGTGTAGGCCTGTTTGGTCGCCCTTTCGGTCAGCCAGTTGGTTACGAGCGTCAGCACGACAAGGACCAGGGCGCCGCCAAGCACGGCAAAACCGATCCAGGGATGCAAGGCAAAACAGATCAGCAGATAGATGGGCAGCCAGGGAATATCAAAAAAAGCTGCTGGTCCCGGCCCGGACAGGAATTGACGTATCTGATCGAGATCGCCGACGATCTGCAGCCCGTCTACCTTGCCGTAGGCGGCAAGTGGTGCGCTGATTGATGCCCTGAAGAGCTTCTGATTGAGCTCGTCGTCCATATTGTCCGAGATGCGAGCCAATATCCGGCCGCGCAGAGCATCGAACCCCACAAGAAAGGCATAGAGAATAACCAGCAGAACAACGAGAGCGACCAGAGAAGGAATACTCTTGCTCGGCAGAATCCGGTCATAAACCTCCAGCATGAAAAGGGAGCCGGAAAGGTTGAGAATATTCATGAGTGCGCTGGCAAGGCCGACAGCAAAGAAAGCGCGCTTATTTTTTGTTAAAAAAGAATTAAAAAAAAACATATCAACACCTAAAACTGCGCGAAAATTGCACAATAAGTGAAACTAGGCAATGCTATTAGAGAATGTTCTAAATAAATTAGGCAAAGAGATAAGTAGCAATACGACTTTGATCTTGATCTGTCGATACGGAGATGGGGTCGAAGGCTGGACGTGACGCTATGTCGCCCACCAGAGTGTTATGGCGCATCGATGCAACAAAAAAGGCGGTCCAAAGACCGCCTTCTCCGTAAATCCATCAAAATGGAAATCTTATTCCGCTGCAGTTTCCGCAGCCTTTGCTGCTTCTTCTGCTGCCTTGGCTTCTGCTGCTTCGGCTGCTGCCTTTTCGGCGGCGAGAGCCTGTGCTGCTGCTACCTTTTCAGCTTCCAGACGTGCCTTTTCTTCGGCGACTGCCTGGCGCTCGGATTCGTTCAGCTTGCGGGCGCGCGTACCGGTGTTTTCAACGATACGGGCAGCCTTGCCGCGACGATCGCGCAGGTAGTAGAGCTTCGCGCGGCGAACCTTACCGCGACGAACGATTTCAACGCCTTCGACCAGCGGGGAGTAGATCGGGAATACGCGCTCGACGCCTTCGCCGTAGGAGATCTTGCGAACGGTGAAGCTCTCGGAAAGGCCGCCGCCGGAACGGGCGATGCAAACGCCTTCGTAAGCCTGAACGCGGGTACGGTTACCTTCGGTAACGCGCACGTTGACGCGCAGCGTGTCGCCCGGAGAAAACTCAGGCAGGGTGCGCTTTGCTTCGATCTTGGCAGCCTGTTCGGCTTCCAGCTGCTGAATGATATTGGTCATGTTAACCTCTGATTTCTTCTGAAACAGCCAGAGCGCTCAACGTTTCGTCTGTCGGTCAATGCCTTCAGACCATGCCGTGCGGCAGGAGCGGGTTCGCCATTCTTTGCTTGCGGTTAAAGGGGAAAACCCCAATTCCACGCGGGCACATACACGAGGCAGCGCCATTTGTCATCCCTTCATGACAATATTTTATCAATTGTGGGCGACGTACGGGCTGTTGCGAAGGTGCGTTTCCCCGGTTATGGCATGAAAACCTTGGGAGGGGCCATGTCCGTACTTATTATCATGATGCTGTTTGCGACCGGCTTTCTATCTGGCGTGGTCAATGCGATTGCCGGTGGTGGCACCTTTTTGACCTTCGGGGCGATGACGCTTGCAGGCCTGCCGCCGATTGTCGCCAATGCCACTTCGGCGATCGTGCAGTTTCCCGGTTACATCACCTCCGTGATCGCCTACGGGCCTGAAATCCGCGCCCACTGGCGCGAGGCGATCCTCCTGTCGGCCGTCTCCATCGTCGGCGGGCTGGCGGGGTCGCTTTTGCTCCTGTCGCTCGACAACCCCTCCTTCCGCCAGCTTGTGCCGTGGTTGCTTCTGGCCGCAACCGTTGTTTTCGCCGCTGGCCCGTGGCTGCGACCGAAGGCCAGTGCCGAGCGTTCACCCGGTAATGTGCCGAGCCTCTTCTTTCAGGGGCTCGCCTCCATCTATGGTGGTTTTTTCGGGGCGGGCATGGGCATCATGATGCTGGCCATCCTCGGAATGACCTCGGGTGGCAGCTATCATCATCTGAATGCCCTGAAGAACCTGCTCTCGGTGGTGATCGCGATCATCGCCATTACGATCTTCGTCAGCGGCGGCGTCGTTTCCTGGTGGGCCGCCCTCATCATGTTCCCGGCGGCCGCGCTTGGCGGATATGTGGGGGTGCACACGGCAAGGCGGGTGCCGCAGTGGATCATCCGCTGGCTGGTCATTGCCGTCGGGCTGGTGCTGACGGCCTATTATTTCGTCTCGGTTTAAACCTTGGCCTTTTCCAGCAAGTCGGGCCGTCTTTCCTTCGTCAACGCCAGCGCCTGCTCGTGCCGCCATTTGTCGATGACGGCGTGATTGCCAGAGGTGAGAACGGCTGGGATGTCGCGGCCTTCCCAGACCTGCGGACGGGTGTAGTGCGGATGCTCCAGAAGCCCACCCTCGAAGCTCTCATGCACGCCTGAGAGATCGTTGCCCATGACGCCCGGCAGAATGCGGACAATGGCGTCCAGAAGCGTCAGGGCGGCGGGCTCGCCGCCGGAGAGAATGTAATCGCCGATCGACACTTCCTCCAACCCGCGCGCCTCTATGACCCGCTGGTCGACGCCTTCGAAGCGTCCGCACACGATAATCGCGCCGTCGCCTGCCGCCAGTTCGCGCACTCGGTCCTGCGACAGTGGCTTGCCGCGCGGGCTCATCAGCAGACGCGGTCGCGTATCTCCATCTGAAACATGGTCAATGGCTGCGGCCAGAATGTCGGGTTTCAGCACCATGCCGGCGCCGCCGCCTGCCGGGGTGTCGTCCACGCTTCTGTGCCTGTCGGTCGCGAATTCACGGATCTGCACGGCCTCAAGTGACCATTGCTCGCGCTCCAGCGCCTTGCCCGCCAGCGAATATCCGAGATGCCCGGGAAACATTTCCGGGTAGAGCGTCAGAACGGTAGCCTTGAACGTCATGGCCTTATTTCTTGCCGAAAGGCGATGCGCCGGTTTCGTCTTTGTCGTCCGGATTGTCGATCAGGCCAGCGGCCATGGGATCGATGAGAATGCGTCTCGCCTCCAGATCAATTTCAAGCACGGCTGCTTCCGAAAAGGGGATGAGGGCGGGACGGCGGCCCGCACCTTTCAGCTCCAGGAGGTCGCCTGCGCCGAAATCGTAAACGGCGCTGACGGCGCCATAGCTTTTGCCTTCGGCATCGACGGCTTCCAGCCCTTCGAGGTCGGCATAATAAAATTCGTCGTCGTCCAGCTCGTCATCCGGCAGATTGTCGCGTTCGATGAAAAGTTCGAGCCCGTTCAGGCTTTCCGCCGCATTGCGGTCGTTGATACCCCTGAAGCGGACGACAACCACATTCTTGCCCTCGCGGACTTCCAGAATTTCGAAGACGCGGCCATCGGCGCTCACCAGATTGCCGTAATCGCCGAGCGCCATCGGTTCGTCCGTATAGGTGCTGACGCGGACTTCGCCGCGCAATCCCTGTGCGCCGCCGATCTTTGCCATGAGTATCGGGTTTTCCAGCTTTGCCATCGGGCCGTCCGTCTTCTGGTGTTGGTTGCGTCTGGTTTACAGCATCAGCGTGAAAATCGGAATCGATTTTCACAGGGCACAATGCGCAGATCCAACGCGTTAGAGCATAGTTCCTGACGCTCTAAAGTTTGTTCATACCAAAATAAACAAAAAACGGGCGGCATGGAAAACCACGCCACCCGTTCTCTAAAATTCTATCGCAGATTATTCTGCAGCAGAAGCTTCTGCTGCGGCAGCAGCTGCGTCTTCAGCCTTCTGCTTCTTTTCTGCAACGCGTTCCAGAGCGCGCTTGCCCGGCAGTGCCTTTTCCGGGTTGCTGCGAGCGGCGCGATCGGCAAGGCCTGCCTCTGCGAGGAAGCGCAGAACGCGGTCGGTCGGCTGTGCGCCCTTGGCGATCCATTCCTTGATGAGGTCAGCCTTCAGCTCGATGCGCTGCGGGTTGTCCTTGGCGAGCATCGGGTTCCAGGAACCGACCTTCTCGAGGAAACGGCCGTCGCGGGGCGAACGGGCGTCAGCAACGACGATCTGGTAGTACGGGCGCTTCTTGGAACCACCGCGTGCGAGACGAATTTTAAGTGCCATGTTATTTACTCCTTGAGATAGCTTGTCCGCCGGTTAGGCGGTCTTTTCATTACCGCCATGTTCGGCGGCTATTGCTTCATGATGCCGGATGACTTCCTTGATGACGAAGTTTAGAAACTTCTCGGCGAAATCCGGATCCAGATTGGCATCCTTTGCCAGACGGCGAAGGCGTTCGATCTGGTATTCCTCGCGCGCCGGGTCCGCCGGCGGCAAATTGTATTTTGCCTTCAGCACGCCCACCGCCTTGGTACAGCGGAAACGTTCGGCAAGAATGTGAACCAGTGCGGCATCGATATTGTCGATCGACTGGCGGTATTCGGAAAGCTGGGCTTTCACTTCTGCGTTGTTCACTGGCGTCGCCCTCACTTCTTTTTCGGGAAGCCGGGCAGGCCCGGCATGCCGCCAAGACCCGGCAGCTTTGTCCCGCCCAGACCGGGTAGCCCGCCGGGCAGACCACCGAGACCGGGCATTGCGCCCGGCTTGCCAAGACCGGCAGCTTCAGCCTGTTTTTGAAGCGCTTCGAGCTGCTTCGGGTCGATGTTCGACAGATCAGGCATGCCGCCGCCCATCATGCCACCAAGCCCCATCTTGCCCGCAAGGCCGCCCATCATCTGCTTCATGATGCCGCCCTTGCCCTTGCCGCCCATGGCTTTCATCATGTCGGCCATGCCACGGTGCATCTTCAAGAGCTTGTTGATTTCGGCGGCATCGGTGCCGGAACCGGCGGCGATGCGCTTTTTGCGGCTGTGTTTGAGGATATCGGGATTGGCGCGTTCGGCCTTGGTCATCGACGAGATGATGGCGATCTGGCGGTCGAACATCTTGTCGTTGAGGCCTGCGGAAGCCATCTTGTCCTTCATGCCGGCCATGCCGGGCATCAGCCCCATGATGCCGCCCATGCCACCCATCTTCTTCATCTGGGCAAGCTGGTCGGAGAGATCGTTGAGGTCGAACTTGCCCTTGGCCATCTTTTCGGCCATGGCGCGGGCTTTTTCGGCATCAATGTTTTCGGCAGCCTTCTCGACCAGCGAAACGATGTCGCCCATGCCGAGAATACGGTCGGCGATACGGCGCGGATGGAACTCGTCGAGTTCGTTCATGCGCTCGCCGATACCGATCAGCTTGATCGGCTTGCCGGTGACGGCGCGCATGGAGAGGGCCGCACCGCCGCGTCCGTCGCCATCCATACGGGTGAGCACGAGGCCGGTGATGCCGACGCGTTCATCGAAGTTGCGCGCCAGGTTGACCGCGTCCTGACCGGTCAGCGAATCCGCGACCAGCAGGATTTCATGCGGGTTGGACTTCTTCTTGATGTCGGCCATTTCCAGCATCAAGGGTTCGTCGATATGGGTGCGGCCGGCGGTGTCGAGAATGACGACGTCATGGCCACCGAGCTTGGCGGCCTGCACGGCGCGTGCGGCGATATCTGTAGGCGACTGGCCGGCTATGACCGGCAGCGTATCGACACCGGTCTGCACGCCCAGCTGGCGAAGCTGTTCCTGTGCGGCCGGACGACGCGTGTCGAGAGATGCCATCAGCACCTTCTTCTTGTCGCGGTCGGTCAGGCGCTTGGCGATCTTGCCTGTGGTCGTGGTCTTGCCCGAACCCTGCAGACCCACCATCATGATGACGACGGGGGCGGCCGCATGCAGATCGATCGAGACGCCTTCGGTGCCGAGCATCTCGACAAGTTCGTCATGCACGATCTTGACGACCATCTGGCCGGGCTTGATGGATTTCAGAACGGCTGCGCCGACAGCCTTTTCACGCACCTTGTCGGTGAAGGAACGCACGACTTCCAGCGCAACGTCCGCTTCCAGAAGCGCACGGCGAACCTCGCGCAAGGCGGCGGCAACATCGGCTTCCGTCAGCGCGCCACGGCCGGTCAGTCCATTCAGAATGGAACCAAGGCGGTCCTGGAGGTTTTCAAACATCGTTTCTTCCTTCTTCGTTCCGGGATCTCCGAAACGTCGGTGCTTTCGCTGCCAAAAACAAGACGCAAAGCCAAAAAGCACCCGAGGGCGCATCGCGCTGTCGGGTGTTGACCTCCGGGATCTCTTTATACCTTTGCGGGTCCCGGTCGGCGGCTTGGAGTCGTGAAACTGCCAGCTGATTGGCCGCGATAAACAGGAAAGTGCCGTGAAAGTCAAGGGAGTGCCGGTTTTCATGCGGCAAAGCATGCCTTGTCATCTTTACGTGATCAGACGAAAGCTGCGATGGCGGTGCTTGAACGGCGTCGCCTGGCTTCTTATACCTTTCCCATGAAACGTCGAAACTTCTTTCGTTTTTCCGCACTTGGTCTGCTTGCTCTTGCGGGCGGCGGCCTGTTTGCGCGCCGCTCTAACGCCAGCGCCTATTATAGTGGGCCGGTCTCCGATCATTTCGACGGGGTGCGTTTCTTCAATCCCGGCGGCTCGCCGCCCGGCAATTTCATGGGCCTCCTGAAATGGCGCTTCAACGGCGAGCGCGCCACGTGGCCGGAAAACTATCCCAGCCCGTTTCCGTTCGCAAAGCCGGAGCCCCGCATCGACGGCAAGGACATTCGCGTCACCTTCGTCGGTCACGCCTCCTTTCTTATCCAGACGGCAGGGCTGAATATTCTCATCGATCCGGTGTGGTCGCAGCGTACCAGCCCGTTCAGCTTCGCCGGTCCCAAACGCGTCAACCCGCCGGGCATCCGTTTTGAGGATTTGCCGCCTATCGATCTGGTGCTGGTGACGCATAATCACTACGACCATCTGGATATGGAAACGCTGAAGCGCCTGCATGTGGCGCACAAGCCGCTTTTCATCACGCCGCTTGGCAATGACGCCATCATCCGCACCGGCGTCGAGGCAGCGCGCATCAAGGTGGGGGACTGGGGCGATGTCCTTGAGATTGGTTCGGTCAAAATTCATTTCGAGCCGTGCCACCATTGGTCGGCGCGTGGGCTGAACGACCGGCGCATGGCGCTGTGGGCGGCCTTCGTCATTGAAACGCCTTATGGCAAGATTTATCATATCGGCGATACCGGCTTTCACGACGGCCTCAATTATCACGCCGCGCGCAAAAAACACGGTGAGTTCCGTCTCGCCAACCTGCCTTTCGGCGCCTATGAGCCGCGCTGGTTCATGAAGGGCCAGCACCAGAACCCTGCGGAAGCCGTGGAAGGCATGAAGATCTGCGGTGCGGCACATGTCTGCGGCCATCATTGGGGCACTGTGCAACTGACCGATGAAGCGGTCGAAGCTCCTCTTGTCGCGCTGAAGGCAGCGCTTGTTGAGCAGGGGATAGACGAGAGCCGCTTCCAGCCCATGCGGCCCGGCGAAGTCTTCGACGTACCTTCCGCCTGAGCGGCTCAGCGGTTTGCGCCGCAACAGTCTGGTAATTTGCCGTCCTTTCCGCCATATAGAGCGAAAGTGCGGGCAAAGCCCGTCTTTATTCCGGTTTCAGGTGGTTTTCAGGTTCAGTACGATGGCGGATACGGTCGAATTTGCGAAGATGAACGGGCTTGGCAACAAGATCCTCGTTGTCGACATGCGCGGCCGCAGGGATATGGTGACGCCTGCGGCGGCCATCGCGCTCAATGCCGATCCCGCCACGCAGTTCGATCAGATCATGGCGATCCACGATCCGCGTGTCGGCGGCACCGATGCATTCATCGATATCCTCAATTGCGACGGCACGAAGGCGCAGGCCTGCGGCAACGGCACGCGCTGCGTGGTGCAGGCGCTGTCTTCTGAAACCGGCAAGACCACCTTCACCTTCCAGACGGTGGCGGGCATCCTGAACGCCGTTGAGCATGAAGACGGCATGATTTCCGTTGATATGGGCCTGCCGCGTTTTCGCTGGAGCGACATTCCGCTTTCCGAAGAGTTCCACGATACGAGCCGCATCGAGTTGCAGATCGGGCCGATCGACGCGCCAATCCTGCATTCGCCCGCCGTCATGTCCATGGGAAACCCGCACGCCATTTTCTGGGTGGATCGCGATCCGATGGAGTTCGATCTGGAACGCTTCGGTCCGCTTCTGGAAAACCACCCGATGTTCCCTGAAAAGGCCAATATCACCCTGGCACAGGTTATTTCCGACAGTGCGCTTCGCACCCGCACCTGGGAGCGCGGCGCCGGGCTGACGCTCGCCTGCGGTTCTGCCGCATGTGCCGCTGCCGTTTCCGCTGCGCGCACCGGCCGCACGGGCAGGAAGGTCACCATCGATGTCGCCTCCAGCCCTGTGCGTGTGCCGCTGACAATTGAGTGGCGCGAGGACAACCACGTCATCATGACGGGGCCGGCCGAATGGGAATGGTCCGGCATGGTCGATCCCATCAGCGGCGCCTTTTCGCGCGATGCCGTGGCTGAGCAGGGGGCCATATGAGCGGCGTCGAGGTCATAACCTTCGGCTGCCGTCTCAATACCTATGAATCGGAAGTGATGCGGGCGGAGGCCGAAAAGGCCGGGCTCAACAATGCCGTCTTGGTCAATACCTGCGCGGTGACCGGCGAGGCGGTGCGCCAGGCGCGCCAGGCCATCCGCCGGGCAAGGCGCGACAATCCGCATGCGCGCATCATCGTGACCGGCTGTGCTGCCCAGACTGAAAAACAGACCTTTGCCGAGATGCCCGAAGTGGATGCGGTGCTGGGCAATGAGGAAAAGCTGAAAAGCGCCTCCTATCGCGCACTGCCGGATTTCGGCGTTTCGGCGGAAGAAAAGCTGCGCGTCAACGACATCATGAGCATCAAGGCGACGGCGCCGCAGATGGTCAAGCACATTGACGGGCATGTCCGTGCCTTCATTCAGGTGCAGAACGGCTGCGATCATCGCTGTACCTTCTGCATCATTCCCTATGGGCGGGGCAATTCCCGCTCCGTGCCGATGGGCGCTGTGGTCGAGCAGGCGCGCAGGCTGGTGGAAAGCGGCTATTGCGAAATCGTCCTGACCGGGGTGGATGCTACCAGCTACGGTGCCGACCTGCCGGGCGAACCTTCGCTAGGGCTTCTTGCCAAAACATTGCTGAAGCAGGTGCCGGAAATCTTGAGACTTCGGCTATCCTCGATCGACAGCATCGAGGCCGACCACCATCTGATGGATCTGATTGCCGGTGAGGCGCGTTTCATGCCGCATCTTCACCTGTCCCTCCAGCATGGCGACGACATGATCCTGAAACGCATGAAACGCCGTCATTTGCGGGCCGATGCCATCCGTTTCTGTCACGAGGTGCGGTCGCTCCGGCCGGATATCGCATTCGGTGCTGATATGATCGCAGGTTTTCCGACCGAGAACGAAGAGATGTTCGAAAACGCCGCGACGCTTGCGGAAGAATGCGGCATTTCCAGCCTGCACGTATTTCCCTACAGCCCGCGTTCCGGCACGCCGGCGGCGCGTATGCCGCAGCTCGACCGTGCGCTGGTGAAGGAGCGGGCGGCGAGGCTTCGCGAACGTGGCGAGGCACTCAGGCTCGTGCATCTGCAAAATATGGTTGGTTCGACGCAAACGATCCTCGTTGAAAACACCGGTTTTGCGCATACCGACAATTTCACGCTGGTGGCGGCGCCCGATCTTCTCCCGCGCACTCTTGCGCAGGTTGAGATTACCGGCCACAACGGCAAACATCTGAACATGAAGCTTCTCGCAGCGGACGCGGCCTGAAGCGGCACAGGAAAAGACACGGGAACGACCATGGCCCTCGGCTTCATCAAAAAAGTCTTTTCTTTCGGCAAGGACAAGGCCGGGACTGACGGCAAGCCGCAAGAGGATTCCGCGCTTGAACGCGCCAGAGAAAATGTCTCTTTCGATGAGGCATTGAGCGAAGCCGAAGCACATCCCATTGTCGAGAAAGACCCGGTTTCCGAACTGGAGATCGAGACGGCCGGTGGGCCTGCTCTGGATGCTGATGCGGCCCTTTCCGATGACCCGGAGGAAGAGGACGCGCCGCTTCTGCCCGGCGCCGAGCAGGCCGGAGACATCGGCGTTGTTCCGCTGTCGCTGTTGCAGGCCGAAGCCGCCGCCGAAGAACAGGCCGAGGTTTTGCCCGAAGCTGCCGATGCCGTGCTCGATGCAGATGCGATGGATGCGCTGCTCGATGAGGCGGAGGCTGCCGGTGCCGTCGAGCCCTCTGCCGTTTCGCCGATTTTGCCGAAAGGTTTTGCGGCGGCAAGCGAGCGCGAAGAGCCTGTCGCCGAAGCGCCGCAGCCGAAGCTCAGCTGGTTCCAGCGCCTGCGGGCCGGGCTTGCGCGCACCTCCTCGCAACTTACCACCCAGATTTCGGCGCTGTTCACCAAGCGCAAGCTGGATGAGGATACGCTCGACGAACTGGAAGACCTTCTCATCCAGTCGGATCTGGGTGTCGAGACCGCCATGCGCATCACGGGCGCCTTGTCTTCGGAACGTTACGGCAAGGATGTCAGTGGCGAGGATGTGGCGCGCATCATGGCGGGTGAGATCACCAAGGTCCTGAAACCTGTCGCCAAGCCGCTGGAACTCGATCTTTCACACAAGCCGCATGTCATTCTCGTCGTCGGCGTGAACGGCACCGGCAAAACCACGACCATCGGCAAGCTCGCCTCCAAGCTTTCAGGCTCTGGCCTCAAGGTCATGCTTGCGGCCGGCGATACGTTCCGTGCGGCGGCAATCGAGCAGCTCAAGATCTGGGCGGATCGCACCGGCTCGCAATTCATCGGCACCAAGCTCGGTGCGGATGCCTCGGGTCTGGCTTACGACGCCTATGAGCAGGCGCGTGCGCAAAAAAGCGATGTGCTCATCATTGATACTGCCGGCCGTTTGCAGAACAAGACGGAGCTGATGGCGGAGCTGGAAAAGATCGTGCGCGTGCTCGGCAAGCTCGATCCCGATGCGCCGCATACCGTGCTTCAGACACTGGACGCCACGACCGGGCAGAACGCCTTGAACCAGGTGGAGATATTCCGCAATGTTGCGGGTGTTTCGGGCCTGATTATGACAAAATTGGATGGCACGGCGCGGGGCGGTATCCTCGTGGCCATTGCCGCCAAACACAAGCTGCCGGTGTATTTCATTGGTGTGGGTGAAGGCGTGGACGATCTGGAGCCCTTCGAGGCGGAAGATTTCGCCAAGGCCATTGCGGGAGTTTGAGTATGGATATTGAAAGCAATTCCAAGGAAAGCGAAAAGATGGTGGCGGAAATCAGCCCGCTCCTGAAATTCGTGCTCGAGCTTGGCCCGCTTATGGTGTTCTTTTTCGCCAATTCCCGCGGCGAATGGCTGGCCTCCACTTTTCCGGTACTGACGGAGTTCGGCGGGCCGATCTTCATCGCCACCGGCCTGTTCATGATCGCAACCGCAATTGCGCTTTCCGTCTCATGGATGCTGACGCGCAAGCTGCCGATCATGCCGCTGATATCAGGCATTGTGGTTCTCGTGTTCGGTGCGCTGACGCTGTGGCTGCAGAACGATACCTTCATCAAGATGAAGCCAACCATCGTCAATGCGCTGTTCGGCGTCATTCTGCTGGGCGGCCTGTTTTTCGGCCAGTCGCTGCTTGGCTATGTCTTCAATTCGGCCTTCAGGCTGAACGATGAGGGCTGGCGCAAGCTGACGCTGCGCTGGGGCGTGTTCTTCCTCTTTCTCGCCGTGCTGAACGAGGTGGTCTGGCGCATGTTCTCAACCGACGCATGGGTTGCGTTCAAGGTGTGGGGCACGATGCCGATCACGATCATCTTCACCATGGCGCAAATGCCGCTCGTCATGCGTCATTCGCTCGAACCGTTGAACAAGGACGAAAAATGACAGTTGCAGAGATGCCGGCTTCCCGTCCGCGCTCGTTCAAATGGTTCGGTGTCGCTGCCGGACTTCTTCTCCTGCAGATCGTCATCCTCTATGCCATGGGCCGCATTCCCATTTGCGAATGCGGTTATGTGAAGCTGTTCGAACCCGGTGTGAACACGCCGGGCAATTCCCAGCATCTTGCCGACTGGTACACGCCCTCACACATTATCCACGGCTTCTTGTTTTACGGGCTCGCCTGGCTGCTGTTTCGCAAGAAACCCCTTTCCATGCGGCTTTCTTTTGCGGTTTTGATAGAGGCAGCTTGGGAAATCCTCGAAAACTCGCCGCTCATCATCGATCGTTATCGCACGGCGACCATGGCGCTGGGTTATACCGGCGACAGCATCCTGAACTCCGCGATGGACACCGTTTTCATGGCGCTGGGTTTCCTCTTCGCCGCCCGCGTGCCGGTGTGGCTGACGGTTGTGATCGCCATCTTCTTTGAAATCTTCACCGGCTGGCTGATCCGCGATAATCTGACGCTGAACGTAGTGATGCTTGTCTGGCCCGTCGAAGCGATCAAGCAATGGCAGAACGCGCTCCCGCCAATGTGAAGATATCTGCCCGTACGTGCGTCGGAAAGGCACGAAAACCCTGCGTTATATGCAAGTTTTCTTAAGGGCATTGCGGTAGTGTCCGGGCTCAAAGGCTCGTCTTTCCGTCCGGCAGAACACTGTGCAAGATAATTTCGCCTACCTTCTCCCCTTCATCATGCTGACATTCGGTGTGGTATTCCTGTTCCTGCAGAGGACCGGCCACGCTTCGGCGCGATATTGGGGTTTCGGATATCTTTCGGCGGCGTTTGGTTTTGCCGCACCTCTAGTGCTTGGCGGCTTGCCCTTCGAAGTACAGGCGATCGTCTCGAACCTGTTGTTTTTCTCTGCCTTTTTTCTCTACGGCCATGCGCTGCTTACCCATTTCGGACGGCCGCTTTATACGACGGCGCGACTGTCGATCGTGGCTGCAGCGGTTTTGCTGGTCTCGTTCCATGTCTTCGTCACACCGGATCTGAAACGTGAGCTGGTCATCGGTGATCTTGTCTGCGCCCTGCTGCTCGCCATCCCGGTCTGGATCGTGCGGAAGCGGCCCCTGGCGCTTGCAGACAGGCTGATGGTGGCGATTGCGTCACTCGTAGTGCTCGAAACGCTGGTGCGCATCGGCATGTTGCTGGTGATGACGCCGAACGGTTCGATGATCGAACTCAGTGAATTCTTCGAATCCGATTATGCTTTCTACATGCAGCTTGCCGCGAGCATATTCGGCTTTCTGCTTGCGCTATCCGTACTTGCGAGCCAGATTTCCGTGACTGTCGACCGGCACCTGCAAGCGGCTGAGCACGATCCGCTGACGGATGTGCTGAACCGCCGTGGATTCGACCGGCGCGTTCCCGATTTTCGCAGCGGGACACCAATAGGCGCAGTAATTGCGTGCGACATAGACCATTTTAAGCGCATCAACGATGACTATGGCCACGCCGCCGGCGATATCGTTCTCATCGGCCTTTCAGACCTTCTCCGGAAAAGCGCGCGTAGCGACGCTCTGGTGGCGCGTTTCGGTGGCGAGGAATTCGTGGTTTTCCTGCCCGGCCACACCGCCGCCGCGGCCGGTCACCTTGCCAATGCCATGCGTTTGAACCTTCTGTCGCTGGATTGGCGTAGCCGTGGCGTGGCCACCAAGGTCACGGCAAGCTTCGGCGTTTCAGCTGTCGCGAGGGGAGATCATTCAATTCACGATGCGATCAAACGCGCCGACGACAGCCTGTATGCGGCAAAGCGTGGTGGCCGCAATCAGGTCGTGCTTGAAGGGATGGGTGTGCAGGCGACAGCCGAAGGGCCGTCGCTAAGGGTTATTTCCAAGGTATAATACCGTTCGGCGCGCGGGCTACTTTCCGGCCGCAGCGGTGATCGCCGGCAATAAATCCCGCTCGACGCTGCGGGCATCGAAGGGGCCGACCTTTTTGTAGAGGATCGTGCCGTCGGCACCGACCAGATAGCTTTCAGGGATACCATAGACACCCCAGTCGATCGCGGCCTTGCCGTTCGGGTCGACGCCTATCGCGGCAAAGGGATTGCCGAGTTCGCCGAGAAAACGAAGCGCGTTGTCCGGTTTGTCCTTATAGTTGATGCCGACGACGGTGATGCGTTTGTCTTTCGCCAATTCCTGAAGGATGGGATGCTCCTGACGGCAGGGAATGCACCAGGAGGCGAAGACGTTGACCAGCGTCAGCTTACCCTTGACGGCGGCCTCGTTGAGGGCCGGCAGGTTTGAGCCTTCCAGCGGCGGCAGCGACAGTGCGGGCGCCTTGGTTCCGATGAGCGCCGATGGAATGGCGCTGATATCCAGCCCGTTGACGTCCTGATCGTAGAGCATCTTGCCGGCGATAATGGCAAAACCGCCGAAAAGCAGAAGCGGCAGAAGCGCCAGGGCATATCGTGTGCGCCCCGTGCTTTTGGCTTTGGTGTTCTGGTCCTGGCTGGCCTGCGTCATCGGGTTTCACCCGCAGAACCAGCTTTTGCCCTGCGGCGCACGCCGGATGCTTCCAGTTCTTTCAGTTCCCGTTTGCGCGCCTGACCATCCAGGATGACCCAGGCGATGAGACAGAGGACGACAAGGCCTGTCGCCGCATAGGACATGCCGATATAAAAGGCGTGTGTCATGTTCTCATGCCTCCCGGTTTGCCATGCGGGCGGCAAGCCGCCGTTGGGCTGCCACGCGCCGGCGCCAGATTTCGTTACGCATTGCGGCGATGTGCAACGTGAAGAACAGTAGCGTAAAGCCGATCGCCATGGTCAGAAGCGGCCAGAGAAACTCCGCATCGATTGCCGAGCCGCCCATGCGGATGACGCTTGCCGGCTGGTGAAGCGTGTTCCACCATTCAACTGAAAACTTGATGATGGGAATATTCACAAAACCAACGAGGATGAGCACGGCGCTGACACGGGCGGCTCTGGAAGGGTCGTCCATGGCGCGGTTGAGCGCTATCAGGCCAAGATACATCAGAAAAAGCACGAAGACGGACGTCAGCCGCGCGTCCCATACCCACCAGGTTCCCCACATGGGTTTACCCCAGAGCGAGCCGGTAACAAGCGCAATCAGCGTGAAGGCAGCGCCTATGGGTGCTGCCGCCTTGTGGCTGACATCCGCAACCGGATGACGCCAGACGAGCGTGCCGATCGCTGAGACCGCCATGACCGTATAACACATCATCGAAAGCCAGGCGGAGGGGACATGCACATACATGATGCGCACGGTATAACCCTGCTGGTAGTCGCCCTCTGTCGTGAAAGACAGATAGAGACCGGCGGCCAGCACCAGTGCCGTCAGGACCGCAAGCCAGGGCAGAATGCGTGCCGAGAGCGCCAGAAACCGCGTGGGATTGGCGAGATCACTGAATTTGGTGATGGTGAAAGTCTGCTGGTTCATGCCGTTTGTGTAACCCGAGAATGGCTGCCCCGCAATTGATCGCCGTCAATCGTAGATCGGCAATTGCGGTTTCATCAATCCATAACATTGCGCAATGCCAAAGCGGCAAAGAAAGGACCGGTCACGGCTGAAAATAACGTGATCGCGCAGAGAATGAGGAAGGGCGGCAGAAAGGGTGCCGGATCCTGCACCGCCGCATAGGACGCGCTGACGCCGAAGATCAGTACCGGAATGGCCAATGGCAGCACAAGGATGGAGACCAGAAGGCCGCCGCGCGGCAAGGCAACGGCGACAGCGGCACCCACCGCGCCGATGAAGGTAATGGCGGGCGATCCGACAAGGAGTGTGAGCATCACCGCGCCGATCGCCACTTCGTCCATATTCATGAACAGGCCGATGAGCGGCGAGGCGATGACCAGTGGCAGACCCGTTCCCACCCAATGTGCCAGGCATTTGACGAGCACGGTCAGCACAAGCGGGTTTTCCTGCATGAGTATGAGGTCTAGCGAGCCGTCATCCCGCTCTGCCTGAAACAGCCTGTCGAGGCCGAGGAGGGTGGAGAGCAGCGCGCCGATCCAGACGATGGCCGGGCCGATGCGTGCAAGCAGATTGAGATCAGGCCCGACACCGAAGGGGATGACGGCGACAACGGTCATGAAGAACAAGACGCCGATCAGCGCGCCACCGCCGGCGCGGATGGAGAGTTTCAGGTCGCGGAGGAAGAGGGCGGTCATTGGGAGTGCTCCGTGCGTGGGTCTTCACCCCCCTCTGCCCTGCCGGGCATCTCCCCCACAGGGAGGGAGATCGATCTGCGGCAAGATTTCGCCCGTCGCGCAATTTTCGGATGGAGCGGCGAAGGTGCCTCCTGCTGATCTTCCCCCTTGTGGGGGAGATGCCCGGCAGGGCAGAGGGGGGTATACCCCCCGCGCATAGCCCTCATGCCCAAGCCTCCACACCTGCAAAGCCCGTCATCTGCAATTCCCGCGCATTGTCGAGCCCAAGAGGCTGATGGGTCGCAGCCATGACGATGCCGCCTCTCCTCAGGTGGCTCTTGACCAGATCCGTAAACATGCCGTCCGCTGCTTTGTCGAGCGCCGCTGTCGGCTCGTCGAGAATCCACACCGGCCGCCACGCGATCAAAAGCTTTGCCATGGCAAAACGTCGCTGCTGGCCTGCGGATAGGTAACCGAAGGGCAGGTGGGTGATGCCCGCAAGGCCGACGATGTCTGCCGCCTCATCGATATCGACACCGGCGCCGCCGGCGAAGTCACCGAGAAAGTCTTTCCAGAACCGCAGATTCTCCGAAACCGTCAGTTCCGTTTTCATTGCGTTGCGATGGCCGAGGTAATGGCAGGCCTCCGATGGACGCATGTCCGCTTCTATTCCTTTGCCGGCTATCTTTACCCAGCCCTGCTCGGGGCGCAGCAGGCCGGCCACAGTGCGCAGAAGCGTGGATTTTCCCGAGCCGTTGCGGCCGGTCAGCACCAGCGCTTCGCCGTCACTTAACTTGAAGGAAATGTTCATGAATATGAAATCTTCGCCGCGTCGCACGCCAAGATTTTCCGCCGTCAAATCCATGCTGCGTTTCCGTATAAGATTTTCATCGTCTCGCATAAAAAAATCGATTTGATTTCCTGAATGGTCTGGCACGTTTCTGAGAAATTATCTATATGGGTGTCAACCACGCCAGCGGCCGGCGTGAACATCATCTTGCGCCGGACTTGACGATTGCGAGGAGCAATTTTCACGTGCGGACAGCGGAAATGGTCGTACCCGCATCCTGATGTGCATGAGTGCATAGGTGTCCGCACGCACGTGTTGGCTATCAGAGTAAGCGGGGTTTTTTATCCATGCCCAAATCACTCGACAGTTTTCATTGTCGTTCCGTCCTTACCGTTGATGGTAAGGACTACGTCTATTTCAGCCTTCCCAAGGCTGAGGCAAACGGCCTGAAGGGCGTTTCCAAGCTCCCCTATTCCATGAAAGTTCTTCTGGAAAACCTGCTTCGTTTCGAGGACGGCCAGTCCGTCACCAAGGAGCATATTCTGGCCGTTGCAGAGTGGCTGAACAATAAGGGCCTGACCGAAAACGAAATCGCTTATCGTCCCGCCCGCGTTCTCATGCAGGACTTCACCGGCGTTCCGGCTGTGGTCGATCTCGCCGCCATGCGCGATGCCATGGTGTCGCTCGGTGGCGACCCGGAAAAGATCAATCCGCTCGTTCCCGTCGACCTCGTGATCGACCACTCTGTTATCGTTGACGAATTCGGCACGCCGACTGCGTTTGCCCGAAACGTCGAGCTTGAATATGAGCGCAATGGCGAGCGTTACCGCTTCCTGAAGTGGGGCCAGCAGGCATTCAAGAACTTCCGCGTGGTTCCGCCCGGTACTGGCATCTGTCACCAGGTCAACCTCGAATATCTCGGCCAGACCGTCTGGACCAAGGAAGAGGACGGCGAAACGATCGCTTATCCGGATACCTGCGTCGGCACCGACAGCCACACCACCATGATCAACGGTCTTGGCGTTCTCGGCTGGGGCGTTGGCGGTATCGAGGCTGAAGCAGCGATGCTCGGCCAGCCTGTCTCCATGCTCCTGCCTGAGGTCATCGGCTTCAAGCTGACCGGCAAGGTGAAGGAAGGCGTGACTGCGACCGACCTCGTGCTGACCGTCGTGCAGATGCTGCGCAAGAAGGGCGTGGTTTCCAAATTCGTCGAATTCTTCGGCCCCGGCCTCGATTCGATGACGCTGGCCGACCGTGCCACCATCGGCAATATGGGTCCGGAATATGGCGCTACCTGCGGCTTCTTCCCGGTTGATGGCGAGACCATCAACTATCTGACCATGTCCGGTCGCACCAAGGACCGTATCGCGCTTGTCGAAGCCTATTCGAAGGCACAGGACATGTGGCGGACCGGCGACGGTTCCGACCTCGTCTTCACCGACACCCTTGAACTCGACCTCGGCGACGTCGTGCCATCCATGGCCGGTCCGAAGCGTCCGGAAGGCCGTCTGCCGCTCGAAACCATTGCACCGAATTTCGCGACGGCTCTCGAGAACGACTACAAGAAGCCCGGCCAACTCCACAGCCGCTATGCGGTTGAGGGCGAGGAGTTCGATCTCGGCCATGGCGATGTGGCAATTGCCGCCATCACCTCCTGCACCAACACGTCCAACCCTTCCGTTCTCATCGCTGCCGGCCTTCTCGCCCGCAACGCGGTTGCCAAGGGTCTGAAGTCCCAGCCGTGGGTGAAGACCTCGCTGGCGCCGGGGTCGCAGGTCGTTGCCGAATATCTCGACAAGTCGGGTCTGCAGAAGGATCTCGATGCGATTGGCTTCAACCTCGTTGGTTTCGGCTGCACCACCTGCATCGGCAACTCCGGCCCGCTGCCCGCACCGATCTCCAAGACGATCAACGACAAGGGCCTGATCACGGCCGGCGTTCTTTCCGGCAACCGCAACTTCGAAGGCCGTATCTCGCCCGATGTTCAGGCGAACTATCTCGCCTCGCCGCCGCTCGTCGTGGCCTACGCGCTTGCCGGCACGGTCCAGAAGGACCTGACGAAGGAGCCGATCGGCGACGACCAGAACGGCAATCCGGTCTATCTCAAGGATATCTGGCCGACCTCGCAGGAAATCCAGGAATTTATCCTGAAATACGTCACCCGCGAACTTTACGAATCGAAGTACGCTGATGTCTTCAAGGGTGACGCGAACTGGCAGGCCGTTCAGGTTCCCCCGGGCCAGACCTATGCCTGGGACGACAAGTCGACCTATGTTCAGAACCCACCTTACTTCGTGGGCATGGGCAAGACCGGTACGGGCCTTACGAACATCAAGGGCGCCCGCGTTCTCGGTCTCTTCGGCGACAAGATCACAACCGACCACATTTCCCCGGCCGGTTCGATCAAGGCTGCTTCGCCCGCCGGCGCCTATCTGACGGAGCACGGCGTGGGCGTTGCCGACTTCAACCAGTACGGTACGCGTCGCGGCAACCATGAAGTCATGATGCGCGGCACCTTCGCCAATATCCGCATCCGCAACCACATGCTCGGCCCGAACGGCAAGGAAGGTGGCTACACCATCCACTATCCGTCGAAGGAAGAGATGTCGATCTACGACGCTGCCATGAAGTACAAGGCGGAGGGCGTTCCGCTCGTCATCTTCGCCGGTGTCGAATATGGCAACGGTTCTTCCCGCGACTGGGCGGCGAAAGGCACCAACCTGCTCGGCGTCAAGGCAGTCATCGCACAGTCCTTCGAGCGTATCCACCGCTCCAATCTCGTCGGCATGGGCGTCGTTCCCTTCGTCTTCGAGGAAGGCACGACCTGGGCGAGCCTTGATCTCAAGGGTGATGAAGTCGTCGAGATCGATGGTCTCGAAGGTGAAATCAAGCCGCGTGAAAAGAAGATCGCCAAGATCACCTACAGCGACGGTTCGGTGAAGGAAGTTCCGCTTCTGTGCCGCATCGATACGCTGGATGAAGTGATCTACATGAACAATGGCGGCATTCTGCAGACGGTTCTTCGCGATCTGGTTGCCTGACAAAGCTCAGACCAACAAAGGACGCCGGGATTTTTCCCGGCGTCTTTGCGTTTCATCATCTCTTTTTTTGTGATTGCCACTCACCCCTTCGTGACTTTCTATTGAAGTGGAATAGACGCTATTTTCCGGTTTGCATCCGGTTGGGTTGATCGCATCAATTCGTCTGGATATCTGCTCCGGACAAAGGTTCTTGTAATGCCGCTGAAATTGCCCCTGTCGATATGTCTTCTCGGCACGTTCCTCGTCACATCCGCGCATGCGCAGGAGGCTGTGAAGGGCGTTGTCGAGTTGTTTACATCGCAGGGATGCGCGTCCTGCCCGCCGGCGGACGAAGCATTGCGCAAGATGATCCAGAAGGGTGATGTGGTCGGCCTCTCCTACCATGTCGACTACTGGAATTATCTTGGCTGGACAGATTCCCTGGCATCGAAGGAAAATACAGAGCGGCAATATGGCTACATGCGCGCTCTCGGCCGCAACGGTGTCTATACGCCTCAAGCCATCCTGAACGGTCGCGACCACGTCAAGGGTGCGGATGTCCGCGGGATTTACGACAGGCTGGATGCTTTCAAGCGCGAGGGTCAGGGGCTGAACGTGCCGGTTGCGTCCAAATTTGCCGGTGACGAGGTGGAGATCGATATTGGCGCCGGTAGCGGCAAGGCCGATGTCGTGGTCGCCTATTTCACGCGCGAGCAGACGGTAGACGTGCAGAAAGGCGAAAACCAGGGGAAGAAAATGTCCTACTGGCACAGCGTCTATGACGTGCAGACCGTCGGCATGTGGGATGGTTCACCGATGACGGTGAAGCTTCCGGCAAGCGTGGTGGCAAAGGTGAAAAAGGGTGGCTGCGCCGTGCTGTTGCAAACGGCAAATGCCAGCGGCGATCCGGCGGCAATCGTCGGTGCAAGTATTTTACTGGGGAATGAAACACCCTGATCGCCTGTCTGGCGATGGAAGATCCGATCCGGGCATTGGGGGCTGGGGGTAAAGGGTCAATGCACCGGATCGGGTCATCTTGGTGCCTAGGCATCAATTGACAATAGGACTATTCCATTCAATTCGGGCCATGGTTTGACCGAAATACGGCAGGCCATGCTAAAATGGCTGCCTAAATGGTTACCTTTTTTACCCCTGCTTTTTTCTAAGGCAGCGTCCTTATGGGCATTGGCGGGTGTCTTTCTGCGTCGCAGACGCCGGGTTTCGCTGTCGTCCTAAGACCGTAAAACCCTCCTCCAAAGTTGCGATCTCATGTTCAATGGCTGTTCGAGACTTGCAATTTTGTCTTCTCCGGCTCACATTAATCGGACGACTTGGGTGGAATCGGAGGTATTGGATGACCGATCAACCGGATGTGCAGCAGGTTCAGACCGCTTCACGCGACAGTTCCACCGTTGTCGATCTCCGCGAGTACAAAAAAGACAAAGACCCTCTGCCAATTACATTCCACCGGCGTGAGCTGGATGCGATCCTGCGCATCTATGGCCGCATGGTGGGAGAGGGCGAGTGGCGTGACTATGCCATCGACCACTTGAGGGAAAAGGCGGTATTTTCAGTGTTTAAACGCTCGGGTGAAATGCCGCTCTACAGGATCGAGAAGAACCCCAAGCTGGCGGCGAAACAGGGCGCCTATTGCGTGGTGAATACGGATGGCCGCATTCTCAAACGTGGCCACGAACTGCCGCAGGTTCTCAAGGTTTTCGACAAGGTCCTGAAGCTCATCGAGTGAGATGGGACGACGGGTTACCCATTCCGCCGCTTGATGCCACAGCGGGTTGGGAGACGGTCAGGTTTCGAATTTCTTGTAAATAAAAAGGCGGCCGAATGGCCGCCTTTTGCATGTTTGTCAGTTGGGTTCCTGCCCTTACTTGTCACGGTTGCCCATGAACTGCAGGAGGAACATGAACAGGTTGATGAAGTCGAGATAGAGCGTCAGCGCGCCCATGATCGCCTTGCGGCCAGCCACGGCAACTTCGTCGCCATCGAAATACATTTCCTTGATCTTCTGCGTGTCATAGGCGGTGAGGCCAGCGAAGATCAGCACGCCAATCGCGGAGATCGCGAACTGCAGCGCGGAAGAGGCGAGGAAGATGTTGACGATGGATGCGATGATCAGGCCGAACAGACCCATGATCAGGAACGAACCCATGCCCGAAAGGTCTTTCTTCGTGGTGTAACCGTAAAGCGAGAGCGCGCCGAACGAGGCAGCGGTCACGAAGAACGTCTGTACGACGCTCTGGCCGGTATAGACCATAAAGATCGAAGACAGGGACACGCCCATCAGCGCCGCATAGACCCAGAAGGTTGTCTGGGCGGCGGAAACGCTCATGTTCTGGATACGGAAGCTAAGGAAGAACACCAGTCCGAGCGGTGCGAGCATGACGACCCAGCGCAGCGGTGACGCAAAAAGCAAAGTGGCAAAAGCTTCGTTCGAAGCTGCAAGCGTATATGTGCCGAACGCTGCGATGCCGGTGATGACCAGAGCCAGCGCCATAAGGTTGTAAACCTTGAGCATGTAGGCGCGAAGACCTTCATCGATCATCGCACCAGTCTGTGCACGGGTCTGGGCCATGCGGTTCTGGTAGTTATTGAAGTCAGCCATTGTTTCCTCTTTTGAGCTCCGTAATTGCTACGGTGTCGGGATACCTCCCGGGCGCCGCTGCGGAGCTTCAGCAAGCCTGCCCAAGAATATGATGGCAGAACGTGTCCGATACAAGGCCTTTCGCAGTCGAAAAGACACCATATGCGCGAAAAGCGCTCACGTTTCAGCGATCATTACAAAGAATTAATCGTTAAAGTTAAGCAGCGCACAACCGAAGATTATTCACCCGCCTGCCGCAAAACCGGAGCGGCCTTCTGCCCGAGAATTCGCCATGTGCCCATGAGGCCGATGCCTACCGTCATGACGAGGGCGACGACGACCGTGCCGATCGCCACATCCGGCAGGAAACTGGAGGGCAGCTTCATGATGCGGGAAATGACGAACCAGGCGGAGACGCCGCCGGCGAAAAGCGCAAAAACGGCGGTGGCGAGACCGAGCATCATATATTCATAGGAGAAGGCGCGGATCAGCAGGCTGCGTGTACCGCCCAGTGTTTTCAGGATGACCGCATCATGGGTGCGGGCACGGTTTCCGGCGGCAAGAGCGCCGGCGAGGACGAGGACGGAGGCTATGAGCGCAACGGCCGCTGCTGCGCGAATTGCGGTGGCAAGCTGGCCGACCAGCCGGTTGACCACATCGAGGGCGTCCTTCACGCGCACGCTTGTTATCGTTGGGTAGGCGTTGGTAACGGCGCGCAATATCTGGCCCTCCTCGCTTGCGGATGCGGAGGGGTCAGCGAGTGTGGCAAGCCAGGCATGTGGTGCGCCACGGAAGGTATTGGGTGAAAACACCATGACGAAATTGATCGACAGCGATTCCCATTCGACATTGCGCAGATTGGCGATCTTTGCCGTGATGCTGCGGCCGAGCACGTTGACGGTAACGGTGTCGCCGATCTTGAGGCCCAGTTCCTGCGCCTCTTTCGCCGCAAAAGAGACCAGCGGCTCGCCGCTATAATCCGGTCCCCACCATGTCCCTTCGGTCAGCTTGGCGTTTTCGGGAGCATCCTGCGAATAGGTTATGCCCCGATCACCGCGCAGCAGCCAGCGCCCGGATGGCGGCACGTCTATCTTCGTCACGTCCTCGCCATTAAGAGCAAGAATGCGGCCGCGCAGCATCGGCACCTCGGTCAGCGTGCCCTGAGGCGCTTCTTGCCTGAGAAGATCGCGGAAGCCCTGCAACTCGGTGCCCTGAATATCCACGAAGAAGAAATTCGGCGCTCGTTCCGGCAGGCTGTCGGTCAGTTCGCGGCGCAGATTGCCGTCGATAAGCGTCAGGGTCACCAGCAGCGTCAGCCCGAGCCCGAGGGAGAGAACGACGGAGGGGGTGAGCGCACCCGGTCGGTGAATATTGCCGATCGCCAGGCGAAGCGCGGCGGAATGAACGCGCGGGCTGCGTTTGGCGATGGCCTTGACGGCTGACGCCACCAGTCGCAGCACCACAAACGCGAAGGCGATGGCAGCAAGGAAAACCGAGGCGATGAAACGTTCTTCTGCCGAAAAGATGGCAAGTATGGCCAGCGCAGCCAACAACAAGCCCGTCACTGCGAGATAAGGCCAGGACGGCCAGCTGCCCTCCTCGAACCCCTGCTCTCGAAAAAGGGCGGTCGCGGGAACTTCGCGCGCCTGGCCGAGTGGCACGATGGCGAAGGCAAGTGTCGTCAAGATGCCGAACAGGGCGGCAAGACCAAGTGCTGCTGGATAAAAGGCAAGCTCTTTCGGCACCGGAAGCACACCCTCCAGAAACCGCATGGCGATCAGCGGGGCGATGGCGCCCACAGCGAGGCCGATGATGATGCCAACGGCGGCAATGAACACGATCTGGAAGAGATAGGTCATGGTGACAACGGAAGCCGGCGCGCCGAGGCATTTCAGCGAGGCGATCGTGGTGCGCTTGGAATCAAGAAAGGCGCGAACGGCGTTCGCAACGCCGACGCCGCCAACGATGAGGGCGGTCAGGCCCACCAGCGTCAGGAATTGCGAGAAGCGGTTGACGTTTTCGGTAAGCGATGGCGCTGCCCGGTCACTCGTGCGGATGGACCAGCCGGCATCGGGAAACGTCTTGTTGGCCGCATCGGTCATCGTGGCCCGCGCTGCAGGATCGTTCAGCATGATCTTGTAGGCGTGTTCGACCAGACTTCCGTTCTGAACGAGGCCTGAGGCGAAAAGCGCATCGCGGCTGACCATCAGCCTTGGGGCAAAACCGAAGCCGTCGGACAGGGCATCCGGCTCGTCGACAACCGTGCCGGTCAGTTTCAGCTTCACATTACCGAGAAGGATGTCGTCGCCGACCTTGATGCCCAGCCGCTCCAGGAGAAGCGGCGCGGCCACGGCGCCATAGGTATCGCCGTTCGCAGCCAGAAGCTCGCTCAGAGGCCGGTTTGGGTCTGCTACGAAGGCGCCGTAAAGCGGATAGGCGCCGTCTACGGCCTTGACTTCCGTCAGCGTCTGTTCGGAACCATCGGCAAGGCGCGCCATGGAGCGCAGCCCGGTGGAAACGGCGATTTTGCCGAGGCCATCGAGGTAGGCCCGTTCCTCTGCGGTTGCCTCCCTGTTGCGCAGCTCGTAGCGCACATCGCCAGCCAGTATCGATTGGCCTTCCGTCGCAATCGCGCTGGTGACGGCGCGTGACACGGAGTTGACAGCGGCAATGGCGCCGGTTCCGAGCGCGATGCAGGCGAGGAAAATATAGAAGCCACGCAAACCGCCGCGAATTTCGCGCCGCGCGAGCCTCAATGCGTTTTTGATGTTGGCAACAGACGGGAGAATGGAGCCGATCATGCCGATACCGCCCTGGCCATATGGGCAGCGGCGCTGTCACCCTCTATCTCGCCGGAGCGCACCTTGATCTGTCTTGAGCAACGGGCGGCCAGTGACGGATCATGGGTGACAAGGATCATCGTCATGCCGCGTTCGGCCTGTTTTAAGAAAAGAAGATCGGCGATCTGCTGGCCCGTATCCGCATCCAGATTGCCGGTCGGTTCGTCTGCGATCAACACGGCGGGGGAGGGTGCAAGCGCGCGGGCGATCGCAACACGCTGCTGTTCGCCACCGGAGAGCTGGCCGGGATAATGGTTGAGGCGTTCGCCGAGACCGACAGCGACGAGTTCCCGTTTGGCGATCTCGAAGGGGTTCGGCACGTTGGCCAGTTCCAGCGGAACGGCTACGTTTTCCAGCGCCGTCATATTGGCGATGAGGTGGAAAGACTGGAAAACGATGCCGATATTCTTGCCGCGGAAATCCGCGAGAGCATCCTCGCCGAGCTTATGCAATTCCGTGCCCGCTATGACGATCTCGCCGCTATCCAGCCTTTCGAGACCGGCAAGTACCATCAGAAGGGTCGATTTTCCCGAACCGGAAGGGCCGACGATGCCCACCGCCTCGCTTTCGCCAATGGCAAGATCGATGCTCTTGAGAACGTGAACGGAGGCGGCGGCGTTGCCGAGCGTGAGGTCGGCCTTCTTAAGCTCTATGATGCTTTTCGTCACAATTCTCGTTCCTATATATGATGAAAACAGTCTGGCGGTGTCGATGCGGACGGTATTTCAGACAATGCAAACCAAGTTAGGAAAGCCGTGATGAGATTTAAAGCTGCCCTGTTTCACTTCATCGTCATTTTCGCAGCCGCCTTTTCCGCCTCGGCGGCCATGGCGCAGGAGCGGACATTGCAACTGGTTGGCCTGGGCGACAGTCTCATGGCGGGTTACCAGTTACCCCCCACCGATGGCTATACGGTACAGCTTGAAGCTGCATTAAAGGCCAAGGGCATCAATGTTACCGTCACCAATGCCGGTGTGTCCGGCGATACCTCTTCAGGCGGTCTGGCGCGGGCGGAGTGGTCGGTTCCCGATGGCACGGACGGGGTCATTCTGGAACTCGGCGCCAATGATGCGTTGCGCGGTATTGCGCCGGAACAGACGGAAAAGAACCTCGACGCCATCATTTCCGGCTTTCAGAAACGCAACATAGCGGTGCTGCTAGTCGGCATTATGGCACCGCCGAACATGGGTGACGATTACGCCAAGCGCTTCAACCCGATCTATCCGAAGCTTGCAGAAAAATACAACCTGCCGCTTTATCCGTTTTTTCTGGATGGCGTGGTGACGGATGATAAGTTGAAGCTGGAGGACAAGATGCATCCCAATACGCAGGGTGTGGCGATGATGGTGGAGAAATCTTTGCCGGCTGTTGAAAGCTTCATCAAGACAATCGGTGCGCAAAAAAAATAAGCACTTGCGCCCGCCTGCATTGCATGATTCGCTATGCTTGTTCTGCCAAGAGATTCGGGGAGCTCGCCATGCCGAGACTGTTTATCGCCCTCGAAATTCCGCGCAATGCGGCTATGAGCCTGTCATTGTTGCGCGGTGGTCTGCCGGGAGCCCGGTGGATCGATGTGGAGAATTATCACATAACCCTGCGTTTTATCGGCGATATCGACGGGAGAACCGCCGATGAGGTCGTTGACAGGCTGGACCGGATCGACAGGCCGGAATTCCAGCTCAGTCTCAACGGGATGGGTTCCTTCGGCTCCAAGAAACCGCATTCGATCTGGGCGGGGGTTTCCCCCTCGCCGGAAATGAATGCGCTTCAGGCGGAGGTCGAAAGAATCTGTCAGAGGATCGGCCTGCCGCCGGATCCGCGCAAGTTCATGCCGCATGTGACGCTGGCGCGGTTGCGCTCTTCACGGCTGGACGATGTGGTGCAGTATCTTTCCGGGCGCGGCAATTTCCGCACATCCGCCTTCACGGTCGGTCGTTTCGTGCTGATGTCGTCCAAGGAATCGGTGGGTGGCGGACCCTACATCGTGGAAGAGGTGTTCCCGCTTCACGAAGCGCGGTCCAGCGCCATCTTCTCGAGCAACGAGCTGCATCCTGCAAAAAGCATGTTGTAGACGGCCAGAAATCCGTCGTCGCCACCGAAGTAGGGATCGGGGACGTTTTCGTTGCGTCCCGAAGCGTAGTCCAGGAACAGGTGGATTTTGTGCTTCCGGTTTTCGGGCGCCTTTCGGAGCAGTTTCGCGAGATTTCCTCCGTCCATGGCAAGGATGAGATCGAAGGTCTCGAAATCGGCCTGGCTGACCTGCCGCGCACGCTGCAGGGAAATATCGATCCCATGCTTGCGGGCGATTGCGATGGATCTGCGATCCGGGGCGGTACCGGTGTGCCAACCGCCGGTGCCGGCGGAATCGACAGTGAGTTGGCGAGACAGGCCTCCGGTTTCGGCAAGGTTTGTCAAAATGCCTTCGGCAAGCGGTGAGCGGCAGATATTGCCCATGCAGACAAAAATAACGGCTGTATGTTTCATTGAATATGCGTCGATCCGGTCGTTGAGGCGTTAATGTTTGTCCGAAACAGCGGATCGCATGTCAAGCGGAGGCAAGATGCATGAAATATCCCAGACTTGAACCGGAAGCCATCCGGCAGGCGCTTTTAAAACTCGAAGGCTGGTCCTTGCGCGAGGACGGGGCGGCAATCGTCCGGTCGTTCAAATTTGCGAGTTTTGCGGAGGCTTTCGGTTTCATGGCGGAGTCCGCACTCGTGGCAGAAAAGCTCAATCATCATCCAGAATGGTCCAACGTCTATTCGCGCGTCAGGGTCTGCCTCACCACCCACGATTCGCAAGGCGTTACCGAGCGGGATTTCCTGCTCGCAGAGGCCATGCAGAAGGCGGCAACGGGCCGTGGGAATTGAACGGCGGGCTTTAACTCCCATATAATAACCGTGACCGGAGGACCGTCGATCATGGATGATGTGAAAATCGGTGAAATTCTTTTGCCCGGGGAAACGGGCAGCGATGGTGAACGCGAACGCGTCGTGCGCGCCAAATTCTGGCCGAAGCTGAAGCGTGTGATGACCAAGGTGCCCTTCGCGCGCGATGCGGCAGCAGCCTATTATTGCGCGATCGACCAGGATACGCCGCTGCGTGCCAAGGGCATCATTCTGGCCGCGCTCGCCTATTTCATCATGCCGTTTGATGCCATACCGGACATGCTGGCGGTCGTTGGTTTTACCGACGACATCGCGGTCATTACGGCCGCGCTTGCGATGATCCGCGCCCACATCAAGATGGAGCATTACGATGCGGCGGATGCCATGCTGAAACGGCAGCAGGAGGCCGAATAACACGTCTGTGATGACGAGGCTCCTCGGAGCCGGGCAGGTGACAAATTGTTGCCTGAATTTGTGTGTCATAGACATGACGGGGAGGGCGTGCCACGCCTTTCTTCTCAGGGTGCGGGCGTAGCCGATCTGTAACACTTCAAGACGTTTTCGGCATTTTATACGTGTTGTTGACGGTTTGGTAACCGCTTCCTGACCACAATGAGAAAAGACGATCCGCACCTGAACGTGGCCGATCCATAAACATGGAGCCCGCCGCTGCTTCGGGCCAATGGAAGACAATAACCCGGCAGGAAATTCTATGTTTGTAAGAAGTGTAGCAACCGCAGTGGCCATTTTGCTGACCAGCGTCGGCGTAGCATCTGCACAGTCGCCCACGCGCATCCAGCAGTTCAATGCATGGGGCGCCTATTCGTACAAATCGGGCAACAGCACCGTCTGCTACGTTCTTTCCATCCCCACTTCCAAGGAACCGGCGAGCGTCGATCACGGCGATATCTTCTTCATCGTGTCGCAGCGTCCGGGCCAGAATATTTCCTACGAGCCGCAGGCCATGGTGGGTTACCCGCTGAAGCAGGGCTCCAAGGTCAATGTCACGATCGACAACAAGAACTTCGTGATGTTCACCAAGGACAAGGCTGCCTGGGTTGAAAATGCTGCCGAAGAACCCGCTCTCGTGGCCGCGATGAAAGGCGGCAAGTCGATGACGGTGAAGGCGGTCTCCGGCCGCGGCACCGCGACTTCCTATTCCTATTCGCTTTCGGGCATTTCGGCTGCTTTCAAGCAGATCGAAAGCTGCAAGTAATCCTGACGCTTCGTCAGCTTTGTGATTGGCCGGTCATCGACCGGCCATTTGCGTTTTTGCTTGTTTGATGCTAAAGGCGCGGCAACATTGACAGGCGGATGCGCGAAAAGTGCTCCGCCTTTGATTTTCTCGACATGCAGACGATTTTCCGCCTTTCCTAAAGGCCGGTCGTGCGATGCATTGGATGATGGGATAGCGTGATGTCCGTATTGCATGCCCCTGCCGGTCTGGCAGTTAAAACTCCCCTGATCGCCAATAGCGATCTCATGTCCGGCAAGCCGTCGCTGATCGGCATGACGCGTGAGGAAATGGGCGAGGCGCTGGCCGAGATCGGCGTGCCGCAGAAGCAGGTGAAGATGCGTGTCAGCCAGTTGTGGAACTGGCTATATGTGCGCGGCGTCTCGGATTTCGACAACATGACCAATGTTGCCAAGGAACTCAGGGAAAAGCTGAAAGCAGCCTTCACCATTGCCCGCCCGGAAATCGTCGAGGAGCAGATTTCCAACGACGGCACCCGCAAATGGCTGATGCGTTTTCCGCCGCGCGGTGCGGGACGCCCTGTCGAGATCGAGACGGTCTATATTCCCGAAGAAGGACGCGGCACGCTTTGCATTTCGAGCCAGGTGGGCTGTTCGCTGACGTGTTCCTTCTGTCACACCGGCACGCAGCGTCTGGTGCGGAACCTGACGGCCGAGGAAATTCTCTCCCAGCTTCTGCTCGCCCGCGACCGGCTCGGCGATTTTCCTGACGGTTCGACGCCGGTCGGCGCCTATGTGCCGAGCGAAGGCCGCAAGGTCTCCAACATCGTGATGATGGGCATGGGCGAACCGCTCTACAATTTCGAACATGTGAAGACCGCACTTCTGATCGCCACCGATGGTGACGGCCTGTCGCTCTCCAAGCGTCGCGTGACCCTGTCCACCTCGGGCGTCGTGCCGGAAATCTTCCGCACGGGCGATGAGATCGGCGTCATGCTGGCGATTTCACTGCATGCGGTGCGCGACGATCTGCGCGACATGCTGGTGCCGATCAACAAGAAATACCCGCTGAAGGAGCTGATCGAGGCTTGCCGCAATTATCCGGGTGTCTCCAACGCCCGCCGCATCACCTTCGAATATGTGATGCTGAAGGATGTGAACGACAGTCTGGAAGACGCCAAGATGCTGGTGCAGCTTCTGAGGGGCGTTCCAGCCAAGATCAATCTCATTCCGTTCAATCCGTGGCCAGGCACGAATTACCAGTGCTCCGAATGGGCGCAGATCGAGAAGTTCGCGGATTTCATCAATCAGGCGGGTTACGCTTCGCCGATCCGTACGCCGCGCGGCCGCGATATTCTCGCTGCCTGCGGCCAGCTGAAATCGGAATCCGAGCGCATGCGCAAAACCGAAAGGCTGGCTTTCGAGGCGATGATGATTGCCAACCACGGTGCGGACGACTGAATCGACGCCAATCGCGGCAGAAAGCTTGGTTCGTTACGGTTCTTTGATTGATTTCGGGCGGTCTTGTTTCTAATAAGACGGCAATAAGAAACCAACTGGAGGATACCTATGCGTGCATTCATTCTGGCGCTCGCAGCCGCGAGCGCCCTCGTTCTGCCGGCCAAGGCTGAAAACGTCACCGTTGCCGTCACCGCCATTGTCGAACATCCGGCGCTTGACGCCGCACGTGACGGCGTCAAGGCAGCGCTTGCCGAAGCCGGTTACAAGGAAGGCGAGAACCTCAAGTTCCTCTACGAGTCCGCGCAGGGTAATCCAGGCACCGCAGCGCAGATTGCGCGTCAGTTCGTGGGCGAAGCCCCCAATGTCATCGTGCCGATCTCCACACCGTCCGCCCAGGCTGTCGTTGCAGCGACGCGCGACATTCCGGTTGTCTTCACGGCTGTTTCCGATCCGGTTGGCGCACAGCTCGTTAAGGACATGCAAAAGCCCGGCCGCAACGTGACCGGACTTTCCGACATGCTGCCGGTTGCTGAGCATCTGGCGCTGATCAAGGAAATTTCGCCCAACGCCAAGTCCATCGGCTTTATCTACAACTCCGCCGAGGCCAACTCCGTCTCGACGCTTGCAGCGCTGAAGGCTGAGGCTGAAAAGGCCGGCCTGAAGGTCGTTGAATCTGTCGCCACAAAATCCGCCGAAGTGCAGGGCGCGACGCGCGCACTGGTCGGCAAGGCCGACGTGATCTACGTGCCGACCGACAATACCATCGTTTCCGCTTTCGAGGCGGCAGCTGGCGTTGCGAGTGAGGCGAAAATTCCGCTTTATGCCGCCGATACGGATTCCGTTGCGCGCGGTGCGGTTGCGGCTCTCGGCTTCAATTATTACGACGTTGGCAAGCAGACCGGTGCTGTCGTTGTTCGCATTCTCAAGGGTGAGAAGCCCGGCGACATTCCGGCAACCGTTGCCGTCGGCACCGATCTGGTGATCAATAAGAAGGCTGCTGAAAAAGCTGGCGTCACCTTCCCCGAAAGTGTGACGAAGCGCGCCACCAAGGTCATCGACTAAACCGGACTTCGGGCGGCGGTCACTCGCCGCCCGTTTTGCGCGGCACGCAATGGTGCCCGTATCCGCCGACGCGGCGGCAATAACAAGGACATTACCGTGAGCCAAATCGCTTTCTGGGGTGCCGTGGAACTGGGACTGGTCTTCGCCTTCGTGGCGATCGGCGTCTATCTCGCTTTCCGGGTACTTGATTTTCCTGATCTGACCGTTGACGGTTCCTTTCCGCTCGGCGCAGCCGTTGCGGCAGTGATGATCATCGCCGGCCTCAATGCCTGGGTCGCGACGGCGATTGCGATGGTTGCCGGCGCCGGTGCTGGCATCGTTACGGCCACGCTCAACGTTCGGTTCAAGATACTCAACCTGCTTGCGTCAATCCTGACGATGATCGCGCTATTTTCGGTGAACCTTCGGGTGATGGGAAAACCGAATGTGGCGCTGCTCAATCAGGATACGATGATCTCGCCGTTCTACGGTCTCGGTCTTTCCGAATATCTCGTGCGGCCACTCTTTATCGGCGTTCTGGTATTGCTCGCTGTCATTCTCGTCTGGCGTTTCCTTGAGAGCGACGCGGGCCTTGCCATGCGGGCGACGGGCGCGAATGCGCGGATGGCGCGCGCCCAAGGGGTGAAGACCGGCAACCAGATCTATCTTGGCATGGCGCTTTCGAATGCACTGGTCGCGCTCGGCGGCGCGCTTTTTGCGCAGACCAATGGCTTTGCCGATGTGACTGCCGGTGTCGGCACCATCGTCGTCGGGCTTGCGGCCGTCATCATCGGCGAAACGCTGTTCGGCTCGCGGGGCATTCTGATTGCGCTCATCGGCTGTGTTTTCGGCTCCATCGCCTACCGCCTTGCCATCCAGCTCGCTTTGTCGAGCGATGTGCTGGGTCTCAAGGCCTCCGATCTCAATTTCGTTACGGCGGTACTGGTAGCCATTGCATTGATCCTGCCTCGACTGCGCCGCGGGGGAGCAACATCGTGATTTCCCTTTCCGACATTCAGGTCATCTTCGGGCGTGGCACACCGCTGCAAAAGCAGGCGCTGGCCAAGATCGATCTTACCATCGAGGATGGTTCCTTCGTTACCGTGATCGGCTCCAACGGTGCCGGCAAATCCACACTTCTCGGCGTTCTCGCGGGCGATGTCCTGCCGACRGCCGGAAAGGTGATGGTTGGTGGCGCCGATGTCACACGCAAAACGACCGCCAGCCGGGCTGGGCGGGTGGCGCGCGTGTTTCAGGACCCATTGGCTGGCAGCTGTGGCGCGCTCACAATTGAGGAGAACCTTGCGCTTGCGGCGTCTCGCGGAGAGCGTCGCGGCTTGTTGCCGGCGCTTGGGCGCGGCAGGCGGGATTTCTTCCGGGAGCGTATCGCTTCGCTCAATCTCGGTCTGGAAAATCGTTTGAAGGACCGCATGGACCTGTTGTCCGGCGGGCAAAGGCAGGCGGTCTCGCTTGTCATGGCAACGCTTTCCGGTTCGGACGTGTTGCTGCTTGACGAACATACGGCAGCACTCGATCCCGGCATGGCGGAGTTCGTGATGGAGCTGACCCGCAAGGTGGTTTCCGAGCGCAAGCTGACGACGCTGATGGTTACCCATTCCATGCGTCAGGCGCTGGACTATGGCGACCGCACGATCATGCTGCACGCCGGTGAGATCGTGCTCGATGTGTCCGGCGAAAGCCGCAAGGGTCTTCAGGTCGAAGATCTTATCGACATGTTCCGCAAGATACGCGGCCAGACGCTTGATGACGATGAGCTATTGATCGGCTGATGAGTTATCCGAAAGGCGCCTGCGGGCGCCTTTTTTATTTGTGCGTCATCGCGTCTGGGTGAGGAAAATCTTGACGGCGAAAAGCGAAAATACACCGGCGATCGTATAATCCAGCCCGCGCAGAACCTTCTTGTTGCGCTGGAGCCAGGCCGACAGCACATCGGCGGCAACGACGATGCCGATGCCGATCGGCAGCGCCACGATGATTGACCAGAGCCCAAGGAAAATAAGCTTGCCGGTTACATGCGGATCGGATGCGCTGACGAATTGCGGCAGGAAGGTCATGAAAAAGATGATGACCTTTGGATTGAGCAGATTGACCCAAATACCGTTCAGCAAGGCGGATTTCAGTGAAGATTGCTGTTTTTCGCCCGTGGTCTTGACCATCACGAAATCCGAGCCCTTGCGGATCGCCTGAATGGCGAGCCAGACAAGATAGGCGGCCCCGCCGGTCTTCAGGATGAGGAAGGCTGTCGGCGATGCGACGATGAGGGCCGCGACGCCGAAGGCAACCAGCATCGTATGCACGGTAATACCGAGATTGGTGCCCACAAGGGTCATGAAACCCGCTGCCCGGCCCTCGCGTATTGACCGGCTGATCCATAGCGTCATGTCAGGACCGGGCGTTACCGCCAGAAGCAGGATGGCGACGGTGAAGGCGGCAAGTGTTGGCAGGCTCGGAACGAAATCCATCGCGGCACCCGTAAAGCTGGAGACTGCCGTTGCTTAACGCGAATTCGCGTTTCTGCCAATGTTTTTGCGCGCCGGGACATTGGTACGAAAACCGGGGATGATCAAAAGTGGATAGCCGCCGCAACTTTCAAAGTGCGGCGGCGTCGGGCGATCAGTTTTTGAGGAAGCTGGTGAAGGCGGCGGAATATTCGGTGTGCCAGCGCGACAGTGGCGGACGATTTTGGACGATGTCTTGAGCGGCCCAAAGAATACGTTTCTCGTCCGTCGGGCGATCCACTTCGCCATCCGGGCAGAGAATGTAGAAATCGCCCCTGGCGATGCTCTCGATCATGAAATCAACGGTCTGCTCGCCGGTCCAGGCTCCTGCTGGTTTTTCCGTCCTGCCATTTGCCGTGAGGCCGGTGAAGACGAAACCGGGGATCAGGAGATGGGCGGAAACCGCGCTGTTCGGAATATTGCGCAGCTCGTGCTGTAGCGCTTCCGTGAAGGCTTTGACGCCGGCCTTCGAGACATTATAGGCCGGATCGCCCGGCGGGGTGGTGATGCCCTGTTTCGAACCGGTATTGATGATGAGCGCGGCCTCGCCATGGGCGACCATGCCCTGCCCAAACACCCGGCTGCCGTTCACGACACCCATCAGGTTGACGTTGATGACTTTTTCCCAGTTGGCCTGAGCGCCGAAGATGGCGCTGCCCGGCTGGATGCCGGCATTGTTCATCAACACATGAACCCGCCCGAAACGCTGGATGACAGCGCGTTCCAGCGCCTCAAGCTCATCGAGTTTCGACACGTCGGTCGGTATTGCGACGATCTGTGCTTCGCCGTCCTTTGCGATGGTCAGAATATCAGCATGCGCTGCGGCAAGCCTGTCACCGTCGAGATCGACGAGGACGACGCTCATGCCGAAACCGGCAAATTTCCGGGCAGCGGCAAGTCCGATACCGGAGGCCGCGCCGGTGATGACGGCGACATTATCTTCCTTGAATGCGGGGTGGATGGTCGTCATAGGTTTTCCTTTCGCGTCGTTTTGTGCTGTTTCCAGCCGTTTGCAACGTTGCCTGCACCCTGAGTGGCTTCATTCACGGTCTTCAAGTTGATCGCGCCGCTTCATGTTAAAGCGCGAAATCGCATAATGCATGTGACAATTCGTTCGTTCCAGTCATGACGCGCTGTTGCGGGGATCTGACCTTTCGCAAATGCCTATTGCCCTTTCGTCCTATTCGTTGTTTTGTCGGGCATCTTTTCCGAAAATCGCTTCACAGTTTTCGGGTTGCACTGTAAAAGTGCCGAAATCCCAAGGAAATGGCGGTACCCCGATGCCGTCATCATGCAGATGGACATCATAATGGCACTCCCGAAAGACGTTAAGAAAGTCGTTCTCGCCTATTCCGGCGGCCTCGACACCTCGATCATCCTGAAGTGGCTTCAGACGGAACTCGGCGCTGAGGTCGTGACCTTCACCGCCGATCTCGGCCAGGGCGAAGAGCTTGAGCCGGCGCGCAAGAAGGCCGAGTTGCTGGGCATCAAGGAAATCTTCGTCGAGGACGTCCGCGAAGAGTTCGTGCGTGATTTCGTTTTTCCGATGTTCCGTGCCAACGCCGTTTATGAAGGTGTCTATCTGCTCGGTACCTCCATCGCCCGCCCGCTGATTTCCAAGCACCTGATCGAGATCGCCAAGAAGACCGGTGCCGATGCCATTGCGCACGGCGCCACCGGCAAGGGCAACGACCAGGTCCGTTTCGAGCTTTCGGCCTATGCGCTGAACCCGGATATCAAGATCATCGCCCCATGGCGCGATTGGACTTTCAAGAGCCGGACCGACCTTCTGGAATTTGCCGAAAAGAACCAGATTCCCGTGGCCAAGGACAAGAAGGGCGAAGCGCCGTTCTCCGTCGACGCCAACCTGCTGCACTCCTCGTCCGAGGGCAAGGTTCTGGAAGACCCGGCTAAGGAAGCCCCGGAATATGTGCACATGCGCACCATTTCCCCGGAAGCGGCGCCTGACAAGGCAACCGTTATCAAGGTCGGTTTCCGCAAGGGTGATGCCTGCTCCATCAACGGTGTGGAAATGTCGCCTGCCACGCTTCTGGCGACGCTCAATAATTATGGTCGCGAAAACGGCATCGGCCGTCTCGATCTGGTCGAGAACCGCTTCGTCGGCATGAAGTCGCGTGGCGTCTACGAAACGCCCGGCGGCACCATCCTGCTGGCTGCGCATCGTGCGATCGAATCCATCACGCTCGACCGGGGTGCCGCGCATCTGAAGGACGATCTGATGCCGCGTTACGCCGAGCTCATCTATTACGGCTTCTGGTTCTCGCCCGAGCGCGAGATGCTGCAGGCCCTGATCGACAAGAGCCAGGAGCATGTGGAAGGCGAAGTGACGCTGAAGCTCTACAAGGGCAATGTCATGGTGACCGGCCGCGAGAGCGCGAAGTCGCTCTATTCCGACGCGCTGGTGACGTTCGAGGACGACCACGGTGCTTATGACCAGAAGGACGCAGCTGGCTTCATCAAGCTCAATGCCCTGCGCCTGCGCACCCTTGCGAAGCGTAATCTCGGCAAGTAATTCTGCTGAAGCATGAATTGGAAAAACCCGCAGGTGGCAACGCCTGCGGGTTTTTTCATGTCTCTCTTCTGGAAACGGCGCGAAAGCCGATGTAGCTGGCAACGGCCACGAATTCCATAACCGGAATGATGATGCCGAAGCTGGTCAGCGGGGAACCAATGAGCGAGGCCATTGCCCCACCCGCAAAGCCAGATCCCATCTGGATGAAACCCATCATGGCCGATGCCGAGCCGGCGATATGCGGGAAGGGGGCGAGGGCCGCCGTGACCATCGAAGGCGTCAACAGCGCGATCCCGACGGTCGCCACTGCGACGGGCCCCATGATGGAGAGGAAGGATGGCGGCACGAGGAAAACCGACAGCATGATGAGAAGACCGCCCGTGCCGGAAAAACAAAGGCCAAGCACGACGGAACGCCGGTCGCCCAGTCTTGGCGCGATGTAACGCAACGCAATCGAACCGAAGAAATAGGCGCCTGTTTGCATCAGCATGCCGACACCGAAGGCCGTGGGAGACATGCCGACTTCGTTGATAAGGATGAAGGTCAGCATGGTGGCTTGCGCATAAAGTGCGCCGATGGAGCCGCCGAGCACGAGGGCGGCCAGAAGAAAACGCGGCTGCTTCAGCAATGTGCCATAGGCCGACAGAAGGTGTCGGGGTCGGATCCTGGTTTTGTCAGGCACCGTCGTTTCACGCAGAAAAAGCACCACCGAAAGGATGGCGATAGCTCCGAGACCGGCCATGAGGAAAAACACCGATTGCCAGCCAAAAGCCGCAAGTGACAGACCACCGATCGTCGGCCCCATCGCAGGGCCGATCGCCAGCATGATGCCGATGAGGTTCATGATGCTGGAGGCTTCCGGGCCGGTGAACTGATCGCGCACCACGGCGCGCGCAACAGTCATGCCAACGGAAGCGCCGATGCCCTGAACGAGGCGCGCGAACAGCAGCACTTCGATGGTTGGGGCCAAGAGGGCGAGCACACCGCCGCCCAGAAAGATCGACAGGAAGACGAGGCTCGCCTTGCGCCGCCCGAAGGCATCGGATGCCGGCCCGGCAAGCAATTGGGCTAAGGCAAAACCGGCAAAATAGAGCGACAGGCTGAGTTTTATGGCGGAGTCGCTGGTTGCGAAAACCCGTGTCAGTTCCGGCATGGCCGGCGTGTAAATCGACATGGAAATGGGCGCCAGCGCTGTCAGCAATGCTCCGAGCAAAGCCGTGCGTTTTCTGGACATGATCGTTTTCGACATTGCGATCAGCCGTTCTGGCCCTGCTGTTCCGGTTGCAGATTGTTGCGAAGCGTCTGCAGGAAGCTACGGAAAAGCGCGACTTCCTCTTCGTTCAGTCCCTGTGTGGCCTGAAGAACGAGCTGGTCGATTTCATGACCGACAGCTTCCAGCATGTCGGCAGAGGTTTTCGTCAGGACGATACGTTTGGAACGCCTGTCCTGCGGGTCCTGCTGGCGTTCTATCAGATTGAGTGACTGCAACTTGTCGAGATAGGCGCAGATCGTCATGGGTTCGATGCCGAGACGGGCGGCGATGTCAGCCTGTTTGCTGCCATCGATAACCGCAACTGTCAGCAATGCTCTTGCCTCGCCGGGGGTAAGGCCCAGTCCGGCTTCCGAGATACGGCGCTCAAATGCACTGTTCAGCAGGCGTGCGCCGCTGTTCAGCAAAAATGCCAATGAATCTTTTTCGCGTGTGCCCATGCTTCGCCTTTTGGTAAGTCAGCCTTACTAAGTTTCGGACGATAAGCAATGGCGCATAAATCATATTATCGAAAATTGCGTAAAGTATTCGTCAGTTTGATTGCGGGCCGTCCAACAACATTGCCTGTCATCGTCACGTCGAAGCAAAAAAAGACAATACGTCCTGCATTTTTTCCACTTCATCCGTTGTGCCAATGGAACGAGCAATCTCGATCCGGTCAGAAAAATACGTCACAAAGTCGAAATCCGTGTCGTCGGTCACGTCGGCAATGTCAATCACCTCGCCATTGGCATTCAGCGTCTGTGCCGGAAGTTCGGACGAAAGCTCAAGCCAGGTATCGTGGCTGATTTTTCCGGTATCGTAATATTCCTGCGCGATTTCCCGCAATTGCCGGGGGCTGACACGGGTGAAATCGATGCCGTCTATCGTTTCTTCAAAGCCGGTGGCCGCGTCGGATGGGGCTGCCTTGCCGAAATCGGGGCTTCCCACGGGTCTGCTGTTTTTGGGATTGTCCCTGAAAAGGAAACTATTGGCAGATCTTAAAGAATAAATCTCCATAATACATATCTCCATCATGGGATATTATTGCGGGAAATCAAAACATGCCGTCGACATGCCAGTCAATACTTGGCGGTGTTGACGATCATGTCTTCCACACCAAATTCCGGCATATTGAATTGGCGGTGGAGGCATGCCCATATGGGCGTAAACCGGAATTGTACAAGGAAGATGAAATGCCATCCACGACCGCGCCCTATCCCGCACTCGTTACCTGGAACGGTCAGAACGGTCTGCCGAAATTCGATGCGGTCAAGGATGAGGATTTTGCTCCGGCCTTTGAAGCCGCCCTTTTGTCCCATGAACAGGAAATCGATGCGATTGCCGGCAATCCGCAGGCGCCGACCTTCGAAAACACCGTGACCGCGCTTGAAATCGCCGGCGACGAACTTTCGCGCATTTCGGCGCTGTTCTGGAACAAGGCGGGTGCCCACACCAACGGCGTCATTCAGGCACTGGAGCGGGAAATCGCGCCGAAAATGTCACGGCACTATTCCAAGATCGGCATGAACGAGGCGCTGTTCAGACGCATCGACACGCTGTGGGAAACGCGCGATTCGCTTTCCCTGACCGGCGAGGAAAAACGCGTTCTCGAACGGCACTGGAAGGGTTTCGTGCGCTCCGGCGCAAAGTTGCAGAAGGACCGTCAGGAGCGTCTTGCGGCCATAAATGAAGAGCTTGCCGGTCTCGGCGCCAAATTCGGGCAGAATGTTCTGGCGGATGAAAAGAGCTGGAAACTTCTGCTTTCTACCGACGACGAGCTTTCCGGCATTCCCGGTTTTCTGCGTGATGCCATGGCGGGTGCCGCGCGCGAACATGGCGAAGACGGCAAATTTGCCGTTACCCTTTCCCGCTCCATCATCGAGCCATTCCTGACCTTCTCCGAACGCCGCGACTTGCGCGAGCAAGCCTTCAAGGCCTGGGTGGCTCGCGGCGAAAATGGTGGCGATACCGACAACCGCGCAACCGTCCGCCGTACGCTGGAACTGCGTGAGGAAAAGGCACAGCTTCTCGGCTACAAGAATTTTGCTGCCTACAAGCTGGACGACACGATGGCAAAAACGCCGGATGCCGTGAACGGTCTTCTGGGCCAGGTCTGGGAAAAGGCCGTGCTGCGCGCAGGTGAGGAGGAGGCTGAGCTTGCCGCCATCATCGCCGCGGAGGGCAAGAACCACGAGGTGATGCCCTGGGACTGGCGCCATTACGCCGAAAAGCTGCGGGCACAGAAATTCAGCTTCTCCGAGACTGAATTGAAGCCGTATCTGCAATTGGAAAAGATCATCGATGCGTGTTTCGATGTGGCCAACCGGCTCTTTGCAATTCGTGCCGTCGAGATCAAGGGTGTCGCCGCCTATCATCCCGATGTGCGGGTTTTTGAAATCCGCGACGACAAGGGCGACCTGAAAGCCATGTTCCTCGGCGATTATTTCGCCCGCCCGTCCAAGCGTTCCGGCGCGTGGATGAGTTCGTTCCAGTCGCAGCACAAGCTGCCTTTGAAGAACGGCACTGTCGGTGAAATACCGATCATCTACAATGTCTGCAATTTTGCAAAACCGGCAGAGGGAAAGCCTGCGCTGCTTTCGCTCGATGATGCGCGCACGCTGTTTCACGAATTCGGCCACGCCCTGCACGGCATGTTATCTGATGTCACCTATCCTTCCGTTTCTGGAACGGGTGTGTCGCGCGATTTCGTCGAGTTGCCGTCGCAGCTTTACGAACACTGGCTGACCGTGCCGGAAATTCTGGAGAAATATGCGCTGCATTATGAAACCGGGGCACCGATGCCAAAGGCGCTGCTGGACAAGGTTCTGGCAGCACAGACCTTCAATGCCGGTTTCAGCACGGTGGAATTCACTTCTTCGGCTATCGTCGATATGGCGTTCCATACCCGTGACAGCGTCGGCGATCCCATGGTCGTACAAGGTGAGGAGCTTTCCGCCCTGAACATGCCGAAGTCCATCGTCATGCGGCATGCGACGCCACATTTCCAGCATGTGTTTTCCGGTGATGGTTATTCGGCCGGTTATTATTCCTACATGTGGTCGGAGGTGCTGGACGCCGACGCGTTTTCTGCCTTCGAGGAAACCGGCAACGCCTTCGATGGTGAAATGGCGCGCAAGCTGAAAGAGAATATCTATTCAGTCGGTGGCTCGATCGATCCGGAGGAGGCCTATCTCGCTTTTCGCGGCAAGATGCCAAGTCCCGATGCCATGCTTTTGAAGCGCGGCCTCGTATAAAAGACTGTCATATTCTTGAGCTAGAACCTGAGCGCAGGGGGCATATGACAATGCCCCCCTTTCGCATTTGCAAAAAAAAGGTTATGAGCGCGCCAAACTAAATTGGCGCATCTCACGACGGTAGCGCCCAACCTCAGAGATTTTGAACAATGGCAATTCGCAACATCGCGATTATCGCGCACGTTGACCATGGAAAAACGACGCTCGTTGACGAGCTTCTGAAGCAGTCCGGCTCGTTCCGCGACAACCAGCGCGTTGCGGAACGCGTGATGGATAGCAACGATCTCGAAAAGGAACGCGGCATCACCATTCTTGCCAAGGCGACTTCGGTGGAGTGGAAGGGTGTTCGCATCAACATCGTCGACACCCCCGGCCACGCCGATTTCGGCGGCGAAGTTGAGCGTATCCTGTCGATGGTGGATGGCGCGATCGTTCTGGTCGATAGTTCCGAAGGCCCGATGCCGCAGACGAAGTTCGTCGTCAGCAAGGCGCTGAAGGTTGGTCTTCGCCCGATCGTCGCGATCAACAAGATCGACCGTCCGGATGGCCGCCATGAAGAGGTCATCAACGAAGTTTTCGACCTTTTCGCAAATCTCGATGCTACCGACGAGCAGCTCGACTTCCCGATCCTTTACGGTTCCGGCCGTGACGGCTGGATGAACGTCAACCCAGAAGGTCCGAAGGATCAGGGTCTTGCACCGTTGCTCGATCTGGTTCTCGAGCATGTTCCGGAGCCTACGGTTGAAGAAGGTCCGTTCCGTCTGATCGGTACGATCCTCGAAGCCAACCCCTTCCTCGGCCGTATCATCACCGGCCGTATCGCTTCCGGTTCGATCAAGCCGAACCAGGCCGTGAAGGTACTTGGCCAGGACGGCAAGACGATCGAAACCGGTCGTATTTCCAAGATCCTCGCATTCCGCGGCATTGAGCGCACGTCCATCGATGAAGCCCATGCAGGTGACATCGTCGCCATCGCTGGTCTTTCCAAGGGCACTGTTGCCGATACCTTCTGTGACCCTTCCGTCACTGAGGCGATGACCGCACAGCCGATCGATCCGCCGACCGTTACCATGTCCTTCATCGTCAACGACAGCCCGCTTGCCGGCACCGAAGGCGACAAGGTCACGAGCCGCGTCATCCGCGACCGTCTGTTCAAGGAAGCCGAAGGCAACGTCGCGCTGAAGATTGAAGAGGCTGAAGGCAAGGACTCGTTCTTCGTTTCCGGGCGTGGCGAATTGCAGCTGGCAGTTCTCATCGAAACGATGCGTCGCGAAGGCTTCGAGCTTGCAGTTTCGCGTCCGCGCGTTGTCATGCACAAGGATGAGAACGGCGCCATGATGGAGCCGATCGAAGAAGTCGTGATCGACGTCGATGAAGAGCATTCCGGCGTCGTCGTTCAGAAGATGTCCGAGCGCAAGGCTGAAATGGCTGAGCTCCGTCCCTCCGGCGGTAATCGCGTTCGTCTGAAGTTCTACGCTCCGACCCGCGGCCTGATCGGCTACCAGTCGGAACTTTTGACCGACACGCGCGGCACGGCGATCATGAACCGCCTGTTCCACGACTATCAGCCGTACAAGGGTGCGATTGCTGGTCGCGTTAACGGCGTTCTTTTGTCGAACGGTTCGGGCGAAGCTGTCGCCTACGCCATGTTCAACCTGGAAGATCGTGGCCCGATGATCATCGAGCCGGGTGAGAAGGTTTATGCCGGCATGATTATCGGCATTCACTCGCGCGATAACGATCTCGAAGTGAACGTGCTGAAGGGCAAGCAGCTGACCAACATTCGCGCCGCCGGCAAGGATGAAGCCGTAAAGCTGACGCCGCCGATCCGCATGACGCTCGACCGCGCGCTTTCCTGGATCCAGGACGACGAGCTGATGGAAGTGACGCCGAAGTCCATCCGTCTGCGCAAGATGTTCCTCGACGCCAACGATCGCAAGCGTTTCGAAAAGGCGAAGCTCGCAGTTTGATTGCGGCTTCCCGTAAAGAATTTGAAAAAACCCGGCTGCGAGCCGGGTTTTTTTATGCGCATGTTTTATTTGTGCATGAGTCGAAAGACCCTTGTGTCAAAGGTTAAGGATGCGTTAATTTTTCTCGGTCGTCCACATGAATAGGCTGTGGGTAAGCTTGCTGTCGTTAACCTTTATGGCTGGCAAGTTTTCATGGTCGGGGCCAGAATCGCGTTATGAAAACGTTATCCATAGATGTTCGCCGAGCCGAACCGCAAGATGCGCGCGCAATAGCCGAAGCGCACCGTCTGTCATGGCAACAGGCCTATGCCGGGCTGATCCCGCACCGACCGCTGACGCAGATGCTGGAGCGCCGCGGCGAAATCTGGTGGAAGAAGGCGACCCGGGGTTCCGCAACCATGCTGGTGGTGGAAGTGAAGGGCGTGGTTGCCGGATATGCCACGCTGGGCTTAAGCCGTGCGCGTGGGCTGCCGCATGACGGCGAGATCTACGAGCTTTATCTGCGGCCGGAATATCAGGGCATCGGGCTTGGCTCGCTGCTGTTCACGGAAGCTCGCCGGCTGCTGACCTCGCTCGGCTGCAACGGTGTTGTGGTCTGGTGCCTCGAAGATAGCGAGGTCGCCAATCGGTTTTTCCGTTCGCATGGCGGCCGGGACATCGCCGAGGGCATGGAAGATTTCGGCGGCAGGTCGCTGCGCAAGATCGGTTTCGTCTGGAACTAAGTACGCAGCCGGGTGATTTCACGCCGGTTTCATTTTTTCCGGTCGGCCATTCACAATCCCGATGCCCTCAAATTCGGCATTCTGCCTTATCCGCCTAAAGCCATGTTGCAATACGGCGACTTTCCCAGTATCGAAAACCAAATCCAACCCCGTCGAATGAGGGAAGCGAATGCGTATCGATGCAATTTCCATTGGCAAGAATCCGCCGGAAGACGTGAATGTTATTGTCGAGGTGCCGGTTGGCGGCCAGCCGATCAAGTACGAGATGGACAAGGACGCCGGTGCGCTGATCGTCGATCGCTTCCTCTACACGCCGATGACCTATCCGGGTAACTATGGCTTCGTGCCGCACACGCTTTCCGACGATGGCGACCCGATCGACGTTCTTATCTGCAATACCCGCCCGCTGGTTCCCGGCTGCGTGATCAATGTGCGCCCCATCGGCGTCATGATCATGGAAGACGACGGCGGCAAGGACGAGAAGATCCTCGCCGTTCCGGTTCCGAAGCTGACGCGCCGTTACGACAAGGTCCACAACTACACCGACCTGCCGGAAATCACGCTGAAGCAAATCGAGCACTTCTTCGAGCACTACAAGGATCTGGAGCCCGGCAAGTGGGTGAAGATGGGCGGTTGGCAGGATGTCGACGTTGCCAAGAAGCTGATCGTCGAAGCCATCGAGCGCTACAAGACGCAGGGCTGATTTCAGCCCGTTGCCTTAGACTTCCAGCTTTCTAAAAAGCTTTTCGAAATCCTCCGGGTCGGTATCGATCCGGAGGATTTTTTTACGCGCTGTTTCACCTGAAATGAAGGTGATGGACGATTTGGGCAGGCCGAATTTTTTCGCCAGCAAAATAACCAGGGCCTTGTTCGCCTTGCCGCCCTCAGGCACTGCACTGACGCGGGCCTTCAGATGGGCATTTCCGTCAGCATCCTGCTCCACGCCGTCAATGGCATCGCGTCCCCCGTTCGGGGTGAGGCGAACGGACAGGCGTATGTGATCGCCGTGTTTTTGCCAGAGGTCGCTCAAGCGACCATGGGATAGAGCGTATTCCACATGAAGGAGCGGATGAAGAAGATGATCAGCAGCAGGATGATCGGCGAAATATCGATGCCGCCGAGATTAGGCAGAATGCTACGGATTGGGCGCAGAACCGGCTCGGTGACGTTGACCAGAAAGCTGCCGATGGCATTCACGAACTGGTTGCGGGAGTTGATGACGTTGAAGGCGTAAAGCCAGGAAAAAATGGCGCTGGCGATCAGCACCCAGGTATAGAGGTTCAAAGCCAGATCGATGGTCTGAAACAGGGCAAGCATCAATATCTCCGTATCTTGATTGCAAGACATTTAGACATTCGCTCGTGAACCGGCAAGTGTTGCGCCTATAGGGCTGGCGATTCTTGTCGTATCGCTCTATTGCAGACTTCTCATATTGTCTCGAGAGCACCCAGCCGATGTCCCTGCCTTCTGCCGAAAACCGCTTCGGTGCATTCCGGCATAGTTCCTATCGCCGTTTTTTCAGCGCCCGGTTTTTTTCGGCCTTCGCAATCCAGATCGTCAGCGTTTCCGTGGGCTGGCAGATGTATGAGGTCACCGGCAATGCCTTTTATCTCGGCTTGATCGGTCTTTTCCAGTTTCTGCCATCGCTGCTTTTGATCCTTGTCACTGGAACGGTGGCTGACAGGCACAATCGCCGGCGCATTATGGCCGTATGCCTTCTGATAGCGGCCGGTTGCGCGGCGGCTCTGCTTGGCCTGACGCTGGCACACAGCTTTTCTCCCTGGCCGGTCTTTACCATTCTCGTCGTGTTCGGCATAGAGCGGGCTTTCATGGGGCCGGCGGTGCAATCGCTGGCTCCCAATCTCGTGCCTGTCGAGGATTTGCCGAACGCCATCGCCTGGAACTCCTCTTCATGGCAGATGGCGTCCATTCTTGGCCCTGTCGCCGGTGGCCTGCTTTATGGTCTCGGCGCTTCCGTGGCCTATAGCGTGGCGCTCGTGCTGTTCATCGTGTCCGCTATGCTGGCGGTGACGATCCGCAAACCGGAGCAACGGGGTCCGGCGAAAGCGATCAGCCTCGAGACCATGCTGGCCGGGTTCAAATTCATCTCGCAGGAAAAAGTGGTTCTCGGCGCCATCTCGCTCGATCTTTTTGCCGTGTTGCTCGGCGGCGCTGTCGCCCTGATGCCGATTTTTGCCAAGGAAGTGCTGACACTCGGGCCTTGGGGGCTTGGGCTTCTGCGCGCGGCACCCGGTATCGGCGCCATAACCGTCGCGGTCATTCTGGCGTTCAGGCCCATCCGCCACCATGCCGGCCTGCTGATGTTCGTCGGTGTCGGGTTTTTCGGCATTTCCACCGTGGTATTCGGACTTTCTCAAACCGCATGGGTGTCCATTGCCGCTTTGGTGGTCATGGGCGCATCGGACATGGTGTCGGTTTATGTGCGGGAAACGTTGATTGCGCTCTGGACGCCGGATGAGGTGCGCGGGCGCGTGAATGCGGTGAACATGGTGTTTGTCGGGGCGTCCAACGAGCTGGGCGAGTTCCGCGCCGGCACCATGGCCCATGTCGTCGGGGCCGTGCCAGCCGTCGTCATCGGCGGGGCGGGCACGCTTGCGGTTGCGGTCATCTGGGCACTCGGCTTTTCGAAGCTGCGCAGGATCGATAATCTCGACGCACCACGCTGACGCGCCTCAGCGCTGCGGTTTGCCTTCGAAAACCAGATCAAGGAAATTGCCAAGCCAGGACCGGAGCGGTGTGTCGAACAACATGCGCCCCTCCAGATGCTGGCTGCCGACCTGTGCATTGGGCATGCCGAAGCGCTGTGCGCCACGCACCACCCAGCTGTGCATCATCGCGCGGGTCAGTTCTGCGTGAAACTGCAGTCCCCAGGCGTTTTTTCCGTATCGGTAAGCCTGGTTGGGATAGGTTTCGCCCGATGCCAGAAGCTCCGCTCCCCGCGGCAAATCGAACCCTTCGCGGTGGAAATGATAAACCATCTTCGGCCAATGCGGCATCAGCAATCGCCCGTGTTCGGTCGCATGAAGCGGATACCAGCCGATTTCCACCTTGCCTTCACGGTCGGCCTCTACCTTACCACCCAGATGTTTGGACAGCATTTGTGCGCCGAGGCAGATGCCGAGAAACGGTTTGTTTTCCTTCAGCGGCACTTTCAGCCAGTCAATTTCGGCTTTGATATAGTCATGCGGGTCGTTGGCGCTCATCGGGCCGCCGAAGATGATGGCGCCCGCATGTTTCTGCAGCGTTTGCGGCAGATCGTCTCCAAGCGCGGGGCGCCTTATATCCAGCCGATAGCCTTTTTCCACCAGCATCTGGCCGACGCGGCCCGGCGTGGAACGTTCCTGATGCAGGATGACGAGCAGCGAAGGTTGTTTTCTCTGTTGCCTGGAGGGGTCAAACAGCATCGTCTTCGTTTTCGCTTTCTTCAGCGGGTCCGGACCTGGTGGCGGCCTGCTGACGTTGCAGAACCCTGTCGCGCACGGAAACACCGAGTAGATCGGCCACGCGCCAGATCACATGATCTTCCATCTCGCTTCGTTCGCCGTCAGCGTAAACAATATCCCAGAGGATGCCAATAAGCTCCACGCGCTGCTCTTCATCGAGATGGCGGCGGATATCGGTGGTGAAGCGATAATAGTCTACCGCTTCCTTGCCTGCCTCCTGGCCGGCGGCAAGAAGCGCGTCCAGCTTGCCGGCATCGAGATGATAATAGTCGTGGAGGATCTCACGAAGGCGATCACGCTCGCTTTTGGAGACCGTGCCGTCCGCTTCCATCACCTGAAAACAGAGGGCGGCCACCGCGACCCTCAGATCATCGGGGCTGAATTCATCCGCATGCTGGCCAACGAGGTTTTGTATAAACGACTGGATCTGGTTGAACATCGATAGCCTGTCAGAAGAGTTTTAGCCGGGTTTTGGGTTCGGCTTCCACGCCGGGTTTCTTGACGCCGGGATCATCCGGTGCACCACCGAAAAATGGCACTGGTTCTGTCTTCGCATCCGCTGGCCTGGCTTCCACCGGAACTTCATTTGTTGCCGGCTTTTTCTCCTTCGGGGCAGACACGTCCGGCTTGACCTCGATGGGTGCGGGTTTCGTCACAACAATGGGCTGAGGTGCCACTTCAACAACGATCGGGGTCGGAGCCTGTTCGGTCCTTGCCGGTGCTGCTGCAATCGCATTTTCGATTGTCAGGTCTTCGACAGGTCCTTCAAGCTGGCCAAAAGGCGCCTTCCACTCGAAGGCGTCGAGACGGCCTGTCACGGGCGAAACCGGAAGCCATTTTTCCGAAGTGACACCATCTGCCACCCAGACGGGATCACGCGGTGCGCGCAGCGCCTGCGCCATCCAGTAACGCACCCGCCCCTGATCGCCGGTTTCGGCTTCCTCGATGTCGGCCATCAGCAGGAAGATGCTTTCGCGCGGCTCGATCCGGGCGGCGGCTTCCGCTTTGGCACGCGCCTTGGCAAATTCCTTGGCGTCGAGAGCTGCCTGCGCCACGGCAAACAGGGATTCGATGTTGTTGGGTTTCAGGCTCTCAAGCCGTTCGGCACGTTTAAGGCGATCGATGGCCGTATCGCCGCTGCGCGCCCGAACATAGAGATCTGCGATCTGCGAGTGGGGATCGTTCTTCCATACCGGTTCCAGAACCGCTGCGGCCTTGCGCAGATTGTCTTCGCGCAGATAGGATTTTGCTGCGATCAATGCTGCGGGCACAAGGCTTTTTGCAAGCTTCAGGGCTTGTTTTGCGTCTTCGCGCGCACCCACCGGGTCGCTCTCCAGTTTTTCACCGGCCTTTGCGGTAAGAAGCACAGCTTTCAGCCGCTCCGCCTCGCCGCGTTGGATGACGCCTGCTGCTTTTTGCTGGTCGAGCAGGCGGATCGCGTCATCCCACTCGCCGTTGCGGCAGCGGGTTTCCAGCGTCGCCTGTGCTGCCCAGGGCAGGTAAGGGGCTTTTTCGGCTGCGTCCTCGGCATATTGCTGGGCTGCTTCATGGGCTCCCTGTCGGCGCGCCTCGATATAAAGGCCGCGAAGGCCAAGTTCGCGGGTTTCAGGATCGCGGGCCATCGCCTCGAATTTGCGCCGCGCCTCGTCATATTTGCCTTCGATGAGGTCGGCCTGCGCATCGAGCAGGTGGATCAGCGGCTCCTGATCAGCACTGAGAAGCCCCTGCGTGCGGGCCGTCATCTTGCGGGCCAGAATGGCGTTGCCGGCGCCGGCGGCGATGAGGCCGGTGGAGAGCGCCTGATAACCACGGTCGCGCTTGCGGGCGCGAAAATAGCGTCGTGCCGCGTTCGGCGATGTCCATATGGCATTGACGACCCACCAGACCAGCATGACGGCCGCAACGAATGCAGCAACGATGGAGGCGGCGACCATCAGGCTCATTTCGATCAGCTGGCCCTGCCAGACGATTGAGAGGACACCGGGCCTGTCCGCCAGCCAGGAGAAACCGAAACCGAGCGCCAGAACGATGAGGACGAAAGTCAGAATTCTGGTCATGCCTTACCCCTGCTTGCCGGTGCTGGTGATGGCGCGGTTTAACGTGCCTCCCACCAGGTTTTCGACCTCGATGCGCACATCCAGAGATTTTTTATAGTCGGCGGATGCTGTCTTGGCGGCCTCCGGAAGCCCATTCCATTCAAGTGCCGCACCCTGCAGATCTCCGTTGCGCAACTTGTTTTCCATGCGCGCGATCGTGGCGTCGGGGGTCTCGCCTTCGATGTTTCCGACGGGGCGGACCTTCACCAGCGAAAAGGCGCTTTCCGTCAGACGTTCCATGATGCCCTGATTGGGGTCGGGCCGATTGATCGCCGAAAGCATCGCATTCGCAACGTCGGGGAATTTCTGCATCAGCTCCGAGCGCGACGGCACGCCGGTTGCGGCGAAAGACTGCAAGGATGCGATTGCCGGATCGTCCGGGGTTACCTTGGACAATGTGTCGAGTTCAGTGAGGAACGGCCCACCGCGATCGATCGCGGCTTTCAGTGCGGCCGAGGCAATGGCGCGGGCGACTTCTATATCGTCGCGCGGTTCATTGATCTTGGTTTCCGCGTCAGTCAGGCGGCGTGTCAGCTCCGCCGTTGCTGAGGCCTGCGCGGAGCGCTCTGACGTGAGCGCGGATTCCAGCGCGGTTATTTTTTCCGAAAGTGCGTCCACCTGCGGGGCTTCGCCCTTTGCGCCCTCAAGAGCGGCGATGCGCTGTTCCAGCGCCGAGGTATCCCCTCCTGCTGCGGGAACATTGGCGAGCTGCTGACGCAGGCTCCCTAGCTCGGTTCTCAATGCGGCAATCTCATCGCTTCCGGTCTTGCTCACATTAAACGAGGGCAGAATGCCGGCATATTGCATGCTGCCAGCAGCTGCGAGCGCCACGAGGCCACCCACGATACCCGCCGCGATCACACCGGAGGTTGCCGCCTGTTTGCGCTCGGGTTGCTGTGGCGTGGATGGCTTGGCAGGTCCGGAGGATGACGCGCCTGTCGATTGCTTTGCACCAGTAGTCGCGCTTCCGGATGCTGCGGACGACGATGTGGAAGCAAAAGTCGCAGGCTTTGCGCCCGCCGCGGAAGCGGAAGCAGCGCTTGCGTCAGTCGCGCTGGTCACCGGTTTCGCTTCGGGTTTCGGCGAAGCTGTCTCGGGCTGGTTGCCGGCAGGTTTTTCCACCTGGGGCTTGCCGGTTGCCGGTTCCGCCTTGTGAACGTTCGGTGCAGGCTCCATGGGTGTTTTATGCGTCTGTTCCCAGACGGGAGCAGGGCTGGACGTTTCGGCTGCTTCTGGCTTGGGAGGAACGTTTGGCTGAGCTGCTGCCGGTGTCGTCTCGCCGGTCTTGTCATCAGTCTTTGCAGCATCCACGTCGGCGGAAATTGCTTTCACGTCTTTTGCGTCCAGGTCGATGGTGACCGGTTCGGCGTTTGACTTGGAGTGGCGTGGCGGCTTTCCCGATACCATGACAACCTCATTTCTGCCTGCAATAGTCTAAACCTAGTCAGTGACGGCGGCAAAGGAAAGAGGCGAGCCTGAATTAGGTTCCAGACTTTCGGTGGAGAAGTTCAAACATGGCTGCCTCGTTTGCCCCTTCGGCGGCTGCGGCGTTCGCGCGGAAGATTTCCGGAACCAGTGAAAGCACATTGCGGCTGATGCAGACGAATTGTGTGGTGGTCAGCGCCGCCACATATTTTTCCGACGATGCGTGGCGGAAAAAGGCCCGTGCGGCTTCCGACGAATAGAGCAGGACCACATCGGCAGCTGTCTTCACAAGTGCTGTTTCGAGCATATCGTCTGAAAGATCTGACGGCTGCATTTCGTAACAATCGACGGTTCGGAAGGAAATTCCCGCGGCGGCAATGCCGTCCTCGAACACGGCGCCTCGCGGCGTGCCGGCAAGATAGAGCAATGGATCTGTGCTCTCCGTTAGGGGGCGATGCTCCGAGACAAGCCCCGCGAGAGCCACCGCATCGCCAGATCCGGTGAGGATGTTTCGGAAGCCGATTTCCCTCGCCGCTTCCGCCGTCGCCTCGCCGACGGCGAAAAGCGGTTTTGAAAGATGGGACGCAAGTCGGTGGCGGAAATCTCTAAGCGCCCGCAAGGCCTCGGCGCTGGTCACGGCGATGGCCGACAGCGGCTCCGATAGCGCTGATATTGCGCGCTCGCCGTGGTGGACGGGATGAAACAGCGGAAGAAGCACCGGCTCGTGACCGAGGGCTTCAAGCTTTGCGGCCGTCTTTTCGCCCGAACGAAGCGGCCGGGTGACGACGATCCGCATCGGCTCAGCTCCAGCCGTCGAAGAAGTTGCTGCCTGCCCTGGCGCGCACGTCTTCACCGGCCTTGCGACCCAAGTCCTCGGCATCCTTGCGAGCACCGGAAATCTCGACGCTGTGGCTCGTCTGTCCGTCCGGTGTGAGAATCAGGCCGGAGAAATGAAGTTCCTCGCCGTGGCAGGTAGCAAAGCCTGCAATCGGGGTGCGACAGGAACCATCGAGGGCGGCCAGAAAGGCGCGCTCGCAGGTAACGGCATCGTAGGTGGGTATGTCGTTGATAGGTGAAAGCAACTCGTCCATGCGTGTGTCGCCAATACGGCTCTCGACGCAGATCGCGCCCTGCGCGGGGGCTGGTGGAAATTCCTTCGGGTCGAGAATGTCCGTCGGGACATTCTCCATGCCCAGCCGTTTCAGGCCGGCAAAGGCGAGAAGCGTAGCATCCGCCTGGCCTTCCTCCAGTTTGCGCAGGCGGGTTTCGACCTGGCCGCGAAAGATGATGACGCTCAGGTCGGGACGCAGGCGGCGGATCAGCGCTTGGCGGCGCAAGGATGCGGAGCCGACAACGGCGCCCTGCGGTAGTTCCAGAAGCTTCGGTGCGGTGCGACCAATGAAGGCGTCGCGCATATCCTCGCGCGGCAGGAAAGCGGAAAGATAAAGGCCCTTCGGCAAAACGGTCGGCATGTCCTTGGAGGAATGCACGGCAATATCGAGCTCGCCGGAAAGAAGCTGGCTCTCCAGTTCTTCCGTGAACAGGCCCTTGCCGCCGATCTCCGACAAAGCGCGGTCGGTTATCCGGTCACCCTTGGTGGAAAGCACGACGATTTCGAACATATCTTCCGGCAGACCGTGTGCCGACATCAGCCGGTTACGGGTCTCGTAAGCCTGTGCGAGCGCCAGAGGGCTGCCGCGCGTGCCGATTCGGAAAGGTTTTGTTTGCATCCGCGTCTATCCATTGTTACCGGAGTTGTCTTAGACCAACTCAGCGCATGATCGCAATGAACGAACAGAATTGATGACCCCCTTTCTTCGTATCCTCGGCATAGAGACAAGCTGTGACGAAACCGCTGCATCCATTGTGGTTCGGCATGCGGACGGACGTGGCGAGATCGTGTCCGACGTCGTTTTGTCGCAGCTTGAGGAACACAGCGCCTATGGCGGCGTGGTGCCCGAAATTGCTGCCCGCGCCCATGTCGAGGCGCTGGACACGCTGGTGGAAGAAGCGCTGGAACAGGCGGGTGTCACCCTTGCCGATGTCGATGCCATCGCGGCCACATCCGGCCCCGGCCTCATTGGCGGTCTGCTGGTGGGCCTGATGACCGGCAAGGCGATTGCGAAGGCTGCAGACAAGCCGCTTTACGCCATCAACCATCTCGAAGGCCATGCGCTGACGGCGCGTCTGACCGACGGTCTTTCCTTCCCCTATCTGATGCTGCTGGTCTCCGGCGGCCACACCCAGCTCGTGCTGGTTCGCGGTGTGGGTGAATACGAGCGCTGGGGTACGACCATTGATGACGCGCTTGGGGAAGCCTTCGACAAGACTGCGAAGCTTCTGGGGTTGCCCTATCCCGGCGGGCCTGCGGTTGAAAAGGCAGCAGCGAAAGGCAACCCTGACCGTTTTGCACTGCCGCGCCCGATGGTCGGCGAGACGAGACTCGATTTTTCCTTCTCCGGTCTGAAGACAGCGGTGCGGCAGGCGGCAACCGCGATCGCTCCGCTTTCGGATCAGGATATTGCCGATATCTGCGCCTCCTTCCAGAAGGCGGTGTCACGCACGCTCAAGGACCGTATCGGTCGTGGCCTTGCCCGCTTTAAGGAAGAGTTTCCGCATCTCGAGACGGAGCCCGCTTTGGTCGTGGCCGGCGGCGTTGCCGCCAATACGGAAATCCGCCAGACCCTCCAGGCGCTTTGTGATGTCCACGGGTTCCGCTTTGTCGCACCGCCGCACCGGCTCTGCACCGACAATGCCGCGATGATTGCCTGGGCCGGGCTGGAGCGGATGGCATGCGGCCGAGAACCCGATGCGCTGGAGATCGCGCCGCGCTCGCGCTGGCCGCTTGATGGCAGCGCGGAGACATTGATCGGTTTCGGCAAAAGGGGAGCCAAGGCCTGATGCAGCGGGAGAAAATCGTCGTCATCGGCGCTGGCGCCTTCGGAACCGCGCTCGCCGTCGTCATCGCGCTGGAGAACCGGCATGACGTGACCCTGCTCGGCCGTGATGCGTCCCTGATGGCCGATCTTAGGGCTGATCGTATTCACGAGGCTGTCCTGCCGGGTGTAGACCTGCCGGATGCGCTGGAATTTTCCGTTGAGCCGGATGTGCTGGCCGATGCAGGCATCGTGTTGTTTGCCATGCCCTCTCAGGCCCATGCCGATGCGGCGCGCCATTACGGTCCTTATCTGGCTAATGATTGTGTCATCGTTACCTGCGCCAAGGGCATCGACCGGGTGTCCGGCCGGCTGCTGACGGAACTTCTGGAAGCGGAACTGCCGCATCATCCAATCGCCGCTCTCTCCGGTCCGGGGTTTGCGGCCGATATCGCGCGCGGACTGCCGACGGCGATGGCGATAGCGGCGGAAGACGCTGTCATCGCCGAGCGGCTGGCGACCACGATTTCCGGCAGAACGTTCAGGCTTTATGCCTCGACCGACCGCACGGGCGTGCAGCTTGGCGGCGCACTGAAGAATGTGCTCGCCATTGCCGCCGGCATCGTTGAAGGTGCGGGCCTCGGCGATTCCGCACGGGCGGCGTTGATTTCGCGGGGGCTTGCCGAGATGTCGCGTCTGGTCGTTGCCATGGGCGGCAAGGCCGATACCGTGCGCGGTCTTTCCGGCCTTGGCGATCTCGTGCTGACCGCCACAAGCCACCAGTCGCGAAACCTGCGTTTCGGCATCGCGCTTGGCCGGGGCGAAGGCAAGGACATGTCCGGCGGGCTGGTGGAGGGCGCCTTTGCGGCAGCCGTTGCCGCCCGGCTCGGCGAACATCACGCTGTCGACATGCCGGTGACCGAGGCGGTTGCGGCCATCATCGACGGCAATCTGGACGTGGCGAGCGCCATGCAACAATTGATGACAAGGCCCATCACCACTGAATGAGTGCGGCCTTCGGATAGTTTTTACGCATGTCCTGGTCCCAAAACCGCTTACACTTTTGGGAGGCATGCGCCAGCGAGGAGACGAAAATGCTGTTTGCCTTTATCTGCAAGGACAAGCCCGGCCATCTGAACGTGCGCATGGACACGCGCCCGGCTCATCTGGAGCACCTGAACAAGTTGAACGCCGAAGGCACGCTGAAGATTGCCGGACCGTTTCTGGATGCCGAAGGCAAGCCGAATGGCAGCCTTGTCATCGTGGAAGCTGCCGACATCGATGCGGCTAAGGCCCTTGCCGATGCCGATCCCTATGCAAAGGCCGGCCTGTTCGAAAGCGTGGATGTGAAGCCCTATAACTGGGTCTTCAACAATCCGGGGGCTTGACCGGCCATGGCGAATTACTGGCTTTACAAGTCTGAGCCGTTCAAATGGTCCTGGGAAATGCAGAAGGCCAAGGGCGAGGCTGGCGAAGAATGGACCGGCGTGCGCAATTATCAGGCCCGCAACAACATGCGCGCCATGAAAATCGGCGACAAGGGTTTTTTCTACCACTCGAATGAAGGGCTTGATGTCGTCGGCATCGTGGAAGTCTGCGCCCTTTCGCACCCGGATTCGACCGCAGAGGGCGATCTGAAGTGGGATTGCGTGGATATCCGCGCCGTTTGCGACATGCCGAAACCGGTTTCGCTGAAGGATGTGAAGGCCAATCCGAAACTCGAAAAGATGTCGCTGGTCACATCCATGCGGCTTTCGGTGCAGCCTGTGACGGAAGAGGAATATCTCGAAGTCTGCCGCATGGGTGGCCTTTCCAATCCACCGAAATCTCCGGACTGAGCTTTCGGTGAGGACCGATCCCGAACGCTTCATTCTCGACAATACCGGCATCATGCATCCACCACATGTGCCGGAATTGCGCCTTCATCTTGCGACCGAAGCGCATGAGCTGTGGCTGAAGACGGAGGAGGAGTTGGAAGAGATCGGCCTGCCGCCGCCATTCTGGGCTTTCGCCTGGGCTGGTGGACAGGGGCTTGCCCGCTACATTCTCGATCATCCTGAAAGTGTCTCCGGCAAGCGTGTGCTGGATTTCGCCAGCGGTTCCGGACTGGTCGCCATTGCCGCCGTAAAGGCGGGCGCCGCGGCTGTTTTAGCCGCCGATATCGATCCGTGGACGGAAACGGCCATTCGGCTGAATGCTGCTCTCAATGGTGTGGCCATCGATTTTACCGGCCGCAATCTGGTTGGGACGCCGGTTGAGGCGGATGTTCTGCTGGCCGGCGACGTGTTTTATGATCGCGCCTTTGCCGATCTCCTCGTGCCTTGGTTTCTGGAACTGGCGGATAGGGGCGTGACCGTGCTCGTCGGCGATCCGGGACGGGCCTACCTGCCCAAACAGCGCCTTTACGCCGAGGCAACCTATCAGGTGCCGGTGACGCGGGCTCTGGAAGACAGTGAAGTCAAAAAAACCACCGTCTGGCGTTTTGTCTGATTATATCAGGGCCTGATGATGCAGACGCCGTGCTGGTAATCGCAGGCGTCGCCTGTCGTTTCGGCGCGGACGTTGATGATTTTCGCCTTCGGTGCCAGCTGCGCGCCCATATTGACGGTTGCGCCTTGTCGCGAAAGCCCACCATTGATCGCGAAATAATTGCCGTTCCCGCGGACCCTCAAGGCGGATATTCCACCCACATAAGTGCCGCCGGAAAGGGTGGAGGGCAGTCCGTCCGTGGAGAAGCTCAACTGTGACTGACGATGCTGATAATGGTGGCGACTATAAAAATCACCTGCCGCAGCAGGAGGCAGTGCCGTGAAAATAATGCCTGCAGTCATCACCGCCAGAGCTGCGATTCGACGCTGTAACATGAGCCTCATTCTCCGGATTTTTTCGGTTAACGAATAGTAAATTACATGATTTCGAAATTACGTAAAGGTAAATATTTTGAAGGCGTAAATCTTGGAAATGCTCGTTTTTTTATTTTCGAGCAAAAAAATTCCAAAAAAAATTCGTGAACCAATCGATTAAATTGGAATCGGTCATGAAATGTGCTTGTCGTGATGCTCCCATGTGATTAAACGTCGCGGTTGGTGCAATGCACATTCTTTCGTCATGTGCTGTTGCTTGGGGGCGCCCGATCTGACGGGTGCACGGGAAAACGCCGCGAGGTTCTGATGGCGAACGTGACAAATAACCGGCCTCTGTCGCCGCATCTTCAAATTTACAAGCCGATTCCGACGATGGTCGCATCCATCGTGCACCGCATCACGGGTGCGGCGCTTTATTTCGGAACGCTTCTTGTCGCCTGGTGGCTTATCGCACTTGCTTCCGGCCCTGCCTATTACGACTGGGTCAGCTGGGCAATGGGTACGATCATCGGCAAGCTTATCCTGATCGGATATACCTGGGCTCTCGTTCACCACATGCTGGGCGGCCTTCGCCACTTCATGTGGGATCTCGGCCATGGCTTCGAGAAGAACTTCAACACGAAACTCGCCAAGGCGACCTTTGTAGCGTCGATCTGTCTGACCGCGCTGATCTGGGTCATCGCCCTGATCGTGCGCTAAGGAGATAGCCTGTCATGGATATGCGTACACCTCTCGGAAAGGTTCGTGGCCTCGGCTCCGCCAAGGAAGGCACCGACCATTTCTGGCGCCAGCGCCTTACGGCCGTCGCCAACGTGCCGTTGCTGATCTTCTTCGTGGTCTTTCTCATCAAATATGCCGGCGCTCCCTATCCGGAAGTTGCGGCGGCGCTTTCCAACCCTCTCGTTGCGGTCATCATGGGTCTGGTGCTGGTTTCCGGCCTCATTCACATGAAGCTCGGCATGCAGGTCATCATCGAAGACTACGTGCACGGCGAGGTTTCGAAGCTCGTTCTTCTGATGCTCAATACGTTTTTCGCGGTTCTCATTGGCGGTCTTTGCATCTTCGCCATTCTGAAAATCGCATTCGCAGGATAAATCGGCCATGGCATCGATCAGTTCACCTTCCCAGAATGGCAAGGCTTACACCTACGTCGATCACTCCTATGACGTGATCGTGGTGGGCGCCGGCGGCGCGGGTCTGCGCGCAACGCTCGGCATGGCGGAACAGGGGTTCCGCACGGCCTGCATCACCAAGGTTTTCCCGACGCGCTCCCACACGGTCGCGGCGCAGGGCGGTATCGCCGCTTCTCTCACCAACATGACGCCCGACTGTTGGCAGTGGCACCTTTACGACACCGTAAAGGGCTCCGACTGGCTGGGCGACGTCGACGCGATGCAATATCTCGCCATGGAAGCGCCAAAGGCGGTCTATGAGCTGGAGCATTACGGCGTGCCCTTCTCGCGTAATGCCGAAGGCAAGATCTACCAGCGCCCGTTTGGCGGCCATATGCAGAACTACGGCGAAGGCCCGCCGGTACAGCGCACCTGCGCCGCTGCCGACCGTACTGGCCACGCCATTCTGCACACGCTTTATGGCCAGTCGCTGCGCAACAATGCGGAATTCTTCATCGAATATTTCGCGCTCGACCTCATTATGGCGCCCGATGGCCGCTGCACCGGCGTCGTGGCGTGGAACCTCGATGACGGCACGATCCATCGCTTCTCCGCCAAGATGGTGGTGCTGGCGACCGGTGGTTACGGCCGCGCCTATTTCTCGGCAACGTCTGCCCATACCTGCACCGGCGACGGCGGCGGTATGATCGCACGTGCCGGCCTGCCGCTTCAGGATATGGAATTCGTTCAGTTCCACCCGACCGGCATTTACGGCGCGGGCTGCCTGATCACCGAAGGCGCGCGCGGCGAGGGCGGTTATCTCGTCAACTCCGAAGGCGAGCGCTTCATGGAGCGTTATGCTCCTTCGGCGAAGGACCTTGCTTCGCGTGACGTGGTGTCTCGCTGCATGACCATGGAAATCCGCGAGGGTCGTGGCGTCGGCAAGAACAAGGACCACATCTTCCTGCATCTCGATCACCTTGATCCGGCGATCCTGCATGAGCGTCTTCCGGGCATCTCCGAAAGCGCCAAGATTTTCGCCGGCGTTGACGTGACGCGCGAGCCGATCCCGGTCTTGCCGACCGTTCACTACAATATGGGCGGCATTCCGACCAACTATTGGGGCGAAGTGCTGAACGCCAACGCCGAGAACCCGGAACGCATCGCTCCCGGCCTGATGGCCGTTGGCGAAGCCGGTTGCGCCTCGGTTCACGGCGCGAACCGCCTCGGCTCCAACTCGCTGATCGACCTTGTGGTCTTCGGCCGCGCTGCCGCCATCCGTGCAGCCCAGGTCATCGACCGCGATGCGCCGGTTCCGGCTCTCGACACGGCTGCCTGCGACAAGATCATGGATCGCTTCGACAGCCTGCGTTATGCCAACGGCTCGACGCCGACGGCGGTGCTGCGTGACAAGATGCAGCGCGCCATGCAGGACGATGCCGCCGTATTCCGCACACAGGAATCGCTGGAAAGCGGTTGCCAGCGCATTTCCGCCATCTGGAAGGAACTGCCTGACGTCAAGGTTACCGACCGGTCGATGGTCTGGAACTCCGATCTGGTGGAAACGCTCGAGCTGCACAATCTGATGGCCAACGCGATCACCACGGTCTACGGCGCGGAAGCGCGCAAGGAAAGCCGCGGTTCGCATGCCCGCGAGGATTTCGTCGATGGTCCGTTCGGCGGTCGCGACGATGTGAACTGGCGCAAGCACACGCTTGCCTGGGTCAGCCATGAAGGTGATGTCAAGCTCGACTACCGCCCTGTTCACACCGACCTGATCGCCGACGGCATCGATCCGAAAAAGATCGAGCCGAAGGCTCGCGTCTACTGATTTGAGGAACTGGATATGGTTGAACTCGCTCTCCCCAAGAATTCCCAGATCAGCGAAGGCAAAGTCTGGCCGAAGCCGGATGGTGCCAAGAACGTTCGCGAATACCGGATCTATCGCTGGAACCCGGATGATGGCCAGAACCCGCGCATCGATACCTATTATATCGATATCGACGATTGCGGGCCGATGGTTCTCGATGCGCTGCTGTACATCAAGAACAATATCGACCCGACGCTGACGCTGCGCCGCTCCTGCCGTGAAGGCATTTGCGGTTCCTGCGCTATGAACATCGACGGCACCAACACGCTCGCCTGCACCAAGGGCATGGAAGAGATCAAGGGAACGGTGAAGGTCTATCCGCTGCCGCATATGCCAGTGGTGAAGGACCTCGTTCCGGACCTGTCGAACTTCTACGCGCAGCACCGCTCCATCGAGCCGTGGCTGAAGACGGTTTCGCCGACGCCTGCCAAGGAATGGAAGCAGAGCCATGAGGACCGCCTGAAGCTAGACGGTCTCTACGAGTGCATTCTGTGCGCCTGCTGCTCCACTTCCTGTCCCAGCTACTGGTGGAACGGCGACCGTTACCTCGGCCCCGCCGTTCTGCTGCAGGCCTATCGCTGGCTGATCGACAGCCGCGACGAAGCAACCGGCGAACGTCTTGATGATCTCGAAGATCCGTTCCGTCTTTATCGCTGCCACACCATCATGAACTGCGCGCAGGCTTGCCCGAAGGGTCTCAATCCGGCCAAGGCGATCGCGGAAATCAAGAAGATGATGGTCGAGCGTCGCGTCTGAAGACGATTCGTTTGGACAGAAAATCTATCGGGCCGCGGTTTGGACTGCGGCCCTTTTTTACAACCGGGCGCGGGAAATTTCGGTAAAAATCGACCGAAATGGTAATTATCCCAGCCATCGCTTGCGCAAGATAAGGCTTTGGTAATAATTCAGCCTTCTTGTTTGATCATGGTCTTTCCGGAAGCGAGAGAATCGGGAGCTTGATATGCAATTCAGATATGTGGTGACGGGTCTTGCGGTTGTAATGAGCCTGGCCGGTTGCCAACGTACCTCCTACGATTACAACAACAACACCAGCAACAATCCCGGTTATACGCCGCCGTTGCAGGCACAGCCGGTTCCCTCCGTTCAGTCTGGCGCCCTGCCGCCACCCGGTGGTGCTTCCGGCAGTCAGTTCCCGTCAGCACCCGCTTCTGCGACGCCTGGCGGCACTGATATGGCGTCTGCCGCTCCGCCGACAACGGCGCTTGATGTCACCAAGGAATCCATGGTCGGCAACTGGCGTGTTTCCAATGGCGGCGCCAATTGCGACATGTTCCTGACGCTTACCAATCTCGGCAGCGGTTCTCGTGGCGGCACGCGTGGCTGCTCCGGCGAACTCACGGCGATGGGGTCATGGGAAGTGTCCGGCAAGATGGTCCTCTTCAAGAACCGTTCCGGCGATACGATCGGCCGCGTCTACAAGAGCGCCGATGCGCGTTTTGACGGCACGACGAATAGCGGCCAGCCGCTGAGCCTCAGCCGATAGAGCATCTCCGGTGCATCCGGATCGCCTCGCCTGTTTCAAGCCATTCCATTCGTCGCGGGCGTCCGTCCGCGACCGGGGCGCTTTTCCATGAAGCCATTGCCTGACTACAACCATAGTGTCGTTGAACAGCTCAACGCATTGACGGCAGCTGGCACCTTGCAGGCGGATGCCGCACAACGCGGCGTTGCGGCCCACCTCGACCGTATCCTTGCCGATTTGAAAGCGCGCAAACCCGCCAGGAAAAAAAGCGCACTCGGCTGGATGTTCGCTCGCAAGGCTGGCCCGGCCGCCTTCGTCAAGGGACTGTATGTCCATGGCAGCGTTGGACGCGGCAAGACGATGCTGATGGACATGTTCTACGAGATGGCGCCCGTCTTCTCCAAACGGCGCTGCCATTTTCACGAATTCATGGCTGATGTCCATAATCGCGTGCACGCGCATCGGCAGAAGCTCAAGAATGGTGAAACCAAGCAGGCCGATCCCATTCCTCCAGTAGCAGCCCAGCTTCTGGCGGAAGCGGAGCTTCTTTGCTTCGATGAGTTCACCGTCACGGATATTGCCGATGCGATGATCCTCGCCCGGCTGTTCAGCGAGCTTTTTGCCAATGGCTGCACATTGGTAACAACGTCCAATGTTGTGCCCGACAATCTTTACAAGGACGGGCTTAATCGCGGCCTGTTTCTGCCCTTTGTCGATTTGCTGAAGAAGCATGTGGAAGTGGTGACGCTGGACAGTCCCACCGATTACCGCATGGAAAAGCTGGAAAGCCTGCCGGTTTATGTCACGCCACTCGACGGTGCGGCGGATCAGGCGATGGATATGGCCTGGCGGCACATGACGGGTGGCCATCTTGTCGCGCCGACTGAAATACCGATGAAGGGCCGCTCCATTCTGGTGCCGCGCGCCAGCGGCCGTGTGGCCCGCTTTTCCTTCTCCGACCTTTGCGAAAAGCCGCTCGGCGCTTCTGATTTTCTCGCGATAGCCAATCGTTTCGATACAGTCTTCATCGACCACATCCCGTTTCTCAATGCCGACAAACGGAACGAAACCAAGCGTTTTATCATTCTCATAGACGCGCTGTACGATCACAGCGTCCGCCTCTTCGCCTCCGCTGCGGCCATGCCCGAAGACCTGCTCGGCAAGCGCAAGGGCACCGAAGGTTTCGAGTTCGATCGCACCGCCTCGCGCCTGTTTGAGATGCGCAGTGCAGATTATCTGGTGCTCCACCATGAAAAACGGCAGAAAGTTTGACACTTTCGTGACGCATTCTCTTACGTTTACGTAAGAAAATAATGATCTAAACGATTGAAAATATTCATGCCAAAAGAATCTGTTGCCAATTTTGGTCAATGGGGCTAATCGAAGTGCGACAATTTGGCTGCCGGTGGCGTGGTGAAATTGAATTGAAGCTCTAGAGGAAGCATTCGATGGCTCGCAAAAAGATTGCACTTATTGGTTCTGGCATGATCGGCGGCACGCTGGCGCATCTCGCCAGCCTGAAGGAACTGGGCGATATCGTCCTCTTCGATATTGCCGACGGCATCCCGCAGGGCAAAGGTCTGGATATTGCCCAGTCCGGACCGGTTGAAGGTTTCAATGCCAAGCTCACTGGCGCGTCCGACTACGCTGCCATCGAAGGCGCTGATGTCTGCATCGTCACCGCAGGCGTCGCCCGCAAGCCCGGCATGAGCCGCGACGATCTTCTCGGCATCAATCTCAAGGTCATGGAGCAGGTCGGCGCCGGCATCAAGAAATATGCCCCGAACGCTTTCGTCATCTGCATCACCAACCCGCTGGACGCCATGGTCTGGGCGCTTCAGAAGTTTTCCGGTCTTCCGAAGAACAAGGTCGTCGGCATGGCCGGCGTTCTCGACAGCGCTCGCTTCCGCCTGTTCCTCGCCGAAGAGTTCAACGTTTCGGTTCAGGACGTAACGGCGTTCGTTCTCGGCGGCCACGGCGATACGATGGTGCCTTTGGCGCGTTACTCCACCGTTGGCGGCATTCCGCTGACCGATCTCGTCAAGATGGGCTGGCTCACCGCCGAGCGTCTCGAAGAGATCATCCAGCGCACCCGCGACGGCGGTGCGGAAATCGTCGGCCTGCTGAAGACCGGCTCGGCCTATTACGCGCCAGCCGCTTCGGCGATCGAAATGGCTGAATCCTACCTCAAGGACAAGAAGCGCGTTCTGCCCGCGGCTGCCCATCTGTCGGGCCAGTACGGCGTGGACGATATGTATGTCGGCGTGCCCACCATCATCGGCGCCGGTGGTATCGAGCGCATCATCGAGATCGAGCTGAACAAGGATGAAGAAGCCGCCTTCCAGAAGTCCGTCGGCGCTGTTGCCGGTCTCTGCGAAGCCTGCATCAACATCGCTCCGTCGCTGAAGTAATAGCCTGACGCATCGGCGCAAAACCGGATTGGATTTTTGCAAGGCACGATGCGTAGATTCAACAGCTTGAAGCGCCCTGCGTCAGATAAGGATGCAGGGCGCTTCAAGCGGCTCCAAACAGGGATTATTCCATGAATATTCACGAATATCAGGCCAAGGCTCTTCTGAAGGGCTATGGTGCGCCGGTCGCTGAAGGCGTCGCCATCCTCAAGGTTGAAGAAGCCGAAGCCGCCGCAAAGCAGCTTCCCGGCCCGCTCTACGTCGTCAAGAGCCAGATTCACGCCGGCGGCCGCGGCAAGGGCAAGTTCAAGGAACTCGGCCCCGACGCCAAGGGTGGCGTTCGTCTCGCAAAGACGATCGAAGAAGTCGTTTCCCACTCCAAGGATATGCTCGGCAACACGCTGGTAACGGCGCAGACGGGCGATGCCGGCAAGCAGGTCAACCGCCTTTACATCGAAGACGGTGCGGATATCGCTCGCGAGCTTTACTGCTCGCTGCTGGTCGATCGCTCGGTCGGTCGCGTTGCTTTCGTGGTTTCCACCGAAGGCGGCATGGATATCGAAGCTGTTGCCCACGACACGCCCGAGAAGATCCACACCATCGCCATCGACCCGGAAAAGGGTGTGAGCGACGCTGACGTTGCCGCGATCTCCAAGGCGCTCGAGCTTGAGGGTGTTGCTGCGGAAGACGCTAAGGCGCTGTTCCCGATCCTCTACAAGGCCTTCAACGAGAAGGACATGGCTCTCCTCGAGGTTAACCCGCTGATCGTCATGGAAAACGGTCATCTGCGCGTTCTCGATGCCAAGATGTCCTTCGACGGCAACGCGCTGTTCCGCCATGACGACGTCAAGGCGCTGCGCGACGAGACCGAAGAAGACGCCAAGGAAATCGAAGCCTCCAAGTGGGACCTCGCTTACGTTGCGCTCGATGGCAACATCGGCTGCATGGTCAATGGTGCCGGTCTCGCCATGGCGACGATGGACATCATCAAGCTTTACGGCAAGGAGCCGGCAAACTTCTGTGACGTCGGCGGCGGCGCCGGCAAGGAGAAGGTTGCTGCAGCTTTCAAGATCATCACTGCTGACCCGAAAGTCGAGGGTATCCTCGTCAACATCTTCGGCGGCATCATGAAGTGCGACGTCATCGCCGAAGGTGTTATCGCCGCGGTGAAGGAAGTCGGGTTGCAGGTTCCGCTCGTTGTTCGCCTCGAAGGCACCAACGTCGAACTTGGCAAGAAGCTCCTGAACGAATCGGGCCTTGCGATTACGGCTGCTGACGACCTGGACGACGCAGCCAAGAAGATCGTCGCGGCGATCAACGGCTAATTGAGGGACCGGAAATAATGTCTATTCTTGTTAATAAAGACACCAAGATCCTCGTTCAGGGTCTGACCGGCAAGACCGGTACCTTCCACACCGAACAGGCGCTTGCTTATTACGGCACGCAGATGGTTGGTGGTATTCACCCGAAGAAGGGTGGCGAAACCTGGACCGGCTCCAAGGGCGAAAGCCTGCCGATCTTCGCAACGGTTGCCGAAGCCAAGGAAAAGACCGGTGCAGACGCATCCGTGATCTATGTTCCGCCGGCAGGTGCAGCCGACGCCATCATCGAAGCCATCGAGGCTGAGATCCCCTTCATCACCTGCATCACCGAAGGTATTCCGGTGATGGACATGGTGCGCGTCAAGGCTCGCCTCGACCGTTCGAACTCGCGCCTGCTCGGCCCCAACTGCCCGGGCATCATGACGCCTGAAGAATGCAAGATCGGCATCATGCCGGGCTCTATCTTCCGCAAGGGTTCGGTCGGTATCGTTTCGCGCTCCGGCACGCTGACCTATGAAGCCGTATTCCAGACATCCAACGAAGGCCTCGGCCAGACGACGGCTGTCGGCATCGGCGGCGACCCGGTCAAGGGCACCGAGTTCATCGACGTGCTGGAAATGTTCCTGGCCGACGAAGCCACGCAGTCGATCATCATGATCGGCGAAATCGGCGGTTCGGCTGAAGAAGATGCGGCACAGTTCCTGATCGACGAAGCCAAGAAGGGCCGCAAGAAGCCGATGGCTGGCTTTATCGCGGGCCGTACGGCTCCGAAGGGCCGCACCATGGGCCACGCCGGCGCTGTCGTTTCCGGCGGCAAGGGCGATGCGGAATCGAAGATCGCGGCAATGGAAGCTGCAGGCATCAAGGTATCGCCTTCCCCGGCGCGCCTCGGCAAGACGCTGGTTGAAGTCCTCAAGGGCTGAGACCACATGAGACCGGTAACGGGCGGTGCGGCTCTAACGCCACGCTGCCCGAAGCCGCAAAGAACGACAGACAGACGGCATACCGCTCCGGCGGCAGACAGCAATAATCAAGCGGCAGGCCGATAAACGGCCCTAACGGCATCGAGGAGGCGGACGGACAAGTCCGCAAGAACACAATGGCAAGGCAAGAAGCGAACGAGCAGTTTCAGATCACGTCGTTTCTGGACGGCGCGAATGCAGCCTATATCGAGCAGCTCTATGCCCGGTACGAAGAGGATCCCTCTTCCGTGTCGCCGGAGTGGCAGAGCTTCTTCAAGGCGTTGTCCGATAATCCGGAAGACGTGAAGAAGGCAGCCAAGGGCGCCTCCTGGAAGCGCGCCAACTGGCCGATCCCGGCAAACGGCGACCTGGTATCCGCGCTTGATGGCAACTGGGCTACGGTCGAGAAGGCCATCGAGAAGAAGGTTCAGGCGAAGGCCGAGGCCAAGAGCGCCGATACCGGCAAGGCCGTCAGCCCAGCCGAAGTGCTTCAGGCGACCCGTGACAGCGTCCGCGCCATCATGATGATCCGCGCCTACCGCATGCGTGGCCATCTGCACGCCAAGCTCGACCCGCTCGGCATCGCCAGCGCCGTTGAGGACTATAACGAGCTTTCGCCGAAATCCTATGGCTTCGAGGAAAGCGACTACGACCGCAAGATTTTCATCGATAACGTCCTCGGTCTCGAATACGCGACCGTGCGCGAAATGGTCGATATTCTCGAGCGCACCTATTGCTCGACGCTCGGCGTCGAATTCATGCATATGTCCAACCCGGAAGAAAAGGGCTGGATCCAGGAACGCATCGAAGGTCCGGACAAGGGTGTGGACTTCACGCCGGAAGGCAAGAAGGCCATTCTGTCCAAGCTCGTCGAAGCCGAAGGCTACGAGCAGTTCCTCGACGTGCGTTTCAAGGGCACCAAGCGTTTCGGCCTCGATGGCGGTGAATCGCTGATCCCGGCACTTGAGCAGATCATCAAGCGCGGCGGCCAGGACGGTCTGGAAGAAGTCGTGCTCGGCATGGCTCACCGCGGCCGCCTGAACGTTTTGACCAACGTGATGGGCAAGCCGCACCGCGCCGTGTTCCACGAGTTCAAGGGCGGTTCGTTCAAGCCTGATGACGTCGAAGGTTCCGGTGACGTGAAGTACCATCTCGGTGCCTCCTCAGACCGCGAATTCGACGGCAACAAGGTTCACCTCTCGCTGACGGCAAACCCGTCGCACCTTGAAATCGTCAACCCTGTCGTCATGGGCAAGGCCCGCGCCAAGCAGGACCAGCTTGCCAAGACATGGGACGGCGACATCATTCCGCTGTCGGAACGCGCAAAGGTGCTGCCGCTCCTGTTGCACGGCGACGCCGCTTTTGCGGGTCAGGGCGTGGTTGCCGAAATTCTCGGCCTCTCCGGCCTGCGCGGTCACCGCGTTGCCGGTACCATGCACTTCATCATCAACAACCAGATCGGCTTCACGACGAACCCGGCCTTCTCGCGCTCGTCGCCCTATCCGTCCGACGTTGCCAAGATGATCGAGGCGCCGATCTTCCACGTTAACGGTGATGATCCGGAAGCGGTGGTTTATGCGGCAAAGGTTGCAACCGAATACCGCATGAAGTTCCACAAGCCTGTCGTCATCGACATGTTCTGTTACCGTCGCTTCGGCCATAACGAAGGCGACGAGCCTGCGTTCACGCAGCCGAAGATGTACAAGGTCATCCGTGGCCACAAGACTGTCGCCCGCATCTATGCTGACCGCCTGATTGCGGAAGGCCTGATCACCGAAGGCGATTTCGAGAAGATCAAGGCCGATTGGCGCGCCCATCTCGAGCAGGAGTTCGAGGCAGGCCAGTCCTACAAGCCGAACAAGGCCGACTGGCTGGATGGTCAGTGGTCCGGTCTGCGCGCCGCCGACAATGCCGATGAGCAGCGTCGTGGCAAGACCGGCGTGCCGATGAAGCAGCTGAAGGAAATCGGCAAGAAGCTGTCGACCATTCCGGAAGGCTTCAGCGCACACCGCACGATCCAGCGCTTCATGGAAAACCGTGCTCAGATGGTCGAGACCGGTGAGGGGCTGGACTGGGCGATGGCTGAGGCTCTGGCCTTCGGTTCGCTGGTCGTAGACGGCCACAAGATCCGTCTGTCCGGTCAGGACTGCGAACGCGGCACCTTCTCGCAGCGCCACTCGGTTCTCTATGATCAGGAGACAGAAGAGCGTTACATCCCGCTTGCCAATCTTTCGCCGACGCAGGCCCGTTACGAAGTCATCAACTCGATGCTTTCGGAAGAAGCGGTTCTCGGTTTCGAATATGGCTATTCGCTTGCCCGCCCGAATGCACTGACGCTCTGGGAAGCCCAGTTCGGCGACTTCGCCAACGGCGCCCAGGTTGTGTTCGACCAGTTCATCTCTTCGGGTGAACGCAAGTGGCTGCGCATGTCCGGTCTCGTCTGCCTCCTGCCGCATGGTTATGAAGGTCAGGGTCCGGAACATTCGTCCGCCCGTCTGGAACGCTGGTTGCAGATGTGCGCGGAGGACAACATGCAGGTTGCCAACGTTACGACGCCGGCTAACTACTTCCATATCCTGCGCCGCCAGATGAAGCGTGACTTCCGCAAGCCGCTCATCCTGATGACGCCGAAGTCCCTGCTGCGTCACAAGCGCGCCACCTCGTCGCTTGCGGAGCTTGCAGGCGAGTCCTCCTTCCACCGTCTCCTGTGGGACGATGCGGAGGTCATCAAGGATGGTCCGATCAAGCTGCAGAAGGATTCGAAGATCCGCCGCGTCGTCATGTGCACGGGCAAGGTCTACTACGATCTGCTCGAGGAGCGTGAAAAGCGCGGTATCGACGACATCTACCTGCTGCGTGTCGAACAGCTCTATCCGTTCCCGGCCAAGGCGCTCATCAACGAGCTTTCCCGTTTCCGTAACGCGGAAATGGTGTGGTGCCAGGAAGAGCCGAAGAACATGGGTGCGTGGTCGTTCATCGATCCCTACCTTGAATGGGTTCTGGCGCATATCGACGCCAAGTACCAGAAGGTCCGTTACACGGGCCGTCCGGCTGCCGCCTCTCCGGCGACCGGCCTGATGTCCAAGCATCTGGCGCAGCTTGCTGCGTTCCTGGAAGACGCGCTGGGAGAGTGAGAACTCTCCCGCATCGCCCCGCAAAAAAGACACCCGAATAACGGAACTAGATCATGGCCACTGAAATCCGCGTACCAACCCTCGGCGAATCCGTCAGCGAAGCGACCGTCGGCACCTGGTTCAAGAAGGTCGGCGATACCGTCAAGGCCGACGAACCTCTCGTTGAACTCGAAACCGACAAGGTTACTGTCGAAGTTCCGGCGCCCGCCTCCGGCGTGCTGACCGAAATCGTCGTGCAGAACGGCGAAACCGTCGGTCTCGACGCCCTTCTCGGCCAGATCGCCGAAGGTGCTGCCGGCGCTGCAACTTCTGCACCCGCGGCAAAGCCTGCTGCGCCTGCTGCTGCACCGGTACCTGCCGCAGCCGTGGCCGCCGCTCCGGCTGGCAGCGCCATGCCGCCGGCACCTGCCGCCGGCAAGCTGCTTGCTGAAAACAACCTTTCCGCCGATCAGGTCGACGGTTCGGGCAAGCGTGGCCAGGTTCTGAAGGGCGACGTTCTCGCCGCTGTTGCCAAGGGTGTTTCGGCACCTGCCGCCGCTCCGGTCGCTGCTGCTGCTCCCCGTCCGGTTTCGGCCGAGCAGGATCAGGTTCGCGAAGAGCGCGTCAAGATGACCCGCCTGCGCCAGACGATCGCACGTCGCCTCAAGGATGCACAGAACACGGCCGCCATGCTGACCACCTATAACGAGGTGGACATGAGCGCCGTCATGGATCTGCGCAACCGCTACAAGGACGTTTTCGAGAAGAAGCACGGCGTCAAACTCGGCTTTATGGGCTTCTTCACCAAGGCCGTGACCCACGCGCTGAAGGAACTGCCCGCCGTCAACGCTGAAATCGACGGCACGGACATCATCTACAAGAACTATTGTCACGTCGGCATGGCTGTCGGCACCGACAAGGGTCTCGTCGTTCCGGTCATTCGCGATGCCGACCAGCTCTCCATCGCTGGTGTCGAAAAGGAACTCGGCCGTCTCGCCAAGGCAGCGCGCGACGGTTCGCTCGGCATGGCCGACATGCAGGGCGGCACCTTCACCATCACCAATGGCGGCGTCTACGGCTCGCTGATGTCCTCGCCGATCCTCAATGCGCCGCAGTCGGGCATCCTCGGCATGCACAAGATCCAGGAGCGTCCGGTCGCCATCGGCGGTCAGGTTGTCATCCGTCCGATGATGTATCTTGCGCTCTCCTACGATCACCGTATCGTTGACGGCAAGGAAGCCGTGACCTTCCTCGTTCGCGTCAAGGAAAGCCTCGAAGATCCGGAACGTCTGGTTCTCGATCTCTGATCGGTCTTGCTTTTCGTTTCAGCGGGGTTTCAAGTCGATCCCGCTGAAATGCCATCAGGAGAGCGAAAGTGCAGCCGACATTTCTTGCCGCGTCACCCTTTTTGCCGCTGATCGGGCTCAGCGTCCTGCTGCTGGCCGCCCACATTGCGCTGCAGGGAATGACGGCAACGCGTGAATTCGGGCTGGACTGGAATGCCGGTCCGCGGGATGCTGAAAAGAAGCCGGAGGGCAGGGTTGCCGGACGCGCCGCGCGTGCCTCGGCGAATTTTCGCGAGACCTATCCCGCTTTCATCGCGCTCGCCTTCGGTGTCATCATGGCTGGCGATCCGTCCGGGCTGGCCTTCACCGGCGCTTTGATCTGGCTGATCTGCCGGGTGGTCTATATTCCACTTTATCTCGCTGGTGTGCCCTATATCCGCTCGCTGGTCTGGCTTGGTTCGATGCTCGGTCTTGGGCTGATGCTTTTCGTGTTGATGTTTTAGAGGTTGATTTTCCCATGCATCAGTATCTGATCGAACTTGCATCCCTGATGGCGATCTTCTTTTTCGCGATCGTTTCTCCCGGCGCCGATCTGGCGATGGTCATGCGTCAGGCCATGGTGCATGGGCGCAAGCAGGCCATCATCACCAGCTTCGGTGTTGGCACATCCCTGATGTTCCACGTCACCTATACGATCCTTGGACTTGGTCTCATCATTTCCCAGTCGATCTATCTCTTCAACATCGTCAAGTGGTTGGGTGTTGCCTATCTGATCTATATCGGCATCAGGGCGCTGCGCGCAGGCAAGACCGAATTGCCGGCTGCGGAAGGCGAAGATGGTGTTCGGGCAAGAAGCGGCCAGACTGCATTGAAGGCGTTCACGCTCGGTTTTGCCGCCAACGCGCTCAACCCCAAACCGGTGTTTTTCTTCCTGTCGATCTTTTCGACGGTGGTTCACGCGCATACGCCTGTTGGCATCAAGTTCGGATATGGGCTCGTCATGGCAAGCTGCCTTATCCTGTGGTTCGTCGGCGTCAGCCTGTTCATGACGACGCCTCGCATGCGCGCAGCTTTTCAGCGCGCCAGCCAATGGATCGACCGCACCAGTGGCGTGGTCTTCATCGCTCTCGGTATAAAACTCGCAACGGAAAAAGCGGCCTGAGTTTCAGGTCAAACGGAAGCAGGGCGGTTAAAAATCCTGCCCGCAATCAATCAGGAACAGAAACATGGCATATGATGTAGTGGTAATCGGTACGGGTCCCGGCGGTTATGTTTGCGCGGTCAAGGCGGCACAGCTTGGCTTGAAGGTCGCAGTGATCGAAAAGCGCGCGACCTATGGCGGCACCTGCCTCAATGTCGGCTGCATTCCTTCCAAGGCATTGCTGCACGCTTCCGAAACCTTCGCGCATGTGGCCCATGGCGTTGATACGCTTGGTATCGAAGTCGCCGCTCCGAAGCTGAACCTCGAGAAGATGATGGGGCACAAGGACAGCGTGGTGAAAGCCAATGTCGACGGCGTTGCCTTCCTGTTCAAGAAGAACAAGATCGATGCCTTCCAGGGCACGGGCAAGGTTGTATCCGCCGGCAAGGTCTCCGTCACCAACGACAAGGGCGAGAGCCAGGAAATCGAAGCCAAGAACATCGTCATCGCCACCGGTTCTGATGTTGCTGGTATTCCCGGCGTCCAGGTGGATATCGATGAAAGCGTCATCGTTTCCTCCACCGGCGCGATTGCGCTCTCCAAGGTTCCGGAAAAGCTCATCGTGGTGGGCGGCGGTGTCATCGGCCTCGAGCTTGGTTCGGTCTGGTCGCGTCTTGGCGCGAAGGTCACCGTCGTCGAATATCTCGACACCATTCTCGGCGGCATGGATAGCGAAGTCTCCAAGCAGGCTCAGCGTCTGCTCGCCAAGCAGGGTCTCGATTTCAAGCTCGGTGCCAAGGTGACGGGCGTTGAAAAGACGGGAACCGGCGCAAAGGTGGTGTTCGAGCCGGTCAAGGGTGGCGCGGCTGAAACGCTGGAAGCCAACGTTGTGCTGATCTCCACCGGTCGCAAGCCCTACACCGAGGGTCTCGGTCTTGCGGAAGCCGGTGTCGTGCTGGACAGCCGCGGCCGTGTCGAAATCGACGGCCACTTCAAGACCAATGTGGATGGCATCTACGCCATCGGCGACGTGGTGAAGGGCCCGATGCTGGCACATAAGGCGGAAGACGAGGGCGTCGCTCTCGCGGAAATTCTCGCCGGCCAGCGCGGCCATGTGAACTACGATGTCATTCCGGCCGTGGTCTATACGCAGCCGGAAGTCGCTTCCGTCGGCAAGACGGAAGAAGAACTGAAGGCCGCTGGCGTCGCCTACAAGGTCGGCAAGTTCCCCTTCACCGCCAATGGTCGCGCCCGCGCCATGCAGGTGACTGATGGGTTCGTGAAGATCCTCGCTGACAAGGAAACCGACCGGGTTCTCGGCGGCCATATCGTTGGTTTGGGCGCTGGCGAAATGATCCACGAGATCACCGTGCTTATGGAATTCGGTGGTTCCTCGGAAGACCTCGGCCGCACCTGCCATGCGCATCCGACCATGTCGGAAGCGGTGAAGGAAGCGGCGCTGGCGACTTTCTTCAAGCCGATCCATATGTGATTGTAGCCAATATTAAATTTCAGCCATGAATGGAACCCCGGCTTGCAATGCAGGCCGGGGTTCAGCATAGTTACGCCATAGCCTGTCTAACCTTTTGATAAAAGGCAATAAATGGCGTCCTCCACTCAAGTTTCCTTCTCCGTTCCGCAGCGTATCCTTCACTGGACGATGGCGCTTCTGATCTTTTTCAACCTTCTGTTTCCAGATGGCATGGCCCATGCGTATCGGTTGATGCGGCGGGGTGAAACGCTGACGCCGGACCAGATCTCCTCGGCCAATATTCACGCGTATGTCGGCTTTGCCGTCCTGTCCCTTGCGGTTCTGCGCCTCTGTCTGCGGTTTTTCCAGGGGGTGCCGCCGCATCCCGCCAATGAACCGCGCGCTTCTCAAATCGCCGCGAAGGTCGCGCATTTCACCTTTTACGCGCTGTTTTTTGCCCTGCCATTGTCGGGCATTGCGGCCTATTATTTCGGCGCGCGAATAGCAGGAGAATTGCATTCCGGGCCGTTCAAGGGGCTTATGTGGGTGTTGATCGCCGGCCACGTCGCCGCAGTTCTGGTTCACCAGTTCTACTGGCGCACCAATGTTCTGAAGCGTATGACGCACGGCTAAAGCACTCCCGCTTTTCCAAAAGCGAAAACGCTCTATCTCTCCCGCTCGAATTGCCATTAGCGGCGGTTTGTCACGTTCCCGGATGATTGGAAATAGTGATGATGAGCCTCGCCACACAAGGGGGCAATGAGGTTATGGGATGCGGGATAGCGAAGACATATTGCCGGGCGCGGACTGGCGGGATTGCTTTGAAGGAGAGATGGTGACGGCCGCATCGAGTTCACTCGATGTGAGCAGACTTCTCCTCGATCATCCTCCGGCATGGATCAGCGACCTTATGGCGCTTCGAAACCGTCTCGTATCGCTTTTCGGTCTCAGAACGGTCGAGCTGGCGGCGGGTACTTCGGCGGGCGGATTTCCCGTGCTGTCGTCTACTGCGGACCGGACCGTGCTCGGCTTTGACGATAACCATCTCGATTTCCGTATCGTCGTCGATGTGGAACAGGAGCCTGGTCGGCAGATCGTGAAGGTCACGACTATCGTCCGGCGCAAGAACCTGTTCGGGCGTCTCTATCTTTTCGTCGTCGGTCCGTTTCATCGTCGCATCGTGCCGGCGACGATGCGGCCGTTTTGCGCCAATGTCCGCCCCGTCAAGGCCGGAAACGAGTGGATCAGTCGACCCGTGTGAGGGTAAAGCCCTGCGCACGCAGGAGTTCAATTACGCCTTCTTCGCCCGGCAGGTGCAAAGCGCCGACGGCCATGAAGACATTGCCTTTGGCAAGCTCAGGGGCCGATCGCTCCGCCATGACGTGGTTGCGATCGGTGATGATGCGTTGCTCGAAGGCGGCGTAGCCCTGGTCATTTTCAGACGCTTTCTTGGGATCGATGCTCTTCAGCATGGGCATGGTCATGCCGATATCACCGCTGACATAAAGATCGGTCATTGTCGTCATGATGTCGTCCATGCGGTCGCCCAATTCGAGCGTTTCGATCAGCGCCTGTAGATGAAATTCCATTGGCAGCTCAGACATGGCCGCAAGCTGCTCCACCATGGTCTCCAGCCCGACAAGATGCTTTCCGTCCGCGACTGCATCTTCAGCGAGCTTCTTATCAAGGAAAGACAGGCCAGTGGCCTTGCGGGCAAATTCGCAGGCGGGAAGGGCGACGAAACTCGACAGCATCCATGGCTTCATGCGCGAAACGGCACTCAGCGGAATGCCGCGCTCCTTAAGACCCTTTTCAAGGCGTGCGACATTTTCGGGTGACAGGATGTCGGTGATCGACTTGCCGTCCATAAACATGGTGAGGTCGGGTCTTGTCAGCAGCGATGCCGCAATTTTCTTGTCATCGACGATTTCGTCCGATTCCACGATGACCGTCGCGGCTTTTTCAAACGCGGGTGTTGCGGCGGCTGGCATGCCAAGAACACGTGGATCGGTGACATGCATGGTGCCGAGAAGAAAGGACGGCGCCGTTCCAGCTTTTTCGATGCGCCAGAAGTTGCCCTTGCCGTTCGGGATAGCTGCCGCTTCCTGTTCGATCTTCGCGAAGCCCTGCGGGTCGCTCTTGCGCATCTCCACGAGAATATCGCTGCCCGTGCAGCTTATCTCCTGTTCTGCGGCTTGCGCCTCACCCAACGATAGCAACGTCGCGAAGAGGATTGCGACAGCAGTGACGTGCAGCGCGGCGAGCAACCAGAGCAGGGTGTCGCCGGTCTTGCCCATCAGGGTGGCGGTGAGATTTTGTGGCTTTATCAGGCTTTGCATAGGTACCATCCGGTTCTAGTCCACTTATAGAACGGCGGCTTGGACGTCTGATTAATGACTATGGTTAAGCATTTCCTGCTTCATGCGCGCGGGTGGGCATTATCGTAGATTTCCAGCAATCTTGCGGTATCGACGCCGGTATAGATCTGCGTGGTGGAGAGGCTGGCATGGCCGAGCAGTTCCTGAATGGTGCGCAGGTCGCCGCCGCCGGCCAGCAGATGGGTGGCGAAGGAGTGGCGCAGCGCATGCGGTGTGGCGTTTTCCGGCAGGCCGAAAGCGCCACGCAACTTCTGCATCTCGCGCTGGATGATGGCAGGTTGCAGCTTGCCGCCGCGCGCGCCGAGGAATAGCGGCTGGTCGGCAGCCAGATGATAGGGGCAGAGCTTTTTGTAGGCCTCAACCGCTTCCGTTACCACTGCCAGCAAAGGCACCATCCGGGTCTTGTTGCCTTTGCCGGTGATGCGAAGGCTGCGGGCGTCGGGCGTGAAATCGGCCGGAGCCAGCCCGAGCGCCTCGGAGATGCGAAGACCGCAGCCATAAAGAAGCGAGAGAACCGCAGCGTTACGGGCGGCAATCCACGGCTCTTCATTCAATTGCGCCTCGGTGGTGGTTATTTTCAGCGCCTGCCGGTCCGTCAGCGGTTTCGGCAGAGATTTCGGCTGTTTCGGCGAGCGCATGGCGGTGGCCCCGGCCGCATTCACCAGACCTTTCTTTTGCAGATAGTGGAGAAAGGAACGCAGGCCCGCCAGATGCCGCCCCAGCGAGCGTGCGCCGGCGCCTTCCCTGCGACGACTGGCCAGAAAGGCGCGAAGATCGACCGGGCGCAGATCGGCGATATCGGCGATTGAAGCTGGCTTGCCGATGTAACCGGTGAGGAATGTCAAAAACTGGCGAGTGTCGCGCTCATAGGCCTCGACGGTATTGTCCGCAAGGCGTCGTTCACCGGCAATCGCGGCAAGCCAGGATTGGCGCTCGTTCAAGAGATCGGGTGTGGCAAAAGTCAGAATTTCGGTCACGGGGCGCTCCATTCCTCTCCCAACGCTATGCCCTTATGGTCAGTATTTGGTTAAGGCTCGCGCCTGGGCTTCGCATCTGGCGTGGACTTTACCGGGGTCAGCCATTACATCCGGGCGGTTTCCTTTTTCATTCCGCCGGGGCATGTTCGCCACATCATGGCAAAAGATTCGTCCGATCTGTTTGGGGCTCTGTTCGACCCGCCGTCGCTCACGCGCACGGTGCCCGTTCTCGTGCCGGTGCCGGCGCCGGGACCCTACAGTTATGCCGTGCCTGACGATATGGTGGTGGAGACCGGCTCCATCGTTCAGGTGCCGCTTGGACCACGGCAGGTCTTCGGCGTGGTGTGGGACGATGCAGGAGAGAAGAGCGTCGATCCGAAAAAGCTGCGGCCCATCACCAAGAGTTTCGAGTGCCCGCCGCTGAAAGCGGAAATGCGGCGCTTCATCGACTGGGTTGCCGCTTACACGCTTTCTCCGCCCGGCCTTGTGGCGCGCATGGCCCTACGCGCGCCCGCCGCCTTCGATCCCGAACCCATGATCGAGGGGCTGCGGCTGACCGAAGGCAGGCCGGAGCGGCTTACTCCCGCCCGCGAGAGAGTGATGGAGCTGGCGGCCGAGGGCCATGGCTGGACGAAGAGTGGCCTTGCCCATGCCGCCGGCGTTTCTACCAGCGTTGTCGATGGTCTGGTCAAGCAGGGCGTATTCGAGACGGTTTTTCTGCCCGCGCCGCCCGTTGTGGCCGAGCCTGATCCCGACTATGCCGAGCCGCGACTGGAAGGCCCGCAGAAACAGGCGGCATCGGAAATTCTCGAGGATGTGCGCAAGGGTGGTTTCCATGTTTCACTGATTGATGGTGTGACCGGCTCCGGCAAAACCGAGGTCTATTTCGAGGCGGTGGCGGAAACGCTGCGACAAGGCAAGCAGGTCCTCATCCTGTTGCCGGAAATCGCGCTGACGGCGGCCTTCCTGGATCGCTTTCACGACCGCTTCGGCGCCAAGCCGGCGGAATGGCATTCTGACCTGTCGCCGCGCATGCGCGAAAAGGTCTGGCGACAGGCGGTGACGGGTGAGGTGAAGGTGGTGGCCGGCGCGCGCTCGGCGCTGTTCCTTCCCTTCGACAATCTCGGCCTCATTATCGTCGATGAGGAGCATGACCCGGCCTACAAGCAGGAAGACCGCGTCTTTTACAATGCCCGCGACATGGCGGTCGTCAGAGCCCGGATCGGGGATTTCCCGGTGGTGCTGGTCTCCGCCACGCCGTCAGTGGAAAGCCAGGTCAACGGCAGTTCTGGCCGCTATAACACCATCCATCTGCATACGCGCTTCGGCGATGCGGCGATGCCCGATCTGCATCTGATCGATATGCGTCGCCATCCGCCGGAAAGGGGAGGGTTTCTTTCGCCGGTTCTCCTGCGCGGCATCGGCAAAACCATCGAAAAGGGCGAGCAGTCCCTGCTCTTTCTCAATCGTCGCGGTTACGCGCCGCTGACGCTCTGCCGGGTCTGCGGTCACCGTTTCCAGTGCCCGCAATGTTCGAGCTGGCTGGTGGAGCACCGGTTCCGCAATCAACTGCAATGCCACCAGTGCGGTCACAACGAGCCGACGCCGGACCATTGCCCGGAATGCGGCACCTTCGATCATCTGGTGGCCTGCGGGCCGGGGGTAGAGCGGATCGCCGAGGAGGTGGAGAAACATTTTCCCGAGGCCCGCACCATCGTGCTCTCCTCTGACCTGATGGGCGTCAAGCGGCTGCGTCTGGAGCTGGAGGCGATCGTCAAGGGAGAGGCGGACATCGTCATCGGCACGCAGCTGGTTGCCAAGGGGCACAACTTCCCCCTTATGACGCTTGTCGGTATTGTCGACGCCGATCTCGGGCTTGCCAATGGCGATCCGCGCGCAGCGGAGCGAACGTTCCAGCTGCTCTCGCAGGTGACCGGTCGCGCCGGGCGAACCGGGCTGAAAAGCCACGGCCTGTTGCAAACCTACCAGCCGCAACACCCTGTCATGCAGGCAATCGTGTCCGGCGATGCATCTGCCTTTTACGAAAGGGAGATCGTGGAGCGGGAAAAAGCCGTTCTTCCGCCTTTCGGACGGCTTGCCTCAATCATCGTTTCCGCCGATACGCGTGCGGAGGCCGAAACCCATGCGCGGGGTTTAAGGGCGGCAGCACCGCAGGTTACGGGCATCATGCTGCTCGGCCCGGCGGAAGCGCCGCTGGCGCTTATCCGTGGCCGGCACCGTTTTCGCCTGCTGGTGCATGGGCGGCGCAATTCCGACATGCAATCCTTCCTTCGAACGCTTCTGGCCAATGGCCCGAAGGAACGGGGCAGCGTGCATGTGCAGCTCGATATCGATCCGCAAAGTTTCCTTTGAACTTTATCAATGGGGACGTTTTCCCGCTGTCATGACCGTGTCATAACGCAGCAGGCAAAAATGATTTGGGGAACGAGATGGAGTTTTATTTTCCCGCCGAATTCGGCGAGCAGCTGGCCTTCGGCGCTGCGGTGGTGTCGGTCGTGATCGGCCTCTTTTTCATGTTTGCACCAGGCGTTACTCTGCGTGCCTTCGGTCTGCAGGCGATCGGCGAGCGCCGGGATGGTTACGCGCTTGTGCGCTCGTCGCTTGCCGGTTTTTATCTCGGCCTCGGTGCTTCAGCCCTGCTTCTGGCGCAGCCCATGGTCTATCTCGCCTTCGGTGCGGCTTTCGGTCTCAGCGTGTTCGGCGGCATTCTCTCCATTCTCTCGGATGGAGGCGCAACAGTGCGGAATTTCATACTTCTGGTTGTACACCTTCTGTTGTCTGCACTGTCGTTGAGCTACGTGTTCGGACTGGTCTGAGACGGGCTTTTTGGCTTTTGTGCCGCACCTGCGGCGCATCCTGGGCGGAATCGGAAAATTTAAACGCATTCCCCCTTGCCCAAACGGCGCTTTCCGCTATTACGCGTGTTGCGAGTCCCGGCGTCCTATGCTAGACGGACCGCGAAATTGGGAAAAGGCAGGGGGGAATTCCGGTCTTTTTCGGGGAAATTGAAACGATTTCAAGAATTTGATGCGGAGGATCCCCCTCGCTGATGTTCTTGGACGATTAGCAGGGAAAAAGTGCCCGTGGCAGATACCTCCCATGGAACATCCGGTGTAGCCGAAAGGTATGCATCGTCGCTTTTCGAGCTTGCTTTGGAAGCGGGTGCGGTCGAGGCAGTTGGAGCCGATCTGGACAGGTTCGGCGCACTTCTCGATGGAAGTGACGATTTGAAGCGTCTGGTTGCGAGCCCGGTGTTTTCCGCCGAGGATCAGTTCAAGGCAATCACCGCAATCTGCGAGAAGGCCGGTATTGCCGGTCTTGCTGTCAATTTCCTCAAGGTCGTTGCGAATAACCGCCGTCTGTTTGCCGTTCCCGGCATGATCCGCGCCTATCGCTCCATTGCTGCTGCCCATCGCGGCGAAATTACCGCCGAGGTCACCTCGGCACATGCGCTCGACGAAGCGCAAGAAACTGAACTGAAGGCGGCGCTGAAGAGCGTTACCGGCAAGGATGTGACGGTTTCCGTTACCGTTGATCCTTCGATCCTCGGTGGCCTGATCGTCAAGGTTGGTTCTCGCCAGATCGATACGTCTCTTCGCACCAAACTTTCCACCCTTAAGCTTGCACTGAAAGAGGTTGGCTGATGGATATCCGCGCCGCGGAAATTTCCGCAATTCTGAAAGATCAAATCAAAAATTTCGGCAACGAGGCGGAAGTCTCGGAAGTCGGTCAGGTGCTTTCCGTCGGTGACGGTATCGCCCGCGTCTATGGTCTCGACAATGTTCAGGCCGGCGAAATGGTCGAGTTTCCTGGCGGCGTTCGCGGCATGGCGCTCAACCTCGAAGCCGACAACGTCGGTGTGGTTATCTTCGGTTCCGACCGTGCCATCAAGGAAGGCGACACCGTAAAGCGGACTGGCGCTATCGTTGACGTTCCGGTTGGCCCGGAACTGCTCGGCCGCGTCGTTGACGCCCTTGGCAACCCGATCGACGGGAAAGGCCCGATCAACGCCGCCAAGCGTTCGCGCGTTGACGTCAAGGCTCCCGGCATCATTCCGCGTAAGTCGGTTCATGAGCCGATGTCGACCGGCCTCAAGGCTATCGACGCCCTCATCCCGGTTGGCCGCGGCCAGCGCGAGCTCGTCATCGGCGACCGCCAGACCGGCAAGACCGCGATCATTCTCGACGCGATCCTGAACCAGAAGGCCATTCACGACAATGGTCCGGAAGGCGACAAGCTTTATTGCGTCTACGTCGCTATCGGTCAGAAGCGTTCGACCGTTGCCCAGTTCGTAAAGGTTCTGGAAGAGCGCGGCGCCCTGCAGTATTCGATCATCATTGCTGCCACGGCTTCCGACCCGGCTCCGATGCAGTATCTGGCACCGTTTGCCGGTTGCGCCATGGGCGAATACTTCCGTGATAACGGCAAGCACGCCCTCATCGGTTATGACGACCTTTCCAAGCAGGCCGTTGCTTACCGTCAGATGTCGCTTCTGCTGCGCCGTCCTCCGGGCCGCGAAGCTTATCCGGGCGACGTGTTCTACCTTCACTCCCGTCTTCTGGAGCGCGCTGCAAAGCTCTCCGACGAAATGGGTGCTGGCTCTTTGACGGCTCTGCCTGTCATCGAAACCCAGGGCAACGACGTTTCGGCCTTCATTCCGACCAACGTGATCTCGATCACCGACGGCCAGATCTTCCTTGAAACTGACCTGTTCTACCAGGGTATCCGTCCGGCCGTTAACGTCGGCCTGTCGGTTTCGCGCGTTGGCTCTGCCGCCCAGATCAAGGCGATGAAGCAGGTCGCCGGTTCGATCAAGGGTGAACTTGCCCAGTATCGCGAAATGGCCGCCTTCGCCCAGTTCGGCTCGGACCTTGACGCTTCCACGCAGCGCCTGCTTAACCGCGGTGCCCGCCTGACCGAGCTTCTGAAGCAGCCGCAGTTCTCTCCGCTCAAGACGGAAGAGCAGGTCGCGGTGATCTTCGCCGGTGTCAACGGTTATCTCGACAAGATCCCGGTCGCGCAGGTCGGCAAGTTCGAGCAGGGTCTGCTCTCCTACCTCCGCTCGGAAGGCAAGGCGATCCTCGACACCATCCGCACGGAAAAGGCAATCAGCGACGATACCAAGAGCAAGCTCAAGGGCGCTCTTGATAGCTTCGCGAAGTCTTTCTCGTAATTAGGGCTCTTTTACTCGGACGGATAACGGATGCCTTCACTAAAGGATCTGAAAAACCGCATTGCCTCCGTAAAGGCGACGCAGAAGATTACCAAGGCGATGAAAATGGTCGCCGCGGCGAAGCTTCGGCGCGCCCAGGAAGCTGCGGAGGCCGCCCGGCCTTATTCGCAGCGCATGGGCGCCGTTCTTGCCAACATCGCCAAGGCGGTCGAGGCGGACGTCGCTCCGGCGCTGATGACCGGCACCGGCAAGGACAACGTGCATCTGCTCGTTGTCTGCACGGCTGAACGTGGTCTTTGCGGCGGTTTCAACTCGCAGATTTCCCGTTTTGCCCGCGATCAAGCCCGCAAGCTGATTTCCGAAGGCAAAACGGTCAAGATCATCACGGTCGGCAAGAAGGGTTACGACAGCCTTCGTCGCGAATTCGCAGCTAATATCATCGAGCGCATCGAACTGCGCGAAGTGAAGAAGGTCGGTTTCGAAAACGCCGACCAGATCGCCAAGAAGGTGATCTCCCTGTTCAATGCGGGTGAATTTGACGTCTGCACGCTGATCTACTCGGAATTCAAGTCCGTCATCAGCCAGATCCCGACCGGTCTGCAGCTTATTCCTGCCGCAGTCCCTGTTGTGGAAGAGGTTGAGGCAACGCAGAGCGCCGTCTACGAATATGAGCCTGATGCGGCTTCTATTCTGGAAGACCTTATTCCGCGCAACATTTCGGTTCAGGTTTTCCGGGCTCTGCTCGAAAACGTTGCCGGTGAAATGGGCGCCAAGATGAGCGCGATGGACAACGCAACGCGCAATGCCGGTGATATGATCAACAAGCTGACGCTTTCCTACAACCGTCAGCGTCAGGCTCAGATCACCAAGGAACTCATTGAAATCATTTCGGGCGCGGAAGCGCTCTGAGGTAAGGAAAGAGGGTAAGGATAATGGCTAAGGCAGCTACCCCCAAGAAAACCGCAGCGGTGAACGGCGCGGGCAAGGTTACCCAGGTTATCGGCGCTGTTGTCGACGTGGCGTTCGAAGGCGAACTGCCTCCGATTCTCAACGCGCTCGAAACCGATAACAACGGCAACCGCCTCGTTCTGGAAGTCGCTCAGCATCTCGGCGAAAACGTCGTACGCACGATCGCCATGGACTCGACCGAAGGTCTCGTCCGTGGTCAGGTCGTCGCTGATACGGGCGCTCCGATCGAGGTTCCGGTCGGTCTGGAAACGCTCGGCCGCATCATGAACGTCATCGGTGAGCCGGTTGACGAAGCAGGTCCGATCGTAACGGCCAAGAAGCGCGCCATCCACCAGGACGCACCGTCTTACGTCGAGCAGTCGACTGAAGGCCAGATCCTCGTTACCGGCATCAAGGTCGTTGACCTTCTGGCTCCTTACGCCAAGGGCGGCAAGATCGGCCTGTTCGGCGGCGCTGGCGTTGGCAAGACGGTTCTCATCATGGAACTGATAAACAACGTCGCCAAGGCGCACGGTGGTTACTCGGTATTCGCCGGCGTGGGTGAGCGTACCCGCGAAGGTAACGACCTCTATCACGAAATGATCGAGTCGAACGTCAACAAGCTTGGCGGCGGCGAAGGTTCCAAGGCTGCTCTCGTTTACGGCCAGATGAATGAACCGCCGGGCGCCCGCGCTCGCGTCGCTCTGACCGGTCTGACGATCGCTGAAAACTTCCGCGACGAAGGCCAGGACGTTCTGTTCTTCGTGGACAACATCTTCCGCTTCACGCAGGCTGGTTCGGAAGTTTCGGCTCTTCTCGGCCGTATTCCTTCGGCTGTGGGCTATCAGCCAACGCTCGCAACCGACATGGGCCAGATGCAGGAACGCATCACCACCACGAACAAGGGTTCGATCACCTCGGTTCAGGCGATTTACGTTCCCGCCGACGACTTGACCGACCCTGCGCCGGCCACTTCGTTCGCGCACCTTGACGCAACGACGGTTCTGTCGCGTTCGATCGCAGAAAAGGGTATTTACCCGGCTGTTGACCCGCTCGACTCCACCTCGCGCATGCTCGACCCGATGATCGTCGGTGAAGAACACTACGAGGTTGCCCGTAAGGTTCAGTCGACCCTGCAGCGCTACAAGTCCCTTCAGGACATCATCGCCATCCTCGGCATGGACGAACTGTCGGAAGAAGACAAGCTGACGGTTGCCCGCGCCCGCAAGATCGAGCGCTTCCTGTCGCAGCCGTTCTTCGTTGCCGAAGTCTTCACCGGTTCTCCGGGCAAGCTCGTCGCACTCGAAGACACGATCAAGGGCTTCAAGGGCCTGGTCAACGGCGAATACGACAGCCTGCCGGAAGCAGCTTTCTACATGGTCGGTTCGATGGAAGAAGCCATCGAAAAGGCAAAGAAGCTGACTGCTGAAGCTGCCTGATTATGAATTGGCGGGCGCGTGGTTCGACCACGCGCCTTGCACACGATGACGGTGAAACCGGAACGGCTTTGCCGGCGTTTTAATAAACAAGTCCGTGACGCCCGCGTAATTGAAAAGAAGTGAATAGCCATGGCTGACAGTTTCAAATTCGATCTCGTTTCCCCGGAACGTCTGCTCGTTTCCGAAACGGTTACGGAAGTCGTCATTCCGGCTACGCTGGGTGAGATGACGGTTCTGGCCAATCACGCGCCCACCATGACGACGATCAAGCCGGGCCTGGTGACGGTGAAATTCGCCTCTGGCGAAACCCATAAATACGTCGTTTTTGGTGGTTTTGCCGATATTCTTCCGACAGGTTGCACGCTTCTCGCCGAATCCGCTGTTTCGGCTGACGATATGTCCCCTGACACGCTGCAGAAGCGCATCGATTTGGCCAAGGCCGAAATTCAGGAAGGCAATCATCACCACGAGCATCTGACCAAGCTTGAAAAGCATCTCTACGAACTGACGAACCTGCATGAGGTTCTCGTCGCCGCTTGAAAGCACCGGGCGGGTTCGAAAGAATGACTGTCCACACAATATCCAAAACAAAAAAGCGGCCGTTTCGGTCGCTTTTTTGTTTTCGGCCACTGCCTGTTTTCTTAAGCAGGCAGAAAAATCTGAGTTCTCGTTCCAGTAAAAGCGCCTCGGTCCGCTCATTACGTTTGCGGAAATCGATTCCGATTTTCAGGGCGATAGGCTAGACATGATGGTGAAAAGTAACGTGCTGCTGCCGGTCGGGAGTAGGCGAGAAGGCGTGTTTCTTGTCATGGAGGGATGATCGCCGTGTCGATAGAAGCCAGTTATCGAAGGGTCGCAAGATCCGCGCTGCGACAGGGCGCCCTTAGCACGGGTGAGCGCGCCGTGCCGGAGGAGGTGCCGGTTGCCTTTTCTTACGGCGGCAGCACCCATGCCGTGATGATGGCTAGTCCCGCTGATCTTGTCGATTTCGCCGTCGGCTTCAGCCTGACAGAGGGCATCATTTCGGCACGCAGCGAAATCCGGGCGATAGAGGTCATTGAAGCCGGGCAGGGTTATGATGTCCAGGTGGATCTGATGGATGCCGAGGCTGATGCCCTGCGGGCGAGACGGCGGCATATGGCAGGTCCGGTTGGTTGTGGTCTGTGCGGGATCGAATCCATAGAACAGGCGGTTCGCGTGGTCCCCGATCTCAGCGGCGTGAGAATGTCGATCCACGGTGATGACATCGTTGCTGCGGTGAAAGCACTGAGCGACGCACAAAGCCTCAACCGCGAAACGAGGGCCGTTCACGGTGCGGGTTTTTATAGTCCTCAAGATGGTTTGCTTGCGGTGCGCGAAGATGTCGGTCGCCACAATGCGCTCGACAAGTTGGCCGGTGCTGTCGTGAATGCCGGTATTTCCGCCAAGACAGGCATTGTTGCCGTCACCAGTCGCCTGTCGGTGGAGATGGTTCAGAAGACAGCGATCCTTGGTAGTCCGGTTATGGCAGCAATTTCGGCTCCTACCGCGCTTGCCATCGAAACCGCCGAGAGTGCAGGCATCACGCTTGTTGCGCTGGTGCGGGGTGAAGACTTCGAAATCTTCACCCGTGCGGACCGCGTCATTTTATAATGCCAGTTGCCTGCCGGCATTGGCATCCGAGCTTCGAAGCATACTAAAACTCCGCCCATTCGGGCGCAGCATTTCCGTGAGACCTTGCCGTTGTGTATCGCGGCTGTGGTGTTGTCAGCCTCGTTATTGCAGCGGGTCTTTTATTGATCGGCTGAGCGGATGATATCTGTCCTTCGCGCGATATTTTGAACTGCCGGAGCAATTCGTGCAGGTTGTCCGCTTCATTGGCGAGGCCGTGGCTGGCGGCAGTGGTTTCTTCCACCATGGCGGCGTTTTTCTGGGTCGCCTGATCCATAACGTTGACGGCCTGGTTGATTTCTCTCAGACCGTTGGCCTGTTCGCGCGAGGCCTCGACGATGGCCGAGACGTTGGCATCGATTTCGCCCATTTGCGATTGAATATCCCGCAGCGCACCGCCGGTTCTGCCAACCAGATCGACGCCATTGGCGACCTGTTCGCGGGAGGTGTTGATGAGGGACTTGATTTCCTTGGCAGCAACTGCGGATCGTTGCGCGAGTTCCCGTACCTCTTGAGCGACCACCGCGAAACCCTTGCCCGCTTCACCGGCACGGGCAGCTTCCACGCCCGCATTCAGCGCCAGTAGATTGGTCTGGAATGCGATGTCGTCAATGACGCCGATGATGTTGGTGATTTCACCGGAGGAGCGCGAAATCGCGTCCATGGCGGAAATTGCCTGCTGAACGACTTCACCGGAATGTTCGGCATGTTCTCTCGTGCGCAACACCAGTTTCCCGGCCTCGCCGGCGCGCTGGCTGGCATCGGTCACGGTGGTGGTGATTTGCTCCAGCGCCGCTGCGGTTTCTTCCAGCGAGGCCGCCTGCTGTTCGGTTCGCTGCGAGAGTTGATCGGCGGCTATGCGGATTTCACCCGAGCCGGATGCGATTGTCGAGGCATTGTGAGCGATCGTCTGCATGGTGGACTGAAGTTTGCCGACCACGTCGTTGAAGTCCTGGCGCAATTTCTCCATGCTGGGCACGAAGCTGCTATCGAGACGCTGCACCAGGTCACCCTCGGCCAGTGCCTGCAAGGCATCGGCGAGAAGGGTGATGGCGCTCATACGCGGCGTCACGTCGGTTGCGAATTTCACAACCTTCACCACTTTGCCTGTCTCATCCAATACCGGGTTGTAAGCGGCCTGGATCCATATCTCCTTGCCGTTCTTTCCATAACGAACAAATTCGTCTGAGATGAATTCTCCGGATGCCAGCCGCGGCCAGAAATTGGCATAGGCTGGCGATGCTGCATAGGCCGGATCGCAGAACATACGGTGGTGCCGGCCTTCGATTTCCTTGAGGTCGTAGTTGACAGTGGCGCAGAAATTCGGATTGGCGGTAATGATCGTACCATCCGGCAAAAATTCGATGGTGGCCTGGGAGCGTGAAAGCGCTTCGAGTTTGCCAGCATCTTCTACAGCCTTGATCTTCTTGGCTGTGATGTCGGTCGCTATCTTGACAACCTTATAGGGTTTGCCTGACCTGAAGACGGGGTTGTAGGAGGCCTCGATCCATATGGTCGATCCATCCTTGCGTATGCGGCGATATTCCTTGCCCTGAAATTCGCCGTGCGCAAGAGATTCCCAGAATTCCTGGTATGCGTGCGATGCGACAAATTCCCGGTCGCAGAAAATACGATGATGCTTGCCGACGATCTCCGCGAGATCATAGCCCAGCGTCACACAGAAATTGCTGTTTGCTGTAAGAATATTGCCTTTAAGATCGAATTCTATGACTGCCTGCGATCTGGATATCGCATCGAGCATATTTCGATTGTCTGCGCTTTTCCCTAACCCCAGCATTAACGTCCCCCAAATAGCGGCCTCGGCGCGCGCTGCCGCACAGGAGGTGTGGTCGGCGCCGTATCATGTTGAACAACGAACAGGTTCTGCCGTCAAAGGCAGCAATGCAGGCACTTGCGACTTGTCAGCCTCGGTCAGGTATCGGACCCCGCGTGATGTGATGTAGGCGCGGTACTGTTCGTCGGCTTTTAATATTAGATATCTATAATATTAAAATGTTCTTATTTAATAAAAGAGACGGTCATGAAAACAAAAACCGCCGGGCAGGTGCTCCGGCGGTTTGGTTCAATGGTCAATAGTCTCGTATTTGAGCCTTTGTTCTTAGGTTGCCTAAGAACGCGAACCGGCCGTCATGCAAAGGAATTGCAACGATCAGGCGGCGAGATCTTCCGCTTCGGTTCCCTTGAACATCTTTGCAAGGTTCAGGAAGCAGATCATGCCATGTTCGTTGGCAATGATGCCTTCGGAGTAGGACTTGTCGAAAGAGGCCGAGATTTCCGGAACCGGCTGGACCTGATTTGCCGGGATCGTCAGAATGTCCGAAACGCGATCGACGAGCATGCCGATGACCATGTTGTGCACTTCGGCCACCACGATGGCGCTTCTTTCATTTGCGACGGTGCTTTTCATTCCGAGTTTGTGTGCGAGATCGATGATCGGAATAACCGAACCGCGCAGGTTCATGACGCCGATGACGTCTTTCGGCGCGTGGGGAATGGGCGTTGAAGGCGCCCAGCCGCGAATTTCGCGGATAGTCGTCGTCTTCACGCAGAATTCCTGATCATGCAGGCGGAATGCGATGATTTCGAGCGTCTCGCCGCCAAAGTTGGTAGAGTTTATCATTGCCATCAGAATTCTTCCCAATGCTCGCTGTGGAGGCCAGCGCAAGTGCACCGACACTTGCATATGCGAATTTGGCGTTCTGCCTGGTGCCTGAACAGCCGGAAACAATATTTTCCGCCTTCAATGGAAGATTCGTAGCATGAGATGGTTTCGCAAACCTAAATGCGAAGACTTCAATATTCTTTCTCGTAAAATATACCGGCTGCACCTTCGCCATTACCGCCCGCTTCACCGCGCAGCTTCACGCCGCGCCCGACATCGAGGTTGATGATGGCCTTTGCGCCGGAATCGCCGCTTTGCTGCAGTTCGAGATAGGTTCGCTCGTTGAGATATTTGCCGGCGGAAACGCGGGCCTGGCCTTCCGAATCCGTCGAGATGTCGAGATCGTCGACACCGAGATTGCTTCGCAGCTTGTCGAACAACGATGTGGAGCGCCCGCCGGCAAGCTGGGCTGCCGCATCCGCCAGCCGCGCGATCTGCAAGGCCGAGAGCTTGGACATGGATTGGCCGAAGATCAGCTGTGCCATAACCTCATCCTGCGGCAGAGCCGGGGTTGAGGAGAAGGCGAATGTCGGGTCGTTGGCATTGCCGGAAACCGCAACGGTGATGGTGGCGGAACCAGCGGTGGACTGCGCCTCCATATCCAGAACCGGCACGAGGCCGCCGCCGAAGGTTATCTTGCCCGTATTGAAATCGAGACGGCGGGTGAGAATTTCGAGCCGTCCACGGCGCATTTCAAAACCGCCGGAGATGACGGGAACAGCTGCCGTACCGCGAATGGTCAGATTGCCGGTCAATTCTGCGTCGATGCCGCGTCCGCGCACGAAGATGCCGCTTGGTGCGTTTACCTGCAGATCAAGATTGATAGTGGATGAACTGCCACTACCACCCTGATCGTTGCCGAGTGCCTTTACCTGCGCCCGCACCTGCGGCGGGGCGTTCTTGTGCTTGACGTCGATTTCCGTCAGCGAGGCCGGAAGTTTCTCCGGGATGGTGATGGCGCTTCTGTCCAGCGTCAGCTTGCCGCCAAGCACGGGCGAATTCAGAAGCGGACCCTTCAGCGTCAGCGTGCCGCTTACGATGGTCGTCACCAGCGTGCCATCATTGTAACCGGCGCGGTCCAACGTGATCGTGATGTCGGCTGGAAAGCCCGAACCGCCCGTTATACCGACGCTACCCGTTCCCGAGATCGTTCCGCCGCCAGCAAGCTTTCCCGTCAGCCGGGAGATGATGGCGCGATCACGATCGAAGGTGACCGTTGCAGCCAGCCCGTTGACCGTGAGGTTACGGCGCACATCGGTCAGGCGCGTACCATCGGTGGTGATGCTGCCGGTAACGACAGGCGCGGAAGCGCTGCCGGAAATCTTCACATCGATGGCGGCGGTGCCGTCCACATCGAGGCCCTGTGCTGCGGTTTGTGCGGCAACGGCGGAGAAGGGCAACCTCCCGGAAAAGGCCATGGAAAGCGGACGGTTACCGGCAATGCCGAGGGAGCCGCCGCCCGAAAGCGACATGCCGCCCTGACCGGTTACATTCGTATCGATCTGCAGGGTGCCGCCGGCGAAACGGCCGTTTGCCTTGATGCCGAGCGCTGCAAGCCCTGCCGCACGCGTCTGGGCAACCTCGGCATTCGTCCAGTTCAGATTATAATCGACCGCTGGGTCTGAAGCCGTGCCCTTGGCGCTGACTGTCCCGGATATACTCCCCGCCGCATCCAGCCCGGTGGCGAAGGCATTTGCGAGGTTCGCGGGAAGCGAGCGGATATTGGCGTTGATGTCGAGTGTCGAACCCGCCTTGCCGTTTACCTCGACGCGCCCGTCGCCGGTGATGATAGTCAGACCGGAGATGCGGGCCGTGCCGTTTTCGATCGCAATTGTACTCGGCTTTTCAAGCCGTACGGCAATGCCCTTGGGGGCGGCCGAGAAGGCATCGAGCCGCACGGTCATCGGCGATCCTGCGGTATTGGCACTGCCCTTTACCACGAGCGGCGCATTGTCGTAGCGTCCGTTGACATCGAAGTTGGTGGTCGTGCCGGAATGGCCAATGGTTGCATTCAGCGCCGAAATCGCCGCAGTGCCAGCATTGACGCTGTCGGCGCTGACCTTGCCGTTGATGGCGAGCGCCTGAAGGTCGTCAATGGAGATATCGGCAGCGAGCTTCGAAATAACCGTTGTGCCCTGGCGGATGCTGCCGCCATTCGCCTTTATCGTCGCGGCAATCCGGCCGTTATCGTTACTGAGTACGATGTCGCCGGCAATATCGCCATCTGCCTGTTGCGCGGCAAGTGCCGCCAGCAGGGCCAAGTCCGGGAAATTGAACGAAAGATTGCCAGATGGCAGGAATTGTTGCGAGAATTGCAGCTTCCCGTTCAAGATGTTGCGACCCACTGCCACATGAAGCTCGGGTATTGCCGTGCCGTTTTCTGTCTGCACCACATTGGCGTTGGCGTCGATCTTCTGCCGGTCGAGGCTGCCGCTGGCGGTCAGTTTTGCCTGCGGTGCGGCCGGATCGGCCTTGCCTGCGGCATTGACCTTCAGGGCTTCAAGCTTCCGTCCGGCAAGAGTGGCACTTTCGGAGCTTAAGGTGACATTGAAGTCGGGCGCGGCAAGCGCGCCGCTGGCTTCAATTGCAAAATCGGCAACGCCCTTTGCCTGTGGCGTCAGTTTTTCGAGAGCGGGAAACTTGCCCGTCAGATTGGCGCTCAACGCGTCGTCTTCGAGACTGACATCACCTGTCGCTTCAATTGTTCCGGATTTGACCACGAGGTTCTGAACGCTTGTGCGCCCGCCAATGATCAGGTCGATATCGCCCTGCAAAGCTATGGTGGTATCGAATTTTTCCGCCAGCGCTGGCGGCAGGGTGGCGGGCAACGCGAAGAGCTGCACGCTGGATGTCAGGCGATTGTTCGCGAGGTCGAAACTGCCGTTCAGCGTTCCGCCGACGCTGGCGCTCTCCAGCGTCGCGCCGTCAAAGCCGAGCGTCGAGGAGGTGAGGCTGACCGGCGCCTTGATGGTGACCGGCGCACGCACCAGCCGGTCGATATCCGGGCTGACGAAGGACGATTGTGCCACGGAGAGAATGGTGTCGATGGTGCCGCTGCGATCGGCAATGTTGAGATTGCCGCTCCTGGCCGCCAGCTTGACATCATCAAGCCTACCCTGTGGGAGGGAAAGGCTGCGCAACGATGCCGTGGTGTTGAGATGAGCGGCATCAGCGTTGCCTTTCAGGGAAAGATCAATGCCATTGATGAGGGCCTGGATCTCGCCATTGTTCAGCGGCCAGCGGAAATCCACTGGCCCGGCGGTGCCGATGAGGTTGGCACTAAGATCGTTCTGGCCGTTCGGATCCACGGTGCCCGAGGCAGTCAGCAGCAATGTGCCGGTTTCCAGCGTGCTGCTGCCGATTTCGATGCGGCCCTGTGGTGAGAGCGTGGCGTTTGCATCAAGTTTCGTCTCGCCGGCAAAAAGCTGCCGGAAAGCGGGGGGCAGAAGCAGATCGGGCTGGCCGCCGCCTGCGACCTCGATACGCCGCGTGCCGTCGTCTCCAAGTAGATGGTGGCCGGTGACGTTGAGCACGGGGTTGCCGGCGACGTTGCCGCGCAGAGTGCCGGTCCAGTCAGAAAGCGGACCTTCACCGTTCACATCGATCGCCACGGCGGGTGTGCCCGGAAGCGAGAGCAGCGTGGCCAGAAGCCCGCCCTCGGGCTCCTTCATCTCCGCTTTCAACTTCAAGACATTTTCATTCGGCAGAAACGCGATGTCCGCATTGATGGCAGCGTCCGGCGTGCTCTGCCGGTGGGCGGTGAGCGATAGCCTGATATCGTCCTGCGCGGCCTTGAGATTGCCCTCGGCGGTCAGCTCGAAGTCGCGGCCAAGAAGGGATTGTCCGAGGCTAATATCGGGGAAATCGAAACTGTCGATGTCGATTTCAATCGGCAGGGACGAACTGCCGGAGCTTTTGGTCGATGTTTGCTCAGCGGGAAGCGGTTTGCGATCGACATCAATCGATCCGGCCGACACCCGGTCGGCGTGGAAGGTTCCGGCAAGAAGCGAGAGCGGCGACCAGTCAACGGCGATCTGGTTCACGCGGGCGTAAGGTCCCTGCCGATCCGAAAGGGTGACATTGTCGAGCCGCAGGCGACCGGTCAAAAGACCGCTGGGTGGAGAGATTTCGATTGTCTGGTCGGGCGTGGAAACGAGCGATGAAATCTGCTTTGCGGCAATTCTTGCACCCATCGGGGTAAGACCGACGAACAGAACCGCAAGCAACACCAGCACCACGCCGCAAAGAGCAGCGTAGCCCAGCCATTTCAGCAATCGAATCAACGTTGTCATCAAGCGTAATCTACACTTTGTTGCTAGGGTGTTCGATGGCAGCGTTTAAAAAGACTGGCCGATGCCAGCATAAATGCCGAAATTGTTGCCACCATCATATTTTTCAAGCGGCATGGCGACATCAAGACGCAAAGGCCCAAAGGGCGTTGCGTAACGCAAACCAATACCGGCGCCAGCCCGGATATCGGAGAAATCAGGGGTCACGCTGTCGGATACCACACCCGCATCGATGAAGGGCACGATTCCGATCGTATCGGTGACCTTGATACGGGCTTCGATGGAGCCAACCACGTAAGAGCGGCCGCCAGTTGCATCACCGGCTGCATTATAGGGCGATATTTCCTGGTAGCTATAGCCGCGGACGGATCCACCGCCGCCGGCATAAAAGCGCCTTGTGGTCGGTATGTCCTGCAGATTGCTGCCGCCGACGAGCACGCCGCCGGAAAGCTTTCCGGCCATGATCAAGCGATCTTCGGCGCCGAGTCCCTTATAACCCGAAATAGAGCCTTCAAAGGAGGAAAAGAAAGTGCCGTTCAGCGCTTCGTAGCTGGGCTTGGCGGCCACCGATGCACGAAAGCCTTCAGTGGGGTTGAGCTTGTCGTCGCGCGTATCGCGAACGAATTCCAGCGGTATGGAGGTGGTCAGATATTTGTTCTTGCCGAATGCGTCTTCGGTATCTGCCCACTGCACCTCGAGACCGGCGGCTGCGGTATCGGTGTCGTTCAGCTCATAACTGAAACCGGCGGCTCCAGTTATGGTCTTGGCCTCATAGGTATCGGGATGTTCGGTCTTGGCGATCAGGCTGGTCTTGAATGTGGTGCGCGGGTTGAACATGCCGGGCTTTGTGAAGGTGATGCCCGCCGAATAGTCCATGCCTTCAACGCTCGATGCTTCGGCGATGCGTGAAACCGAACCCTCGATCCGCAGCGATTCCGCCTGCCCGAACAGGTTCCTGTGGCCCCAATACCCCTGGAGGCCAATGCCTTCCGTGGTGGAATATTGTGCGCCGACGCCGAAATAACGGTGCTTGCCCTCTGACACCTCGATGGTGAGCGGAATGGAGCCATCGCGCGACAGCGTTCCTGCTTCCTTGATTGTCAGGCTGGAAAAGACGCCGAGCTGGCGTAGCCGGTCTGCGGCCTTGCGCAGTTTTTCCGGCGAGTAGGGTTCGCCGCCATTGAGGCGCGAATAACGGCGGATGAAGTCGCCGTCGACGGTTTTTTCGCCGGTGACGGTAACCGCGCCGAGGGGTGCCACGGGGCCACCTTCGGCAGCCATGGTAATATCGACCGTGTTCGTCGCGTGGTTTGCAACGGCCTCGCGTTTCGTCAGCTTCGCAAGCGGGCGGCCTTCGGCTTTCAGATCATCGATCAGCTTGTTGCCGGCGCGGATGATTGCCAGAGATCCGGCATCGCCGCCGGTGACGAGACCGTATTCTTCAAGGTTGCGGCCCGTCACATCGCCCTCGAGCCTGATATTGCCGAGCGTGAAGACCGGGCCGGGGGTGACGGTTATGACAACGGGCACCGGAGCGGAGTGATCGAACACCGGATTGGGTGGCAGATCGTCCACATCCTTGCCGGCGACCGTGACCTTGACGATGCCGCCATATCGGGCGTTTTCGTAAAGCGCTGCGATCAGCCTGTCCCTGTCATCACGCGCCTTGATCAGAAGGCCGAGATCGCCGGAGGCCGGTTTGTCCTTGTCGGCCAGAAGAAGCGAGCTGTTTTCCAGGCTGCCTTTGAGAGATTTGTCTGCATCGGCAGCATTCAGCGTCACGGCATATTTGACCGGATTTATAACTTCGATCTCCGGTTCTTCCGAACCCCAGAGACGCACGCCGAACAGCTTGAAAGCAAAAGCATCGCGAGTAAACGCCGGGTACAGGGCGAACGTAACGGCAACCGCAAGAGCGGTGCCAGCTTTCCGATACGCAATACCTGTCTTCGGGTTAGTCCGTGTTCTTCGCATAAGCTGCTTTATGGTTGAGCATTTATTATGGCTCTGACCCGTTTCCTGTCCGTTAACAGTGCAGTTTAATCATAAATAAACGGCGTTGAGGACCCTTCGGACTGTGTTTTGCCCGCCTTAACGCAAAAAGCCCCGGATGACCGGGGCTTCTGTGCAACGGTATCTCGTGCAGCTATTAACGGCAACGCGCCGTGTAACGCTGACCGTACTGGTCGCGATAATAGCAATAGCCCGGTTCGGATGCATTGCCGATCAACGCGCCGCCAACGCCACCGATCGCCGCGCCCACTGCCGCGCCACGAACGTTGCCCGTGATAGCGCCGCCCAGGACCGCACCGGAAACGGCACCGATCGAAGCACCCTTTTCAGTCTGCGTGCAGCTTGCAAGCGACAGGCCGACCAGCGCAAATATGATTGCCTTTTTCATGAAACTCTCTCCAACGTTACAATGAGCTCTTCGGCTCGGTAGGCGTCCCATATTTATCTGCGGCGACTGCTACCTCCGACCGCCACAGATAACTAACAATTCGATACCGTTTAGGGAAGCCTCCTCTTTCAGGCGTTCTTCCGCGCGTAAATCGATTGCGTCCCAAACAACGGCGCCGTTTGAAAAAGGTTCCAAATTTCCGGGTTTTTTGATGTGAATCAATTTTGTACTTTTCATCGGCGTCTATAAACGGTTTATTGGAATGGTTCAAAACAACGGCGAATTGACGCAGACGTGGTTAAAGCAGCTCGCAAGGGTTGACGGTCCCGGTGTCGAGGCAGAAAACGATCTGGTCAATTCTGGAGCATGGCATGGACTTCGAGGCATTTTTTACGACGGAACTGCAGAGCCTGCATTCTGAGGGACGCTATCGCGTTTTTGCGGATATCGAACGCCAGCAGGGGAATTTTCCCCGCGCGACACGGTACAACGCCAATGGCGAGCGCAAGGACGTAACCGTCTGGTGTTCCAACGATTATCTGGGCATGGGCCAGAACCCCAAAGTCATCGAAGCCATGAAAGCCGCCATCGATCACTGTGGCGCGGGTGCGGGAGGCACCCGCAACATTTCTGGGACCAACCATCATCACGTCCTGCTGGAACAGGAACTTGCCGATCTGCACGGCAAGGAATCGGCGCTGATCTTCACGTCGGGTTACGTTTCCAACTGGGCGACACTCGGCACACTTGGCCAGAAAATTCCGGGCCTCGTCATTTTCTCCGATGCGCTCAACCATGCCTCGATGATCGAAGGCATCCGTTACGGCCGTTGCGAGCGGGTGATCTGGAAACACAATGATCTCGAAGATCTCGAGGCGAAGCTCAAGGCAGCCGATCCAAGCGCGCCGAAGCTCATCGCCTTTGAATCCGTCTATTCGATGGATGGCGATATCGCCCCGATCAAGGAAATCTGCGATCTTGCCGATCGTTATGGCGCCATGACCTATCTCGACGAAGTCCATGCCGTTGGCATGTACGGACCGCGCGGCGGCGGCATTGCCGAGCGCGAAGGCCTGATGGATCGCCTGACGATCATCGAGGGAACGCTCGGCAAGGCTTTCGGCGTGATGGGCGGTTATATTGCCGGGTCCACGGCGGTCTGTGATTTTATCCGTTCTTTCGCCTCCGGTTTCATCTTCACGACGGCCCTGCCGCCGTCGCTCGCTGCCGGCGCAATCGCCTCGATCCAGCATTTGAAGGCAAGCCCCTTTGAGCGCGCCCGCCATCAGGACAGGGTGCGCAAGCTGCGGGGGCTTCTGGATGCACGCGGCATTCCGCATATGGACAATCCCAGCCATATCGTACCGGTCATGGTGGGCGATGCCGCCAAGTGCAAATGGATTTCGGATATCCTGCTCGACAATCACGGCGTCTATGTCCAGCCGATCAATTATCCAACCGTGCCGCGCAAGACCGAGCGTCTGCGCATCACGCCGACACCGCTGCACACCGATGCCGACATCGAACAGTTGGTCGGCGCGTTGCACCAGCTCTGGTCGCATTGTGCGCTGGCGCGGGCGGTGGCTTAAGGCCGCAGTTCAAACAAGAGAAAATCTGGCCGCGTTTACGCGGCCTTTTCTTTGCTGGCGATCAGTTCCCGCGCGTGATTGCGGGCTTCCCCGTCCGCCGAAAATACGTCTTCAATGCTGTTGGCTGATCGGCCGTCATGCATGCGGTCCATGACCGTTTCGACGATTTCGGCCATATCGAGAAAACCGATGCCGCCTTCGACGAAGGCGTGAAAGGCGGTTTCTTCGGCGGCATTCAGGGCCGCGCCCTGCAAGCCTCCGCGCTCCAGCGCCGTGCGCGCCAGTCGGAGTGCTGGAAACCGGGTTTCATCAGGCGCTTCGAAATCGAGCCGCGCCAGTTTGGCGAAATCCAGGCGTTCGACATTGAGATTGCCGCGCTCAGGATAGGTGAGGGCATAGGAGATGGCGGTGCGCATATCGGGCGAGCCGAGCTGGGCGATGTAGGAGCCATCAGTATAACCCACCATCGAATGTATGATCGACTGCGGATGGACGATCACTTCGACCTGATCGGGCCTGAGATCGAAGAGATATTTCGCCTCGATCATTTCCAGGCCCTTATTGAACATGGAGGCGCTGCCGATCGATACCTTCAACCCCATAGACCAGTTGGGATGGGCACGGGCGATATCTGCCGTGACATTGGACATCTGCTCACGCGACCATGTGCGGAACGGTCCGCCGGATGCGGTGAGTACGATGCGCTCCACGGCCTGTTTGTGATCGCCCGTCAGGCACTGGAAGATCGCGCTATGTTCGCTATCGACCGGGATCAACCTGCCGCCGCCCTGTTTGACCGTGCGGAGGAAAACATCGCCTGCGGAAACGAGGCATTCCTTGTTTGCAAGCGCTATGTCTGCGCCGCGCCGTGCGGCTGTCAATGTCGGGGCAAGACCAGGTGTTCCGGCAATCGCTGCCATTACCCAGCCGGCCTCCATCGAGGCCGCTTCTTCGAGGCCGGATTTGCCTGCCGCAACTTCAATGCCGGTGCCGGCAAGGGCCGCTTTCAGCGCTTCGTATTTGCCATCCTCGGCGGTTACCGCAAGCTGCGCGCCGAATTCACGCGCCTGTTGCGCCAGAAGATCGATGTTTCCGGCGCCGGTGAGCGCCAAAACCTCGAATTGTCTGCGACCACCCAGCTGACGGACGACATCCAGTGTGTTCGTACCGATCGAACCCGTCGAACCCAATATCGTCAGCCTGCGTGGCATTTCACTGGTATCTGTCATCTTCCGTCCGTCGGTCGTTTCCGGTTGCCCGAAACCGATGCATAGTTTCTGGCGACATGCACTAGCCTCTACTCGTGAAAACCGATCATAACAAGGACACAGCCGGGCTATTGTTTTTGCGGATGGCAAAGCCATATGCAAGAAAAACGATGTGAGAATATTGATGCGACGTTTTCTGGTTTCCAGCGGTTGGATTTTTGCGGCAAGCCTTGTGCTGGTTCTGGTCTTTATTCCTTTCGACCCACGCCTTTCGGAACATGCTCAAGCCCTGCCGGGAAGGATAGTTTCCTTCAATCGCTCCATTACCGATTTCGGTACTTTCAGCTGGATGCTTTATTCCACCGGCGCTCTTGCCATCCTCGCCTATGTCGGCGCGCGGGTCCTGCAGGCGCGGACCTACGCCGGGCGGCTGAGAACGGCATGGCGGCTTCTCGCTTACTTCTTCCTGACGATCGGAACGGCGAGCATATTGGTCCACACGCTGAAATTCCTGATCGGGCGGGCGCGGCCGGAGCTTTTTCTGGAAATGGGTGCCTATAGCCTCACGCCTTTTACCGGTGACAATCTTTATGAGAGCTTCCCGTCAGGCCATTCGACGGCTGCCGGAGCGTTTTTCGGTGTTTTCGCCATGCTGATGCCGCGCTTCCGCTGGGCGTTCCTGCTGCTTGCGCTTGTCATTGGTGTTTCACGCGTCATCGTCGGCGCGCATTATCCAAGCGATGTGGCCGCCGGGCTGTTGCTTGGCATGTGGACGGCCATGGCCTTCGCCTTTATCTTTGCCCGGTCCGAAATGCTTTTCCGTTTCGATGCACATGGTTGGCCACAGCCGAAAAATGCAAACCTGCCGCCGGCGGATGCACGATAGAGACGTTTAACGGACAGGGGGGCGGTGATGGAAGAAGCGAAAGTCGTGCCGAAGAATGACGGCAGGGCCGTTCAGCACATCCGCACGTCCGTTGTCGTGGCCGGTGGCGGGCCGGCCGGCCTGATGCTTGGCCTTTTGCTTGCCCGCAGCGGTATAGACGTAACGGTTGTCGAGAAACATGGAGATTTTCTGCGCGATTTTCGCGGCGACACCATTCACCCCTCCACGCTTGAACTGATGGAGCAGCTGGGTTTCGCCGAGGAGTTCCTGAGCCTCCCGCATACGCGTGCGCCACGGCTGAACGCAGTCATCGGCGGCGAGCGTATCACGATCGCAGATTTTTCGCGGCTGCCGGTCCATCATCGTTTCATTGCCTTCATGCCGCAATGGGATTTTCTCAATTTTATCGTCGGCAAGGCCGGGCAATATGAGAATTTCCGGCTGCTGATGAATGCGCCGGTAACCGGCCTGATCGAGAGCGACGGGCGTGTTGGTGGCCTCATGGTCAATACGCCGGAAGGCCCAATCGAGATCGCCGCTGATCTGGTGGTGGGCGCGGATGGCCGCAACTCCATCGTCCGCGAGGCGGCGGGACTTGAAGTACAGCACTTCGGCATCCCGACCGAGGTGCTTTGGATGCGCCTTTCGAGACAGCCGGGTGATCCGGCCGACACCATGGGCCATGCGGGTTCGCGGCAGGGTTTCGTGATGATCAACCGCGGTGACTACTGGCAATGCGGGTACGTGGTGCGCAAGGGCTTTTTCGCTGACATGAAGATTGAGGGACTTGAAGCCTTCAGGAACCGGGTTGCGGAAATCTGCCCTTTCCCGCGCGAGAGGCTCGACGAAATTACGAGCTGGGATGACGTGCATCTGCTCACCGTCCGTATCGATCGGTTGAAGCGCTGGTGGAAGCCCGGCCTGATCTGCATCGGCGATGCGGCCCATGCCATGTCGCCCGTCGGCGGTGTCGGCATCAATCTTGCCATTCAGGATGCGGTTGCTGCGGCCAATGTTCTGGTGCCGGTATTCACATCCGGCCGGACCATTGCCGATGATGACCTCGCCGCCATAGAGAAACGGCGATCCTTTCCAACCAAGGCCACGCAATTCTTGCAGCGGATGATGCGTGTCGGTCGCAAGAAAGAGCAGACGGAAACGGCGGAAAAGCCGAAAGGCCCACCCGCCATCGTGCGGGCGATCATGCGGTTTCCACTTTTTGCCCATCTGACCGGCAGGCTGGTGGGGTTGGGCTTTCGTCGGGAAAAGATCGAGACGGTGTGACGCGGCTTAAACCGCGTTCACGATTTCCTTCGCATATTTCAGCCCGATAACGGCGGAACCAATCAGCCCCGGCTCGATCCGGCAAATGGCAGGCACGACGAGCGGCCTGTCGAAGCGCCTGAGAATGCGGCCCCTGACGGCTTCGTCCAGAGCTGTCACGAGTTCCCTTGAATTCGAAAGCCCGCCGCCGACGGGCACGATGGTTGCGCCGGTGACATTGATCACCATCGCCAGCGGCGAGGCGAGAATATCAATGAGTACATCGATGGTTCTTGCGGCTTGCGCATCGCCTGCCTGCCAGGCGGCAATAATATCCTCACTGGTCATATCCTGCCCGTGAAGATGCAGATGCAGCTTTTCCATGCCGCGCGCGCTGCCGATCGCGTCGACACAGCCGGTAAGGCCGCAACCGCATTCGAATCGCGGCAGCGATACCGGTGGATTGCCGGCCAATGTCGCGGCCACTGGCCCATGTCCCCACTCGCCAGCGAAGCCGCCGTCGCTGTTGATGAGCTTGCCGTCAATCACCAGCCCGCCGCCGACACCTGTTCCAAGGATAACGCCGAAGACGACGCGATGTCCTTGTCCGGAGCCGATTTCCGATTCGGCGATCACGAAACAATCCGCATCGTTCGAAACGATAACGGGAAGGTTCAGGGCTTTTTCCAGATCGTCTTTTAACGTTCTGCGGTGAATGCTGGGAATATTGGCGACTGTCGCCTTTCCCGTATCAAGATCGATGACGCCTGCGATCGACAGTGATACGCAGTCGGGTGTGCCGCCGCTGTTGTCGATGACGGATTTCAAGCCGGCAGCGAAGTCTTCGAAGCTGGTTTTGGGCGTTGGTATACGCGGTACGGGGCGAATATCGTCCGGGGCATGGGCAATCGCGCCCTTGATGGTCGTTCCGCCGATATCGAAACAAACGATCATGGTTCAGACTCCGGAACGTGTGGCATCGTAGATTTTTTCTCCGCCAATCCATGTTGAATGCATCTGGAGGTCTGGTGTCAGCATCACGAAATCAGCATCGAAACCGGACAGGAGTTTTCCCTTGCCGGAGGCGCCGATTGCCTGCGCCGGATAGGCGGATGCCATTCGCAAAGCTTCTTCCAGCGGCATTTCCATCTTCTCACGCATGAAGCGGATGCAGGAGAGCATGTCTATATCCGCTCCCGCCAGCGTGCCGTCGGCCAATGTTAGCCGTCCACCGTTGCGATAGACGCGCCGGCCGTTCAGTTCGAAACCGTCATCATCCGTGCCGATGGTGGACATGGCGTCGGTGACAAGGAAGATGCGGGCCGGGCCATTCTTGGCGCGCAACGCAATGCCGATTGCGGCCGGATCGACATGGAATCCGTCGGCTATAAGCCCGCAATGCAACTTGCCGTTCGAAAGTGCGGCCCCGACCAGCCCCGGCTCGCGGTGGCCAAGCGGGCTCATGGCATTGAAGAGATGCGTTACCATGGATGCGCCTGCATCAGCATAGGCCGTCGCAACATCGAGACCGGTGTCGGTATGGCCGAGGCTGACGACGATGCCGGCGTCGCTGAGTGCTGCAACCTGCTCGACAGTAACATTTTCCGGGGCAATGGTTGTCAGCACGAAGGGGAGTTCCGCCCTGCAGCCGGTCAGGACCGCGAGGTCGTCTGTCTCCATCTTACGGATCAACGCCGGATCATGCGTGCCCTTGCGCGCGACGGAAAGATGCGGCCCCTCGAAATGCAGGCCGAGGAAACCGGGCACATGCTCCTTGCCCGCGGCAATCCCCGCCTGCGCCGCCCTGAAAGTCACGTCCGACCGGTCGGTGATGAGCGTCACCATCAAAGCCGTCGTGCCGAACTGGGCGTGGGCGGAGCAGATGCGGGCAATGCCAGCCACATCCGGCTGGTTGTTGAACATGACGCCGCCACCGCCATTGACCTGAAGGTCGATGAAGCCCGGAGCGATCAACAGCCCATCTGTATCGATCACTTCGGCGTCGGCAGGCACGCTGTCCAGGACAGCGGCAACGCGCCCTTCGCGGATCAGGAGCACCTTGTCATGATGCCATTCGGCGCCATCGAAAATGCGGGCGCCGACAAATGCCTTTATGCCGCTCATTGGGTTTCAGTCACCTTCTTCAATGCCACGGGAGCATCCGGGTTGAAGCCTCTTGCGCGCGACAATTGCTCGATGAAGCCGTAAAACGGTGCGATAAGCAGCAATGCATCGGTCAGGGGATGGTTGGTTTCCACGAAGGGCAAGGGCTTGGCCGGGCTACCCTTGGCGGATGTGACGAAAACATTGGCGCCTTTGTGGGCAAGGCTTGCGGCAATATCCGTAACGGAGGTCTCGGCGCGGTCGCGCGCGGCAAAGGCGATTACCGGAAATTTCGGTGCGACCAGCGAAACCGGGCCGTGCATGACTTCTGCCGACGAATAGGCTTCCGCGTGCAGCTCGCAGGTTTCCTTGCATTTCAGCGCGGCTTCCGCGGCAATCGCAAGAGCGGGGCCGCGGCCCAGCATATAAAGTGAATCCTCACCCTTCACAGCCTCGCCAATATGGCTCCAGTCAAGCGCGATCGCCTTGGCGAAATTCTGCGGCAGGGTGCTGACGGCCTTCGCGAGCAGGCTGTCTTCCGTCCATTCGGCAAGGATGGCCAGACCGGCGACAATGGAGTTGACGAAGGACTTGGTTGCGGCAACTGCCTTTTCCGGTCCCGCCTGGATGTCGACGGCGTGATTGGCTGCGTCTCCAAGGGGGGAGGGCAGGGTGTTCACGAGGGAGAAGGTAAGCGCTCCGCCCTTGCGGGCACTTTCCGCCAACGCGACGATGTCAGGGCTTTTGCCCGATTGCGATACGGCGAAGGCTGCCGCCCGTTCCAGTCGCAGTTTCGTCTGGTAGATCGAGGCGAGCGAAGGGCCGAGCGAGGCGACTGGAAGCCCCGTCTGTAACTCGATCGCATATTTCAGGAAATGCGCGGCGTGATCGGACGATCCGCGGGCAATGGTGACGATAACGGCCGGGTCACGGGCTTTCAGCTTGTCTCCGGCCTGCCGGAAGTCGGCACTGGTATTGTCCAGCAGACGGGCGACGGCATCGGGAATCTCGTTGATTTCCTGGCGCATCAGGGTTGTCATCGTTTTCTGTCCTTGGTCGATGTGTTTCAGTCGGAGGTCATCGTCAGTTCGGCGACGAGGTCGTAGGCGTCGCTGCGATAAAGGGCGCGCGATATTTCCATGAGGCGGCCGCTTTCGAGATAGGCCATGCGCTGGACGGAAAGTGCGGCAGACCCGGGGGGAACTCCAAGCAGCATCGTTTCCTCATCCGTAAGGTTGCGCGCGGAGATGCGCTGGATGGCGCGGACGGGGCGAATATCGCTTTTCGCAAGCTCCTGATAAAGCGAGTTTTCCACCAGCTGTGGGTCCGGCAGAATATCGCCCGGCAGGCTCGTGACTTCGAGCGCGATCGGCTGGTCGTTGGCAAGGCGCAGTCGCGTCAACCGGGCAACCATGGCGGATTGGGAAAGGCCGAGAGCCATCATCTCGTCACCGGTCGGGTAAAACAGGCCTCTTTCAAGCCAGCGCGTGCTCGCCACCATTCCCCGGCGGCGCATATCCTCTGTAAACGAGGTAAGCTTGGTCAACGGCTGCTGCATACGGGTGATGGGTTTGACGACAAAGGTGCCCGACCCATGCCTGCGGACGAGAAGTCCGTCGCGAACGAGATCGTCCACAGCCTTGCGCACCGTGACGCGGCTGACGCAGGCGCTTTCGGCAATATCGCGCTCGGGCGGCAGGGCATCGCCATGTTTGAGGCGGCCGCCATTGATGGCGTCTTCAATCGTCTGACGCAGTTTCAGGTAAAGCGGGCCGCCGCCTCCCGATTGCAGGTCGTCCAGATTAAGCGTTGCCCCGTTCATCCATAACCTCTGTCACAATCGATGTGGCGAATTCCGGCTATACCATATGCGTCACAATCGGCAATACCAAAATAGAACCATTAGTGGATTTTTACGACTAATCGGTGGTTTTTTCGATCATTTGCCGAATAATAAGGCCTCATGCTTGAAATTTCCGCATTAACCAAAAAAAATTTCCGGCAATTGGAATTGCTATAGACGATTGGCATTTTTTTGGTATTGTTTTTGTATCAGTGGCTGACGGCGCTCTATCTCGCGCCTGTCTCCGCTGGGGAAATCGGTCTCCGGTCCTCACTAGGATTTGCGAGATCGAATTTAACTTGACCGTTATGAAAATTAATTTCATCGTGGCGGAAAATTATCGCAGATATCAGGATAACCAGCAAAGAAATGGTTGCTTCTGCGAAAATGAATTACGAATGAACAGGGAACAAAGTTCATGAAGGTGGGAATTATCGGACTCGGATTCCGTCTCGGTTATCTGGGCTACGTTTTTCACGAGATCGACAAGGATTTCGAGATCGTCGGTTATGTCGATCCTGCCCCGGCCGGTCTGCCGGGTCTTGAGGAAAAGGGCATTTCGGCTGGCAAGGCCTATGACAGCCCCGAGGCGCTGATTGCCGGCGAGACATTCGACCTTTTGATGATCGGCTCACCGAACCATATGCATCTGGAGCATATCCGCATCGGGCTTGAAGCCGGTTGCACCATTTTCTCGGAAAAACCCATCGTCGTCAGCATCGAGGAAAGCCTCGAACTCGCCCGGTTGCTCAACAAGCATGGACATGAGCGGCTGCTGGTCGGTCTGGTCCTGCGTTACTCGCCGCTTTACCGCGATCTGCGCGCCGCGCAGGCCGAAGGCAAGCTGGGTGACGTCGTCTCCATCGAGGCTTCGGAACATATCCCGCCCTATCATGGCGCGTTCTTCATGCGCGACTGGCGGCGTTACGAGAACTATTCCGGCTCCTTCATGCTGGAAAAATGCTGCCACGACCTCGATCTCTATAACGGCGTGGTGGGTGCCCGGCCGCGTTTCGTGTCGAGCTTTGGCGGGCGCAAGAGCTTCACGCCTGCAAATGCTCCGCAAAATGACGGCATCAACGACATGGAAGTCTACCATCGCAAGCCGAGCGGCTGGATGGGTTCCGACAAGGTTTTCGACAGCGACGGTGATATCATCGACTACCAGACCGCGATCGTCGAATATGAAAACGGCGCATCGCTCGCCTTCCATACCAATCTGAACGTTCCCGACGATTTCCGCCGTTTCTGCGTCATCGGCGCCAAGGGCATGGCCGAGGGCGATTTCGTGCGCGGCTTCCTGAACGTGCACAATGCCCGCACCAACGAAAAGACCGTTGCCAAGACCTATTCGGCGGCAACCGTGCTCTCCCAGCATTATGGCGCGGATGAGCAGATGGCCGAGGACGTGATCAACCATGTCGTCAAGGGGACGCCCCTGCCGGTTTCCGCGCTCGATGCGATCGAGGCCGGTATTCTGGCGCTCGCCATGGACGAGGCGCGCCATGGCCGCAAGGTGGTCGATCTCAAGCCGGTGTGGGAGGAATATGATATGGCACTCCACGGGCAGTTGAAGTCGCCCGCCGTGAAATCGGCTTAAGGGGGCGCTGCGATGGATGCGAAACGCAGCGCGGTCATCTTTGCCTGGCTTCTTCTTTTGCCGGCGCTTTTATACATCACTGTTATTGTTGCTTATCCGCTCGTCGATACCTTCATCCTGTCCTTCACGGACGCGTCGTTGAAAAAGACGACGAACTGGGTGGGTTTCATCAATTACGAGAAGATCTTCAACGAGACTTTCGCCGGGGTCATCACGCGGACCTTTATCTGGACCTTCTTTTCCGTCTCGATAAAGATGATCATCGGCACCTTCGGTGCGGTGTTGCTGAATTCGGCCGTTCCCGGTCGGGCCCTGTTTCGCATCCTGACGATGCCGCCATGGATCGTGCCGATGGCTATCGGCATCTTCATGTGGGGCTGGATGTATAACGGCCAGTTCGGCATGATTTCCGGTGTTCTCCAGAATCTTGGCCTGGTGGACGGTCCAGTCGCCTTCCTCGCCTATGGCAGCACGGCTTTCTGGGCGACTATCATCACCGACGTATGGATCGGCGTGCCGATGGTGACGCTTTATCTGCTGGCGGCAATTCAGGCCATTCCGCAGGATCTTTACGAGGCAGCCTGGACCGACGGCGCCAGCCGCACCTACCGCTTCCGCCGCATCACGTTGCCGCTGATGCTGCCGGCCATGATTACCATGTCGATGATCTCGCTGATTTCGACCTTCAATTCCTTCGACATCATCTGGATCCTGACACAGGGCGGACCGACGGGCCAGACGACGACCATGATCATCGACACCTACAAGACGGCGATCGGTTCCTACAAATACGGTGAGGGCGCGGCGCGTGCAGTGCTGATCTGCATCTTCCTGTCCATATTCACCTACTTCTACTTCCGCATCACCAGCCGTATCTCGCAGGAGACCAGCCGATGACCGACAAAAATGCGATGATCAACCGTTACAGATGGTATGAGATCGTCGGGATTTATTGCGGCATCGCCGTATTCCTGACCTTCGTGCTGGCGCCGTTTGTCGAAGGGTTTCTGGTTTCGCTGAAACCGCTCAGCCTGCTTTTTTCGTCACCGTATAAGTTTTGGCCAGAAAACGGCTCCTTCGAAGCTTACCGGACCATGTGGGTCAGCGTTCCCGGCTTTGCCCGCTACGTCTTCAACTCTTTCTTCATCTCGACAATATCGACCATCATCGTTCTGCTTCTGGTGGTGCCGGCGTCCTATGCTTTCGCGCGGTTCCAGTTTCGCGGTCGCGGGCAATTGCTCGGCGCGTTTCTGGCGATCAACATGTTCTCCGGTGCGGTGCTTCTGATCCCGCTTTACCGGCTGATGCGCAATATGGGCGTGCTGAACACCTATCTGGCGATGATCATTCCCGGCGCCGCCTTTTTGATCCCCACTGCCATCTGGCTTTTGCGGACCTACATGCTGCGTATTCCGCGCGAACTGGAGGAGGCGGCCTATGTGGACGGTGCGAGCTATTTCTATACCTTCCGCCGGGTGATCCTGCCGCTTGCGATGCCTGGCATCGCCGTCGTGTCCATCACCACCTTCATCGGTGCTTATGCGCAGCAGTTCATCTTCGCGCTCACCTTCAATTCCAAGACCGAATATATGCCGCTGCCCATCGGCCTGTTTGCCTATTTCGGTCGTCAGGAAGTCGTCTGGAATGAGTTGATGGCGGCCAGCTTCGTCGGCATTGCGCCGGCCATGGTCGTCATCTTCTTCATGCAACGCTATCTCGTCAGCGGGCTTACCGCAGGCGCGGTGAAATAATCAACAATAGGAACGACCACCAGAAAACGGGAGACTATCTATGGCACTGAAACATTACGGATTGGCGCTTTGCGCCTTCGCATTTGCCGGTTCCACTGCCCTTGGCACGGTGGCGGCACACGCCGCCGACAAGGAGATCAGCTGGATCTATTGCGGCGACAAGATGGACCCCATCCATGAAAAATACATCAAGGAATGGGAAGGCAAGAATGCCGGCTGGAAGGTCGTTCCTGAAGTCGTCGGCTGGGCGCAGTGCCAGGACAAGGCAACCACGCTCGCTGCCGCCGGCACTCCGGTCGCCATGGCCTATGTCGGTTCGCGCACGCTGAAGCAGTTCGCACAGAACGACCTCATCGTTCCGGTGCCGATGACCGAAGACGAAAAGAAGACCTATTACCCTAACATCGTCGACACGGTTACCTTCGAGGATACGCAGTGGGGCGTGCCCGTCGCCTTCTCGACCAAGGCGCTCTATTGGAACAAGGACCTCTTCAAGCAGGCCGGTCTCGATCCGGAAGTGCCGCCGAAGACCTGGGCTGAAGAGATCGCCTTTGCCAAGCAGATCAAGGAAAAGACCGGCGTCGCCGGTTATGGCCTGCCCGCCAAGACCTTCGACAACACCATGCACCAGTTCATGCACTGGGTTTACACCAATAACGGCAAGGTCATCGACGGCGACAAGATCACCGTCGACAGCCCGCAGGTTCTTGCAGCTCTGAAGGCCTACAAGGACATCACGCCTTACTCCGTCGAAGGTCCGACGGCCTACGAGCAGAACGAAATCCGCGCCATCTTCCTCGATGGCAAGGTTGGCATGATCCAGGCGGGATCGGGTGCCGCAACTCGCCTGCAGGAAACCAAGATCAACTGGGGTATCGCAACCCTGCCGCTCGGCCCTGAAGCCAAGGGTCCCGGCACGCTGCTCATCACCGACAGCCTCGCGATCTTCAAGGGAACCGGTGTCGAAGAAAAGGCGACCGAATTCGCCAAGTTCATCACTTCTCCCGGCCCGCAGGGCGAATACGAACTGCAGGGCGGCGCTGGCCTGACCCCGCTTCGTCCGTCGCCGAAGGTTGATGAGTTCATCGCCAAGGACCCCTTCTGGAAGCCGCTGATCGACGGTATCGCCTATGGCGGTCCCGAGCCGCTCTTCACTGACTACAAGGGCTTCCAGGACACGATGATTGAGATGGTGCAGTCTGTCGTTACCGGCAAGGCGACACCGGAAGATGCCGCAAAGAAGGCCTCTGCCGCTCTCGAGCAGTACAAGTAATCCACTTTTATACGGTTGCGGGCGCAGGTCGCCCGCAACCTCATAATTCGTTGCGAGAATACCCGCCGCTATGACGGCAGGAGCTTCTCGTGTGTTTTAACGGTTCCGATAAGACGCGATTTTTCCGTGTCGCGGAACGTCTCTGAACGCAGCCTGATGTCGGCTGGTGACGGGAGAGGCAAGTTTTGGGTCAGCTTTATCTCAACAACGTCCGCAAGAACTATGGACATTTCGAAGTCATCAAGGGCGTTCAGCTCGACATCAGGGATGGCGAGTTCGTCGTTTTTGTCGGCCCCTCGGGATGCGGTAAATCCACATTGCTGCGCATGATCGCCGGCCTTGAGGATATTTCCGCCGGCGACATCGTCATCAACGGTGTGAAGGTCAATGACTTGCCGCCGGTTAGACGCGGCATCGCCATGGTGTTCCAGTCCTATGCGCTCTATCCGCATATGACAGTTTTTGAAAACATCGCTTTTCCCCTCCGCGTCGAAAAGATGGAAGAGGGCAAGATCAAGGAAAAGGTCGAGGCCGTCGCCAAGATCCTGCAACTCGACCAGCGCCTGCAGCAGCGTCCCGGCATGTTGTCCGGCGGCCAGCGCCAGCGTGTAGCGATCGGCCGCGCCATCGTTCGCGAGCCGAAGATATTCCTGTTCGATGAGCCGCTTTCCAACCTTGACGCCGCACTTCGCGCCGACATGCGTATCGAGCTCACCAATCTGCATCGGACGCTGAAGGCGACGATGATCTACGTGACGCATGACCAGGTGGAAGCCATGACCATGGCCGACCGCATCGTGGTGCTGAATGCGGGCGAAATCTCCCAAGTCGGGGCGCCGCTGGAACTTTACCACAAGCCCGCAAACCTGTTCGTCGCCGGTTTCATCGGCAATCCGAAAATGAATTTCCTGAAGGTCACCTGCAAATCCGTCAGCGCCGATGGTGTGACCGTGGAGTATGAGGGCCAGACAATCACCGTGCCGGTGGAGCCGCGCGCCGGTCTTGAAGGAACGCAACTGACGCTCGGCATTCGCCCGGAACACACCGGTCTCGAAACGGCCGACCTGAATATCAAGGTCGCGCCCAGCGTTATCGAGCGGCTGGGTGTGAATACGATCGCTTATGGCGTCGCGCCCACGGGTGAAAATTATTGCGCGCTTCTTTCCGGTTCTGCGCCTGTTGTCGTCGATGAAACCATCGTCACCGGTATTAAGGCGTCGGATTGCCATCTGTTTGATGAAAGCGGCACATCGCTCGAACGGCGTGTCGATCTTTCTGTCCTCAAACTGATACAATAAAGGGCGGGAACCGGGCCATGAAATCTGTCTCGCCATGCCCGGTTTTCTGCGACGCTATCGTTTTTCAGCGGCCTTCGTCCTCCAGACGAAAAAGCAACGCCGGGCTTTCGGCCCGGCGTTCAAATCGGTCTGGCAGGTCCGCTGGATCACGGCATGGGATTGGGCATGTATCCGGTGAAACCGCTGATTTTCCAGCGGCCCTCATGCAGTCGGCAATAATAGAGCGTCTGCCATTTCATGACGTCGAAGCTGCCGTCGGCCTTGCGAAGCCCGCCGTCGAACTTCTTGCGAACCAGCGCGGTCTCACCTTCCACTTCGATTTCTTCCAGCGTGGTGGTGGTGAAGATCGCATTGCGCGGGTCTTCAGCGAATTGCTGGGTCTGGAAATCCTGCGCCTGTCGCAGCCATTCGTCGCGATAGGCGTCAAGCGAGGGGAAGGACAGGCGCCAGTTGTCCGGGTTTGCATCCCGGTTGGCGTTGATGCCGAGAAAGCCGTCCTTTACGAAATCATCCGCGACTTTCGACCAGTCGGCAGTGAGGAAGGCGTCGATATCCCGCGTTACCAGCATGTCCCAGATGGAGTGGCGGGCGACGTCTGTCTCGGGAAAAGGGTTTTTGAATGGGTCGCGCATGATTCAGGTCCGTTGTTGAAATTATTTTCAAGATTTGGATATTTCTCTGGCGAATATTGTTGGCATATGCTCATCTCGCAATCAACAGAGAAAATAATTTTCAAATCAAAGGTGTCCGGCGTGTCGTCAACGGGGCGAAACATGGTCGATTCATGGGTGTGTACGGTTGACGGGCGTCTCGGATTAGGGTGCATCGGAAACGGGGCCAAGCCTTAAGTTTTGGCGGAACGGAGACCGGTGAGCATGGATATTTTCGCAAAGATTCAAGACGACAGGGGACAGTTCTCGCAATCGGAGCGGCGGATCGCCGATATCCTGGTTTCGGACTTCGAGTTTGCGGTCAATGCATCGATCATCGAGCTTGCCGCCCGCGCCGAGGTTTCCCCGCCAACTGTGACGCGGTTCTGCCGCCGTCTGGGTTGCCAGAGCTTTTCGGATTTCAAGGTCAGCCTTGCCAAGACCGCTTATGTCGGCATCCGCTACCTCACCTCGGAACCGACCAGCACGGGCCCGTCGGACGTCGCCGAGGAAGTGCTTGCCAAGGCGCAGGAGGCGCTTTTCCTGCTGCACAAGACGCTCGATCCCGCCCTAGCCGACGAAGCGGCCGTCCGGATTGCCAATAGCGGCATGATCTACGCGTTTGGAGCCGGTGGTAATTCCTCGATGATCGCCTCGGAAATTCAGAACCGGCTGTTTCGCCTTGGCCTGCGCGTTTCGACCAGCGCCGATCACAGCATGCAATTGATGATGACTGCCGCTGCGCGGAAGGAAGACGTCATCATCGGATCCTCCTTTTCCGGCCGCAACATGGAATTGGTGAAGTGCTTCAGGCTGGCGCGGGAAATGGGGGTTACCACCATCGCGCTGACCCAGAGCGATACGCCCGTCGCCTTGGCCGCCGATATGGTGGTGGCCGTCAACGTGCCTGAGGGAAACAATATCTTCCGCCCAACATCATCGCGTTATGCCTATCTGGCGGCGGTTGATGTTCTGGCGACGCTAGCTGCCTATCACCACCGGCAGCGGTCGATGGTGACCCTGCGGCACATCAAGCAGCAGCTTGTGGAGCATCGTGATCCGGACGACCGGCAATTGCTGGGTGACTAGAGCATTTCCAGTGAGCCGCGTAGCGGTTTCACGCCCGGAAAATGCATAAAAACAAAGATGTAGAGCGGCTTGACCTCAAAACCCGCTCTGGAAAGCTTCGAAGGAGTAGCATGACATGCAGGACAGGAAAGACCAGGTCGCCGTCGTAACGGGCGCGGCGGGCGACATCGGCCGGGCAATTGCCGCGGCGCTTTCTGAAAGCCACGCGAAGGTGGTGTTGGTGGATATCGATCCCGACGCCCTTTCCAATGCGCTTTCCCTGCTTTCCGGTTCCGCCTTCGTTTCGAAAACCTGCGACGTCACCGATCCGAAGGATCTTGCAAGGCTGGCCTTGGAGGTTGCGGAGCTGGGTGATGTCGCGACCCTCGTCAACAATGCTGGTGCTGCAAGGGCCGTCAGCCTGCACGACACGACCGCAGAGATATGGCGCAAGGACAATGCCCTTAACTTGGAAGCACCGTTTCTCTGCTTCAGGGCTTTCGAGGACGCGCTTAAGCGCACGCAAGGGTCTGTCATCAATATCACCTCCGTCAACGGCATGGCTGTGTTCGGCCATCCCGCCTATAGCGCAGCAAAGGCAGGCTTGATCCATCTGACGAAGCTGATCGCTGTCGAATATGGAAAATTCGGCATTCGTTCCAATGCTGTTGCTCCAGGAACCGTGCGCACGCAGGCTTGGGAAGCGCGGGCGGCAGTCAACCCTCAGGTCTTCGAGGAAGCGAAGCACTGGTATCCGTTGCAGCGCATCGTGAGGCCTGAGGATGTCGCCAACGCCGTCGCTTTTCTAGTCGGGCCACAGGCAGCGGCCATCAGCGGCGTATGCCTGCCGGTGGATTGCGGCCTGACGGCAGGGCAGGCGCCGCTCGCCCGCACTTTCTCACAATCCGAACACTACTGACCGAAGTCCTCTCGGGCTTGAAGCACAATAAAGGGGAGCATCATGGCGCTCGCACAATTTCGTCTCGAAAACTCATGGCATCCGCTCGAAGATTCCGCATCGGGTGGCTTCACCTTCACCCTGTTCAATCTTTCCAGCGAGCCGGTGAAGGATTTCCGGATCGTCTATACGTCGCTGACGCGGACTATCGACAAGCCCGTCTGCGGCAATGCCGTCTATCTGCGCCGCAATGCCAATTTCCATGAATTTGCGCCGCCAACGGGTTTCGTGCTCGAAGCCGGGAAATCGTGGCGTTTTACCGTTGACGGCCTGCTCAGGCCTGCCCGCCATCGCACAGACGGTGCGAAATCCGCCTATATCAGCCTTGCCGACGGCACACATCGCGCGGTTGATGTCGCTGACCTGATGCTTGACGGGCGCCATAGCGAGCCGGCGCCAGCCCTGCTTCCCGAAGGAAAGCTCGATCTGCCCTTCGCCATCCAGCCCTGGCCTGCGGAAATCGATGCCGCGCCGGGCGAAGACTTCCCCGTCGCACTCTTCCCGACGGAAGAGGCAGGCAAGGAAGAAGTGCTTGCGGTGGAAACTGTTTCGTCGCTGTTCCGCAGGCTTTTTGCCGTTGGTCACGTGCCTTTCAGCCTCGCGCCTGTTCATGAGGGCAAACCGCTTCGTTTCAAGCAACATAGCGGTCTGGAAGCGGAAGGTTATCGCCTGTCTTTCTCTGATGACGCCGTCGTCGTGGAATATTCGGCCGCTGCAGGTCTGCAATACGGCCTGACTGTGCTCGCGCAATTGCTGCACGGCGCGCGCACCGATACCAAATTCCGTTTCCCGGTTTCAGGCACCATCGCTGATGCGCCGCGTTACAGCTGGCGCGGTTGCCATCTGGATGTCTCGCGACAATTCTATCCGACCGGTGATGTCGTGCGGCTGATCGACATTCTTGCATGGCTGCGCATGAACCGGTTCCATTGGCACCTGACGGATGACGAGGCTTGGCGTCTCGAAATCAAGGCTTACCCGCTGCTGACGACAGTCGGCGCGACGCGCGGCCCGGATGCGCCGCTTCTGCCGCAGCTCGGCAATGGGGCTGAGCCGGTTTCCGGTTATTACACGCAGGATGATGTTCGCATGGTCGTCGCGCATGCGGCGGCACTGAACATCGAAATCGTGCCGGAGGTCGATATTCCCGGCCACAGCACGGCGACTCTCGTTGCCTATCCGGAGCTGACGGATGGGCAGGAAGCGCCGGACAGCTATCGCTCCGTACAGGGCTATCCCAACAATGCGCTCAATCCCGCCATCGAGCCGACCTATGAATTCCTTGGCAAGATATTCGACGAGATGGTGGAGCTTTTCCCCTCGCGGCTGATCCATATCGGCGGCGACGAGGTAGCAGATGGCTCCTGGCTTGCCTCGCCGCTTGCCAAGTCGTTGATGGAAAAGGAAGGCCTCGACGGCACCTTCGGTATCCAGTCCTATTTCATGAAACGTATTCAGGGGATGCTGCATGAGCGCGGCCGCCAGCTTGCCGGCTGGGACGAAGTTTCGCACGGCGGCGGTGTCGATCCCTCGGGAACATTGCTGATGGCCTGGCAGAAGCCGGAAGTTGGCCTGGAGCTTGCAAAGCAGGGCTATGACGTCGTGATGACGCCGGGACAGGCCTATTATCTCGACATGGTGCAGGATGAAGCCTGGCAGGAGCCGGGCGCAAGCTGGGCCGGCACCGTTCCGCCGTCGCATACATATGCTTACGAGGCAGTGGGTGAGTTCCCCGAGGAATTGAAGGAGCGAATGAAAGGCGTTCAGGCCTGCATCTGGTCCGAGCATTTCCTCAATCGCGCCTATTTCAACCATCTGGTTTTCCCGAGACTGCCCGCCATTGCCGAGGCGGCGTGGACGCCGAAAGCGCAGAAGGACTGGCTGCGTTTCTCCGCCATCGTCCGCTTGAGCCCGGTCTATTGAGAGGAAGGCGAGATGCGTATTGCCGTTGGTGGAATTCATACCGAATGCAGCACCTATTCGCCGGTGCTGATGCGTCAGGAAGATTTTCGCGTCTTTCGCGGGACGGAGTTGCTGGAAGCCGAATATTTCAATTTCCTCGGCGAAGGCGGGGCGGAGGTGTTGCCGCTTCTGCATGCGCGGGCAGTGCCGGGTGGTCCCGTGTCGCGCGCGGCCTATGATGCGTTCAAGCAGGAATTCTTGGAGCGTCTCAAGGCTTGCCTGCCGCTCGACGGGCTTTATCTCGCCATGCATGGCGCGATGAATGTCGATGGAATGGACGATGCGGAAGGGGACTGGATTTCCAGCGCCCGCGCCGTAGTCGGACCGGATGTGATCATTTCCGCCAGCTACGACCTGCACGGCAATGTCAGCCAGTCGATCATCGACCAATTGGATATTTTCGCCGGCTACCGAACTGCGCCGCATATCGATGTGCGCGAGACGATGGTGCGGGCGTGGACGATGCTCATCAAGGCTCTAAAAACGGGCGAGAAGCCCGGTGTGGCATGGGCGAAAATCCCCGTTCTCCTGCCGGGTGAAAAAACCTCCACGGAAGATGAACCGGCCAAAAGCCTCTATGCCGTCTTGCCGGACTACGACGCGCGGCCCGGCATTTGGGATGCGAATTTCATGATCGGCTACGTCTGGGCCGATGAACCAAGGGCGACGGCCTGCGCTGTCGTGACCGGGACGGACAGGGAGGCCGCGCAGGCGGTCGCCTCGGAGATTGCGCAATCCTACTGGAATGCCCGACAGGATTTCCGTTTCGGTCCCGTGACCGAACCGCTCGAGGTCATCATGGATATTGCGGAAAAAACAACAACCGGGCCGATCATTCTGGCGGATTCCGGCGACAATCCGACCGGCGGCGGGGTGGGCGATCGCGCCGATGTTCTGGCGGCGTTGATTGCGCGCAATTGGCAGGGCGCGTTGATCGGCGGCATCACCGACAGGCCGGCGGTCGAGGCCTGTTTTGCGGCGGGCGAGGGCGCGGCGCTTTCCCTGAAGATCGGCGGCAGTCTCGATCCCGAAAGCCCTTCCATCACTGTCGAAGCCAAGGTCCTGAAACTGGACGATCCAGGTGCTTCCGATCAGCGGCAGGCGGTAGTCGTGATGGATGGCATTACCGTCATTCTGGCTGCAAGGCGCAGGCCCTATCACATGATCGCGGATTTCACCCGTCTGGGCTTCGATCCGAAGGCGGTAAGGCTGCTGGTCGTCAAGTCAGGTTATCTTTCGCCGGAGCTTGCGCCCATCGCCAATCCCAATCTCATGGCGTTGACGGAGGGGGTTATCAATCAGGATATCGAAAACCTCCCCAATCGCCGCCGGGATGGCGATTTTTACCCATGGAAACCGCATTTCAACTATATCCCGAAACCCATCCTTTCGGCCCGCTGGCGATGACAGCGGTTCGATAGCATTTCATTCAGCGATCCGGCCGTGCCGGATCATCTCAGGCGAACCTTCATGCCGTCGGCTCTTTCCATCGTTTTCAACAATCCGTCGATCCGCATCGGGGCGCTCGCCATCCTGTTCTTCGGATTTTCGAATGCCGCCACCGCCCCCTATCAGGCGGTGATCGGCATTCGCGAAATCGGGCTCAGCAACACCGTCTATTCCCTGCTGATGCTGTTTGCCGCCATCATCAATGTCAGCGCCAGCGTGCTGATGGGCATCGTTGCAGACCGGCTCGGCGAATATCGCAAACCCATGTTGCTGATCGCGCTTTTCGGCGTCAGCGGCTATCTGCTGGTTTATCTCGTTGGTAATGCCACCGCCTTCGTGACTGCAAAGCTGCTGCTCCTGCCGATTTTCGGGGCGATGAACTCTCTGATTTTCGCGCATGTGCGCGCCGATGCCCGCAATCTTTCGACGGGCGACATGATTGCCGTGAATTCGATCATGCGGGCCACCATCTCGCTGTCCTGGGTGCTGGTGCCTGGTATCGTCGGTATTTTTCTGGTGAATTCCGGCAATATGCTGCTGGCTTTCCTGTTCTCAGGCATCTGCGCGCTTATCTGCTTTCTGCTTGTGGCCTTTTGCCTGCCGCGCACGGCCACTCCGGCATCGGTGAACACGCAGGCACGCTTCGGTGTCCGCGCTTCACTTGCGGAAATCGGGGAGCGACGGGTGCTGCTGCGGATCATCGCCATCGCGCTCATCTGCTCGATGCTGCATCTCAATGATTCCATCCGCTCGCTCATCATAACGGGTCAGGCAAAGGGAACGGTCGCGGATATCGGTATCGTCGCTGGCATCGTTGCCGCGCTGGAAATCGTCTTCATTCTGCTGTGGGGCTGGATCGAAAAGAAGGTGCCGCAAACGCTGACCCTTGCGGCGGGAGCGGGGCTTTATGCCATCTACCTCATCCTGCAGGGGCTCGCGACGGCACCTTGGCATATCTATGCGCAGACCATGATCAGCGCGCTCGGCGCAGCCGCCATTATCAGTATCCCGATCACCTATCTGCAGGAACTGATTGCGGATCGGCCGGGGCTTGGAAGCTCGCTGATTGCCGTCAACATCTTCCTCGGCGCGGGTTTGGGTGCGCTGATTTTTGCCGTCGGCACGCTTGTCACGAGCTATTCAGGCACTTCAATCCTGGGAGCGGTTGTGGGTCTCGGCGGCGTTTACATGCTCTACGCGCTTGATGGGAAGGGCCGCCGCAGGTAGAGCGTCGGACCGAAAAGTGTGGGCGGTTTTCGGATAAGCCGGCGCGAAAACACGGCACATTCAAAAGAAAGAGGTTACGATGATTCTCGAGATTTGCGTGGACGACGTGGCCGGTCTGGAAGCGGCGGTCAGGGGTGGGGCGGACCGAATAGAACTTTGCGCGGCATTGTCCGGTGGCGGTGTGACGCCGTCTGCGGGTTTCATGCACCGGGCGGCGGCCTACGCCCTGCCTGTGAGCGTGATGATCAGGCCGCGCGCCGGGGATTTCGTGTTCACGCGCGACGAAGCCGATGTGATGAAACGCGATATCGATGCGGCGCGCGCGGCGGGGCTTTCCGGCGTGGTGCTCGGTGCCTCGCTTGGCGATGGCTCGCTCGATATTCCCCTGCTCGAAGAGCTGTGCCGCCACGCAGACGGGCTCGATATGACGCTGCACCGGGCGATCGACGTTGTTCCCAACATGGATGAAGCCTTGGAGGCCGCTATCGCGCTGGGTTTCCCGAGAATTCTGACATCCGGGGGGGCGCGTTCGGCGCTTGAGGGCATCGAGACCTTGGCGCGATTATCCGAGCTTGCCGCCGGGCGGATTGTCATCATGCCGGGGGCCGGGGTGCGTCCACCAGTCGTGCAGACATTGCTGGACCGCTTTCCCGTTATGGAGATCCACGCATCCTGTTCCGCCATTCCGTTTTACGATCCGGAAAGCCGGGTGGCGAAACTCGGTTTCACCGGCGCGGGGCGCAAGGGCACGGATGAAGAGGCCGTTCGAGAATTAAAGGCGATCCTCACCGCTCATCAAAAAGGCGGCGTAAAGCTCTAGCCGTTCCTGCGGCGCCATCGAGATCGAGGTGGATCACGTCCGGTCCCGGCAGGGCCAATGCCGCCCTGATGGCATCGGCCATGGATCGCGCAGAGATATCCTTCTCTTCCAGAACCTGTGCCAGTCCCAGCCGCGCCAGCCGTTCGGCGCGGGCGCTCTGTTCCGTTTCGCCATCGGCCGCAAACGGGATCAGAAGCGAGCGGCATTTTGCCTGTAGAATATCGCAGACGGTGTTGTAACCGGCCTGCGAAACTGAAAGCCGCGCGCCGGCAAGCAGGCTTGCGAAATCCTTGCGGAAGCGGAAGATGGACACATTTTCGGGCGCCTGCGCCGAGATCGCATCGAAATCTGCCTGCGGCATGTTGGGGCCGGTTATGAGGCACCAGCTTTTGATCTCTTCCAGCAGAGGCGATGCCTCAAGTGCGGCCCGGATAAGGGCTGCACCAACGGCACCTCCGCCAGCGGAAACGACGATATCGAATTCTTCCGCCGGTTCCGGCGATGGCAGCGGCGCGACGAGGCCGGTATAGACAACGCGCTGGCTGATTTCGCCGGCAAGGGGAAAGGTCTCCTCCAGCCGGACGAAATCCGGATCTCCGTGCACCAACACCGCGTCGAAATGTTTCTTCACCAGCGACACGGTTTCTTCGTCCCGGCCGGGTTTGGTTTTTTCCTGCAGAATATCGCGCAGCGACGTCATGACGAGCGGGCGTGGTTCACTGTCCTCGATCTCGTGCAGAAGCGGCAGCAATTCGAAACGCACCTGCCTGCGGCCGAAGGGGAAGGCCTCTATGATGACGATATCCGGCTTTGCGCCGTGATAAGCGCCGATCAGCATATCCGTTCGCAGCTTCTTGAAGTCGTCATCGACCGGTTTGCAGGAACTATCGACAAGGCCGGAAAAGCTGCCGTCGCTGACGGCGATCGGCGGCAATTCGACATGGCGTATGCCTTCGCCCGGAAAGCCGGGAACCGGGGTGCCACCTGTCACCAGAACGACATCGAAACCATCTGCCTGAAGGGCATTGGCCACGCGGCTGGCGCGAGCGATGTGGCCGATGCCCAGAAGGTGCTGGACGTAGAAGAAAACGGAAGGGCGCTTTTCCGTATCGGTCATGGCGTTTTTTCCCACTCGGTTTCGAACAGCGTCTTCAACTCGGCAATGCTGGTGCGGTTGTCGAAGGCGGTTCGCACACGGTTTTCCGCCGCACTACCCAGACGCTCACGCAATTGTGGATCGGTAATCGCCGTGCGCAGAGCCTCGGCGAAGGCAACCGGATTTTCGGGCTCCGTCAGCAGGCCGTTTTCACCGTCCACGAAGAATTCCGGAATGCCTGATATATTGGTGGAAATGCAGGTCAGCGCCTGGCTGGCGGCCTCGACCAGCACATTGGGAAGACCGTCTCGGTCACCATCGCTGGTGATGCGGCAGGCAAGGGCGAAGAGGTCGGCCTCGCGGTAATTCTCCAGCACCTGTTTCTGGTCCATGGCGCCGGTCCAGACGATCCTGTCGGCGATGCCAAGCTCGTCGGCGAGTTTTTTCAACCCGGCAAGTTCGTCGCCGCCACCGATATGGGTGAAACGCCAATGGATGTCCTGTGGAAGCGAGGCCAAAGCCTGCAACAGAATATCGATGCCCTTTTTCTTGACGGCCCGTCCAACACTCAAAATCCTGACCGGATCATGAGCGTCCGATCCATCTCTTTGCGGACGCGGCGTGTCGAAATGCGGGAAGCGGGTGAGATCAAGACCGTGATAGCTCAAATGCACATTCTGTTTGACGCCGGAAAGGGTGCGAAGATGCTGAAAGCCGCTTGCGGTGCAGGTTACGGCCCAGCGGGCGCTTTCCAGCTTTGCGGCAAGGTCCCGGTCGCTGGAGGTCCAGATATCCTTGGCGTGAGCCGAAATCGTCCAGGGCGTGCCGGTGATAAGATGTGTATAGGCGGCGACCGAGGCGGGTGTGTGGATGAAGTGGACATGCAGCCACCCGGCATCTACAGGCCATTCGTGCGCCAGCACGGCCGCCTGCCCGAAACGGCGGAAGCGGTTGCGGCTGAGATCATGCGGCAGATCGCTGAAAAACCGACGCAGCGCCTTGGTGAAGCCTGGCTTTTTGCGGCAGGCCCATAGGGCCTTCAGCACGCGGATGGGCTCGTCATGCAGATATTCCGGCAGGTAGGTCACGGGTGCGCGGATTTCATCGTGAACGGGGTGGCGTTTTTTATCCGTCGGGCGGCGCATGGACATGAGTTCCAGCTTAAGGCCAGCCTTTTCAAGCCCCAGAAGTTCCTGGGCGATGAAAGTCTCGGACAGGCGCGGATAGCCCTTGAGGAGCACCACGATTTTTTTTGTGTCGGTCACGTTGCGCGTGTCTCTTTTGAAGCGGTGGTTGTCGGGGAGCCGGTCACGCTGTCAGCGTTATTGGCACCTTGTCGCCCTCGGGCGGCAGCCATTCGGCTATCCGTTTCGAAATGTTTTCCAGACCATCGAGCTTCAGGTCCTGCGAATTGACGGAAGGCGGCGCGCGATTCGGCAGCGCTTTAAGAGCTGCCGCCATTTTTGCCGGATTCTCGGCATCCTCAGGTAAAAGCATGTCGAAAAGGCCGAGCTCCGACGCGCGGCTTGCGCGGATAAGCTGCTCCTCCCTCGGCACCGTGCGCGGCACGACGAGGGCAGGCTTGTCGAACGACAATATCTCGCAGACGGTGTTGTAGCCGCCCATCGACACGACGGCCTGAGCGCCGGCAACGAGGTCTTCCATGCGATTGTCGAATTCGATGATCTCGATGTATGGAATATCGGCAACACTGCTCATGAATCGCTGGCGCTGGTCTGCCGGCATGTAAGGGCCGAGCACCACCAGCGCCTTGTGCGTCAGTTCGCTATCATGACGGTAGGCGTTGATGACGTCATCGATCAATTCGCTGCCGTCACCGCCGCCGCCAGTGGTGATGAGTAGATAGTCGCCCTCCGGCCGGTGCGCCACGGTTTCCGCCTGCGTTTTGGAGCGTTGCAGGAAGCCGACGAAATCCATCTTGTCCCGAACGGTCTGGGGAACGTCGAGCCCCGTCAAGGGGTCGTGGAAGTCCGGCGGGCCATAAATCCAGACGTGGTCATAGAACTTGCCGATCTTGGTCATCACGTCATTGCGCTTCCACTCCGCTTCAAGCAGCTGCGGTGCATCCATGACGTCACGCAGGCCGATGACAAGCTTGGTTCCCTGTCCCTTGAGATACGCAAGCGTTTCCTCCACCTCGCCACGAAGACCCATGGGCTCCTTGTCGACGATGAAGATATCCGGCTGGAAGCTTTCGGCAGTGTGATAGATGATGGAGCGGCGCATCTTCAGTGTTTCCTGAAGATCGATATGCCGGTCCATGGAGGTGTATTCGCCGTTGCGCAGCTTGATGACGCTCGGGATTTTCACGAAATCGACACGAGCGCGATAATCGAAGGCACCGGCGATAGTCGCACCCGAAATGATAAGCACGTTGAGGCCGCGATAATCCTCCACCAGCGCGTGAGCGATCGTGCGACAGCGCCGCAGATGTCCGAGGCCGAAGGAATCGTGGCTGTACATGAGGATGCGTGCGTCGTTCAGACGGGAGGTCATCGGCCACACCTCTTTTTGCCTTTCCCAAAAAAGGCGATGGCGGAAGAGCAGTTTATCAAGGCGTGTTCCATTTTATCTGAAGGGATCCGCAGCATCACGTAGTCCGTCACCGAAGAAATTAAAGGCCAGAATGACGAGAACAACCGGAATCGTCGGGATGAGAAGCCACGGATATAGCGCAATGACGCTGACGCTGCGCGCCTCCGTGAGCAGAATTCCCCAACTTGTGATCGGCGGCCTGAGGCCGAGACCAAGGAAGCTCAGCGCGGTTTCGCCGAGAATCATGCCCGGTATCGTCAGCGTCGCCGAGGCGATCAGATGTGACATGAAGCCGGGGATAAGGTGCCTGCCGATGATGCGCGGCGTGCCGGCGCCCATCAGTTGTGCAGCCAAAACATAGTCTTCCTCGCGCAATGCCAGCAATTTGGAGCGCACGGCGCGCGCCAGTCCCGTCCAGTCCAGCATGCCGAGAATGATGGTGATGCCGAGATAGACGAGGATCGGACTCCAGGTCACCGGCATGATCGCTGCGAGTGCGAGCCACAGCGGAATGCTCGGAATGGATTGCAGGACTTCGATGATACGCTGGACGATGAGATCGAAAGTGCCGCCGCGATAACCTGCAAGACCGCCGATCACAATGCCGAGAACGAAGCTCATGGCGACACCGAGAAGGCCGATCGTCAGCGAGATGCGCGCGCCGTAGATGATTCGCGACAGCACGTCTCGTCCAAGTCGGTCGGTGCCGAGCAGGAACATTTCACCGCCTTCGGCCGGACATACGAGGTGGGTTCTAGCCTCGATCATGCCCCAGAAATGATAGGTATCGCCCTTGCAGAAGAAACGCAGCGGCTGGATATCCGTCGGCACATCCCGGTAGACACGCCGCAGATTGTCCATGTCGAGCGTCATTTCCCGACCATAGACGAAAGGCCCGACAAATTTTCCGTCATTGAAAAGGTGAATGGCCTGGGGTGGGGCGTAGATATGCTCGATATTGCGGGTGTGAAGATTGTAAGGCGCGAGGAACTCGCTGATCAGGATCGAAAGATAAAGCACCACAAGAAAGGCGCCGGACCAGACAGCGATCTTGTGCTGGCGGAACTGCCACCACATGAGCCGCAGTTGCGACGCCTTGCTGAAGGCCGCCATTCCGGACGTATTGGGTTCGATGAGCGACGGGTCGAACGGCGCCGTCGAAACGTAGTGGGGCAGTGCTTCGCCGGATGTCGGGATGGATGAAGTCATTTGACGTTACCACCTCCGAAGCGGATTCTCGGGTCAAGTATGGCAAGGGCGATATCCGACACAAGAACGCCGATCACCGTGAGGAAAGCAAGGAACATCAGGAAGGAGCCGGCCAGGTACATGTCCTGGCTTTGCAGCGCCCGGATGAGCATCGGACCGGTTGTTTCGAGCGACAGCACGACGGCGGTGATTTCCGCGCCTGATATGATAGCCGGCAGGATCGAGCCGATGTCCGAGATGAAGAAATTCAGCGCCATGCGCAGCGGGTATTTGATCAGCACCTTGAAAGGGTGAAGCCCCTTGGCGCGGGCGGTTACGACATATTGTTTCTGCAACTCGTCCAACAGGTTGGCGCGCAGGCGGCGGATCATGCCGGCCGTGCCCGCCGTTCCGATGATGAGGACGGGTATCCAGATATGTTCGAGAATCGATTTGAACTTTGGCCAGCTCATCGCCTGGTTCAGATATTCCCGATCCATCAGATGGCCGATGGAGATGCCGAACCAGATATTGGCGAAATACATCAGGATCAGCGCCAGCATGAAGTTGGGGATGGCGATGCCAAGCAGACCGAGGAAGGTCAGGCCGTAGTCGCCCCAGCTATATTTGTGCGTGGCGGAGTAGATGCCGATCGGGAAGGCAAGAATCCAGGTGACGATGATGGTGACGAAGGACACCAGAACCGTCAACCACAGACGGTCTCCCACAACCTCGTTTACCGGGAGCTGATATTCGAAAGAATAACCGAAATCGCCGACCAGCATGCCGGTTGCCCAGCGGAAGTAACGGATCGGCGCCGGCTGGTCGAAGCCGTAGCGGACGCGCAACTCCTCGATTTCGGCAAGGTTTGCGGTCTCGCCCATGGCGCGCAGTTCGGCGACGTAGCTTTCGAAATAATCGCCCGGTGGCAATTCGATGATGGTGAAGACCAGCATCGAGATCAGGATCAGCGTGGGGATCATGACGAGGATGCGCTTGAGAATATACCGCAGCATATCAGGCGTCTCCGTCATACCAGAAGGCATCCGGCATGTAGATGCCGAGATACGATGTGGGTTCAAAGCCGAAAAGCGCCTTTTCCGGCACGTTTCGCATGCGTTTGACATGGACGACGGGTTGCAGCGCGCCGTTGACGATGCCGATGGAAAATACCTGCTGCGTGTAGATACCAAGCATTTCCAGCCAGATTGCCTCGCGCTCTTCCTCGGTGACGCTTCGGCGCCATTTTTTCAGGAGATCGAGCAGATGCGCTGCTTCCGGCAGGTCAGGCTCCTTGCCCTCGCGCCCGCCGGACAAATAGTGGATGCCCCAGACCGGCCATTGCAACTGGTCGTCGCCGGTGGGCGCAAGGCCCGAAGGCAACATGTCGGGGGTCGGCACGCCATTGTCCATGCCCATCCACACCGACATCAGCACCTCGCCGCCCATGGCGCGCTTGCGGAAGACATCGCGCTGGGTCGGGCGGACCGAAACCGCAATGCCGATATGCCGCCAGTGGTCCGTGACCAGTTCCATCACGTCCGTTTCGAGCGTGCTTTCGCCTGTGGTCTCGACGATGATATAGGCTGGACGGCCGTCCGGCAGAAGCCGGTTGCCGGCGCTGTCGCGCTTATCGAGACCTGCTTCGTCAAGCAACCTGTTGGCCATCGCCCGGTCGAAGGCACTCCAGGCCTCGGCAAATTCCGGTCGGTAAAGCGGGCTTTCCGGCAAGACGGTGTCGGCGCTTTCCTTGGCCAGCCCGTAAAAGCAGACCATGTTGATTTCGTGCCGGTTTATAGCGAGCGACATTGCGCGGCGCACGCGCACGTCCTGGAAACAGCTCCGCCATACAGGATCGGCGCAGTTCAGATTGGGCAGAAGCGCAATGCGCGAACCTTGAGAGCGTTTGTAGAGGTTCACCTTCAGAGGAAAGCGCTTTTCGGCATCCTTCAGGAAGGTGTAGTCGGCGAAATCGAGGCCGAAATATTGCAGATCGCTGTCACCGGACGCCGTCTTGGCCGAGATGATGTCGGAGGAGGTGACGTTCAGCAGGAACCGGTCGAGATAGGGCAGTTGCAGGCCGTTTTCGTCGACACGGTGATAATAGGGATTGCGCTCGAAAACGAACTGTTCGGCCGGTGGCGAAGTCGTATTGCGCCAGGCGTCCAGCGTCGGCAGAGCGGGATTTTCTGGACGGACCTGCCGCGACATCTTGATATGCAGCCCGCTCCAGTCATCCGCCTTGTTCTTCTTGATGAGCTTGGCGAGGTTTTCCGCGGTCTGATATTTGATGTGGAACTGCTTCATATAGGCGGCGGGCAGGAAAAGCCGCGCGGGCGATGCTGCTGCGAGCTTTGCCAGAAAATCGGGGTTCGGACCTTCCCAGGTATAGCGCACCGTCAGCCGGTCGATGACTTCGATCTGGGGAGGATTGTTGTTGACCAGCAGTTCGATTGGCGGGCCGCCCTTGTGAATTTCCTTGTTGAGAGCAACATCCTCCCAGAAATACCGGAAATCCTCGGAGGTTAAATCGCTGCCGTCGGACCATTTGTGGCCTTCGCGTAGCTTGAAGGTGAAGATGCGTTCGTCCTGAACGTCGTAGCTTTCCAGAATGTCGGGATGAAGCTCGAATTTTTCGTCGTAACCAACCAGGCGGGCATAGTTGCTGATGGGCATAAGCCGGATATCGCGCTGGCCGCCGATCAGCATGCGCACGGAACCGCCGTGTTTTCCGGGCTCCCGGCCAAGCGCCTTCATATCGATGACGCGCGGGTTTTTCGGCAAGCGCTCGGTAATATGAGGCAGCTCACCTTTTTCCCGCTTTTCCTTGAAGTAGGCGGGGTCGGTATAGGCAGCGCGCGCATAGGTCGGCAAAAAGACGGAGGCCATCAAGGCAAGGGTGGTGCGGCGCGTAATCACGAGCGAAGCTCCCTGATGTCGGCATTGCCATTTGCGAGAACGAAATGGCCATCGCCAAGATCGGCAGAGATCATTTCGCCGTCACCCTCGTCGCGAAATTGCTTGCCCCAGTCGAACTTGCCCGTCGCGCTGATCTTGCCGATGGTGCGGAAATCGAGCGGACGGTCGAGATCGGGAAAAGGCACAGCCGCCAGCAACGATTTTGTATAGGGGTGAACCGGAGAGCGCATCATGATTTCCCGCGGCGCCAGCTCGACGATGCGGCCCTCGCACATCACCGCCACGCGGTCCGCCATGTAATCCACCACTGCCAGATTGTGCGAGATGAAGAGGTAGGTAAGTCCGAGGTCCTTCTGCAAATCCTTGAGCAGGTTGAGGATTTGCGCCTGCACCGAGACATCTAGGGCAGAAACGGGTTCGTCGCAGATCAGCAGTTCTGGACCCAACGCCAGGGCTCTGGCAATGCCGATACGCTGCCTCTGGCCGCCTGAGAAACTGTGCGGATAACGGTTCAGCGCGCTTTCTCCAAGGCCGATTGCCTTGACGAGATTACGGACTTTTTCCGCGCGGTATTTCGCATCGCCCCGTCCATGGATTTCAAGCGGCTCGCTCAAAATATTGCGCACGGTCATGCGCGGTGAAAGCGATGAGATCGGGTCCTGGAAGACCATCTGTATCTTCGACCGCAATTCCTTTAGATCGCCGTCCCTAGCATTGAGGACGTCGATATCGCCCTGCGGCCGGTGAAAGGTCACGGAGCCTTCATCCGGGCGAACGGCGCGCATGAGGATTTTGCTGACGGTTGTCTTGCCGCTGCCGCTTTCGCCGACGAGGCCAAGGCATTCTCCCCGGCGGATTTCAAAACTGACGCTGTTGACCGCCTTGGTGGCATTGGCATCGCGGCGGCTGAACCAGCTGGACTTCCGGGTCGTGAAGGTCTTGCTGATATTCTCCACGGTCAAGAGCGGGCCGGGGGTCTTGTTCACTGCGGCGGTCTTCTTGCCGACAAGGCTTTCGTGGTCGACGGTGATCTCACGAAGCGCCTTCAGCCTCTCACCTGGCTTCATGTCGAAATGCGGCACGGCGGCCATCAGGCCCTTGAGATAGGGGTGGCTCGGTGCCTTGAAAATATCGTCGACCGTTCCGGCTTCCATGATCTCGCCCTGATAGATCACGGCAACCTCGTCGGCGATGTTTGCCACCACGCCGAGATCGTGGGTGATGAGCAGCATGCTCATGTTCAGCCGGCTCTGGAGATCGCGCAGGAGTTTGAGGATTTGCGCCTGTATGGTTACATCCAGAGCCGTCGTCGGTTCGTCGGCGATCAGAAGCGCGGGGCGACAGATCAGTGCCATGGCGATCATGGCGCGCTGGCGCATGCCGCCCGACAATTCGAAGGGATACATGTTCACGACCTTCTTCGGGTTGGAAAACCCTACAAKGTCGAGCGTCTCATACATTTTTTCCGCGCGCTCGGCCGGCGACAGGATGCTGTGGATTCTCAGCGCTTCGTCAATCTGGTTGCCGATCGTGTGCAGCGGCGAAAAAGACGTCATGGGTTCCTGAAAAATCAACCCGATGCGATTTCCGCGTATAGCGCGGATTTCCCTGCCGTCCTTCGGCAGTTGCAGCAGATCGACGGGGCCGGCTGCGGCATTTGCGGGATCGGTAAACAGCACGCGTCCGTTCACGCGCGCCGTCTTGGGGTGGATGCCCATGATCGTCTGGCCGATGACGGATTTTCCGGAGCCGGATTCTCCGACAAGCGCGGTCACTTTTCCCGGAAGAATGCGAAGGCTGGCACCCCTCACGGCGTCAATCGTGCCACCCATAAGAGAAAACGAGACCCGCAGATTTTCAATACGGAGCAAATCTGCGCCTGCGCTCATGCTAAAGGGTTCCTTGCCGTCTCTCTTTATCGTTGTCTTGTGACAATTTGCTCAGGAGGGCTTAAAGGCACGTTATCGTAGGGTTTGTTGTCTGTCTATGCCTCTGAAACATCGAATTGTTTAGCGAATTCAAAGCCGGCTTCCAAATTGCAATGGCTTGCCTGATGGCTTGTGTTTGGCGATATGTTAACGAACGTTTCCGGGTGAGGATCCATGTCCGACAAGAAATATTACGATGCCCAGCTGGATAGAGCCCGGCAGTTGCAAAACCAAGGACAATATGCGGAAGCGCACGCGCTTCTCTTATCGCTGGTTGCAGTAAAGGACGGGCACCTGATGGGTGAACGGACAGTGCTCGGTCTGCCGCGCCGACTGCATGCGGCACGGCTGCGTCTTGCCAAGGCTGAAGGCGATGTGGTCGCGAGGATCGGCTATCAATATACGCTGGTTCCGCCGCCGCAGGTGCTTGCAAAATATGCGCATTTTTCCCTGGAGGAACACCGCGCTATCAATCTGAAAAGCAGGGAGGACGTGCCGAGGCGCATCCACCAGATTTGGATCGGAGACAAGGCCCCGCCCGTATCGGTCAAGGCCTGGGCTGCCCATGCCGCCTCGCATGGTTACGAATATCACCTCTGGCGGGAGGCCGATCTTGAGCGGGAAGGCGTGTTTTCGAATAACGTCTTCAGGACGATGCTGGAAGACGGCGATTATCCCGGCGCTGTCGATGTGGCCCGCTATGTCGTGCTGGAGCGTTTTGGTGGCATCTATCTTGATTGCGACTGGTATCCGGCGCGGGATGATGCGAGTTTCGATGCTTTCCTGCCACTGGTAGGGCTGACGGCGTTCGATGAAGAAACGCCGCGCGATACCGGGCAGGGCAGCATGCTTCTTGCCAACTCTTTCATTGCGACACCTGCTGGCCATCCGGTCTTCCGCAGGATGCTGGAGGCGTTTCCGAGGATTCTTGAGGAAATGCCGCGTGCGCCAGCCTGGTGGTCGACGGGTCCGCTGATCTTTACCGTCATCGCTCGGGCTGGGAGCATCAGCCTTGCGCCGGCGGGGTTTGTTGCCGCTTCTCTTGCCGATCGCGCCGCGTTGCAGGAGGTTGAAGCTGTCAGGCGCGAACTTGCCACCAAGACGGGTGGTTTGCTGATTGCCTGGAAGTCATGGTGATATCTGGTTGATGAGTTCCGCCGAGGAACGCCAGCGCGCGGCAGGATGTTTGCCGGTAATTTCGAACAGCCGTTTCAGAAAACGCCAGACGTTGTCATCATGCACGAGATGATGGGTGAGGATGCCGGTCGTGCCGCCGTGCTCCGCAGTCTGCAGGATGCGGGCGGCGGTCTCGGCGAAAAGGATGTCGTCTTCGCGCCCACCGCGGCTGCCGTGCCAGTCAATCACGTCGACATGGGTGTTCAGGCAAGGTGGCACGGCGTCTTTCTCCGGGCCGAAAACCGAAAGCGCTCGATATCCGAGGTCTGCCAGTCCCTGCACCACATTGGCATCTATGCGGTTCCACGGCGGAACGAGCATAGGCACGAAACGCCTGCCATGCAGATCGTGCAGTTTTTCCAGCCCGGATTGCAACTCGTCGAGAATGATGGACAGGTCACGGTGTGATCCGAGTTCCTGTTTCTTTTCTTTCTCGGTGGCATAGTTCGTATGGGACCAGCCATGCACGGCGACATGGGCAATGTCAGTCGTATCCAGGTGCCGCGCGAGCTTGTCCGTCGTCATCTCGGGGATAACCGCAAGCGTGACCGGCGCGGAAAAGCTGCTGCAAAGATCGAGCAGCGTGTCGAGCGCCGGTGTCGGTTCCACCGCATCGTCGTCCCTGAGCCAGAGATCGGCCGTTATGCCGCGTCGTCCACATTCATCCAGTGCCGCTACGAGTGTTTCCAGACTCATGATGTTCGTGCCTTTGCTCGCAACAGGATATCGTTCAGTTCTCTTGCGGCGTTTTCCAGAGATCGTTCATTTTTTACGAACTGGCGGGCTGCCCTTGCCAATTCCTCCCGCCGCTTGTCATCGCCGAGCAGAGTTTCGATTGCTCCAGCATAGGCGGCTGTATCATTTTCCGGTGTCAGTAATCCGGTGGTTCCGGATTTTACCACTTCGGGGACGCCGGCCACCGCTTCGGCGATAACGGGCAGGCCCGCAGCCTGTGCCTCGAGATAGGCGAGACCGTAGGCTTCGCCATGCCCCGGCCAGACGTAAACCGATGCTTTTGAAAGAAGTTCTGCGATTTCGTTTGCGTTTTTTTCTCCGTGCCAGACAAGACGGCGATCGGGGAAAGAGCTGAACATGGCTTGCACGGCAGCGCGTTCCGGCCCGTCGCCGATGATATCCAATGTCCAGTTCAAGTCCTGCGGCAACAGCGCAAGCGCTTCGCGAAGCGCGCGATAGCTGTCAAACTTGTCGCCCGCCCGCATCATGGCGACGGTGATGAGTTTTCCCGGTGTGGGGCGCGGAGCAATTTCAAGAAAATTACTGGCATCGATAAAGGGCGCCAACATCGCCGAGCGGAGTGCGGGAGAGGCGCGGACAAGCCCGTCGCGATCACGCGCGGTGAAGCAGATATTGATGGCGGCAGCGTTCAATGCGGCCAGTAACTCGTCCTGAACCGCCTGCCAGCCCATGCCATTGCGCTTTGGGGAATAGGAGGCCTCGGCGGTGACGTAGGGAATATCGAAACGTGTGCCCAGTTCCGGCCCGAGCAAGTCCGGGGCCTTGTAATAGGGGTGATAACAAAACCACAGATCCGGCGCGCCTTCCCGCTGCCAGCGCTCCGTGATGGTCTCGATTTCGCGCGTCGCCGCATCGGCAAGTAAGGACCGCGCCGGATCGTCAGCCTGTTTGAGAAAGCTGCGCAGCTCGGAAGCGACGGAAACATCGTGGCCGCCCATCGCCATCGCCTTCATCAGCAGGCGGGCCATCAGCCGGTCTCCGGAGGGAACGGGATGGTTGGGCGATTTGAGCGGTGAATAAAAAGCGATCCTCATCCGGATGGTTGTGCGTCGCCCATGGCTCTGGCGTCAACTGGAATTTGAGAGGACCGAGCCTTGACAGCCTGACCATTCTTGCCCAACTGAAAGGCATCTTTTGCACATGCGCGGAGCGTGACACGCTTTGACTTCCCCAGTCGTTTCCCAGAACCTGCTTTCCAGCATCGAAAACAAAAGCGCCAAAGCGGCGGTGATCGGCCTTGGCTATGTCGGTCTGCCGCTAGCCATCACGATCGCCAAGGCCGGTTTCAAGGTCGTCGGTTTCGATATCGATCCCGGTAAAATGGTCGCGATCGATGCCGGTCGCAGCTATATCGAGGCGGTTTCGGACGAGGTGCTGGCAAGCGTCAGGCGCGATGATGGCTTCATCGCAACGTCTGATTTTTCCAGACTGGCTGAATGCGATGTGATTGCCATTTGCGTGCCGACGCCCCTGACGAAATATCGCGAGCCGGACCTCTCCTATGTCGAAAAGACCTGCCGGGACATTGCCGCGCATCTGCGCAAGGGGCAGCTTGTGGTGCTGGAATCGACCACCTATCCCGGCACGACTGACGGGGTTGTGAAGACCATTCTGGAAGGTACCGGACTTGTCTCCGGCGTCGACTTCTTCATCGGTTTTTCGCCCGAGCGGGAAGATCCCGGCAATCGCGATTTCGAGACCTCGACCATTCCAAAGGTCGTTGCAGGCGATGGTGAGGCTGCCGGGAAACTGATGGCGGCATTCTACGGCTCAGTGGTCAAGAAGATCGTTCCGGTCTCGACAAACGCCACGGCCGAGGCGGTGAAAATCACCGAAAACGTCTTCCGTGCTGTCAATATCGCGCTCGTCAATGAACTCAAGGTCGTCTACGAGGCCATGGGCATCGACATCTGGGAAGTGATCGACGCGGCGAAAACCAAGCCGTTCGGTTTCATGCCGTTTTATCCCGGCCCGGGTCTTGGTGGCCACTGCATACCGATCGATCCTTTCTATCTCACCTGGAAATCGCGGGAGTACGAGTTGCCGACGAGGTTCATCGAGCTCGCCGGCGAAATCAACACCGGCATGCCGCGTCATGTCATCGGACGGGTTGCGGAAGCCCTCGACATCCGTTCCGGCAAGGCGCTCAGCCGCTCCAAGGTGCTGGTGGTCGGTCTCGCCTACAAGAAAAATGTGCCCGATATTCGTGAAAGTCCTTCGCTGAAACTCATAGAACTTATTCAGGAGCGCGGCGGCGAAGCGGCCTATTATGATCCGCACGTGGCAGAAATCCCGAAAACCCGGGAATATAGCCACCTGATGGGCATGAAATCCGTGGCTTGGGACAAGCAGACCGTCAGCGCCTTTGACGCTGTTCTGGTCGCGACCGATCACGACAATGTGGACTATGCCGCTCTTTGCGAATGGTCGCCGCTGATCATCGATACGCGAAACGTCTTCGCACGTCGGGATATCGCCGCAAAACACATCATCAAGGCCTGATCGGCTTCTCCCGGACATTTCCAGCAAAATCGCCATACGCTTTTACTGAAAATGCCCGGAATTCATGAACGGACGGACTATGAGCAGATTGGACAGTTTCATTCGCCGGTTGACCGCGCAGCGCGATATCCTCAACCACGTCAAGGCCGATCTCGATCTGCCTGACGAAGGCGCGATCATGGAAATAGGCCTTGGAAACGGGCGCACGTTCAATCATTTGCGCGAACTGTTTCCGCAACGCCGTATCGTTGCCTTCGACAGGGCCATGGGCGCACACGCCTCTTCCGTTCCGGCGCAGGAAGATCTCGTCATCGGTGAAATATCGGAAACCGCTCCGGCCTTCATCGGTGTGGAGGCGGCCATGGTGCATGCCGATATCGGCACGGGCTACCCGGAAAAGGATGCCATTACCCTGACATGGTTGCCGGACCTTGCCGCGGGCATGCTGGCAAAAGGTGGTGTGGCGGTCAGCGGTCTACCTCTGGATCATCCCATGCTGAAGCCTCTGCCGGTGCCGGAAAGCGTGCCGACCGACCGTTATTTTCTCTATCGTAAGATTTGAGGCCGGATGGGCCGTCAGAGAGAGCGCCGGGGTTGCCTTATAGGTAGCGCTCGCTCTCTTCTTTCGAGAGCAGGAAAACTTTCATTTGCGAGTTTCTCCCGCGAATGGCGATTTTTTCGCTTCGCAAATCGGCAATCTCCTGTCCCGCCTGAATGATGGCGGGTTCGGAAACGACAATGGCGGCGCCGAATTCCTTGGCCTTGGATTCCAGCCTGCTCGCCACATTCACGGTGTCGCCGATGGCGGTCAGGGTTTTCGCTGCGCCATAGCCCATGACGCCGACGATCGTCGGGCCGGCGTGGATGCCTACTACCACTTCCAGCCGGACAGCAAATTGTTTTTCCAGTCCCTCATTCAGGATTGAAAGCTCCCGCAATATGATAGCGGCGGCCTTCATAGCGTTGCGGCAGGCATTTTCTGCATCGTCGCCAAGTCCGAAAAGAGCCATGGCGCCATCACCGATGAATTTGTCGAGATGTCCTCCGGCCTGTTCTACGGCCTGCCCGACGATGGTGAAGTAGCGGTTTAGAAGAAACACGACGTCATATGGCAGTTTCGCCTCGGAAAGCGCGGTGAAATTGCGGATATCACAAAAGAGGATGGCGATCTCCTCTTCCTTGCCCGGCCGTGCCGGTTGCGCATCCGCTGGCAGGTCGCTCTGTTGGGGCGGCGATACCAGAAGCGCTATTCCAATATCCTGGGTGGGCCGCAACTGGCAGCCGAGCCGCACATCTGAATCGGCATGGATGCGCCTCAAAGTGGTTTGTTCGATATCTCCGGGAGGCGGAAGCGGGCCTTTGCTTTCGACAATCCTGACCCGGCAAGTCGAACAGCGTCCTTTGCCGCCGCATACGGAATAATGCGGTACGCCTGCGAGTCTGCTGGCCTCCAGAATGCTGAGCCCGGCAGGGACGCGCGCCTGCGCGCCATGCTCATATCGGATTTCGATAGCCGTCGATCTCTGTCGCCAGCTGCGCACGCCGCGCAAGACGAACACCAGCATGACCGCGCCGACAAAAATCGCTTCCGTTGCGTCGGTAACGAAACGGATACGTGTCTCCATCTCCCGTTGCAACGGTATGTCGTCTCTTTGAACGGTGGTATCTGCAAGCCCGGGAGGAAGCGAGTATTTTCTGTCCACCTCCTCCAGCCAGCGGCCGGCATCGCTGAAGCCCAGAAGCGCCAACAAAGGCAGCATCACCGCCACAGTCATGAATATCCCGGCAATTTTGGGATACCAGTCCCGGTACCGCAACCAGAAAAACAGGCCGATACACCCGTGGGTCCAGATCACGATCAATGCGAGGCTTTGCCACGCGCCTGCCATCGGGTTGTTGATCCAGAGCCGGCGAACGACCGAGTAATATCCCACGTCGATGTTGTAGATCATGTGCGACACGCGAATATTGACGGCGTGGCTGATGATCAAAAACGGGATCGACAGGCCAAGTATGGCTTGCAGCGCTTCGCGAAGGGGCATGCGCAATGTTCGGCGCTGATAAAGCGAGCGCAGGACAAGACAGACGTGCACCACAACCGATCCATAAAACAGCAGGCTGCTGACGGGATTGAGCCAGATCAGGCTGAACCATTTTCGCGCCCGCTCGGCGGTATCGATGGAGATGAGAGCGAGCGAATGGTTGAAAAGATGGGAAAATACAAAGGCAAAAATGATGAGGCCGGACAAGATCCGGGCGCGTCTCAAATTGGTCTCCGAAAAGAAACGGATCATGCAAATCCCATCATGCGGTCATTTGGCGCAGAATCATCATTAAGTGTGCTCTGGTGTCTTTAATGCAGGGTATCTCGTGGCAATATCGTGGAGCAATGGGCCGGCGATGGTCAATTGTGCGTGTTCGAACGTCGGTTCGTCGCATGATACAAATCAGGCTTCAAAAAAGCGTCAAACGCACGCCAGCAACACGAGATTGGTGACCGCGATCAGAGGTCGATGATCTGGCCGTCCATTGTCGCGAATGCACCGCTGAACTGGGCTTTTGCCTGTTTTTCGATGTCATCCAGCTCATCGTCGCTGCGGCTTGGGGCGTGGTGGATGAAGCCGACATTTTTTGCACCTGCCAGTTTGGCAAGGCGGATCGCCTCCTGCCAGGACGAATGGCCGTAACCGCGATAAAGGCCCATCTCCTCATCGGTAAACATGGCGTCGTAGAGGAAGAGATCGACGTCCTTGATCAGATCAAGCACGTTCTTGTCGATATTGCCCGGTTCATGTTCGGTATCGGTGATGATGGCGAATGACTTTCCCGCCCAGTCCAGGCGATACCCGATGGCGTTGCCCGGATGGTTGAGCATTCCAGTTCGGATCGAGAGGCCCGGATGAACATTCAGGACGTCGCCCGGCATAAAGTCACGGGTTGCCATTTTTGCGCAGCAGACTTCCAGCGGTACGGGGAACCATGGCGGGCTCATGAAGTCCTTGAGCATTTCCCGCGTTGTCATGGTGCCGGCAAGATGACCCGACCAGATGGCGACATCGTTGGAGCTATTGTAGAACGGCTTGAAATAGGGAAAGCCGACGATGTGGTCGTAATGGCAGTGAGAGAAGAACAGGTTGACGTCGGTAATACCTTCCGCCCGCAACGCCAGACCAGCAGGGTGTAACCCCGAGCCCGCGTCGAACAAAAGAACATGATCTCCGCATCGTACCTCGATGCAGATGGTATTCCCGCCATATTTTCGGAAGTTTTCACCTGAAACAGGAAGCGTTCCCCGCGCACCCCAGATCTTTACCCGAAAATCTTTATTACCTTCCCGACTTACTATGTCGGAATCGAACGCCATGACACACCCCGATTACAACGGAATCTTGCACGCTTCCTCCCATGAAGCCCGTTGTCTCTACAGATTATTATATCCGCTCTCTTTTGGCGGACGCCCTTACCCTTATTCAGTCAGCATTTCATTTATATTGCAATGGTGCGACATTTATTTTTCCAACATCGCCATCCACGGTAGCAAGAAATTGCGGCTCATGTTCTCGCGTTTGCACGCGCTTTGCTAAGCTCCGTCGTCGTCTGGGTGAGACGTTCGGCAAGAACGCGCATGACCTTGATGGTAATGTCAGGGAAATCGGACATGAGCTTGAAGAACTGTTCCTTGCCGATACGCAGGGCTTCCACGTTGGTGGAGGCGCGCACGGTTGCGGTTCTGACGCTGTCGCAGAGAATGGCGATTTCACCGACGATCGCATTGCCGGTCATTTCGGCCACTTTTAACGTGCCCGACGGAGAATCGACCAGAACATCCACTTTGCCGGTCAAAAGGACGTAGGCCGCATCGCCGACATCTCCCTGCCGGAACAGCACGTCGCCGGTGTGATAGGACACGCGGTCGGATGCGAATGCGAGAAGTTTGAGCTTCGACGGTTCCATTTCCGAAAAAAACGGGACGCGTTTCAGCATTTGAATTTCGTCTTTGAAAAGCATTGCCTTACCCTGTTCTTGTTCCACCTCGGTCACTTTCTTGGATTTATGTTGCGACCATATCCTTGAATGTACCGTTTTCCTGCGCAAGAGTCTCGTAACTTCCATCAGCGCTGATAAGGCCCTGATGGACGACGATGACCCGGTCGAACATGCGCGAGAGCGTCGCATTCGACAGAACCCACACGATCGCCGGGTTATTATTGTTCTGTTTCAGGAATGTGATGACCCGTTCGACAATTTCCTCCTGTTGCCGCGGATCGAGGCCAGGAAGGGGGCGATTGAAGACGTAATAGTCGGACTTGCGGATCAGCGCCCTTGCGAGATTGAGCTTCTGCCGCTGGAGTGGCCCGAGCCGCTTGCCGCCGGCGCCGAGGTTGAAATCCAGACCCACCGCAAGCACACGCTCATAGACGCCCTGCTTGCGCATGACCTCGGCCACGATGTGGGTGATGCGCCGTGATGCGTCGGTATAACGATGGCTGACCTTGCCGAAGAGAATATTGTCCAGAAGGCTGGTGGCACTCATGTATTTCGTCGGATCGTAGATTTCGATCACGTTCTTCAGGCTGTCCGGCAGGTTTTCATGGAACATGTGCCGGACTTCAACGATCCGGTTCATGATTTCCGGTGACAGCAGGCCGAAACGCTGCCGGGGCTCAATGTAGAAGAAGCTCAGCCGCAGCATCGCGCGTCTTTCGCTTTCATTGGCCTCGTCGAAACTCCGGCTCTGAAGACGCTGCAGCATTTGCTGATAGACCGGAACATCGTCGGGCGTCATGAATGTCAGCTGCTGGAAGAAGGGGTGGTCACCCGGCAGGTCGGCGAAGATTTCCACGATGTTTTCGGCAATCGTATAGCCCATTTCGAACAGGGTTTTGACGAGGCCGGTTTCGCGCATCAGCGAACGGAAATATTCGCTTTCTATGACGGTCCTGATCGACTGTGATGAGTCGCGCATGGTGCCGAACAACAGGTTCTCGCCCACGGTGGCCTCACTGTTGTAGCTCTCCAGCTCAAACGGAGCGATGAGGCCGCTCAGGTTCTCCTTTTCCAGTTCGGCGCGCAGGACATGTCGCAGTTCCACAATGCGGGCCGCAAGATGCAGGTCGGTCAAAGGGTCGATCGTCGAGCGCAACGCGAATTCCAGAATATCCTGTGAAAGTTCCACGCTGTCGAGCACAGCCAGAACGGCCTGGATGAGGTTTTCCGGCTTGCCGTCACCGGCCGGGCTTGAAGCGTAGTCGATCCATTCGCTGTTGATGTCGATCGTCGGATTGCCCGCAAGCTTGGCTTCGCGGATCTCCCATTTGCGGTGTTCCAGCGCTGCACCTTCGTATTGCTTTTCGACAAGCGGTGCGTGCTTGAGACCGTAAAGCAGATTGTCCTTCAGGCTGGCGTGGAAAAAATAGCTGTCCGAGGACACATAGGAGATGCGACGGCCCGTCAGCGATTCAGGCAATTCCAATATGTCGACGTCGTTGATGCTCACCTTGCCGGAGGTCGGCCAGAGCGTGCGGCCGATAGCATCCGCGAGCGCCTCTGCTCCCGATCCACCGACGATGGCGATCACCTCGCCTGCCTCGATCTTCAACGATGCCTGTTCCAGAAGCCGGCTGCCGCTATCGTCTTCCAGCGTCAGATTGCTGACGACGATCGGTGCGGCAATTGCCGCGACTGCTCCCGGTGACAGTTTTTGCACCTTGTCATCGATCATGTTCGACGCATCGAACTGCTCGAAGACCTGCTCGTATTTTACCTGAACATCCTGACGCGCCTGATCCCAGTCGATCAGCTCCTTCAGCGGTCCTGGCAGTTCCTTATAAGCGTTGATGACGGCAACCAGCTGCCCGACATCGAGGCTGCCCTTGAGCGTGAGATAACCGCCGAGTGCATAAAAGAAGAACGGGGTGAGCTGCGCGAGGAAGTTATTGATGAATTTGACCAGAAACTTCCACTGGTAGAGATCGTAGCGGATCCTGAAGATATCGCCGAGCCGGTGCGAGGCATCGGCACGCTCGAAATTGGAGGTGTCATAGGCGTGGATGGTGCCGATGCCGTCGACCATTTCGCCGATGCGCCCGGCAAGCTGGCGTGCGCTTAGCTGCCGCTGGCGACCGAGTTCGATGAGGCGACGGCGCATTTTGGGGATGATGCCGACCTGGATGGCGGCCATGAAAGCCGCAATCAGACCCAGCCAGAAATTCTGCACGAGAATGAAGAAGAGTGCCGAGAGCGCCTGACCGCCGAGAAGCGCCGGCTGCACAAAGGCGTCGCCGGTAAATCCGCCCAGCGGTTCGACCTCGTCCTTCACCATGCTGGAGATTTCAGCACCCTTGACCCGCTTGAAATGCGTGGGCGGGAACCGCAGGATCCGATCAATAAGTTCGAAACGGATACGCCTGAGAAGTCGCTCGCCGAGGCGGCCCTTGAAGGTGTTGATATAATATTTGAAAAGCCCGTTGATGACGACAAGCGCAAGGAAGGTGAGGCTGAGCGCCATCAGCATCGACATGCGGTTGAGTTCGAGCCCGGGGAAGAGCGTCACGGTGCCCCAATAGGGAATATCGACCGTGAGATGCATGAAAAGCTGTGTCGCGTTTGCCCCTTCGAAGCCGTCTCCCTGAATGGGCCCGTTGACGATCTGTTTGGGCAGATCGAAGGCGAGGAAATAGGGGATCATGGACAGGGCGACGATCAGCAGAATGAAAAGCTGCTGCCGCTTCGTATGCGACCAGATATAACGCGTAAGGCTTTGTTCCATATAAAACTTCTATGACCTGTCGGGCAGGGCCCGGCGTGTTGGTTTGCGCGGTGTCAAGACGGTCAGGCTGCCGGGTGGCGGGATCCCCTCCTGCAAATAGGTATGTGACTCGCTATTTATCAGTATATTCAAGCGGTTTCGAGCAAAATAGCGCCCGTGCCGAGGCTGGCCCACGATACCCGATATTTGTTTTTGTAACGTGCATTCCACATTCGATATTGAGACGACTACATTTTTAGACTTCCCTAATGTTATTGGTTTTACTGTAGAACAGGACGTTAGGACGCTCCGGTATAGTTATCCCGCAAATGGTTGAGCCGACACAGGCGTAGTGATTGCAAGGTCGATGGCGATAGATATTTCAGAGCGTGCAAGCGGTGAACCGTCCCCTGACATGTTGTCGCTTTCGGGCATTGCATCCGATGGGTCGATCGCACATCCGGTTTCTTTTCAAGGATGCACGGGTGTTTTTCACCCGGCGCGCAAAGAGGTCAAACAGGATCATGCGGTTCTTTTCGTCAGCCCCTGGGGCATGGAGGAACTGTGCACTCGCAAGTTTCAGCGGGTTGTCGCTGAACGGTTGGCGGCGGCCGGCGTCGCCAGCCTGCGGTTCGACTATCATGGCGCCGGGGATGCGCTCGATCCGGAGGATGTCGACCGTGCGGCGGATTGGCTTTCCGACACGCGAGCGGCGCTCGATTATCTAAAACGTCTTTCCGGCTGTTCCAGTGTGGTCGTCATCGCTCAGGGTCTCGGCTGTCTGATCGCCATACAGGCGCTCGCCGATGCGGCGGCCGTCGGTTCCATGGCGCTTCTGGCGCCCGTCGTCTCCGGACGGAGCTATCTTCGCGAACTGGCGATGTGGTCGTCCATGATTGACGATGGCCTTGGTCTTCGTCCCGGGCAGCGCATGGCGGAGGCGGGGGCAATTGCAGGCATGGCCATGCCGGTGGGTGTTGCTGATGCTGTCAAGAAGGTCAATCTTGCAAAGCTTGATACTGCTCCTGCGCGGAGCATTCTGGTGCTGTCGAGACCGGGCCGGGCGAGCGACAGCGATTTTGCCAAACAACTCGCCGCGATTGGTGCCGAGGTGGGGGAGGCGGAATTTGAGGGATATGACGATCTCGTATCCAGTCCCACACTCTCGAAAATACCCGGCGATGTGGTGAAGCGGCTTCGGGATTGGGTCCTGTCCCAAACTCATGCCGCGGATGCGGCGGGTCCGCAGGAGAATTTCATCGTCAACGCTCCGCAGCGCGGTCGCGGTTTTCTGGAACAGCCGGTGCAATTTGGCGAAGCCGGCCGGCTTTTCGGTGTTTTTTGCGAGCCTGACGATCGGCCGGCGGTCTCCTCGGTCCTTCTGCTGGGCGCGGCCTATGACCGGCATGCGGGTTGGGGCAGGCTTTCCGTGCAAACGGCCCGTTTGCTCGCACGGGAGGGTATCGCTTCGCTGCGGTTCGACGCGGCCAATATTGCCGACAGCCCCCCGGTCAAAAACGCGCCCGATCAGGTTCTTTACGATGCGGCGCAGAATGACGACGTGGCCGCTGCGCTCGATTTTCTCAGTCGGCGTGGCAAAGGACCCGTCGTTGCTGCTGGGCGCTGCAGTGGCGCCTACCTCGCCTTCAATGGCGCGCTTGCCGATGACCGGATCAGCGGGGTGGTTGCGGTTAATCCGGTTGTGTTCCACTGGCGGAAAGGCCGCTCGGTCGATGAAGCGCTGCACAAACCGCCACGGTCCTTTGGGGAATACAGCCAGCGTTTTCGCCAGGGCGCTACGTTCAAGCGTCTCGTCAGCGGCGATGTCGATGTGGTGAGCGCTGGTCGCAATATCGCCAAGGCGACGCTCAAGAAGCTTTCGATAAAAACGGCAAGGCTTTCCCGCCGGGGGAGCGAGGAAGGGCGTGCCGTCTACGGTGCTTTCGACAAGCTCAAGACAAGGGATGTGTCCATTAGCCTGCTTTACAGCGACAATGACGACGGGCTTGAGCATTTCCGGTATTATTTCAACGCCGATGGCCGGGGCCTGTCGGCCTACCGGAATGTGTCGCTGACGATTATTCCTGACGCCGACCATAATCTCTCAACGCCTGAGGCCAGAAAAGCCTACATCGATGCGGTGAAGCTGATGGCTCTAAAAGGAAAATCGCCGGCTGGAGCCTAGCGAGACGACATCGCCGGAAGGGGGCGTTTCGGATGTTGCTGTCTCCGGCAGAAGGTCGATTTTTCTGATTTCACCGGGTGCGAGATGGAACCAGCTTTCCGAGGCGCGGTAATCTTGCGCCGTAATATGGACGGATTGCGCCAGCCGGTCCGTGCCGATCTCGAGCGACCAGATGCCGTTCGCCTCGCTCACCTCCACCTGAAGGTTGGCGGCGTGCAGTGCTTTTTTCCGACCGAGAGGAAAATGGAATGCGTCGGCGATGACAGATCCGGTCGCGACATCGCGGAGCCGGGCTACCGTCACATCATGGGAGGGCGGGCCGAAACGATAGGCATAGGTCGTATCGAAAAAGGCGCCGAACAAATCGGTTGCGGCGATGGTCTGGCTCTGTCGCGGCGAGAGCGTGAGCGGCCGTTTGGCATGGACGACGGGTTGCGTGCCATCGCGCAGGCAGGTCAGTTCCAGCATGGCGTCAAGGTTGTCGCCGGTTTCGTTGATGACATGAATGTCCAGCCCGTTGGTGCCTTCGTCGGAAAGGCTGACCTGGATGGGACGAAACGCTCTTTTCAGCGCATGCCAGACGGATTTGGGTCTGCCGGTGGCATCGATGATACCCCAGCCAGCGCCGGGAACGAGATCCTGCAAGGTCCAGACCAGGGCGCCCCGGCAAGGGGACGCGTCGCGACGCCATTCGGCGAAGGTTGCTTCCATGACCTCGGCAGTGACGGCACGAGACATGTCGAGATAGAGGCCGCCATCCTCCCGACGCAGCACGTCCGGCTCAACGTCGTAAAGCAGTTTCAGATAATGGTCACGAATATCCTCGAAATCCCAGGAAGCGCCGCGATCGCGTGGCGTGCGCGCCTTCCAGCGCGGATCATGCACCGCCAGAGCGGGAAGATGTCTGTCCAGCGTTTCCTGTTCGGGAATATTGGCGAAGGCCAGGCACTCTGCGGCAAAGCGGAGATCGGCCCGGCGGGCATCTTCCAGCGGACGGCAATAGGCGCCCACACCGTAATAATGACCAACTCCGGCATTGGGAAAGAAGGGCAAGGCGCCGCCTGAAGGGGAATTCGCCACATAGGCCGCGTCCGGCCGTTTTTCGGTCAGGACTTCGGGCAAAATTGTCTCGGTGAGCGTTCCCTTCCATATCTGTTCCGGCAGACCGAGCATCGCGCCCTGCTGGTACATTTCGCTACCACCGCAAAAAACGATCAGCGAAGGGGAAAGGGCGGTCGCCTCGAGGAACTGCGAGACTTCCGTAACGATGTGCTGGCTGAGCGCCTCATCCTTTGCTGGATAATCAAAATTGGCAAGCATGGCGTCCTGCCAAACCATGATGCCGAGTTCATCGCACAGCGTGAAGAACTCCGGCGTTTCATAGGCCATCGTGCCGCCGATGCGGATCATGTTCATACCGGCTTCGGCAGCTTTTCGAAGCCAAGGCTCATAGTCCGGTCTTGTTCCCGGCAGGCGCACGATGTCGGCGGTCGTCCAGACTGCGCCCCGGCAGAAAACGGGGTGCCCGTTTATCCGGATGCCGAAACCGTTTCCGTCTTCGCCGTAATCCACCTCCACGCGCCTGAAGCCGGTGCGCCCGAGCCTGTGTTGCTTACCATCCAGTTCCAGAACGACTTCATGAAGCGCCGGTCTGCCGTGGGTATGCGGCCACCAAGTCTCGACATCGGGTATCCGGAGTTCGCCCAAGAATTCGCCGTTTTCACCTCTGGAAAGATCGGTGCTGTAACCGGCGCAGGTGAGCCGTGCGGATGGAATGTCGTTGTTCGCCTCCAGGGCGATGTTGACCGTTCCCGTCCCGGTTTCGTCGAGCGAGGACCGGACTGTGCAAAGCACGCCTGACTGTCTTATAAGGCTGATCGGTCGCCATGGGCCGGCGGCATGGATTTCCGGGCACCAGCCCGGCATATATCCGAGCGCCGTGGTGCGGATAAGCCGCAGACCTTGGGTGTTCATCATCTGCGGCCGCCAGCGGGCGCGCGGACCGGTTTTTTCGAGCCTCGGCGAAAGTGCCCGGAAGCAGATCGATAGTTCGTCCGCGCCTGTCAGTTCAACCGGCACTTCCAGCCTTTCGAACATGCTCTGGCTGGCGGCGATCAGTTCGCCGTTGAGGAAGATTTCTGCAATCGTCGACAGGCCATCGAAGCGCAGGATCGCCCGCTCCCGAACGTCGGAAATCATCGTCAGACGGTACCAGGCATCCCTGTCGTTCAATGGTGTCGGATTGAAACGGTCAAATTTTCCGGCCAGTTCCAGAGCTTGCGCCACTGTTCCGGGAACGGACACGTGAAGGCTTTCAAGGGTTGCGGGAATTTCAGAGGGCGTTTCGCAGGCGTTGGCGGACGTCATTGTCAGCGTCCAGCCTTCACTCAGCAATTTTTCGCTTTCGCGCGAAAGATAAGTCCTCACGCGGCCTCGCTGGTGTTCGACAATTTCGCCGCAAGGGCTTCCATCACACCATCCCATGCTTCCGCAGCCGGATCGAGCACCGAGGCGAGCGCGTCGAATTTACGGCGTGTGACGGCGCGAGCGAGCTGGAACTGCACGGTCTTGGCGACCTCGGATATGCGCAGCGCGTGGTCTCTCGCTTCAGCAAATTCGCTCTTGTCCAGCCATTCGAGGTGGCTCGCAGCCAGTTCGAAATTGGCGCCGAGCTGGCGCAGCGTATTGAAGGCATATTTGTGGAAGAAGCCGAACGGCCGGTCTGCCACCTTCTCGACCTGAGCCGGAAACACGGCTGCAAAAGCCCTGACCGGATTGTCGGATGGTCGCCGTGAAAAATGAAACTTCAGCAGCCGTTCGGCCGTTTTGCGGATATGCGCCGGCGAAGGGTTGCTGTCTGCGAATTTCGCAAATTCCGTATAGGGCAGGAAGGGCGGCTCGCTCTCTGACAGGTGATGGTGGAACAGGCCGTCGAAATCTTCGCCCGACAGGTGGAAAAAGCCTGCATTATGAAAATAATCGAGTTCCCGGTTTGCAAGGTCCAGCCGGTTGATGGCGATGGTGGTCTTGCCATGTTCCTTCCGGTAGCCCACCCCGTGGGTATCGGGCATATAGAAGCTGTCCATCTCGACCAGGCAGATGCGGCCGCGCTCCAGCTGCGCTTCGATATGGTTTTCAACCCGGTCGAAGATCGCAAGTTCGGTGGCGCGAACGCCATAAAGTGCTTCCAGATCTTCCAGCGGCACCTTGAAGAAGGTGAACTGGTCGCCTTCGAAATACTGCGTCAGTGTGAAGCCGAACATGGCCTCAGGCGGCAACCCTTTCGAGGCCAGCACCTCGATCCACAAATCGATGTAGCAATTGGTCTCCGGCCACATTCTTTCCGAAGAATGAAGCGGGTGCTGCACATAGTTTTTGGGATCGAGACCGGGGAAAATCTGCCGCATGAATGGTTAGCCCCAGAGTGTTTTCAAGGCCTTTTCGGGCCATGTTTTTACATCCAGACCGTGATGCGCAAAAAGTGCCAGCGCAATGCGCTCAAGGCCGAAACCGACGCAGGCGGTGTGAGCCACATCACCATTGTCGAGGTTCAATCCCCATTTCTGGCCAAAGGCGTCCTGATGGTAATTGAAGCTCATGCAGGCCGTCGGGTTGGTGGCGGATGTGACGGGGATCAACAGTTCGAATTTCAGGTTCTGGTCGCGCTGGTTGTTGGCGAGCATTTTGCCGGCGCGGCCGAAGAAGGGATCGTTGGCCACGTCGATGGTCACTTCAAGGCCCACGGCTTCCATCATCGCCACGCCGCGATCCATCCATGTCTGGCGGAATTCGGTCACATCACTCTCCGTGCCCATGCGCACATATTCCCGCATGCGGAAAAGCTGCTGACGTGCCGGGTCCTTCGAGGGTTCATGGCGGAAACAATAGGACTGGATGTCGTAGAGACCGCCGCCGGAAGGCAATGCGCCGCGCTTGGCGATGGTCGGATAAAGAGGGTAGCAAGCGGCCGGCGTCAGCACGATATCGGTTGCTTTCTGGTCCTTTGTCCAGTCGCCGCCCTCATCCATGGATTTGAGAAGGCTGACATGGTCAAGTTCGCAACCGCAGAAGGAATGCACCGTGCCCGCAAGCTGCGGGAAGCTTTTCATGTAACCGCTCTTTTCGAAATAGGCGCGGTTGATGCCGGGCGGGAAGCGGATCGCCTCTGCACTGTCCGGGCCGCCGGTGCGGTCGATCAGGCGTTCGAATGCGGCAATGACATCCTCGAACTGGCCGCTGCGTCCGTAAAGACCATCGACACCCGTTTCAATCAGCAGGCCTTCTTCGAACAGTCGATCGAGAAACGATGTTTGCATATCCATGGTCTTATCCCAAGAGGCTGGTGTCCTGCTTGTGAACCAGCAGGAGATTGGCGGAATTGCCGAGAATACGGTCGTTGGAAATCATCAGGCGCGCGGAATGCGCGTCGCGCAGGTGTCGGCCAAGGCTGTAGGGCGTACCGTTCTTGTAGCCCATGATGCCGCAGACCAGCATCGCTTGGTCGATGATCTCCAGAATGGTTTCCGAAGAACAGATCTTCACATTGTTCATGGCAACCGCGAACGCCATGGACATCAGCTTGTCCGGGTCGCTCTTGGTGTCTTCGTAAGCCTTTACGCCCGCAATGACGTTGGATTTGACCACCTGCAATTTCGTGGAAATTTCGGCAATGTGGATAGCGCCTGGCGGTGTGACACCGGGCGACTTGCGTGCAGCCGTCCTGACGAAGGATTGCGCGCGCAGCATCGCATCCGACGCGATGCCATACCAAACGGCGCTCCACAGAAGATGCGAGCTTGCAAGCATGGATTGCGCGGCGATTTCCGCAAAGGGTTTTGGGAATATCTGCACCGCCGGCGCCTCGCCGCGGAACAGGAAACCGTCCGAACAGGTGCCGCGCATGCCGAGTGTGTCCCAGACATGGGTCTTCTCGAGCCTGTACTGATCTTTCAGGAAGACGGTCATCACCTGATCGGCCGGGGCGGCATCCTTGTGGGCGCGCGAGGTGATGAGGATGGCATCCGCATTGCTGCCGTAGGAAATGACGGTGGCGTCCTTCTCCAGCCGGCAGATGTCTCCTTCGACCTCAATCGCGCAGATGGAATTGCGCAGATTGCCGCCGATTCCGCCTTCGGTCGTGGCCGAGGCGAGCAGAAGCTGTTCGCTTGCAATGCGGCTCATGAAGCCCGCATGCCATGGGCTTGTCTCGCCGTGTTCCACAAGGCTCGATGCCTTGATGTGGTGCATGGCGAAAATCATCGCGGTTGCCGAACAGGCCTGGCCAAGCCGGGCGCAGATATCGGCGATTTGCTGTATGGATGCGCCTTCGCCACCAAGAGAGGACGGGACCTGAATGCCGAGAAGGCGCTCTTGTCTCAGCGCCTTGACGGCTTCCTCCGGGAAGCGACCGGTGACGTCCACCTCGTCCGCGTGTTTGGCGGCAATTGCTGCGACGCGGCTTGCGCGCGCGGACAGCGTTTCATCCTGCGGCGCAACGGTCACATTCATCAGGCTGCCTCTTTACCATCCAGAATGAGCTTAACGGTGTCTTCAATGGCCTTGATGCTGGCAAAGGACTTGCGGTTCAAGAGGTTGTCGGGGAATTCGATATCGAAAGCTTCCTCGATACCCAGCATCAATTGCACCGATGCAAAGGAAGAAAGACCTGCCGCATAAAGATCTGCTTCGTTTTCAATCGTATCGACGGGGGTAGGAAGCTGGCCGAATTTTGCCAGTATTTCACGAATAGTCGCATTCATTCCGACTTATCTCCCATGAATTTAACATCAGGATGGTTTGTGCTTATCGTTAATTTGAAAACGATAATATTCGCCTAAACCGTTAGGTTAATTACCACTAACGGCGCTTTTGTTGTTCGTCCACCTTTGCCAGCCATCAGCAGCACCCTTGACAAATGTCGGGCGGTGTTTTCTCTTGTGTCCATTCACCAGGGGTGTCCCGTCAAGGGGCTGAGATTCTGCTTTTATGCGCAGTGACCCGTTGAACCTGATCCAGTTCATACTGGCGTAGGGACGGTGCAAAGACCGAAGGTCGGATTGCGTGTAACTTGCGCTGCCGATGCGTCGGTATTTTCCATCATTCCGGCTCGAACTGGGTCTCCACTGTCAAACTTTGGAGCCTCATGATGAATATCGTTGCCAAGAATATCCCGCTTGTCGTCACAACCGGGCCGCATCCCGCCTCCACGAAAATCCACAAAACCGGAATTTTGCATCCGCATATTCGCGTGCCGATGCGCGAAATCGCCGTCCACCCGACGGCGGGAGAACCGCCGGTCACGGTCTATGATTCCTCAGGCCCCTATACCGATCCATTGCATAACGTTCTGATCGAAAAGGGTCTGCCGCGCCTGCGTCACGACTGGGTTGTAGCGCGCGGCGATGTCGCGGCTTACGACGGTCGGCACGTCAAACCGGAGGATAACGGCTTTGCCACTGGCGAGCGCCTGACGCCTGAATTTGCCGTGCGCCACCAGCCGCTGAGGGCCACGGAAGGAAAAGCCGTAACGCAGCTTGCCTATGCGCGGGCAGGCATCATCACGCCAGAAATGGAGTTCATCGCCATCCGCGAAAATCTGGGGCGCGAAGCGTCGAAGGAGAATCTGGCTCGTGATGGGGAGAGTTTCGGTGCGCAGATACCTGATTATGTGACGCCGGAGTTCGTCCGTCAGGAAGTCGCATCGGGTCGCGCCATCATCCCGGCCAACATCAATCACCCCGAGCTTGAGCCGATGATCATCGGCCGTAATTTTCTGGTCAAGATCAACGCCAATATCGGCAATTCCGCCGTCACCTCCTCCATGGCCGAAGAGGTGGAGAAGATGGTCTGGGCGATCCGCTGGGGTGCCGATACCGTCATGGACCTTTCGACCGGGCGCAACATCCACAACATCCGCGAATGGATCATCCGCAATTCGCCGGTACCGATCGGCACGGTGCCGCTTTACCAGGCGCTGGAGAAGGTCAACGGCATTGCCGAGGACCTGAACTGGGAAGTGTTCCGCGATACGTTGATCGAACAGGCGGAGCAAGGCGTGGATTATTTCACCATCCATGCCGGTGTTCGGCTGCATTACATTCCGCTTACCGTCAACCGTGTCACCGGTATCGTCTCACGCGGCGGGTCGATTATGGCCAAGTGGTGTTTGCATCATCACAAGGAAAGCTTCCTCTACGAGCATTTCGACGAGATCTGCGACATCTGCCGTGCCTATGATGTTTCCTTCTCGCTGGGTGACGGGTTGCGGCCCGGTTCGATTGCCGACGCCAACGACGCCGCGCAATTTGCCGAGCTGGAGACGCTCGGTGAGTTGACACAGATCGCATGGGCGAAGGATTGCCAGGTCATGATCGAGGGCCCCGGCCATGTGCCGATGCACAAGATCAAGGAGAACATGGACAAGCAGTTGAAGACCTGCGGTGAGGCGCCGTTTTATACGCTTGGGCCGCTAACGACCGATATCGCCCCCGGTTACGACCACATCACTTCCGGCATCGGGGCAGCGATGATCGGCTGGTTTGGCACGGCGATGCTCTGCTATGTCACGCCGAAGGAACATCTCGGTCTGCCTGATCGTAACGACGTGAAGGTCGGTGTCATCACCTACAAGATCGCGGCTCACGCGGCCGATCTCGCCAAGGGCCATCCGGCAGCACAGGTGCGGGACGATGCGCTGTCGCGTGCAAGGTTCGAGTTCCGTTGGGAAGACCAGTTCAACCTGTCGCTGGATCCGGACACGGCGCGCTCCTTCCATGACGAGACCCTGCCGAAGGAGGCGCACAAGGTCGCGCATTTCTGCTCCATGTGCGGGCCGAAATTCTGCTCGATGCGGATTTCCCACGACATCCGCGCCGAGGCGCAGAAGGAAGGGCTGGAGGCCATGGCCGCGCGCTTCAAGGAAGGTGGCGAGCTTTACATGCCGCTCGCGACCCCGGCAGACGGCCAGTAGCATGCGTGTTCTTGTTAAGGGAACGGGGGTCGCCGGTCTGACGGCGGCCTTCGAACTGGCGCGGCGCGGCGCAACCGTGGAGGTTTCAGAGCGCAATGCTGAAGCCTCGCGCGGCGCATCCTTTTATGCGGGCGGAATGCTGGCGCCCTGGTGCGAGCGTGAAAGTGCGGACGAGGCGATACTAACGCTCGGCCAGGCGGCTCTCGACTGGTGGGATGAGGCGACCCCCGGCCTTGTCATCAGACACGGCACGCTGGTCGTCGCGCCCGCCCGCGACAAAGCCGAGCTTTCGCGTTTCGCATGCAGAACAACTGGATACCAGTGGGTGGATGAGGGTGAAATCGCCGCTCTGGAGCCTGACCTTGCCGGGCGGTTTCGCTCCGGGCTTTATTTCACGGGCGAGGGGCATCTCGATCCGCGCCTTGCGCTCAAATCGCTGCATACGCGGCTTTGCGGCTTGGGCGTGCGGTTTCATATGGGTATTCCGGTGGATGAGCAGCCGTTCGATCGGGTGGTGGATTGCACCGGCGCTGCGGCGGTGGGCGAGATTGCCAATCTTCGCGGCGTGCGGGGAGAAATGCTCTATCTCGCCACGTCAGAGGTTTCCCTGTCGCGCGCCGTCCGGCTCTTACATCCGCGCATTCCGCTTTATATTGTGCCGCGTGAGCCGGGTCGCTTCATGGTGGGGGCGACGATGATCGAGACAGAGGATGCCGGAGCCATTTCAGCGCGCTCGATGATGGAGTTTCTGAACGCCGCCTATGCCGTACATCCGGCCTTCGGCGAAGCGGAAATCATCGAGACCGGAACGGGCGTGCGCCCCGCCTATCCCAACAATCTGCCGAAAGTTAAGCAGGACGGCCGGACCGTCTTCATCAACGGCGCCCACCGGCATGGCTTCCTGCTGTCGCCGGCGATGGCGCGGCAGGCGGCTGAAATCGTCTGCCAAGATATCTCTGGAAAGGAACAGGATCATGAAACTTCTGGTGAATGGCGACGAGCTTGATCTCGCCACCGAGACGCTGGCCGGGTTACTCACCAGCCTCGATTATGAAGGCGAGTGGCTGGCGACGGCGGTCAATGGCGATCTGGTGCATTCGGAAGAGCGCGCCGATTATCGATTGAAGGCGTTCGACCGTGTCGAAATCCTCTCGCCGATGCAGGGAGGTTGAGGCCATGCTGACGCTTTATGGCCGTGAGGTCTCGTCGCGCCTCCTGCTCGGCACGGCGCGTTATCCGTCTCCCGCCGTGCTTGCCGATGCAGTGCGGGCCAGCAACACGGATATTCTGACGATTTCGCTGCGTCGGGAAACGGCAGGCGGCAAGAAGGGTGGCCAGTTTTTCGAGCTGATCCGCGAGCTGGATCGTTACATTCTGCCCAATACGGCTGGCTGCCATACCGTGAAGGAAGCGGTGCTGACGGCGAAGATGGCGCGTGAGGTTTTTCACACCAACTGGATCAAGCTGGAGGTCATCGGCCATCACGACACCTTGCAGCCTGATGTCTTTGCGCTCGTCGAAGCGGCGAAAATTCTCTGCGACGATGGTTTCGAAGTCTTTCCGTATACGACTGATGATCTTGTCGTGGCGGAAAAGCTCCTGGATGCGGGTTGCAAGGTGCTGATGCCCTGGTGCGCGCCGATCGGCAGCGCCATGGGGCCGCTTAATCTGATGGCGCTGAAATCCATGCGGGCGCGTTTTCCGGATGTGCCGCTGATCGTCGATGCCGGTATCGGCCGGCCGTCACATGCGGTGACGGTGATGGAGCTTGGTTACGATGCCGTTCTGCTCAACACGGCGGTCGCGGGGGCGGGTGACCCGGTCGGCATGGCGCAAGCTTTCGCCCGCGCCATTGAGGCAGGGCATCAGGCTTTTGTGGCGGGGCCGCTGGAGCCGAGAGATATGGCCATTCCCTCGACACCGGTGATTGGCACGGCGGTATTTTCCTGATTCACCTTTTGCGTTGACAGTGCCCCGTGGCGGCGGGATACCGGGAGAAAAGGGGAACGGCATGGCGGCACGCAATAATCTTCTGACGGATATCAATGGGATTTTGGTCGGCAATGTCACCGATCTTGCACTCGGCTCCGGCGTCACCGCAATCGTTTTCGAAAAACCCGTAATCGCCTCCGGTTCGGTTCTTGGCGGGGCGCCCGGTGGTCGTGATACCGGCCTGCTGGACCCGGCGATGACGGTGGAAACCGTGGATGCCTTCGTACTTTCAGGCGGTTCGGCCTTCGGGCTGGATGCGGCGGGTGGTGTTCAGGCCGGTCTGCGCGAGATCGGCCGTGGCCTGCAAGTCGGTTCCACCCGTGTTCCCATTGTGCCGCAGGCGATCCTCATGGATCTGCTGAATGGTGGCAACAAGGAGTGGGGGCTGCATTCGCCCTATCGCGAGATGGGCTATGCGGCTTTCAGGGCGGCGCGTGCGGAGCCCTTCGGGCTTGGAACAGTCGGCGCGGGAACGGGGGCGACCACCGCCACCCTCAAGGGCGGTCTTGGTTCGGCAAGCGCTGTCAGTTCCGGCGGTTACAAGGTGGCGGCCATCGTCGCCGTCAATGCGCTTGGCTCGGCAACCGTTGGCACCAGCCGCCATTTCTGGTCTGCGCCTTTTGAAGAGCAGGGCGAGTTCGGCGACTGCGGTTTTCCTGATCGTTTCGAACCGGATCATACCGCGCTTCGTCTCAAGGGCGTCAACCTCACCGCGACGACCATCGGCGCCGTGGTCACCGATGCCGTCCTTACCAAAGCGCAGACGCACCGCCTTTCCATCATGGCGCATGACGGGCTGGCGCGCGCCGTGCTGCCCGCCCATCTGCCGAGCGACGGCGACACCATGTTTTCGGCTGCGACCGGTGAGAAGCCGCTTGAGGGCGGCGCTCATTTCGCGGAACTCTGCCATCTCGCTACCATCGTTATGGCGCGCGCGGTGGCGCGCGGTGTTTACGAGGCGACGGCTCTGCCGCAGCACGGTGCGCAGAAAGCCTATCGCGATCTTCATGGCCGGGGTTTCTAGCCGATGAGCAATATACATCAGCCACTGAAGCCCGTTCTCCGCATCGATTTTCCGCCCGGAGATCGTCTCGGCCACGGTAAGATCGAGTTGATGGCGCTGATTGTCGAGACCGGCTCAATATCGGCCGCCGGGCGAGCGATGGACATGTCCTACCGTCGTGCATGGCTGCTTGTGGATGCGCTGAACCATATGTTCAGGCAGCCGGTGATCGAATCCCAGCGGGGCGGCAAGCAGGGTGGTGGAGCGGCGCTGACGGCATTCGGTGCCGAATTGCTTGAACGGTATCGCAGCATGGAAAAGCGGATGAACGAGGCCCTGCGCAAGGATATCGACTGGCTTGAGGCCAACCGCAATCCGGATGCCGCCATCACTAATACGGATCGAGAGCCGCCGACTTTATGATCGCATGTACCGGTTTCCCGGGTTCCAGCTGGAGACGTTCGCGCGACAGATCGGTGATGCGCGACTGGATAATATCGCCGCCGCAATCCACCTGAACGGTTACCATGCCATCTTCGCTGGCGGAGATACCGGCAATATGGCCTTCGAGGATGTTAAGTGCGCTCAGGCCTTCGGGTTTTGCCGTGGCAAGCATGACGTCACGCGCTGGTATCAGCACGCGTGCCGGGGTGCGGGGTGTTCCTCCTTTTGCTGGAACCTGCAGGAGCGACGAGCAGAGCCTTACGGCAGCAAGCCCGTGCGTTTCATCGAAGCTTTCGATGTGTCCCGAAAGGATGCTGCCTGCTTCTCGTCGCTCAAGATGTGCGCTGAAATCCGACCGTGACAGCACGTCGGCCGCTTTTCCCTGTGCCTCCACCTTGCCGTCCTTCATAACAACTATGCGGTCGGCAAGGCGGGCGACTTCCTGGATGGAGTGGCTGACATAGACGATCGGGATTTTCGTTTCGTCGCGCAGCCGTTCCAGATAAGGGATGATCTCGGCCTTTCGTTCCTCGTCCAGTGAGGCGAGAGGTTCGTCCATCAACAGTAGTCTGGGCGATGACAGGAGTGCGCGGCCGATGGCGACCCGTTGTTTTTCACCGCCGGAAAGCTTGTTCGGACGACGCTGGAGAAGATGGCCGATGCCAAGCATGTCGATAATGCGGTTTTCATTCGCCCGCTCAGATTTTTCCGTAGCGAACCATTTGCCGTAGTTCAGGTTCTGGGCAACGCTGAGATGAGGAAACAGCCGCGCGTCCTGAAAAACATAACCAAAATGGCGCCTGTGCGCCGGCAGGAACAGGCGCTTTCCGCTATCGGCCAGCACTTCGCCATCGAGCGATACCTGACCACTATCTGGCCGCAGCAGACCTGCGATGATGCGGATCATCGACGTTTTACCGGAGCCGGAGCGTCCGAAAAGCGCCGTGACGCCGCCATCAGAGGTGAATGACGCGTTGAGTTCGAAGGAGCCGAGGCGGTGGCGGGTGGAGACAGAAAGCGTCATTCCATGCTCACCCGTTTGCCGATGATGCGGGCCAGAAACTCGGAGACGAGCAAGGCCGACAGGGAAATCACGACGGAAACGATGGTCAGCCGCAATGCGCCTGCATCGCCGCCCGGAACCTGCGTGAAAGTGTAGATGGCAGCGGACAGCGTCTGGGTTTCGCCGGGAATATTGGAAACGAAGGTGATGGTCGCCCCGAATTCGCCCATTGCCTTGGCGAAAGCGAGTATCATGCCCGCGATGATGCCGGGCAGGATCAGGGGAAGCGTGACGGTGAGGAACACCCACAGGGGGCTTGCACCCAGGGTTCCGGCCGCCTCTTCCAGCTTGCTGTCCACCGCTTCGATAGAGAGGCGGATGGAGCGCACCATCAGCGGAAACGCCATGACGGCGCATGCGAGCGCCGCCCCCGTCCAGCGAAAGGAAAAGACGATGCCGAACCAGCTGTCTAGAAACTGGCCGATAGCGCCCCTGCGGCCGAAGAGGACGAGCAGCAGAAAGCCGGTGACGACGGGCGGTAGAATGAGCGGCAGGTGGACGATGCCGTTGAGCAGCGACTTGCCCCAGAAGCGCCCGCGCGCCAGCGCGACGGCAACCGCAATGCCGAAGGGCAGGCTGGCGAACATGGCGATGGAGGACACCCACAGGCTGAGCCTGATCGCCGTCCATTCTTCAGGGCTGAGTGTCCACCAATGCAAAGCCATATCCTACAATCGTCATCTCTCGCGGTCCCATACGGGATCGGGCCGCGAGACGCAGTTTATTTCAAAACGGTAAAGCCTTGCTTTTCGAAGAAGGGCGTAGCTTTGGCGGACTTCAGGAAATCCAGATAGGATTTTGCCGCCGGAGATTTTGCTTCCGAGAGAATGGTGACGGGGTAGATGATCGGCGGATGGCTGTCTTCCGGGAAGGTGCCGACGATCTTCACGCCCGGATCGGCGGCCGCATCGGTCTGGTAGACGATGCCATAGGGCGCTTCGCCGCGCGACACGAGCAGCAGCGCTGCGCGCACGCTTTCCGCGCCGGCGACTTTCTTTTCCACGGATGACCAGACGCCGAGTTTTTCCAGCGCAGCCTTGCCGTATTTACCCGCCGGAACGGAATCGACCGCGCCCATGGCCAGTCGGCCATCGCCCACCAGTCCGGCGAGATCGAAGTCCTTTTTGATATCGACCGGCTTGGCCTTGTCGGCCGGGGCGACGAGAACGATGCGGTTGCCAACAAGATTGGAGCGGCTTTCGACGTCGATCAGCTTCTTTTCGGCAACATAATCCATCCAGGCGAGGTCGGCGGAAATGAAGATATCCGCCGGTGCACCCTGCTCGATCTGTTTGGCGAGTGCGGAGCTTGCGGCGTAGGACACGGTCGCTTCATTGCCGCTTTCCTTCGCCCATTCGGCATTGATCGCATCAAGTGCGTTTTTCATGCTCGCGGCAGCAAACACCGTGACTTTTTCGGCGGCATGGGCGGGAACCACCGCAAAGGATGCCGCCACCCAGAAGGATGTTGCTGCGGCGATGGTTTTGAAGAAGGTGCGTCGTAAGAGTCTCATGGTGTGTTCCCCCGGCTCGAGATATCCTGATGAATATATCGATAGGCCTATAGGGCAATCATTATATTTTCAAGAATATATCGATGCCGTTTAAAAAAGCCGCCACGACCGGCGGCTTTCGGCCTGTTGATCAGAAGCGTTCACCGGCGAAATGAGCGATCTGTGCGCCCGCCTCGTAATAGGCTTCCTTCACTGCCCGGAAGGACTGCGCTTTTGGTTCGTTCACGGGAAGAGGCAGGTCGTTTTCGGCGATATCACCGAGAATATGTTGCGCAATCACCTTGCCGAAGGCAGTACCGGGCGCGATGCCGCGGCCATTATAACCGGAAAAACCGACGACATTTTCCGCGAATTTATGGAAACGCGGCACGGCATTGTCCGTCATGCCGATCTGGCCGTACCATTCGCATTCGAATTCCGTCTCTCCCAGTTGCGGGAAAAGCCGCTTCAGCGATCGTTTGGCCCATGCCCGGTGAATGGCGGCACCCGTGCTGCGCAAGGCGCCGACGCTGCCGAAGACCAGCCGACCCGCTTTGTCCATGCGGAACGAGGAGAGGATTTCCTTTGTATCCCAGCAACCTTCTCGGTTCGGCAGGATACTCTTTTGCAGATTGTCGCTAAGCGGTCTGGTCGCGAAGTTGAAGTAGGGCAGGTAGGTCTGTTCGTCGCGGACGATCTGCCACGGCCCGGTGCTGTAGGCTTCGGTGGCGACCACGATCCAGTTGGCGGTCACCGATCCCTGCGGTGTTTTTACCACCCATTTTCCGCCGCTGTGTTCGGTCGACACGACGGGGCTGGCGGTGTGCAGCCGTGCTCCTGCCTTTTGCGCGGTGGCAGCCAGACCACGAACATAGGCAAGCGGCTGAAGCGTGCCGGCGCGCGTATCGAAAAGTGCGCCGGAATAGGCGGTGCTGCCGGTGTGTCTTGCCGTTTCATCGGCATCGAGAAGGCGGACGGGAGCGCCCCTGGCTGCCCATTGTTCGCAGCGCTCGCGAATTTCGGCGAGCCCTTTTTCACCGACGGCGCAATGCAATGTGCCATTCTTTTCGATCTCGCAGGGAATCGCGTGTTTTTCCACCAATTCGCGCACCAGCAACGGCGCGTCACCCAGAAGGCTGAGAAGCCGTTCCCCGTAGGTTTCGCCCAGCACGCCGGGCAACTCCCTCGGCATGACCCACATGCCGCCGTTGATGAGACCGACATTGCGGCCGGCGCCGCCGAAGCCGATTTCCCTGGCTTCGAGAAGAACGACATCCATGCCCTTTTCAGCAAGATGAAGGGCGGCGGATTGTCCGGTGAAGCCGCCACCGACAATCACCACATCGGCAACCGCCTCGCCTTGCAGAGCAGGCGTTGCGGGCGGCTGCGGCGCGGTCTTTTCCCAGAGGCCGTGCGAGCGGGGATCATTATACATCGTTCCACCATTTTCCGGGCGAGTTCATTTGTTTTCCGTATGAGTGACAAGCCCTTGTTTATGAGACTTTACAAGCGGCCTCACCTGTTGAATATCGACATATCGTCAAGAGTTCATTCCGTGAGGGAATATGGTTCTGCCGCCTCGGCGCTTCTTACCGTCGCTTTCACTTCTTGCGGCCTTTGAAGCCGCCTCGCGCACCGGCAGCGTGACCGCGGCTGCGAGAGAACTCGGGCTTACTCAAGGCGCGGTCAGCCGGCAGATCCTCGCGCTTGAGGAGCAACTTGGCGTGGCGCTGTTTCTGCGCGAGCGGCAGACAATCCGGCTCACCCGGGCGGGGGAGGGTTATGCGCGGGAAATCCGGGAGGCCCTGCGGCGAATATCGACCGCGTCGCTCAATCTGCGCGCCAATCCAGATGGCGGCACGCTCAATCTCGGTGTTCTGCCAAGCTTTGGTACGCGCTGGCTGGTGCCGCGTCTTCCCGATTTCATTGCCCGACATCCGGGCGTTTCGGTCAATCTTCTTACGCGTTCGTCGCTGTTCGATTTCCGTACCGATACAGTCGATGCGGCGATTCATTTTGGTTTGCCGCATTGGCCGGGTACCGAACTCGTTTTTCTGATGCATGAAACAGTCATTCCGGTGTGCAGTCCCGCTTTCAGGGAGCGCTACGGGCTTTCACAGCCGGGCGATCTGCTGCATGTGCCGCTGCTGCACATGACGACCCGGCCGGATGCCTGGGAACAATGGTTTCGCAGCCATGATGTGGTTTTCGACAATGTGCATGGCATGCTTTTCGATCAGTTCACGACGATTGCCGAGGCGGCGAGCGCCGGGGTGGGGGCATCGCTCATTCCGTCCTTCATGATCGAGGAAGAGTTGCGAAGTGGCCGGCTTGTCGCGGCGGTTACCGGCGAGGTGGAGAGCGAAGAGGCCTATTATCTCGCCTGCATGCCGGATCGCGCCGGTTACGCTCCGCTTGAAAGTTTTCGAAGCTGGATCGTTTCTCAGGCCGCGATCGGGGCTGGTAGCAGCGGATGAGACTTTTCTGCCTAAACCGGCAGGCGGTCTTGCAAGACCGGCGTGGCTAAGCCAATAGTGCGCCATGACGCATGGCGAAGAGCCACGCACCACAAGTTCCAATACGGGAGATGTCCGTGAAGCCCATTTTTGTCCAGCTTCAATGCGAGCCCGGCAAGACCTATGATGTCGCCGATGCCATCTATAAAACGGAGCTGGTTTCCGAGCTTTATTCCACCAGCGGCGAATATGATCTGATGCTGAAGATCTATCTTCCGCAGGAAGAGGATATCGGCAAGTTCATCAACCAGAACATCGTCAATATTCCAGGCATCGTCCGCTCGTTGACGACGCTGACCTTTACCGCGTTCTGACGCGCGTCTGGGCGGCGAGAGAGTCTTTTCAGCCCCAGGATCTGGGCTGGCTGGATTCCTGCGACAAGCACAGAAACGAGGAGCGGTGGGAGCTCAAGGAGCGCGTGGCTTTTGCACTCCAATCCGGATTTGAAAAAGCTATTTCACCTTAGTGCAGGGCGTATTGATACACCCCGTCGTGGTTTATGACAGACCAGTGGACGAATTGTCAGGCAATAGAAAAGCGCGCCATCGACCCGGTATTCTGGATCCGATATTGGGCGCGCTTTGGTTTTGAAAGGTCCGTGAGCGGGTGATGGGTTTCCCGCATCAGGCCGCGGCCAGGTTCCGGCTGCGCACGAGATTGCGAATTGCAATCCGCACATCGTCGGCGCTGTCGAACTTCTGTTCGTCCAGGTCATGGACGTGGAACTTCACCGCGATGAACTTCAGCCGGTCGTTGTCCGGTATGACGATGCCGACGGGTTCGCCAGCGAATTCAATAACTTGCTTTTGCATAGGTATACTCCCGCTGTGGCTCATTAACACAGCATGTTGTCGAACTGATTTTCAGAAAATTGAGACCGTCAGGTCACATTCGACAGCAGCGGGAACACGTGGATTTAAATCCAGCATTCCAGGACTCAAGACCAAGGATTGCGTTGATGCGAATATATTTTGACATGACACACTCCCTGTATTGGTGTTGATCCGGAATCAGGAGACTCGCTCTCCAGTTCCACACTGATAATCCAGACCACCATTAAAATCAATGCTGATTGTTATAGGTAGAATATTTTTCTTTATGATGACAGGAGGGGGGCGGAAATGTGAAATTTTTGTTTTCGTTCGACGCCGCTTTGAAAAGCCCGACACGGCGGGCTTTTTATGCTTTTTTTTAATCGTCGCCGGATGCAGGCGGCGGGTAAATATGATCGTTTCCGTTGAAGTCCGAGACGGAGTAGCAGCCATCGCGGGTTTTTTCGGCCGCATTCGGGCCGATCGTGGCCTTGCCGTGACCGCCCGGAATGTCGAGAACGTAGGTCGGCTGGCAAAGACCGGAGACATGCCCGCGCAACGCGGAAACGATTCGCTGACCTTCTTCTATCGTCAGCCGGAAATGGCTGGTGCCGGGCGCAAGGTCGGGGTGGTGCAGGTAATAGGGCTTGATACGGTTCTCGACAAAGGCGCGCATCAGTTCGGCGAGAATTGCCGAATCATCGTTGATGCCCTTCAAAAGTACGGTCTGGCTGACCATGGCGATGCCGGCATCGATCAGCCGCGCGCAAGCACTTCTGGCTGCTTGCCCAAGTTCGCGTGCGTGGTTGGCGTGCAGGGCCACATAGGTGGTTTTGCCGCTGGCCTTCAATGCCTCGATCAGCGGCCCGTCGATTCGTTCGGGATCGACGACCGGTACACGGGTGTGGAAGCGAACGATCTTGACGTGCGGTACGTCTTTCAGCCGCGTCATCAGGTCGGATAATCGCCGCGCCGAGAGTACCAGCGGATCGCCGCCGGTGAGGATGACCTCCCAGATGGCCGGGTTGGCTTTTATATAGTCGAATGCGGCGTCCAGCTCTTCCGGGCTCATCATGCCGTTGCCCTGCGGCCCGACCATTTCGCGGCGGAAACAGAAACGGCAATAGACGGGGCAGACATGCACCGCCTTCAAAAGCACCCGGTCCGGATAACGGTGGACGATGCCATGGACGGGACTATGTGCACCGTCGCCGATCGGATCGTCCCGTTCTTCGGGAAGGTGGACGAGTTCGGCTAGGTCCGGCACGAATTGCCGCGCGATGGGGTCCTGCGGATCGCGGCTGTCCATCAGATCGGCCATTGTCGATGTGATGGCTAACGCGTAACGCTGCGTCACCGCGCGCACGTCCTCGAGCGCCTCGGTCTTGATCAACCCCGCCTCAACAAGTGCTTCGGGTGTCTTGATGGTTTCAAGCCTTGTCATCGTCCGTATTCCGCGACGGGTGCCCACATGACCAGATCGATTCGGGGCGCGCCGGTTGCCAGCATCACCAGTCGGTCGAAACCGAGTGCTATGCCGCTTGCCGGCGGCATGATCGCCAGCGCCGCCAGAAAATCCTCGTCCAAAGGATAGGTCTCGCCGTAAACCCGCTGCTTCTCAACCATCTCCATTTCGAAACGCCGTCTCTGCTCAGCAGCGTCTGTCAATTCGCCAAAGGCATTGGCAAGTTCCACGCCACACGCATAAAGCTCGAACCGTTCCGCCACCCGCGCATCCCCGGGCGATTTGCGGGCAAGCGCAGCCTCGCTTGTGGGGTATTCATCGAGAATGGTGGCGCGGCCGAAGCCCAGTTCGGGTTCCACCCGCTCCACGATAACGCGGCTGAACATATCCGCCCAGGTGTCGTCCTTAGCCACACGAATTCCGGCATTGGTGAGGCTTGCGGCAAGGTGCTGGCTATCCGTCTCGCCGTTTCGGTCAATCGTCGCCAGAAGATCAATTCCCGCATAGCGATCGAAGGCTTCCGCGACGCTCAGACGTTCCGGTTCGAGGAACGGATCGACGCTGCGGCCACGATAGGTGAAATTGTTTGTTTTGGCGGTTTCTGCCGCCAGCGCCAGAAGATTGGCGCTGTCCTTCATCAGGATCTCGTAGGTTTCTCCGACCCTATACCATTCCAGCATCGTGAATTCTGGGTGGTGCAGGGGGCCTCTTTCCCGGTTTCGATAAACATGGGCGAAACAGAAAATGCGTTCTTCACCGGCCGCGAGCAATTTCTTGCAGGCGAATTCGGGCGAGGTGTGGAGATAAAGCGGGGCGGCGTCGCCGGCCGGCGTCAGTCCCTGGGTGGCGAAGGCATGCAGATGTGCCTCGTTGCCAGGAGAAATCTGCAATGTGGCGGTGTCGACCTCTAGAAAGTCCGCGCGCGCGAAATAGCTGCGAAATTCCGACTGGATCGCGTTGCGTCCAAGCAGAAAGGCGCGGCGGTCAGCATGGACGTCGGGCGTCCACCAGGGCGACATTGTTTCGTTGCTTGAGCCCATCTCTTTTTTCTTTTCCGTCTTACCTGCTGGCCTCGTTACGGATAAACGGCCCGCAAAACGCCTGATCGCATCATTTAAAGCAATTCCGGGCGGAAAACCGCTAGGCACTCTTCCGCGAATTGCTGTAGAAGGCTGGCAATTCGCGCGGATTTAAGGTAGTTGCGCCCCAGAAAAAAGACAAAACGTCTGCCGGGCCGGTGCTATCGCGCAGTCCTTTACGACGCATTTCATCGAGTTACAAGGAAGTCATATGGTCAAGGTTATCGCCTCATCCGTCCGCAAGGGCAATGTTCTCGACGTGGACGGCAAGCTCTACGTTGTTCTCACCGCGCAGAACTTTCACCCGGGGAAGGGCACGCCGGTCACGCAGGTTGACATGCGCCGCATCGTTGACGGCGTGAAGGTTTCCGAGCGCTGGCGCACGACCGAACAGGTCGAGCGCGCTTTCGTCGAAGACCTGAACTTCCAGTTCCTTTATGAAGACGGCGAAGGCTTTCACTTCATGAACCCGGCAAATTACGATCAGGTCGTTGTCGATGTCGAGACAATGGGCGACCAGAAGGCCTATCTGCAGGAAGGCATGACCTGCGTTCTTTCCATTCACGAAGGCAATCCGCTGGCTGTCGAACTGCCGCGCCACGTCACGCTGGAAATCGTCGAAACGGAACCGGTTGTGAAGGGCCAGACGGCTTCTTCTTCCTACAAGCCGGCAATTCTTTCCAACGGCATCCGCACCATGGTGCCGCCGCACATCGACGCCGGTATCCGCGTGGTCATCGCGACGGAAGACAATTCCTACGTCGAGCGCGCCAAGAACTGAGCCTGACGGCAGGTTAAACAAAAAGCACCGGGCGACCGGTGCTTTTTTATGTCTGGAATACAAAAAAGCCCGCGTCTCGACGCGGGCTTTTCATTTGCCTTGAGGCGTTTCTTACATGCCCTTTGCAGCGGCCACGGTTGGGCCGGCGGACTTCTTCGGGACAGGCTGGCCAACGGCATAACCGCCGCCGAGAGCCACGTTGAGCGAGACATAATCCTGCGCGGTCGTCTGGATCGCCGTTGCAAGGTTTGCCTGCGCATCGGAGACCGACCGCTGGGCATCCAGAACGTCGAGCAGAGACGACGCACCATCACGATAGCTGGCTGTCGAGAGCTGCAGCGCTTCCTGGTAGGATGAGACAGTCTTTCTCAGCGCGTCGACGGTACGCTGGTCGCGATTGATGGCGGCCAGGGCGTTTTCGACTTCTTCAACCGCGTTGAGAACGGTTGCCTTCCAGACGAGATATTGCTCGCGTGCTTGCGAGTTCGCGATGTCGACATTGGCGCGCAGTCTGCCACCATCGAGGATCGGGAGAGTGAGGCTCGGACCGAAGGACCAGCTATTGGCCGTTCCCCTGCCGCCGCCACTCAGGAAATTGTAGCTCGGGGTGATCGCGCCACCAAGCTCGATGCTTGGATAAAGCTGTGCCTCGGTTACACCGATCGTGGCGACCGCAGCGGCGAGATTGCGTTCAGCGACGCGGATGTCCGGACGGTTGCGGATCAGGTCGGCCGGGATGCCGGTGCGGGGAACTGCGCGCGCAACAGGCTGGCGTGCGCCCTTCTGCAGCTCGGCGATGAGCGACGAGGCCGGCATGCCGAGCAGGGTCGCGATGCGGTGGGCTGACTTGCGGAAGCTGGTTTCGAGGCCGGGTATCTGCGACAGCGTTGAATTGACCAGACCTTCGGACTGGACGACATCGAGACGCGAGGCCGCACCCGCTTCGAGCTGCAGCTTCGTCAGATCGAGCGTTTCGCGGCGTGAACTCAGGTTCTGGCGGGCAATCGCCAGGCGCTCCTGATAATAGCGCACGTCGATATAGGCCGCGGCGACTGAGGAAATCAGCGTCAGGCGCTGAACGTCGACGGTGGAGTACGCGGCGTCAAGCGAAGCATCGGCGCTTTCCGTTGCCCGGCGATAGCGACCGAAAAGGTCGAGGAACCAGGAAACGCTAAGGCTGCCGTTGGACACGTTGGTGACGGGAACGTCACGGTAGCTGCCCTTGGTCTCGCTGGTCGTGTGGCTGCCACTGCCAGTCAGGCTCGGCAGGCCGCCGGCGCCGTCCACGATCACCTGGGCCTGCGCCTGATTGATGCGCTCGATTGCCTGCATCACGGTGAGGTTCTGCGCAAGGCCAGTGGAGACGTAACCGTTCAGGCGGTTGTCGTTAAAGGCTGTCCACCATGCAACGCTGCTGATGTCGCCATTACTGGTTTTTCCGGCTTCCGCGAACTTTCCCGGCAATTGAATTTCCGGCGTCTTGTGGTCGGGTCCGACAACGCAGCCCGAAAGCAGTAGCATTGTCAGGGGAATAGTAGCGCGAATAGACAGCATATAATTTTCCCAATTCTCTGGTTGGCTTACCAAGCGCGGCTTGCTGACAAATGGGCTGCGCGGTCGATATGCCCTAGAAACGTGCGTTTGCCAAATCGGCCATATTTCTAGCAGCGTATTAACGGTTGGCACAGCCCATTTTTGTTTTGTTAACGCCTTGAAAGGCGACGAATGATGACGAAAAAGGACGGAACGAAGAAAATTCCGAGCAGTGTTGCAGAAAGCATACCACCCAGCACCCCGATACCGATTGCATTTTGCGCAGCGGAACCCGCTCCGGTTGCGATCGCGAGAGGCACGACGCCGAGGATGAAGGCGAGCGACGTCATGATGATCGGGCGCAGGCGCAGCTTCGCCGCCTCCAGTGCCGCCTCCACCAGACTTAACCCGTGCTCCTGCCTCTCCTTGGCGAATTCAACGATCAGGATCGCGTTTTTCGCGGCAAGGCCGATGGTCGTCAGCAGGCCCACCTTGAAGTAGACGTCGTTCGTCTGGCCGAAGAAATGGGCCGCAGTCAAAGCGCCAAGGACACCCACCGGGACAGCCAGAATGACCGAGAACGGGATCGACCAGCTTTCATAAAGGGCAGCCAGGCAAAGGAACACGATGAGAACCGACAGCGCGTACAGCATTGGCGCCTGCGAGCCGGAAAGGCGTTCCTGATAGGAGATGCCCTGCCATGCCACGGTGTAACCGCCTGGCATGCTTGCCGTCAGACGTTCCATCTCGTCCATGGCTTCGCCGGAAGCAACGCCCGCGCCGGCGGTGCCTTCGAGCGAGATCGCGCCCGTACCGTTGTAGCGTGCCAGTGACGGCGGCGCGTTGATCCACTTCACCTCGCTGAAGGAGGAGAAAGGTACCATTTCGCCGCTGGTGTTGCGGGCATACCAGAACTTCAGGTCATCCGGCTGCATGCGATAGGGTGCATCACCCTGAACATAGACCGGCTTGAGCTCACCGTTCAGGGTGAAGTCGTTGACATCCCGGCCGGCAAAGATCGTCGACAGCATCAGGTTCACGGAGGAAAGATCGACGCCCATGGCCCCCATCTTTTCCTGATCGAGAATGATCTTCATCTGCGTTTCGTTGTCCTGGCTGTCGCTTCGCAGAGAGCTGATCTTTGGATTGCTTGTTGCAAGCGCAATCAGGTCCTTGGAGGTTGCGGTCAGAGCGTCGGTGCCGTTGCGGCCGCTATCCACGAGATACATGGAGAAACCGCTCGACGTGCCCATGCCCTGAATTGCCGGCGGCAAAAGCGGGAATACCTGTGCATCGCGGAAGCCGAAGAACGTACCCATTGCCCGCTGCACAATGGCGGCGGCGTGTTGATCGGGTGCGGTTCGCTCGGAAAAGTCCTTGAGCTTGGTGAAGACGATCGCGTTGTTCTGACCCGAACCGCTGAAGCTGAATCCAAGCACGCCGAAAACCGATTCGACATTGGCTGCTTCTTTTTCACGGAAGTAGCTCTCTACCTGTTTTACCACCTCGTTGGTGCGTTCGATGTTGGAACCGGTCGGTGTCTGGATGATCGTCAGCAGCACGCCCTGATCTTCCTGTGGGAGGAAGGAGCTTGGCAGTTTGGTGAAGAACCAGGCGCAGCCGCCGACGACGATCAGGAAAAGAATCGTCACGCGCAGGGGTCGCTTCAGCAGATAACCGATCGACGAAACATAGCCGTCCGTCGTCTTGCCGAAGCCGCGGTTGAACCAGGCACCCGGTCCACGCTGCTTTTTGGTATGGTCGATGGGCTTCAGCATTGTGGCGCACAGCGCCGGCGTCAGAACGATGGCGACAACCGCCGAAAGCAGCATGGCCGAAACGATCGTGATCGAGAACTGGCGATAGATGATACCAGTCGATCCGCCAAAGAAGGCCATGGGAATAAACACGGCGGTCAGGACGAGCGCGATGCCGATGATGGCGCCGGTTATCTCGCCCATCGATTTTTCCGTCGCCTCGACCGGCGACAGGCCCTCTTCCGACATGATGCGCTCGACGTTTTCAACAACGACGATGGCGTCATCCACGAGAAGGCCGATCGCCAGAACCATGGCGAACATGGTCAGCGTGTTGATAGAATATCCGGTGACTGCGAGGATGCCGAACGTGCCGAGGAGCACGACGGGCACGGCGATCATCGGAATGAAGGTGGCGCGCAGGTTTTGCAGGAAGACCAGCAGCACGACGAAGACGAGAATGATCGCCTCGATCAGCGTATGCACCACTTTCTCGATCGACAGCTTCACGAAGGGTGTCGTGTCGTAGGGATATTCGATCGAGACGCCTGCAGGCAGCGAGCCCTCAACGGCGGTAAGTGCGGACTTGACACGTGCTGCAGTATCGAGCGCGTTGGCGCCCGTGGCGAGGTTGACCGCGAAACCGGCGGAAGGACGGCCGTTCGAGCGGGAATCACCGCCATAGGTTTCCTGGCCGATTTCGATGCGGGCCACGTCGCTCAGGCGAACGGTTGCGCCGTCCTTCTCAACCTTCAAGATGACCGATTCGAAATCGGCGACGGTGGTGAGCTGGCTCTGCGCCGTCACCGTCACATTGAGCTGCTGGCCCTGGACGGCGGGAACGGCACCGAGGGAGCCGACCGAAACCTGGGTGTTCTGGCTTTCGATGGCGCCGGTGACGTCAGCCGTGGTCAGCTGGTATTTGTTGAGCTTGAACGGATCGAGCCAGATGCGCATCGCATATTCGGAACCGAAGACGTTGATGCTGCCCACCCCTTCAAGGCGCTTGATCTGGTCTTCAACGCGCGAAGAGAACACGTCGCCGAGATCGGCCGAATTGCGCTTGCCGTCCGTCGAGATCAGCGCACCCACCATCAGAATGCTCGATGTGGAGCGGCTGACCTGAATACCGCGCTGCTGCACGGTGTCGGGCAATTGCGACTGCACGAGCTGCAGCTTGTTCTGCACCTGAACCTGCGCAATGTCAGGCAGGATGCTGTTACCGAAGGTCAGTGTCACTTCGGCGCTGCCGGTCGAGGAAGACGAGGTCATATAGGTGAGGTCGTCGAGGCCGGTCATGCCGTCCTCAATGATGGTCGTCACCGATTTTTCGACCGTCTCCGCACTAGCGCCATTATAGGTTGCGCTGACGCGGACCGTCGTCGGGGCAATATCGGGATATTGCGAGATGGAGAGCGTCACAATTGCCAGAGCGCCGCCCAGCATGATGACGATGGCGATAACCCATGCAAAAACGGGGCGCCTGATAAAGAAATGGGCCATGGCAGTCCTGCCTTACCTTTTACGAGCTTCGACCGAGGGTTTCGTGCTCATGTTTATTTCGAGGGGGCGGCGGCAGGCGGAGCTTGCTGCGGCAGAACGACGATACCGCGATCGTCGATGGTCACTTCCACGGGCGCGACCGTCGCGCCGTCGGCAATCCACTGGAAACCGTCAACGATGAGCTTGTCGCCATCCTTGACGTTTTCCGTCACCAGCCAGGCATTGCCCGACTGCTGGCTGGACGGGAAGGTGCGCGTTTCCACCTTGTTTTCCGCGGTGACAAATTTTGCGGTCAGTTCGCCATTGGCGTTCCGGCTTGCTGCGCGCTGCGGGATGCGGAAACCCGTTTCCTTACCGATAGTCAGCGTTGCGCGAACATAGGTGCCGGGAAGCAGAAGATCGTCCGGGTTATCGAAGAGAGCACGGATGGAGAAGGTGCCCGTGGTTTCGCTCACCGCCATGTCCGACATGTCGATCTTGCCGTCATGCTTGTATTCGGTGCCGTCTTCCAGCGTCAGGTGAATGCCGGTTTCCTTGGTATCGCCGCCGAGCTGGCCCGACGAGATCGCCTTTTTCAGACGCAGAAGATTGATGCTGGATTCCATCAGATCGATGTAGATAGGATCGATGCGGCGCAGCGTCGTCAAAGCCGTCGTCTGGTTTGCCGTCACCACGTTGCCGATGCTGAAAGCGGTAGCGCTGGTGATGCCATCGAAAGGCGCGCGGACCTTGGTGAGATCGAGATTGATCTCAGCCGTTTCCAGCGCAGCCTTGGTCTGGGCCACGTCGGCTTCGGCCTGAAGCAGCGTCACCTTGGCGTTTTCATATTCGATCTGCGTTGCGCCGCTGTTGACCAGCCGCTCGTAGCGGGCAAGGTTCGCCTGGGCGCTCGGAACGCTTGCTTCGGCTTTCGCCACGCTTGCCTTGGCCTGTGCCACTTCTGCCAGATAGGTGTTGTCTTCAATCTGGTAGAGAATGTCACCCTGCTTGACCTCGCTGCCTTCCTTGAAGGGAATGTCGCGGATGATGCCAGTGACGCGCGGGCGGATTTCCGCCGTCTGGAACGCGCTTGCGCGGCCGGGAAGAACGGTGGTCAGGGGATATTCGCTCGTCTTCATCACAATGATGCTGACCGGAGACGGGGGACGCGCGGCGCCCTGGCCGGCGGTCTGGCTGCTTTCGCCGCCATCGCTGCATCCCGCGAGAACTGCGGTCATGCACAGAGAAGCAAATAGGGGTAAAATACGTCGGCTCATTGTTCTTCCCTGCGTATCGGTCGCATTCAACTATAAGCGCAGTGTCGCTCGGCGGATGCTGGTCCGGGTGCAGGGACGATGGGTAAAGGCCCTATGGGGACCTTCTTCGTTCAATCTGCTCGGACCGCCATTCGCATAGAAGCGCAGGCTTTCACGCTTCGCAAGCAATTGCGAGAAGGTGACGTAAGTTGAGAATCGTCACTTAGCAAGCGGATTGCGCAATCCTGCCTCGATTAAATCAACCAGTTGATCGCAACGTGTTGCTAAATTGCCGATATCTTCCCGTGCGATGAGGACGGGATGGATGACGCTCGCGAGTGCGTGGAGAACGGTTTCCGCCAGAGGTGGGATGTCGGCGGGGGCGTAAATTCCCTTATCTACGCCATCGCGAATAATGTCGGCCACCAGGTTTGCTATGACGGATTTGTAATAGTCACCGCACTTCATGTCCTGCTTGGCCGTCATCAGGATCATTTCGAATATATAGGGATTGTCGTTGAGGTTCTGATGGTGTTGTTCCATCAGGGTGCGGGCGAGATGGCGCAGCCTTGAAACTGGTGCATGACTTTTATCGAGCGGGTGGATTTCCCGCTCGAATGCACCGATCTGCTCAAACCCGATGGCATCGACGAGCGCATTCTTCGAATTGAAGTTCTTGAAGACGTTCGCGGGCGACATGCCGAGTGCTGCGGCGATATCGGCAATCGCCACTGCATTGAACCCGCGCTCGCGAAAAAGTTCTTCGGCTTTGGCAAGAATGTCCCGCCGCGTCTCTTCGGCGGAACGGCGAGGCCGGCGCTTGACAGGAACGTCGTTCCTCCTGTCACCCTTTCTCGCCTGTTCGATCGTTTTGCTCAAGGTCAGACTCCGGGGAAAAATTGCTCCAGGTTCCGGCGTACTCTTGCCAGCGGCGTCTCACCGCTATCGTCGGGAACGAAGCTTTGTCCGGTGATGCGTTCGTATGCATCAATATATACCCTTGACGTCTGCAATACGAGTTCCTGCGGAATTTCCGGAACGTCGTCCTTATAGGGATCGCAGCGTTCGGCAACCCAGGCTCTCACGAAATCCTTGTCGAAGCTTGCCGGCCGTGCGCCGTTGCGGAAGCTCTCTTCATAGGTTTCAGCCATCCAGTAGCGGCTGCTGTCAGGCGTGTGGATTTCGTCGGCCAGAATGATCGTGCCGTTTTCATCGGTGCCGAATTCGTATTTCGTATCGACGAGGATGAGGCCCTGCTTTGCGGCAATCTCCTGTCCGCGTTTGAACAGTGCGAGCGCGTAACGGGAAAGCGTGTCCCATTGCTCCTGCGTCAGAAGTTTCTTCTCCACTATCTCGGCCGGCGTCAACGGCTCGTCGTGACCACCATCGAAGGCCTTGCTCGTCGGCGTGATCACCGGCTCGGGCAAGATCTGGTTGTCCTTCATCCCGTCCGGCAGGCTCATGCCGTACATCTGTCTCTGGCCTTTCTTATAAAGGGTCAGGATCGATGTGCCGGTGGTGCCGGCCAGATAACCGCGAACCACCACTTCGACCGGCAATATTTCAAGCCTCTTGCCGATGACGACATTAGGATCGGGATAGCTGACCACGTGGTTGGGGCAGATATCCTTCGTCTGCTCGAACCAGTAGCGTGCCGTCTGGGTCAATACCTGCCCCTTATAAGGAACACAGGTGAGGATGCGGTCGAATGCGCTGAGGCGATCGGTTGATATGATAATGCGGTTGCCGTCGGGCAGATCGTAATTTTCACGCACCTTGCCACGGTAGTAATTCGGCAGCTCGGGAATGACGGCTTCATCGAGAATGCGCACGGGCTCTCCAATTCTTAAGGCTATAAGGGGCGTTGGACGCCCCAGTCTGGCTGAAACTCTTATCCGTTCCTATTGCATGTTTCCCGAAACAGAACCAGTCGGCACATACAGGAGGCTCCTCTTGCCCTCCCTGGCGCTCCACCTTGAAACTATCTTTTATTTTCATACGGTTAGCAAAAATGTCAGTTTTTTGACGATAGGTGTGTTGACTTGTTTGAGGGTGATCTCTTATAAGTCCGCTCACCGAACGAGGGCGGCGGCGCTGCTGGCGACGAAGTCTTTCGTTCTAAAGAAATCATGTTGATGAGCTGACTGCTTGTTGTTTTCCAAGGGCTTTTGCTTTTGGGGTTTGATTTTGTGACTGCAATGAGCGGTCTGT
>NZ_JBFTGV010000005.1:0-378138 GCF_056393925.1 Agrobacterium sp. 10T429
CTCTTCGCTCTTCGTCGCCGGCTTCATCGGCTCGCCGCGCATGAACCTGGTGACCGGCGACTACGCCCGGCAAAAGGGTGCGACCACCGCCGGCGTGCGGCCCGAGCACCTGACGCTGTCGAAAGAAACCGGCCTGTGGCAGGGCAAGGTCACGGTTGCCGAACATCTCGGCTCCGATACCTTCCTCCACCTCGACGTCTCCGGCATCGGCCCCATCACTGCCAGAACCGACGGTGAATTCGAATGCAAACACGGCGATACCGTCTTCATCACACCCGATGACGCCAAAATCCACAGGTTCGATGACAAGGGCATCGCGATATGACGCGAAGACCGGAAGGCAAATCCGCGCTGCGTGCCGGGTATCTGTCATCCGGTCCTGGCACAAACAACGTTTCCCCTTCGAGGATCGTGACATGACATGCAAACTCTCCCTCGCCACGCTTGATGAAGCCAAAAAAACCGCGGCGATTCCGGCCTATTCCCGGGCCGATCTTTCCGCCGGAATCGTGCATTTCGGTGTCGGCAATTTCCACCGCGCCCATCAGGCGGTCTATCTGGACGACCTGTTCAACACCGGCGCGGACCACGACTTCGCCATCATTGGTGCGGGTGTACTGCCATCGGACGCGGTAATGCGCGAAAAACTTGCCGCGCAGGATTTCCTGACCACGGTGGTGGAGCAGGACAACAATCGCACCGGTGCGCGCGTCACCGGGCCAATGATCGACATTCTGAAGGTTGGCGATACCCGAGGCATTATCGACACGCTCGCAGATCCGAAAATCCGAATTGTTTCGATGACGATTACCGAAGGCGGTTATTTCATCGATGCTTCCGGCTCCTTCAATCCGCAGCATCCCGCGATTGCCGAGGATGGCAGGAACCCGTCTTCCCCGAAAACCGTGTTCGGCCTTATCGTTGCCGGGCTGAAGGCGCGGCGCGACAAGGGGCTTTCACCCTTCACCGTCATGTCCTGCGACAACATTCCCCATAATGGCAAGGTCACCAAAAACGCGGTGGTCGGTCTCGCCGCCTTGTTCGATCCGGCCTTCGCCAACTGGATCGGCGATAACGTCGCTTTCCCCAATTCGATGGTCGACCGCATCACCCCCGCCACGGGAGAGCGCGAACGAAATATCGCCCGTGACGATTTCGGCATCGAGGACAATTGGCCGGTCTTCTGCGAAGAGTTCAAGCAATGGGTGATGGAGGATAATTTCCCGGCGGGCCGACCGGCGCTCGAAAAGGCGGGCGTTCAGTTCGTCAAGGATGTTGCGCCTTACGAGCACATGAAGATCCGCATCCTCAATGGCGGCCATGCGGCGATCGCCTATCCGGCAGCGCTGCTCGACATCCATTTCGTGCATGAGGCGATGGAGCATCCGCTGATCCGGGCGTTTCTGGCAAAGCTCGAAAAGGAAGAGATCATCCCGGTCATTCCGCCCGTGCCCGATACCGATCTTGGGGAATATTTCGGCCTGATCGAACGGCGTTTCCTCAACCCGAAAATCGGCGATACCATTCCGCGCCTCGCGCAGGATGGCTCCAACCGCCAGCCGAAATTCATCCTGCCCTCCACCGCCGACCGTCTGGCGCGCGGTGAAGATATCGTCGGTCTGTCGCTGGTTTCAGCACTGTGGTGCCGTTATTTCTACGGCACCTCCGACAGCGGCAGGCAAATCACCTTCAACGACGCCAGCGCCGAGCGGCTACAGGCGGCAGCCACAAAGGCCAAGGACGACCCGATGGCCTTCCTTTCGCTTGACGATATCTTCGGGGAGGTTGCCGAATCGGAGCTTTTCCGTAAACGCTTCTCTCATGCATTGACGACACTGTGGCACGAAGGCACGGCGAAGACCTTGCAGCTTTATCTGGATGACAAGCTGGCTGAAAAGTGACGTGAGATGCGAGACGGGACCGGACCTCTTCTGATTTTCGACTGCGACGGCGTTCTGGTCGACAGCGAGCCGGTCTCCATCTCGGTTCTTCTCGACATGCTTTCCCATCTTGGCGTGGAGATGGGGGAGGAAGAGGCCTACAACCGCTTTCTCGGTCGCAGCGTTGCCAGCATGACGACGACTTTGTTTGAGGAATACGGTATCGAGACCGACATCGATTTTCTCGAGCATATGCGCGCGACGCTGTTTGAGCGTTTCCGCACCGAGTTGCGTCCCATCGACGGCATTGCCGAAACGCTGGACAGGCTGGTGGCCTTCAAACGCTGCGTTGCCTCCTCAAGTCAACCGGAACGCATCCGTTACTCGCTGGGGCTGACCGGCCTCATCGATAAATTTGAGCCGCATGTTTTCAGCGCCACCATGGTGAAGAACGGCAAGCCGGCACCCGACCTTTTCCTGCATGCGGCGAGGCAGATGGGCACTGATCCGCGTCAGTGCATCGTGATCGAGGACAGCCCGGCGGGCATTGCGGCGGCGAAGGCAGCAGGCATGGCGGTTTTTGCATTCACTGGCGGCTCGCATGCGCGGTTTCCGGCATTTCGCGAAAAGATCGCGGAGCTCGGGGCCAATGCCACGTTTGACGCCATGGAAGATTTGGTTCAACTTATCGGCGATTATATGGGGAAGGGCGGTTTTGACAGCCAGGTGGAACGTGACGCAGGCTGAAGGAAACCATGCCTGCCACCGCCCGGAGGTCGTTACGCAAGGGATGGAACTGAAGTCTTGATGCGTCAAAATCTCGTCGCTGTCGATGTCGGAACGGCGAGCGCCCGCGCCGGGATTTTCGACCCGACCGGCAGGCTTCTCGCCCGCTCAACCCATCCCATCCTGATGCAAAGGCCGCAGGAAAACCACGCCGAACACGATTCCACCGATATATGGAACGCCGCCTGCCTTGCGGTGAGAGCAGCGCTTGCCGATGCGGGTGTGTTACCGGACAGCATAGCCGCCATTGGTTTTGATGCCACTTGCTCGCTCGTTATCCGTGATGAGCGTGGGGAACCGGTTTCTGTCTCCGTCACGGGCAAAGACCGGTTCGACACCATCGTCTGGCTGGACCATCGGGGAATCGGCGAGGCCGACCGGCTGACGGCATCCGGCCACCGCGTGCTGGATTTCGCCGGTAAAAGCGTGTCACCGGAAATGCAGATGCCGAAGCTGATGTGGCTGAAGGCGAATTTGCCGGCAAGCTGGGCGCGCATGTCTTTCGCCTTCGATCTGGCGGATTTTCTGACATGGAAGGCAACCGGTTCCACCAAGCGTTCAAATTGCACGCAGACGGCGAAGTGGAATTTTCTGGCGCAGGAAAATCCCGGCTGGCAGGCGGATTATCTCAATCTTGCCGGGCTTGGCGATCTGAAACAGCGGGCAGGCCTGCCCGAAACGACCGTGATGCCGGGCACAGCCATCGGCCCGCTTTCGCCCGAGGCTGCCGCCGAACTCGGCCTCGACACCGGCTGTCAGGTGGCGGCGGGCATGATCGATGCTTACGCTGGCACCCTGGGTGCGCTTGGCGGATGCCTTTCTGATGATGTGGGTAAACATGTGGCGCTGATCGCCGGCACCTCAAGCTGCCTTGTCGCCATGTCCGAGCGGCAGATGCCAGGCCACAGCCTGTGGGGTCCTTATTGGCAGGCGGTGCTGCCCGGCCACTGGCTGGTGGAGGGCGGGCAATCTGCCACCGGCGCGCTGCTTGATCATATCGTGCGCATGCACGCGGCGGGCGGAGAGCCGGATACGGCGCTGCACGCCCGCATCGTTGCGCGGGTTACCGAATTGCGCGCGCTCGAGGGCGCGGCCTTTGCCGAACGGCTGCATGTACTGCCGGATTTCCACGGCAACCGCTCACCGCTCGCCGATCCGCATGCGGTGGGCGTCATCAGCGGGCTGACGCTCGATACATCCTTCGACAGTCTCTGCCGGCTCTACTGGCGCACTGCCGTGGCGATTGCGCTTGGTGCGCGCCATGTGCTGGATGCGATGGAGCGTTTCGGTTATGCCGTCGAAAGCCTGCACGTTACCGGCGGCCATGTGAAGAACCCGCTGTTGATGGAGCTTTACGCTGATGTGACTGGCAAGCGCATCGTCGTGCCTGCCACAGCCGACGCCGTTCTTCTCGGCACGGCGATGACGGCGGCAGCCGCCGGCGGTGTGCATGCGGGCCTTGCAGCGGCGGGTGCCGCCATGTATCCGGGCAATACAGAAATCCCAGGCAATCCGGCGCTCACACCGCTTTACGAGCGGGATTATCGCCGTTTTCTCGCCATGCACCGCCATCGCCAGGAGCTGGAAAGCCTCTGATCTTTGCCTACAACGGCAGGTAAGGTCGTGGCGGACGGGCGCGATCCGTTTCCTCCCGCCGCGGGTCAGATGCCAAGCGAGCGTTTCAGGCCGGTTAGGTTTTTCATGCGTGCCGTGCGCTGCTCGTCGGCTCCGGCAATCAGGCTGCAGAGGGTGAATTCCATCAGCGCAACGAGCTGAAGCAGGCCTTGTCCGCCGGTCTGGGTGTGCGGCATGGCAAGACAGATATCGGCGCTTTCCGGTCCCCATTCATAGAACCGGGTGGTGATCAACAGGGTTCTGTAGCCGCTCTTTCGCGCCGTCGCAGAAAGGCTCTGCAAGGGCGTGATGCTGCCGCCGCAATCCATGAGGATGAGAAGCGCTTCTGCGGGATCGAAGTCCCAAAGAGCGATATAGGCGGCGCTGTCGCTGCCGAGGAAGTGCACGCGTCTGCGATACTCCAGCAACCGCCCGTGAAAGTGCCTTCCAGTGCCAAGGCCTTCCGGTGACGTTGCCAGAAAAACATCTGCCGCCGAAGCGATCTCGCTCATGGCGACGCGCCATATCGGCTGGTCCGTCATTTCGAAAGCAGCCTGAATGGCCTGGATCTGTTGGGAAAGGAGTTGCGAAAACGGATTGGACTTCTGATCGCCGCTTTCAACAATAGCGGGCTGGTCCACGCCCGCGGTCTCTTCGGCGTGGCGCAGATCGATGCGAATATCGCTGAATTGCCTGTATCCGAGCGAGCGCAGAAAACGGCCAACCGTCATCGGACTGAGACTGAGCTTGGCAGCCAGCGTCTGCGCCGTCTCAAACGGCAATTCGTCCAGATGCTCGATCAGATATTTGGCGATCTTGCGCTCTGAAGGCGTACCGGCCTTCATGGCACGGGTCAGATTCAACAGTAGCTGTTCCACCAACGCCTCATTCTTTTATATTTATGAACGATGATGCATCCGCGCGCCCGGGCGAGCGTGCGAACCGCGACTTGTCGGTGGGGGCGAGCTTTTCCGGCCTTGTCCTCCACCGGACCGGAATGCGAATTCTAATAGATAGATTATTATATTTTAGAGACGTCTTTTATTCAAGGGAAATTCCATCAGCGGTTTAATTCCCAACAGCGACGTCTTCATTCCTGTCTTGCGGAGCGGATGGGCGGCGCCTATCTCTCCTGAACGCCAGTTTAAAACGCGAGAGGCGTCACAGGAGTTCCGAATGATTTTTAGTGCGGCGAGGCTTGCCTTCAGCAATCTTTTTGCCACCGAGACCCGGTCGGTGTTCTGGAAGGTTCTGGGGCTGACGCTTCTGGTGCTGGCAGCGCTGTGGTTCGCCATCCGCTCTGTCTTCATCTATTTCGCCTTGCCGTGGGTGGATACGCTGATCCCCAGCGTGCCTGACTGGGCGGGATGGCTGACTTTCGTTTTCGCCATTTTCGCCGGAATCGGGCTGGCTTTGGCGTTGGCCTTGCTGATCTCGCCGGTCACTGCCGTTATTGCCGGATTGTTTCTCGACGATGTCGCCGAAGTCGTGGAGAAAAAGACCTATCCCGATGATCCGCCCGGCAAGGCGATGCCCATCGGTGAGGCCGTGGTGTCATCGATCAAGTTCTTTGGCGTCGTCATTGCCGGCAACCTGATTGCGCTTTTGTTGCTGCTGGTGCCGGGCGTCAACCTCATCGCCTTTTTTCTGGTGAACGGTTATCTGCTGGGCCGGGAGTTCTTCGAATTTGCGGCCATGCGTTTCCGCTCGCCCGCTGACGCGCGGCTGTTCCGGCTGAAACACCGCACAACCGTGTTTATGGCCGGGCTGGTGATTGCAGCGTTCCTTGCAATCCCCTTCCTCAACCTTCTGACGCCGCTTTTTGCGGCTTCGATGATGGTGCATCTGCACAAGGCCGTCAGCCGGCGCGATCCGTCATTCGCCGCTGGCTGCACCGAACAATTGCGCGGGTAGTTCCACCAGCGGAGCTGGAATATCGAAGGTCTTTTCCGGTGATTTGCAGATATCGGCAATCACGCAGCGCTCGCATTCCGGTTTGCGCGCCTTGCAGCAATAACGCCCGTGCAGGATCAGCCAGTGATGGGCATGGAACAGATATTCTTCGGGAATGATGCGGACGAGCCGGTCTTCCACTTCATCCGGGGTTTTCCCCGGCGCGAGACAGAGCCGGTTGGCAATACGAAAAACATGGGTGTCCACGGCGAGTGTGGGCACACCGAAGGCCATCGACATCACCACATTGGCCGTCTTGCGGCCGACGCCGGGCAGGGTCACCAGCTCCTCGCGCGTCCTCGGCACCTCACCGCCGAAATTGTCGATCAGCATCTGTGACAAAGCGATAACGTTCTTGGCCTTGTTGCGGTAAAGCCCGATGGTCTTGATATGGCCGATCAACTCCTCCTCGCCAAGTGCCAGCATTTTTTGCGGCGTATCGGCCACCTTGAACAGCGCCCGCGTCGCCCGGTTTACGCCCACATCGGTCGCCTGCGCCGAAAGCGCCACGGCCACCAGCAGGGTAAAGGGGTTGGTATGTTCCAGCTCGCCTTTCGGCTCCGGCCGCTGAATGGAGAAACGGCGGAAGATCTCGTTCAACTCGTCCTTCGAATAGATCGTCTTCACACGCGCCGGTCTGCGGGCGGATGTCGCATTTGACTTTTTCAATGTTTGGGTGCTGGATCGTTTTTTGGCGACTGTCATGACCTATCTATAGCCAGCCCGCCCTGAGGAAATCAACGTGGATACGCTCAACGATCAGCCGATTTTTGCGGCGGAACTCGTTCCGCACCGTTCGCTCGGAAGAAGAGGTTTCCGGCTGCTTCTCGCCTTGTCCGGGCTTGCCTGCCTCCTCCATGGCGGCTTTTTCCTCACCACTGGCGCATGGCCCGTCGGCCTGTTCCTCGGGCTGGATTTTCTGCTGCTTTATGTCGCCTTCCGCGCCAATTACCGGGCAGCGAAGGCGCGGGAAGAGGTGAGCGTCTCGCGCACCAGCCTGTCTATCCGCAAATTTTCCCCGACTGGCCGCGTCGTCGAGCATCGTTTCAACCCCTTCTGGGCCCGCTTCAAGGTTCAGCGGCACGAGGAAATCGGCATCGTCTCCATGCATGTAACGGGTGAAGGCAAGGCAACGGATATCGGCTCGTTTCTCAATCCGGATGACCGGGAAAGCTTCGCCAAGGCTTTCGGCGGTGCGTTGGCGACGGTGCGGCGGATGTGAGCGGATAATTCCGCTTAAAACCCGTCAATCGGCTCGAGGCGGGTATCTCGGCAGAAACTGAGTACGGCGCAAGAAACGGGTGGAGACCGACGCGCTTTGATGGTTTTCTGTGAGGCGTTAGGAGACATGCGATGAACGCCAATATCATGCTGAATGAAGACATCACCCCCATCGGTTCGGATTACGATACGGTGCGCGGGGTTATCGAGCTTTTGACGCTGGATTATCGCGACCAGCCCTCCCTTGAAGCCATTGCCGCAAGGCTCGGCCAGTCGCCGACGCAATTGCAGAAGACCTTCACCCGCTGGGCCGGTCTTTCCCCCAAGGCGTTTTTGCAGGCCGTAACGCTCGATCATGCCAAAAGGTTGTTGCGCGAAGAGGATCTGCCGCTGCTGGAAACCTCGATCGAGGTCGGCATGTCTGGGCCCGGCCGCCTGCACGATCTGTTCGTCACCCACGAGGCCATGTCTCCAGGCGAATGGAAGGCCAAGGGCGGTGGGTTGACGATCCGGTACGGTTTCCATGTTTCACCCTTCGGTCTTGCATTGGTCATGGTGACCGATCGCGGTCTTGCCGGCTGCGCTTTCGCCGATCCCGGCGAGGAAAGAGCCTGTTTCGAGGACATGGCAGGTCGTTGGCCGAATGCGGATTATGTCGAGGATCGTGAAGCCACCGCGCCCTATGCCGCACGTATTTTCGAACCGACGCTGTGGTCGGCGGACCGGCCATTGCGGGTCGTGCTGCTCGGCACGGATTTTCAGGTGCGGGTATGGGAAAGCCTTCTGAAAATTCCCATGGGCCGCGCCGTTACCTATTCGCACATCGCTTGCGATATCGGCCAGCCAACTGCCTCTCGTGCGGTCGGTGCAGCTGTTGGCGCGAACCCGGTCTCCTTCGTCGTCCCTTGCCATCGCGCTGTGGGAAAAAGCGGGGCGCTCACGGGTTATCACTGGGGCCTTACCCGCAAACGGGCGATGTTGGGATGGGAAACGGGGAAGGTGTGAGGCAGCTCTCCCTCATCCCTGTGACAAGCGCAGAAATGAGGAACAGCCCGGGTCGCCTGTCGAGGCCTAAACCAGTTCTATCAACGCTCTTGCCGCCGCCTCGTCTGTAATCAGCGTATTGCACCCGATGCGCTTGATGGTGGCGCGGATGGCGATGGCTCGGTGGGCGCCGCCGGAGGCGAGCACGATGTGTTTGGCCTTGCGCAGCGTGTCTAGATCGATCGCCATGGCGCGCTCGTTGATCGGGTGATCGACGGAGCGGCCTTCCGCGTCGATGAAGTTGAACATGGTGTCGCAGACGCAGCCGGCATCGATGAGTTCCTGAAGCGTTTCCTTCGAAATGAAACCTTCCGAAAGCGAAGTGGAATGCGGGCCGATATCGCCGCAGGATACGATGGCGAGGTCGAGCGTTTCGGCCAGATCATAAAGCGTGGCAAGTCCGCATTTCTCAATCAGCGCCCGTTTGGTCTCGACGGAGTCTACCAGCAGCGGTGCAAGGAACATGTAACATTCCGCCCCAAGCGCGCTTGCCAGCCGCCAGGTGTAATCAAGCGGGTTTGTCTGGTGCACGGCGACGATACCGCCGAGCAGCGAGACGACCTTGCAGTTTTCCCGGCGCGGCGGGCGAAAGCTGGATAGCGAGGCGGTCATGGTGCGGCCCCAGCCGACGCCGATGGTGGCGTCGTTCGGCACCGCTTCGGAAAGGAATTGCCCGAGCGCCAGGCCAACGGCCTTGGCCGTGCCCTCGGCATTCGCCTTGCCGGGGGATGGGCCGGGGGAGGGAATGATCACCGCCTCATCCAGCCCATAAGCTGCCTCCAGCCTGCCGGCCAGTTCGACGAAATCCTCGATGCCCTCGTTGATCCAGATCTGTACTTCGGAGCGTTTCATCGCCTCGTCCAGAAGGCGTATGACGGTGGAGCGGCTGATGCCGAGCTTCTCGGCGACATCTTTCTGCGTCAAACCCTGATTATAGTAGAGCCATGCGGCACGCAGCCTCAGCGAAGCCGCTTCCGAATAGGCCGTATGGGTTTCTCTTCTCAGTTTCGCCACGGTTTTTGTCACTCTCTTTATGGGGCGGAGTATCGCAGGCATGAAACTTATGTCAATTGCGATGCGCAAATGTCTTGACTTTCGACCTTGCCGCTTGCGATAGTCGGAGCCGGACAAAACCGTGATTTCGGCCTTGGGCGCACCATGGTGCGGGAACGAAAAGACGGCTGTGCAAGTTTACAAGAGATCATGAAGGATCATTCGCCATGACGTCCAAACTCGAACAACTTCGCGCTATCACCACGGTCGTTGCCGATACCGGCGACATCGAGGCGGTTGCGCGCCTGAAGCCGGTGGATTGCACCACCAACCCCACCATCGTTCTGAAGGCGCTCGGCACCCCCGCTTTCGCGGATGCGGTGAAGGAAGCCGTTGCCTGGGGCAAGAAACAGGGCGGCCAGTCTGACGCTGTCGTTGCGGCCGTTGCCGACCGTCTTGCCATTTCCGTCGGTGCGGCCCTTGCAGGTCTGGTTCCCGGCCGCGTATCGACGGAAGTCGATGCCGACCTGTCCTTCGACACACAGGCCTCCATCACCAAGGCACGCCACATCATCGCCTCCTACAAGGAGCGCGGTATCGAGCGTGAACGCATCCTCATCAAGCTGGCTTCCACATGGGAAGGCATCAAGGCTGCGGAAGTCCTGCAGTCCGAGGGCATCGATTGCAACCTGACTCTGCTGTTCTCGCAGGCACAGGCCATCGCCTGCGCGGAAGCGAAAGCTTTCCTCATCTCGCCCTTCGTCGGTCGCATCCTCGACTGGTACAAGAAGTCGACCGGCGAGACCTACACTGCCGAGACCGATCCGGGCGTCGTTTCGGTGCGCAGCATCTACAATTATTACAAGGCCAATGGCATCGGCACAGTCGTCATGGGCGCATCGTTCCGTAATGTCGGCGAGATCGAAGCGCTTGCCGGTTGCGACCGCCTGACGATCAGCCCGGCGCTGCTGGAAGAGCTGGACAAGGACACCGGCACGCTTGAGCGCAAGCTTTCGCCCGACAATGTGAAGGCCGAGCCGCTGCAGTCGCTCGATGAAAAGGCGTTCCGCTGGGCAATGAACGAAGACGCGATGGCAACCGAGAAGCTCTCGGAAGGCATCCGCCTGTTCGCCAAGGATCTGGTAACGCTGCGCGAAATGGTCCGCAAGGAACTGACGCTGGCTGCCGCCTGATAACAAAAAGGGGAACCATCCCGGTCCCCTTTGCGTTTAAGATACAGAAATCTCCAGTCACTTTAAACGCGATCGGTCCCTGCCGGTCGCGTTTTTTTGTGCGTCTCAGATGGTTCCCTGACCCGTCGCCACTTCGGAAATGCGCCTTGCCGCATCGCGGATCAGTACCTCGCAGGCCTCGCGCGTCGGGGCCTTGCCGCCAAGCGGGGTGATATAGGGGCAGGTGATGACGGCAAGTGCGGTACCATCAAGTGTCAGCACGGGGGCGGAAATATTGCGCACGCCTGCGGTCTGCATGCTGTCCATGGATTCGAAACCATTCCTGCGAACTTCCGCCAGCCGCTCCTCAAGGTCTGAAGGCTCGGTTTCCCCGCCACCGCGCACCTGCTCGGTGATCATGATCTTGCGCTGCACCTCGTTCTGGAAGGCCAGAAGCACATGGCCGGAACCGGTCTGGAAGAGGCTCATCTGCGCGCCCACCCGCATGGACATCGCCCAATAGGTGGAGGACTCCTGTTGGGCGATGACGACAACACTGCCGCGGTCGTAAACGGCCAGATGACAGGCCTGCTCGGCGCTTGCGGAAAAATCGCGCATCACCGGGGCTGCGAAAGAGACCAGCCGGCGCACCGGCGCGTGAAAATGTGCGAGCCCGAACATTTTCAGCGTCAGCGAAAACCGGTCACCCTCCAGCCGCTGTACGTAACCACGGCGCACCAGGCGGTCCAGCATGCGGTAAAGCTCGTTCGGGGTTTTGCCTATGGCCTTGGCAATCTCGATCTGCGTCAGCCCGCCATCCGTGCGGGCGAGAAGCTCGAGAATGTCCAGACCCTTGTCGAGGGCGGGGGCACGATATCTTTCGCTGTCGTCTTCGGTCATCTTGCCTCGGTGGCGTTTTGCAGGATTGCCTGGCGGGAAATGCACTTTTTAAATACCGTTGCCGCACGCTGCCCTTTTGCGCAAGCCTGCTTGACGTTACATGAATACCGCGTTTACATATGAATTGTCGATCCATATTTGAGATCAATGAAATTCACTGGCGAAATTCAGCGGCTCGGCCCCAGCGGGCGGGTGCGCCGTAGCGGGAGGCTATTCATGGTGCAGGATTTTAACGGGCGGACAGTGGTAATCACCGCAGCCGGCCAGGGTATCGGCCGTGCGACGGCGGAGCGATTCATATCGCTCGGCGCGCGCGTCATCGCCACTGATATCAACGAGCAGGCGCTATCAACCCTGAAAGGTGCGGAAACGCGGGTTCTGAACGTGCTGGATGGCGATGGTGTGAAGGCTTTTGCTGCCGATATCGGCCATGCGGATGTTCTGTTCAACTGTGCCGGTTTCGTTCATTCCGGCACCATTCTCGATTGCGAGGAAAAGGACTGGGATTTCTCCTTCGATCTCAATGCCAAGGCCATGTACCGCACCTGCCGCGCCTTCCTGCCAGGCATGCTGGAAAAGGGTAAGGGCGCAATCGTCAACATGTCCTCCGTCGCATCCAGCGTGAAGGGCGTGCCGAACCGTTTCGCCTACACCGCCTCCAAGGCGGCGGTTGTCGGTCTGACCAAGGCAATTGCTGCTGATTTCGTCACCAAGGGTATTCGCTGCAACGCCATTTGCCCAGGCACAGTGGATAGCCCGTCCTTGCACGACCGCCTGCGCGCCACCGGCAATTACGAGCAGGCCCTGGCCGACTTCATTGCCCGCCAGCCTATGGGCCGCATTGCCACGCCGGAAGAAATCGCCGCACTCGTCACCTATCTCGCTTCGGACGAGGCAGGTTTCACCACTGGCCAGATCCATGTGATCGACGGTGGCTGGACAGGCTGATAATTCTATACGGGAGAGAGGGGAAGGCGACCGGCCCAAAAGCCGGTCGCCTTTTTTATTACGCCACCACGCTTCCAGCGATCAGTGCAAGCACGAGGAAGACCAGGAAGATCACGACGGCGATGAAGAACAGGATACGGGCAATGCCCGACGCCGCTGCCGAAATGCCGGTAAAGCCGAATACGCCCGCGATCAACGAAATAACAAAGAAAATAAGAGCCCATTTCAGCATGGAGCTTCCCCTTTCGCTTAATTTTCATGAGTTTGCCGCTTGAGGGCAAGCTCATGAAAATGACGCGCAAAAGGGGAAAATGTTCCACGCGCCCGCAAAAATCGTTCTTTTACACCAGCGTTTCATTGGCGGCGTCGATCCGGCGGGCCTTGAGGCTGGTGCGAATGAATGTCGCGACGAATGCCAGGCTCATGAACAGTACAATGGTCGGGGCTGGCGCGCTGTCGATCAGGAAGCTTAGCCATATTCCTGCAAGCGAAGAGAGAACCGCAACCGAGATGGCGACCAGGAGCATGGCGGAAAAGCGCCGCGCCAGCAGGAAGGCGATGGCGCCGGGGGTGACCAGCATTGCGACGGAGAGGATGATACCCACAGCCTTCAGCGCGCCGACCACGGCAAGCGACAAAACCATCAGCAGACCGTAATGCAGGAGGCGAACGGGCAGGCCGATTGCCTTGGCATGCTGCGGATCGAAGGCATTGACCAGCAGGTCTTTGCGCAGCACCCCGAGAAACAGGGTGGCAAAAAGCGCGATCAGCCCGGTCTCCAGCATGTCTGAAGGCGCAATGCCCAGCATGTCGCCGAAGAGGATATGATCCAGATGCATGTCGCTCTGCACCTTCACGTAAAGCACCAGCCCCAGCCCGAACATGCCGGAAAAGACGATGCCGAGCACCGTGTCTTCCTTGATGCGGCTGTTTTCCTTGATGAAACCGGTGCCGAGAGCGCAGATCATACCGGCGGTGAAGGCGCCGATGGAAAGGGGAATTCCGACAATGTAGGCAATCACCACGCCGGGCAGCACGGCGTGCGAAACCGCGTCCCCCATCAGCGACCAGCCCTTCAGCACCAGAAAACACGAGAGCATGGCCATCGGCACGGCAATCATCAGGGTGATGATGAAGGCGTATTGCATGAAGGGCAGCTGAAACGGCAGGATGGCGAGTTCGAGATATTCGCTCATTGCGTTTCTCCCAGTTCCTTGCGGGCTTTGGCGCGCGAAGCGAGCAGCCCGTGTTTGGGTGCAAACACGAAAGCGGAAAGGAAGATCGCTGTTTGCAACACGACGATAACGCCGCCGGTGGCGCCGTCGAGGAAGTAGCTGAGATAAGCGCCGACGAAGCTGGTGGTCGCGCCGATCACGAGGCTCATCAGGATCAGCCGCTCGAAACGGTCGGTCAGAAGATAGGCGGTCGCGCCTGGGGTCACCACCATGGCAACGACAAGGAAGGCGCCGACGGTTTGAAGGGCTGCAACCGTGGAGGCCGCAAGCAGGGTGAAGAAGATCACTTTCAGCACTTCCGGTTTCAGCCCCACTGTGCGCGCATGGTTCTCATCGAAGAACACCACCATGAAGTCGCGCCATTTCAACGCCAGTACGATGAGGCTGATGCCGCCGATCAGGGCAAGCTGTATCGTGTCTTCGGTGGTAATTGCCAGAATATTGCCAAGCACGATGGTCTGGATATTGATCGAGGTGGGCGACAGCGACACCATGAACAGCCCCAGCCCGAAGAACGAGGTGAAGATCAGGCCGATGATTGCGTCTTCCTTGAGTCGGGTTTTCTGATTGAGGAACAGCATCGAGCCAGCCGCAAGCCCGCCGGAAAGAAAGGCGCCGAGCGAAAAGGGCAGCCCCAGCATATAAGCGCCCGCAACGCCGGGAACGATGGCGTGCGAGAGCGCGTCGCCGATCAGCGACCAGCCCTTTAGCATAAGATAAGCGGAAAGAAAGCCGCAGACGCCACCCACAAGTGCGCTGACCCAGATGGCGTTCAGCATGTAGCCATAGGTGAAAGGCTCAAGAAGGCTGTTTATCATCGGCTTTTTCCTTCGGAGCCTGCGGATTTTGTCCGTTCTGGCCGTTCTTTCCGTAGATCACGAAAGGCCGCTCATCGTCGGTAATCACCTTCACCCGGCGCGGATCGGCATCATCATGCAGTTCGGCCCCGCCGAGAACGAAGTGGCGCAAGCTGCCGCCAAAGGCTTTTTGCAGGTTCTCTTCGTTAAAGGTGTCCGCTGTTTTGCCCGACGCCAGAACGGTGCCCTTGACGAAGACGGCGCGATCGCAGAATTCCGGTACGCTACCGAGATTATGGGTGGAAACCAGTATGACGCGGCCCTCGTCACGCAGTGCCTTCAACAGCGCGACGATCTGTTCTTCCGTCGTCACGTCGACGCCGGTGAAGGGTTCATCCAGCAGGATAACCTGACCTTCCTGCGCCAGCGCGCGGGCCAGAAACACCCGCTTCTTCTGTCCGCCGGAAAGCTCGCCGATCTGCCGCTTGCGATAATCAAGCATATTGACGCGCGTCAGCGCTCTCTCGACCATCTCGTGATCGTGTTTCGACGGAATACGGAAGAAGTTCATGTGGCCGTAACGGCCCATCATCACCACATCCTCAACCAGTACGGGAAAACTCCAGTCCACCTCTTCAGCTTGCGGCACATAGGCGACGAGGTTTTTTCTGAGTGCATCCTTCACGGGTAGGTCGAAAATAGAGACAGAACCGGCGGCCAGCGGCACAAAACCCATGATTGCCTTGAAAATCGTGGACTTGCCGGCGCCGTTGACGCCGACAAGTGCAGTGATCGTACCGCGTGGAATGGAAAAGCTGGCATTTCTTAATGCGGTGTGGCCGTTGCGATAGGTCACTGTCGCATTTTGAACCGTCAGGCCGCCGCCGCTTTTTTTGCTGCCCATTCTCATGAAGACAGTCCTTTGGCGATGGTGCTGCTCGTCACGCGCAGCAGGTCGAGATAGGTCGGAACAGGGCCGTCGGCCTCGCTCAGCGAATCCACGTAGAGTATGCCGCCATAGGCCGCTCCGGTTTCCTTGGCCACCTGCCGGGCGGGATCGGCGGAAACCGTGCTTTCACTGAAGATGACTTGAATATTATGTTCGCGCATGGCGTCGATCACGCCGCGCACCTGTTGCGGCGTACCCTGGCTGTCGGCATTGACCGGCCACAGGAACAGTTCCTTCAGCCCGAAATCCCGGGCGAGATAGGAGAACGCCCCTTCGCTCGTTACCAACCAACGCTTGTTCTCAGGAAGAGCGGAAAGCTCATCGCGGATGGGCTGCACGGTGGCACGGATCTTGTCGGAATAGGCCTTGGCATTGGCGGCGTAAATCTCGGCGTGGGCGGGATCTATTCCAGCGAGTCCCTTGCGGATATTTTCCACATAGATCAGGGCGTTATCGGGTGACATCCAGGCGTGCGGGTTGGGTTTCCCCTGATACGCCCCGCCATTGATCGCCATCGGTTCGATGCCGTCGCTGACAGTCACATCAGGCACGCCTGAAAGATTGGCCAGAAACTTCTCGAACCACAATTCCAGATTGAGGCCGTTGCGCAGCACCAGATCGGCCTTGCGGGCCTTGAGAATGTCGCGCGGCGTCGGCTGGTAGTTGTGAATTTCAGCGCCTGGCTTGGTGATGCTCTCCACCTCTGCCGCATCGCCCGCCACATTGCGCGCCATATCGGCAATGATCGTGAAGGTGGTCACCACCTTCGGTTTTTCCTGCGCGACAGCCGCAGCAGGCAGGAAAAGCGAAAAAGCAAAAAGGGCATGGCGGATTTTATGAAGATTCACGTCTGTCACCGATTTTTGTTGCGATCAACTCGCAACACCATCTGTCATGGAAACACACTTGTCAACGCTATTGCAAATCATTCGCAATTTAGCGGATTTCAAAAATGTCTGAAAATGGTGCGCTTTTGCCCGCACGGTGCCAGGGGGATTAAACTTTTTTCAATGAGAAAGCGGCACTATCGCAAGGCTCGGACAACGAGGTCCCGAGCTTATCCCGCGTGTGTTCCTCATCCTTCGAGCCACGTTCCGGGGTGAGGGCGATAGGCGGGGTACTGAATGTCAGGATTTTGCGCGTGAAGGCTGTATTCGGACGAATGCGGTTTTCGCGCAAACTCGTTATGATCGGAGGCGGGATCCTGCTTTTGGCGGGTGCGACCGGTTCTGCTGCCGTGTTTATCGGCAGCGAGCGGCTGCTCGGGTCCACCTATGCCTCCGCCAACGGGCTTTCCTGCGACGCAGTCCAGACAGTCAACATCCGCAAGAACGGTTCCCTGTGGGTCCGCAAATTCATTCGTACTGACGGCGGCAACGGCACGGACCGGTTGAAAACGGCGCTGCGTGTCGCCAGGGCAGTTTACGACAAACAGAAGCCCGATCTGGTCCAGGTTTCCGTGCTGGATAAAAACGGCCCGCAATTGCGCTCGGAAATGCGCGGCCGCGCCATCGCGGCCCAGGTGGTCTTCATTGCCGACCCGGCGAAAATTCCCGAAGGCGCCGATGCCCAGCGTTATTCCGCCTTTTATTACGATGGTGCATCAAACGGCAGCGGCCAGTTTTACGGGCTGCGCATCGATCTGCCGCTGGAAGATGCCGAAGCAATGGCCGCAAGCCTGAGCGATGCCGCCGACTGCGCAACCCCCGCTTCGGACGCCGCACCCGAAGGGCACGGCGGAAAAGCCGCAAAAGGCGCGGGCGGACACGGCGAAACCAAGGGCGAAGGCGGCGGCGGCCACGACGCTGCGCCGGCGCAAACGCATGAGGGCGGACCCGGTGCGGAAGCCCACGGCGAACCCGTAGCCGACGAAGAACTTCTGACCTCGACCCCGGAAGCGGATGGCAGCAGCATCTTCAGCATCAGCTATCTGAAATCACTGATCTTCGGAAAAGGCACTACGACCGCGCAGGCGGCGGAAGAGAAGCTGGCCGAGAGCGCGCCTGCGGAAGAGCCGGCTGCGGGGAAGACGGGGCATTAGGAGCATGCCGTTTCCCCTAAGCGTTTTGGTCAGGTGTCCGGCCCGATACGCAAGCGGCCGGCCGGATTTGGAAATTTCTTGCGCTTGTTGACAATCTCCGGCGAGAAGCTTTGCGATAGAGCGGCAAAGGCGGCAATTCGAGCAATCAGTTTTTCCCGCTCAGCCTTCGTCACGTTTTTGTAGCTGTCGACCCTGTCGATGTAACCCGTCAGCCATTCTTCGTATTTGCCCTCGCTCCACAGGCGCTGCGTCGCAAACACCGTGTCTTCCAGCCGATCATAGGCAACAAGCGTTCGTCGCCAGCGATGCTCGTCAAAATCCAGCGCGCCATTTGCGAAGAGCGATCCGACCTCAAGGCCGTAACTCATGAGCTTCGCCGATCGCTCCGGTGGCATGGTAAGGTTTAGCCCGCCTTCCTCTTTGGAGAGAAAGACACGGGCAATGCGCTCTCTCTGGCCTGGCATGGTGGCAAGGGATTGATCTTGCCAGTCCTTCGCCGAACTGAGAATGCTGCCCAGGAAACCGCTCATCTTTTCCATCTTGTGAACGGGCACGCCTATCCCTTCGCCCGCCGCCTGCGGAATCGTGACGCGCTTGCTGCTGCTGGCGATGGATTTCGGCAGTTCATCGAGGCTGAGTGCGAAAGTGGGACGCGACGGAAGCAGGGCGTCGAAAAGGTGAATGGGAAAGTTGCTGCTGATCCCGCCATCGGAGAACCAGATTTTCGCCTTCATGACGGGCCGCGCTTCACCACTAATACGCTGCACAATATCCAGCGTGCCGCGATCATTGGTATAGGCCGGAATAGCCTTGAACAGCACCGGGAAACTCAGGCTCATGCGCGTGGCGATAATGACCGGTAACTGGGTAGGCTCCGGAAATGCCTTGAGTTCGGGAAACGGGCCGCCTGGTGTTGCGACCTGCTTCAGCCAGTTCATCACGGCAGCCGGAAACAGTTGGCTCCATTCCTTCGGGTCGTAAGCCACCATGAGATTCGTGGTCGGAAGCGTGTGCGGCCGCCGCATCGACAGGTTCGTCGTAACCATCTTCAGGTTTATACTTTTTTTCGGGTCGTCGCTGGCGAGGTGGCCAAAGGTCAGCGGCGGCGCTGTCGCGGCTTCGTTACCAAAAGCGATGTCCTGGATCGACGAATGAAGCCATTCCGTCAGGCCCGGACCATCCGCATCTGAAACCGTTAGTCCCGAACAGAAACCGAACCCCTCCTGCGGTAACCGATAGAAAACCAGCCACAGGATTTGACTAAGGATTCCAATCAACAGCCCCACCAGCCCGCCGAGAATTGACCCGGCGTAGCCTCCGCCTGTGGCCCACAACAGGCTGGCGCCGATGGCTATGCCGGCTATCGAGGCCAGCGGGAAAGCCATGGGGAGCCCCAGGATCTTGCCTGGCCAACCGCCGGCCTGCGCCCACAGCAGGTAACGCATCAGCGGGCGAAAACGGCGTTCCGGCTGGAAAAGCTTGCCCAGAATATTGGGTATCGTATCGCAATGGGCCTGCAAGCGGACGAAGCCATCCGGATCGTCCCTCACGGTACGGGAATATTCAGCCGCAGCCGCAAAGGCGGCGGCAATCGCACCGGCTGACGTGCCGCCTATCGAGCGGAAGCGGTATCGGCGCGCCAGTTCCAAAACGGCATAGGGATAAACGACGCCGGAGGTGATGCCGCCCTTCATCACCACGTCGCATTCCTTTTCCGGTGTTGCGAACATATCGGGCCGGTACTTGGGAAGCTCATTCTCGGGCATGCGTATCTCCCCGACAGCCCCGTTAGCGGAAAGCCGTCAAACACAATTCGAAATGATGGGGAATGGGTATCACAAGTTGAGGCGGTATCGCCAGTATATTCTACTAAGGGTTAAGTGAATCTATGCGATCCGCAGGCCGGGGAACCGGATAACTACTTCGGTGCGTCTTCGTCTCAAGTGGAAAACCGGCAAGGGGATTAAGTGCAATCACGCCACACACTCTGACGTCATCCACGGGCTTGTCCCGAGGATCTGCAACGGACTAACCTTATTGGACGTGATTAGATCCTCGACACAGGGCCGAGGATGACGTTGAGAAATACGCACCCTTCGCTGCCACCAACTTCAATGTCATGCCCAGTGTCCCATCGTTTAAACTGGATAGAAGTTGGACAAGGTGGAGCATGGCGAAAAATCGGCCGCCGAAGCGGCCGTGGGGCCGCCTCGGGTTTCGTCCGATCAGTCCGCCTTGTTGCGGCGGGCCGGGAAGAGGATGACGTCGCGGATCGAGGGGGCGTTGGTCAGGAGCATGATCAGGCGATCGACACCGATGCCGAGGCCGCCGGCGGGTGGCATGCCCTGATCGATGGCGTCGAGGAATTCGTCATCCAGCTGCTTGTCCTTTTCACCGCGGGCATGGGCCTGCTCAAGCTGCTCCACCATGCGGCGGCGCTGCTCTTCGGGATCGTTGAGTTCGGAGAAGGCATTGCCCACTTCCCAGGCGTTGCAATAGCTCTCAAAACGCTCCACGAGGCGCGGTTCGCCCGGCACTTCCTTGGCGAAGGGCGAGATATCCTTCGGGAAATGCGTGACGTGGCTCGGCTGGATAAGCGTACCTTCGACCTTCTCTTCGAAGATGAAGGCAAGGCATTCGCCCCAGGTCCAGTCCTTCTCGACGGCGAAACCGGCAGCCTTGGCGGCGGCGCGGGCTTCCTCGTCAGTCTTGATCGCAAGGAAGTCGATGCCGGTCGCTTCCTTCACCGCATCAGGCATGGGCACGCGCTTGAACGGTCCCTTGAAGGAAATTGTCTGGCCCTGGAATTCCACCTCGGTCGTGCCGTGCAGGGCAATCGCCAGCGTCTCGAACAGACGCTCTACGAGACCCATGATGTCTTCGTAGTCGGCATAGGCCCAATAGCACTCCATCATGGTGAATTCAGGATTGTGCCTTGTGGAGACGCCTTCGTTGCGGAAGTTGCGGTTGATTTCAAAGACCTTGTCGGAAAGGCCTGATACCAGCGTGCGCTTCAGGAACAGTTCCGGCGCGATGCGCAGATACATGTCCATCTTCAACGTATTGTGGAAGGTCTTGAACGGATCGGCCGTCGCACCGCCATAAACTGTCTGCAGCATCGGCGTTTCCACTTCTAGGAAGCCTTCGGCCTCCATGAAGCGACGGATGCCGGACAGGATCTTGGAGCGCTGCAAAAAGCGCAGCTTGGAGTCCTCGTTCGCCAGAATATCGAGATGGCGCTTGCGGTAACGCAGCTCGATATCGGAGACACCGTGCCATTTTTCCGGCATCGGCAGAAGCGACTTGGTGAGCATGGTGATTTCTTCGGCGTTGATCGTCAGCTCGCCGCGCTTGGTGCGGCGCACCTTGCCGGTTACGCCGATGATGTCGCCGATGTCGATCATCGGCAGAAGATTGCGCGCCGTTTCCGGCGTCGTATCTTTGTGAGAGAAGATCTGCACCTTGCCCGAGGCGTCATGGATATCCATGAACATGCCGGAATTGCGCGACGAATAAACGCGGCCCGCCACCGTTACCGTGTCGCCGGTTTCCGTGTCCGGTTCGATATCGGCATATTTTTCCGCCAGCTCCGCATTGGTCAGCGTGCGATGGAAATGCGCCGGATAGACATCGCCGATCTGCTCGCGCAGCAGCGCAAGTTTCTGGCGGCGCACTTCGGTGGCGTCGGAGGAAAGGGCGGTGGTTTCGGTTGTCTTGTCGTTCATTGTTCAATCCTGTTGCGGCGTTGCCGCGGCGACAATTGCCTCCCGTATCCCTCATTCCTGTGCTTGTCACAGGAATCCAGTGCGCCCAAGTCCTTGGCGCGGGAGACCTCAATTCATTCTTTCACGGCGCCGACGCGCCGTGGCTGGATTCCTGTGACAAGCGCAGGAATGAGGGGTGGATTTAAAACCCGCCCCGGCAGGCATCAAGCACCGCTGCCAACCATCGTGGCCACAACGGCAATAGCGACCTTCAGGCGCTGGCGCACCACGGAGCGGCCGAGCAGCGCCATCGAGTCAAACAGCGGCAGCGAGCGCGAGGAACCGGAGACGGCGACGAAGAGCGGCGGCGTGACGACGCGCAGTTTCTTGCCCGTGCGTTCGGCAATGTCGCGCAGCTCGGCCTCGATGGCTTCAACGTTCCAATCAGGCATTTTTTCCAGATCGGTGGCAACCGTGGTGAGGATTTCGTGGATTTCCTCGGGCTTGCTTTTGAGACCGGCAAAGGAGGCGGGCGTCAGGCCAACGTCGCTCGAAAGCAGGAAGCCGGCAAGGTTTGGCAATTCGCCGAGCTTGGAAATGCGGCTCTGGGCAAGCTTCAGGCCTTCGGTCAGGCGGGAATTTTCCATCGCCCATTCCAGCGTGCGGGCAATGAAGTCCTCAGGCGTGAGCTTTTCGCGCAGCCAGCGGCCGTTTAGCCAGTCCAGCTTCTGGATATCGAAGATGGCGCCGGCCTTGGAAAGTGCTTCCGGATCGAACTTCGCGGCCAGCTCTTCCATGGTCAGCAGCTCTTCGCCTTCGGCGATCTGGATGAAGAACAGGCCGAGGAAGTTCATCAGCGCTTCCGGCAGGTAGCCGAGCGCGGAATAATAGGAGATCGACGTCGGGTTCTTGCGCTTGGAAAGCTTCGATTTGTCGGCGTTGCGCATCAGCGAAAGATGCATGAACGTCGGCTGGTCCCAGCCGAAATAACGGTAAAGCAGGATGTGCTTGGGCACTGAAGCCAGCCACTCTTCGCCGCGCGCCACATGGGTGATCTTCATCAGATGGTCGTCGATGACGTTTGCCATGTGATAGGTCGGCATGCCGTCGGCCTTGATCAGCACCTGCATGTCAACCGAATCCCAGGGGATCGAGACATCGCCGTAAACGCCGTCATGGAAATCGCACGAACCTTCGGTCGGGATTTTCATGCGCACGACGTTGGCTTCGCCGGCGGCGACGCGGGTGGTCACTTCTTCAGCCTTCAGGTGGAGGCAGAGACCGTCATATTTTGGCGGCTTGCCAGCGGCGCGCTGCGCTTCGCGCATCTGCTCAAGCCGCTCGGGCGTGCAGAAACAGCGGAAGGCATGGCCTTTTTCCAGCAATTCTTCGGCATAGGGCCAGTACATCAGCTTGCGCTCGGACTGGCGGTAGGGACCGTAGGGGCCACCGACGTCAGGGCCTTCCGACCAGGTGAGGCCGGTCCAGCGCAGCGCCTCCAGAACCTTCTGCTCATATTCCAGCGTCGAGCGGGTGGCGTCGGTATCCTCGATGCGCAGGATGAACTCGCCGCCGTGTTTCTTGGCGAAGAGATAGTTGAACAGCGCGATGTAAGCGGTGCCGACATGCGGCTCGCCGGTGGGGGAAGGTGCGATGCGGACGCGAACGCCGGAAGTGGTCATGAAATTCACTCGTCGTGACGGGGTGGTGACATCGGGGCGGCTTCACCCTTCTATCACGAAGTTTTCGTTTGAATGCGGCGGGAAAGGGTGCGGAAAGGCGTGTTGAACGCACTTTTGCATATTTCCGTTCGGCATCGGCTTAGGCCATATTATGCCGCAGGCGTCAAGGAAATATGGCGCTTGCGCTGTCTTCCCCCGGACGTAAACCGCCCCTAATTCACCGGCCAGACATAAAGCAGCATCGGAATGCTGGCAATGACGATCATGATCGACAGCGGCAGTCCAAGGCGCGGATAATCGCTGAACCGATAACCGCCCGGACCCATGACCAACGTGTTGCACTGGTGGCCGATGGGCGTGAGGAAATCGCAGCCGGCGCCGATCGCCACCGCCATCAGAAAGGCCTCCGGCCGAAAGCCGAGCGTGGTGGCGAAACCGGCGGCGATGGGTGCCATGACCAACACGGTTGCAGCATTGTTGAGGAAGGGCGTTACCGCCATGGCGGTCAACAGGATCATGCCGAGTGCTGCGAAGGGCGGCAGTCCTTGTGCGGCATGGCCGAGCCAGGCGGCGATCAGCTCGCTGGCGCCGCTGGTGCGCAGACTGTCGCTGACGGGAATGAGGGCGGCGAGCATGACGAGGATCGGCCCGTCGATCGATTTATAGACTTCGGTGAGCGGTATCGCGCCGACGACGATCATCAGGAAGGCGGCGGCGAAAAAGGCGACGGATACCGGCACCAGCCCGCTGCCGGCGGCAATCATGGCCGCGGCAAGCACGATGACGGGCAAAAGCGCGCGGCGCTGCACCCCAAGCAGGATTTCCCGCTGCGCCAGGGGCAGCAGCGAAAATTCCTGCAATACCTGTGGCAGGTTCTTGCGGCTGCCCTGCAGGAGAATGACGTCGCCCGCCTGCAATGTCAGGTCGGAGAGCCGCTGGCTTACGCGCTGGCCACGACGGCTCACTGCAATCAGATTGACGCCGCGGGTGTAGGACAGCGCCAGTTCGCGCGCGGAAATCCCGTTGAGAACGGATTCGTTGCTGATAACCGCTTCCATGGAAATAAGGTCAGCGGTCTTCTGGCCGTTCTCGGTGAGCGGCTTGCCTGACAGCAGCAGCTTGGCCTGCGAGACGATGCGGTCGAGGCCCTCCGGGTTGCCTTCGAGAAGAATGGTGTCGCCCGGCTTCAGATTGACATCGGGGAAGGGGGAGATACGCCGGGGCCCGCGCAGGATCGTGCTGGCGATTACGTCGCCATCCGCCTGTTTCAACAGCTCCCGCAGCGGCTTGTCGGCGTAGGTGCTGTCGGCGGGAAGCGTCGCTTCGGCGGTATAGGCCGACTGGTCCAGAATATCCTCCATCGATGCCTGCTGGCGGTTGCGCACCGGCAGCAGGCGGTAACCGAAGGTCAGGAAGATGATGCCGATCACGGTCAGCCCGGCACCGACCGGGGTGAAATCGAACATCGAGAAGCTCTGCCCGGTCATTTCCTCACGCAGCCTGGAAACGACGATGTTGGGCGAGGTGCCGATCTGCGTCATAAGCCCGCCCAGAAGGGCGGCGAAGGCCATGGGCATCAGATAATAGGAAACAGGGCTGCCGGATTTGCGGGCGAACTGGAAAGCAACCGGCATCATGATGGCAAGCGCGCCGATGTTCTTGATGAAGGCCGACATGATGGCGACGACGATCATCAGAAAGGCCAGTTGCAGGGTTTTGGAGTGCATCTCCGGAAAATATTTCTTGATCGTCATATCGACGACCCCTGAACGCGCCACGGCCGAACTGACGATCAGCGCGCTGCCGACGATGATGACGATATCGTCCGAGAAACCGGAGAACGCCTTGTCGAAAGGCACAACCCCAACCGCCACCGCCACCAGCAACGCGCTGCACGCGACCACATCATAGCGGAACCTGTCCCATATGAACGCGACCATCATGCCGGCGATGACGGTAAAGGCGAGGATCTGGTCGGTCGTCATGCTTGCTTATGCTTTCGAAGGAGAGACGGCGGGACGGACTCTTCCGGTAGGGATGTCGAAGAACGCGAGGCGGGGCATGCGGTTCCGACTGGCCGGCGCTTTCCACACGTTCGCGTCATACTGGCCTTGAGTCGGAATCCAGCCGCCGCGCGTCGGCGCGGCGGGAAGTGTTCAGCCCAAGGGCTTGGGCTGAAGGGATGCCGGATCAAGTCGGGCTGACGGGTCGGGGCAATCAGTGCGGTTTGGCCGCCTGTGCTTTCTTGCGCTGTCTGGCGTTACGCGCCAGCATGTTGAGCAGTTCCACCAGCGCTGAAAACGCCATGGCGGCATAGACGTAGCCCTTGGGAACATGGAAGCCCATGCCTTCGGCGATCAGAGTGGTGCCGATCATCATCAGGAAGGCGAGTGCCAGCATGACGATGGTGGGGTTGCGCTCGATGAAGTTGGCGAGCGGCGTTGCGGCGAGCAGCATCACCGCAACGGCAAAGATCACGGCCACGATCATGATCGGCAGATGCGGTGTCATGCCAACGGCGGTGATGATGCTGTCCACAGAGAACACGAGGTCGAGCAGCAGGATCTGGCCGATGGCGGCGCCGAAATTCATTGCAACCGGGCCGCCCACCATGTCTTCCTTGTGATCTTCAGGATCGACATTGTGGTGGATTTCCTTGGTAGCCTTCCACATCAGGAAGAGACCGCCGGCGATGAGGATCATGTCCTTCCACGAGAAGGCGTGGCCGAAGATTTCGAAGACCGGCGTGGTGAGCTGCACGATCCAGGCCACAGTGCCGAGAAGGCCGAGGCGCATGATTAAGGCAAGCCCGATGCCGATCTTGCGGGCTTTTTCGCGCTGTTCAGGCGGAAGCTTGTTGGTGAGGATCGAGATGAAGATCAGGTTGTCGATGCCAAGCACGACCTCCATGACGATCAGGGTGACCAGCGCCACCCAGGCAGCGGGGTCGGACAGAAGAGGGAGAACGGACTCCATCAGGGAATTTTTCCTTTCAGCAACAAGGCCACCCGAAACATTCGGTTCGTGGAATTTATAGCGCAATACGCGAGAAACAAGGAGACCGCGCCTGTGATAGGCAAGATTTCATCGAAATTTCGCGCAAACCGCGTATCAGGCCCCGTGCCGTTGCCGGTCCGGTCGCCCGTTGCTGAATGATTTCAGGCCTTGTCGGTTCCGTAAGCCGCCATGAACACCATGATGGCGCTGTCGATCACCCTGTCCAGCTCCTCTTCGGGAACCGGACCTTCGAGTTCTCCGAACAGGCGCAGCTTGAAGAAAGTTCCCGTGGAAAGCTCGATATATTGCCGGGCGGCAAGTTCGACGTCATCGACCTTGAGATGGCCGAGCGAGACCTGATGCTCGATGAAATCCTGAAGAACGGTGCGCACGTTGTTGGGTGCTGCGATGAAGAAACGCTGCGCCAGCTTCGGCATGCGGTCGATGACGCCGATCACCGAGCGCATGGCCGGTATCATTTCGGAGCAGATCATCTTGTTGGCGAAGGCCTTGCCGAACTGTTTCAGGCCGTCGCGCACCTCTTCGGTGCCGGCCAGAATGTTGCGCATGGAGGTCGCGAATTCCTGCCGGTGATGATCGACAAGGGCGGCGAACAGGTCTTCCTTGTTGGAGAAATAGACATAGATCGTTCCCTTGGAAACGCCGGCTTCCCGCGTGATGTCGTTCATGCTGGCGGCATCGAAGCCCTTGCGCTTGAACACGCGCCAGGCGCCGGCAACAATCTGCTCACGCTTGGCCGGGTCTTCGCCCGCAGCAAAACGCCCGGCGGGGTTTCCCGGACAGCCCGTTTCGGTTTCCGTCTCCATATCCATGTCTTTACCTGCCATCGTTACCGGTTCCTAGCACTGCAATGGCGTAAAAAAAATTAACCGAACGTCGAACCAATCAGTTCGATTACGCTTGATATGTGTCAGGAAAGGGATTATGTCAATCGAACCGAACGGTTCAGTTCGAAAAACTTTCTTCAATTTATCACGGTACAATCTCATGTCGGCCCAGAAGAATAGCGCGGTTCGCGCCGTCAACGATGCGGAAGAGGCGGACGTTTCCGCCAAGGCTGAGACCTCTCCGGCAAAGCCGGTGGAGGCCCCGCCGCAACAGCCGCCACAGACAATTGCCGCACCTAAGAAGAAGAAGCGTTCGCCGCTTCTGCCGATCTTTGCGATCGCCCTTCTCGCTGGCGCTGGCTGGTACGGTTATAATTGGTGGATCGACGGTCGCTTCATGGTTTCGACGGATGACGCCTACATTCAGGGTGATATCGCGGTCATCGCGCCCAAGGTTTCGGGTTACATCGCCAAGGTGAACGTTGTCGAAAACCAGGAAGTCAAGGCGGGTGATCCGCTGGTCACTCTGGATGACGGCGACTATCGCATCGCGCTTGAACAGGCCGACGCGCAGATCCGCACCGAGGAACTGTCGCTGAAGCGCATCGATGCGCAGATCATCGGCGGCGAGGCAGCGCAGGAACAGGCCGTTGCCCAGAAGGGCGCTCTGGATGCGGCCCTTCGCGGCGCGGAAATCACCCAGAAGCGCGCCACCGAATTGCAGGCGAAAGATGTCGGCACCGTTGCCGCTTCCGACAGCGCGCAGGTCGCGCTCGATCAGGCCAGGGCGAATGTCGTAGCCGGCGAGGCGGCGATCTCGTCCGCGAAAGCCAATGTCGAGCTTCTTCGCGCCCAGCGCGAGGAAGCCGAAAGCACCATCCGTTCGCTGCAACTTTCCAAGGACAAGGCGGCCCGCGATCTGGCCTTCACCGTGCTGAAAGCGCCTTATGACGGCGTTATAGGCAATCTGGCGGTGCAGACGGGCGATCTCGTTTCGGTCGGCAAGCGCCTTGCTTCGCTGGTGCCGTTGAACGAGCTTTATATCGACGCCAATTTCAAGGAAACGCAGCTGGCCCGCGTGGTGCCCGGTTCGAAGGTCCGCGTCCATGTGGATGCTTTCGACGACGAGACCATTGAGGGCACGGTCCAGTCGATCTCGCCCGGTTCCGGTTCGGTCTTCTCGATGCTGCCGCCGGAAAACGCCACGGGTAACTTCACCAAGGTCATCCAGCGCGTACCGGTGCGTATCGTCTTCTCAAAGGAAGATCTCGCCAAGCACAATCTGCGTGCGGGCCTGAGCGTCGTCGTTGATGTGGATACCCGCACGGCGCCGGAAAACACGAAAACGGCGCACGTTAACCCATAGGCCAACCAGGGCGTCGTTGAGGGCAAGATCATGGCGGCTACGGTTGTCGGCACAGGCGGGGTATCTGTCCCCGTCGATCCACCCATGGACAAGCGCAGGCTCATCGCGTTCTTCGCGATGGTCTTCGGCATGTTCATGTCCATTCTCGATATTCAGATCGTCTCCGCCTCGCTTGCGGAAATCCAGGCAGGTCTCGGGGCGGGCTCCGACGAGATCGCCTGGGTGCAGACATCCTATCTGATCGCAGAAGTCATCATGATCCCTCTGTCGGGCACGCTGGCGCGCATCCTGTCCACGCGCGTGCTGTTTGCCACCTGCGCCGCCGGCTTCACCCTGTCGAGCGCGCTCTGCGCCACCGCAACCAATATCGACCAGATGATCGTCTACCGGGCGATCCAGGGCTTTATCGGCGGCGGCATGATCCCGTCGGTCTTTGCGGCCGCCTTCACCATTTTCCCGCCCTCCAAGCGTTCGGTCGTCTCGCCGATCATCGGTCTCGTCGCCACGCTTGCGCCCACCATCGGTCCCACGGTCGGCGGTTATCTTTCCAATGCCTTCTCCTGGCACTGGCTGTTCCTCGTCAACATCATTCCCGGCATCATCGTCACCATCCTGACATGGAGCCTGATCGATTTCGACAAGCCTGAAACCTCGCTCTGGAAGAAGTTCGACTGGTGGGGGCTGATCTCCATGGCCGTCTTCCTCGGCTCTCTGGAATACGTGCTGGAAGAGGGGAACAACAAGGACTGGTTCAACGACGAGCATATCGTCATCGGTTCGGTGGCCATGGTCATCGGTGCGGTGGTGTTCTTCTGGCGTGCCTTCAAGGTGGACTTCCCCGTTGTGGACATCCGCGCCTTTGCGGACCGAAATTTCTCCATCGGCTCGCTGTTTTCCTTCGTGATGGGCATAGGGCTTTACGGGCTGACCTATCTCTACCCGCTCTATCTCGGTCGCGTGCGCGGTTATGATGCGCTGATGATCGGCGAGACCATGTTCGTTTCCGGTCTTGCCATGTTCTTCACCGCGCCGATTGCCGGCAAGGTGTCCACCAAGCTCGATCCGCGCATCATGATGGCCATCGGCTTCATCAGCTTCGGTTGCGGCACGTGGATCATGACGCATGTGACCACCGACTGGGATTTCTACGAGCTGCTGATCCCGCAGATCCTGCGCGGTTTCGGACTGATGATGTGCATGGTGCCGATCAACAACATCGCGCTCGGCACGCTTCCGCCCGCGCGCATCCGCAATGCCTCGGGCCTGTTCAACCTCACCCGCAACCTCGGCGGCGCGGTTGGCCTTGCCGTCATCAACACCCTGCTGTCGCAGCGCACCGACGATCATTATGTGCGGCTGGCGGAACATGTCAGCTATTCCAATCCACAGGCGCTGGAGTGGCTGAACAATGTCGGCGCGAACTATGATTCTTACGGGCTGGACGGTGCTTCCGTCGCGATCAAGAAGCTGGTCGGCATGGTCTCGCAGCAGGCGTGGATACTCGCCTTTGCGGATGTGTTCTTCGCGCTGACGCTGCTGTTCGGCAGCCTGATCTTCATGACCGTGCTGATCCAGAAACCCAAGGCAGCGCCGCCACCAGACGCGGCGCACTGAACAAAATCCCCTCCCATCCACCGCAGAGCTGGGGCCGTCGGAAATGACGGCCCCTTTTTTGTCTGGTTTGCGATACTTTTCCGTCATGCCGTCCTTGAGCCGGTATCCAGTAAGCCCAAGTCCTTGATCCAAGGCTAAAATGACGAAAGTTGTTGGTCAGCTCCGATGATCTGCAGCCTGTTGATTTTATTGACGTGCCTAAATCCTTGGGAAAAGCCGAGGGATGACGCCGGGCAAAGGCGCGTACCCGCAGTTCAGAGATTGAAATAAAGCGAAATCATCATCTTGCTGAAAATGTGAGGTACGTACATCATTTTTCGGTTTACGACGGCGGCAAAGCTGGATATTCAAATGGCACGGGAGGAAACATGAAGCCGACAGTTCACGATATCGCCGAGCGGGCGGGTGTCAGCCTTGCCACCATCGACCGGGTGCTGAACATGCGCCCCGGCGTTCACGCCGCTACTCGAGCGCGGGTAGAGGCGGCGATTGCCGAGCTTGGTTATGTGCGCGATATCGCCGCCGCCAATTTGGCCAAGGGTCGCAATTATTCACTGGTCTTCATCCTTCCCGGCAACGACAATTCCTTCATGGCGACGCTGCGAGCCGAAGTTCGTGCCGCAGCCGCCCGCGCCCATCTGGAGCGCACGGCGATCCGCGTTATCGAGGTGCCGCCCTTCAATGCCGCGGCACTGACGGAGGCGCTGGAAGTCGCGCGGCGGGAAAAGCCGTCGGGCGTCGCCTTCGTCGCCACCGATTCTGAGGATGTTGCCGAAGCCGCAGACCGGCTGGCCGAAGATGGCATCGCCACCGTCACGCTGGTTTCCGATCTCTCCGGTTCGCGCCGCGACCATTATGCCGGCGTCGACAACGTTGCGGCCGGGCGCACGGCGGCTAGCCTCATGGGGCGCTTCCTGTCCGGGCGCGGCGGCGATATTGCGGTCGTTGCCGGCTCGATGCTGGTGCGCGACCATCGCGAACGCCTAGACGGCTTCCGCTCCGTCATCGAAAGCGAATTTCCGGACCTGCGACTATTGCCGGTCCTCGAAGGCCGGGACGATCCCGTCACCGTCGAGGCGCTGGTCGCCAAGGCGCTTGCGAGCGACGCGCTGTCCGGCATCTACAGTCTCGGCGCCGGTAATCGCGGCCTCATCCGGGCGCTCAGGGCGTCATCGGGCGAAAGGTCGCCATCCGTCATCGCCCATGAGCTCACCGAAAACACGGCCAATGCGCTGCGGGAAGGCGTGCTCGATGCCGTGCTCAACCAGGATGCAGGGCATGAGGTGCGCAGCGCCATTCGCGTGTTGAAAGCGCGCGCGGATGGTCTCGCTGTCATCGCCGCGCAGGAGCGTATCCGTATCGACATATTCCTCAGGGACAATCTGCCCTGAGGAGAGCATTTCCAGGAAAAGTGGCCGCCGGTTTTCCGTCCGGAAATGCGGTGACCCTTAAAACCGCTGAAGTGGCGCAAGGAGCGCCGGAATGGAGAATTACATGTATCTCGGTCTCGATCTTGGAACATCCGGTGTCAAAGCCCTGCTGATGGACGGCGATCAGAAGATCGTCGGCTCGGCCAACGGCTCGCTGGAGGTCTCGCGCCCGCATCACGGCTGGTCGGAACAGGACCCGGCGGACTGGATTGCCGCCACGAAAACCGCAGTCGAAGGTCTGAAGCAGAAGTTTGCGAAGGAACTCGCTGCCGTGAAAGGTATCGGCCTTTCCGGCCAGATGCATGGCGCGACGCTGATTGACGCGAGCGGCAATGTGCTGCGGCCGTGCATTCTGTGGAACGACACGCGCTCCTATGCCGAGGCTGCCGAACTCGATGCCGATCCGCGCTTCCGCAAGATCACCGGCAACATCGTATTCCCCGGCTTTACCGCACCGAAACTGGCCTGGGTGGCGAAGAACGAACCTGAAATCTTCGCGAAGGTGGCCAAGGTACTGCTGCCGAAGGATTACCTGCGACTGTGGCTGACGGGTGAATATATCTCGGAAATGTCGGATTCCGCCGGCACATCGTGGCTGGATACCGGTGCGCGCAAATGGTCTGCCGATCTTCTGGCGGCGACCGGCCTTGAAGAAAAACACATGCCGTCGCTGGTCGAAGGCACCGAGGAGGCAGGTGTGCTGCGTGCCGAGCTCGCCTCGCAATGGGGCATTGCGGGCAAGGCCGTGGTGGCCGGCGGTGCGGGTGACAATGCCGCTTCCGCCTGCGGCATGGGCACGGTGAAAGAGGGCCACGCGTTCGTTTCGCTCGGCACTTCCGGCGTGTTGTTTGCCGCCAACGCCTCCTATCTGCCGAAGCCGGAAAGCGCCGTACACGCGTTCTGCCACGCGCTTCCCAACACATGGCACCAGATGGGCGTCATCCTGTCCGCTACCGATGCACTCAACTGGTATTCGCGCCTCACCGGCAAGTCCGCAGCCGAACTGACGGGTGAACTGGGCGATGAGCTTCTGGCGCCGAGTGGCGTCACTTTCGCACCCTATCTTTCCGGCGAGCGCACGCCGCATAACGATGCCGCCATTCGCGGCTCTTTCATTGGCCTTTCGCATGAAAGTGACCGCAGGGCGCTGACGCAGGCCGTGCTGGAAGGCGTGACTTTCGCCATCCGTGACAATCTCGAAGCGCTGAAGTCGGCCGGCACCTCCATTTCCCGCGTCACCGCCATCGGCGGCGGTTCGCGCTCGGCCTATTGGCTGGCCTCGATCGCGACTTCGCTCGGTGTGCCCGTGGATATTCCGGCCGAGGGCGATTTCGGCGCCGCTTTCGGCGCCGCCCGCCTCGGTCTCATCGCTGCAACAGGTGCAGATCCGGTTGCAGTCTGCACGCAGCCGGAAACGGCGCGGACGATCGAGCCGGTGGTGGCGCTTGGCGATGCTTATGAGGAGGCTTACCAGCGGTATCACGCGCTTTATCCCGCCATTCGGCCGCTTTCGCATTGAGGTTTTGCGTGCGCCGTTCACCCCTCTCTGCCCTGCCGTGCATCTCCCCCACAATGGGGGAGATCGACAAGCGGCTAGGTCACGTCCTCCTGTGAGGTCGCGATCGAAGCGGTTGAGCGCAACTTGCTGATCTCCCTCCTTGTGGGGGAGATGTCCGGCAGGACAGAGGGGGGTAAGCGGCCCGCGCAGACCTCGAATTTTTGAACACCACCTAAACCCACCCCAGAGGAGGAACCATCCAATGAGCACAGGCTTCTTCGGCGATATCGCCAAGATTAAATATGAAGGCCCCGACAGCACCAACCCGCTCGCCTTCCGCCACTACAACCCCGACGAGATCGTTGCCGGAAAGCGTATGGAAGATCACCTGCGCTTTGCCGTGGCTTACTGGCACACCTTCACCTGGCCGGGCGGCGACCCATTCGGTGGGCAAACGTTCCAGCGTCCGTGGTTTGAAGACACCATGCAGGCCGCCAAGCTGAAGGCCGATGTCGCCTTTGAATTCTTCTCGCTGCTCGGTTCGCCGTTTTATTGCTTCCACGACGCCGATGTGCGTCCGGAAGGCAGGAACTTTGCCGAAAACACCAGGAACCTCAACGAGATCGTCGACTACTTCGCGCAGAAGCAGGCTGATACCGGCGTGAAGCTTCTGTGGGGCACGGCGAACCTGTTCTCCAACCGCCGCTTCATGTCGGGCGCCGCGACCAATCCGGACCCGGATGTCTTCGCATTCTCGGCTGCGACGGTGAAGACCTGCATGGATGCCACCAAGAAGCTCGGCGGCGCCAATTACGTGCTATGGGGCGGTCGTGAAGGTTACGAAACGCTGCTTAACACCGATCTTTCGCGCGAGCTGGACCAGCTCGGCCGCTTCCTCAATCTGGTTGTGGAATACAAATACAAGATCGGTTTCGAAGGCACGATCCTGATAGAGCCAAAGCCGCAGGAGCCGACCAAGCACCAGTACGACTACGACGTCGCAACCGTTTATGCGTTCCTGCAGAAGAACGGTCTCGAAAAGGAAGTGAAGGTCAATATCGAGCAGGGTCACGCCATCCTCGCCGGCCATTCCTTCGAACACGAACTGGCCATGGCCAATGCCTTCGGCATTTTCGGCTCCATCGACATGAACCGCAACGATTACCAGTCTGGCTGGGATACCGACCAGTTCCCCAACAACGTACCTGAAATGGCGCTGGCCTATTACCACGTGCTGGCCGGCGGCGGCTTCACCAATGGCGGCACCAACTTCGATTCCAAGCTGCGTCGCCAGTCGCTCGATCCGCAGGACCTGCTGATCGGCCATATCGGCGGCATGGATTGCTGCGCCCGCGGTCTGAAGGCGGCGGCGAAGATGATCGAGGACGGCGCGCTGTCGAAGCCGCTTTCGGAGCGTTACGCGAAGTGGGACGCACCTGAAGCCCAGAAGATGTTGCGCGGCGAGCTGAAGCTCGAAGAAATCGCAGCGCTGGTCGAGCGTCAGGATATCAACCCCGAGCCGAAGTCCGGTCGTCAGGAATATCTGGAGAACGTCGTCAATCGTTACGTTTGACGGGCTGGTACGTTCATAAACAAAGGACGGGGGAGCATCCCCCGTCTAGAGGCTGGTTAAAGCCGCAAAACCTCTCCTCCGTCATCCTCGCGACACGCCCGAGGATGACGTCGTATCTGCGGTGTACGGCCCCCGTGCGGTCTCCGGGCCCGATGCTGCAGATAACATTCCATAAAGTGAGACTAAGAAGGTTGCGATAGCCGGATTAGGGGGCATGCTCGCCGTCTGCTGCCAAAGGCGAGAACATTTCCGCGCCACCCCTCCTTTCTTTCCAGTCACTTACCGCAAAACCTTTCCCCCGCATGTCCCCACCCGTCCATTTCGCTGCATCATTCCCCTGCAACCGGAACGGAAGGGCGATACGCGCGGCGCCTTCCGCGGACCGGCTGCCGGCATCGACAAGCGTGGTTCTGGCAAACCGCGTTCCGGAAAGGCGTCCTGCAATTGCCAGCAGCGGGAAGGGCCGATCCGGTAGGTGTCGTGAAAAGGCTGTCACCGATGGACCGGCATTCCGGTCAAACGAGGCGCGGCCCGGCAGATGCAAGACTTTCCACCACACTCAACTCCCATCCGCATTTGCCGGGCTGTCGTTTCTCCCGCCGCCGGGAAACCGTTGCGGCGACTTTCGTGTAACTAAAGCGCTTTGGATATCTTAACCGCGCTGCTGAAACGTTGCAGATTTTGCGTGCCTGCGGCTGTACCTCATTGCTGACTTGGTCTAAACCGCTCTCCATCTTTTGACGCTCGATGGATGACGAAAGGGCCTATCCGATGACCGATCACAAAGCGCTTGCAGCCCGGTTCCCCGGCGATTTCCTGTTCGGCGTGGCGACCGCCTCGTTCCAGATCGAGGGTGCCACCAAGGTTGACGGCCGCAAGCCATCCATCTGGGATGCCTTCTGCAACATGCCGGGCCATGTCTTCGGGCGCCACAATGGCGACGTTGCCTGCGATCACTATAATCGCTGGGAGGATGATCTCGATCTCATCAAGGAAATGGGTGTCGAGGCCTATCGTTTCTCCATTGCCTGGCCGCGCATCATTCCCGATGGCTTCGGTCCGATCAACGAGAAGGGGCTGGATTTCTACGACCGCCTCGTCGATGGCTGCAAGGCGCGCGGCATAAAGACCTATGCGACGCTTTACCATTGGGACCTGCCGCTGACACTAATGGGCGACGGCGGCTGGGCCTCGCGTTCCACCGCCCATGCCTTCCAGCGTTACGCCAAGACCGTCATGGCACGGCTGGGCGACCGGCTGGATGCGGTGGCGACCTTCAATGAACCCTGGTGTGCGGTTTGGCTCAGCCATCTCTATGGCATTCATGCGCCGGGCGAGCGCAACATGGAAGCAGCCCTTGCGGCCATGCACCACATCAACCTTGCCCATGGTTTCGGCGTCGAGGCGTCCCGCCATGTTGCGCCCAAGGTGCCGGTCGGACTGGTGCTGAACGCCCATTCCGTCATCCCGGCCTCCAATAGCGACGCCGACCTGAAGGCAGCTGAACGGGCATTCCAGTTCCACAACGGCGCGTTTTTCGATCCGGTCTTCAAGGGCGAATATCCGGCCGAAATGATGGAAGCCCTGGGCAGTCGCATGCCGGTGGTGGAGGCGGAAGACCTGTCCATCATCAGCCAGAAGCTCGACTGGTGGGGCCTGAATTATTATACACCGATGCGCGTTGCCGACGATGCCACCGAAGGTGCGGAATTCCCTGCCACCAAACCAGCCCCGGCCGTCAGCGATGTCAAAACCGATATCGGCTGGGAAGTCTATGCGCCGGCGCTGCATTCCCTGGTGGAGACGCTCTACGAGCGCTACGAGCTGCCCGATTGCTACATCACCGAAAATGGCGCCTGCTACAATATGGGCGTCGAAAACGGCGAGGTGGATGATCAACCCCGTCTTGACTATTACGCCGAACATCTTGGTATCGTTGCTGATCTGGTGAAGGACGGTTACCCCATGCGGGGTTACTTCGCCTGGAGCCTGATGGACAATTTCGAATGGGCGGAAGGGTACCGCATGCGCTTTGGCCTCGTGCACGTGGATTACGAAACGCAGGTTCGTACGTTGAAGAACAGCGGCAAATGGTACAGCGCGCTGGCATCGGGTTTTCCGAAGGGGAACCACGGTGTGATGAAGGGGTGAGGCTTTCTCCCTCATCCCTGTGCTTGTCACAGGGATCCAGCCAGCCCAAGTCCTTGGGCTGGGATGAGTATTTCCGCCACGCAGACGCGTGTCGGCCAGATTCCTGTGGCAAGCACAGGAATGAGGGTGGAGAGGCTGGCTCGTATGTGAACTTTACCTGCCGTATTCCCTCACCAGGAAAGTACACGATCGCTCTCCCCAATAAAGTTCTTCCACCTTACTATCAGTTTTCCAAACTTTTTTGCCAGTTACCCGGCGGTGCCTGCTTGCGCCTGCCATCCTGTCTCCTATGTCAGGCAGGCTACGCAGACGTAGCGCCTGCTGCTGCCTCATCCGGAGCGGTGCGGGCTGGTCCTCCCAGGGAAAACGAACATGCTTATCGAAAAACTCAACTGGCGTTATGCCACCAAGAAAATGGATCCTTCCAAGACTGTTGCGGAAGACAAGGTCGAGCGCATCGTCGAAGCCGCCCGGCTGGCGCCCACTTCCAGCGGGTTGCAGCCGTTCGAAGTCATCGTCGTTACCGATCCGGAAGTGCGCGCAAAGATCCGCGAGATCGCCTGGAACCAGGCGCAGGTGACTGAAGGTTCGCATCTTCTGGTGTTTGCGGCGTGGGATAACTACACGCAAGAACGGATCAACCATATGTTCGATCTGGTCAACGAAGAGCGTGGCGTCAAGAACGAGGGCTGGGAAGCGTATCGTCAGAAGCTTCTCTCCTCCTATCCGCAGCGTGATGAGCAGGTGAATTTCGAACACGCAGCCCGTCAGGCCTATATTGGTTTCGGCATGGCGGTGGCGCAGGCTGCTTTCGAGGGTGTGGATTCCACACCGATGGAAGGTTTCGATCCGGCCAAGCTGGATGAAATCCTCGGCCTGCGTGAAAAGGGCCTGCGCTCCGTCACCATCCTGCCGCTCGGATACCGCGAGCCGGAAGGCGACTGGCTGGTGAACCTGAAGAAGGTCCGCCGCCCGCTTGAGGAATTCGTCAGCCGCGTCTGATTTCCACGCACTCGCGAAGTCTTGACTGCCGCAGGGCCGCATAGACGGCGCGGTAGATTTTTTCTCTGATTTCAGATAATTGAAAAATCATCCCTGTTAAAAGATGGCGCCTGCGGGCAAGTATGCGCCATCGAATTGCCGATCCCCGGCATTTCTGAGTGAAAGCCTGACGAAATGACCCGGAAAATCAGCTGTCATCGAATGTGCCGGAAGGCTGCATGAAGAGAGCGGTTCAGCACCGCAACAGGATTTTTTGAGACCCGATCCGTCAAGATTTTTCGCAGAGTTCCCAATGAGTTTTTCATCCAACGCGACATCGCTCGCGCGCGCACCGCAGACTGCCAAGGACGCGATGGTCACGTTTGAAGGCGTGACCAAGACCTTTGGCGGCAGCGATGGCAAGCCGGGCTTCGCAGCCCTCGCCGGCATTGACTATGTCGTGCCGAAGGGTTCCATCACCGGCATCATCGGCCGCTCTGGTGCCGGCAAATCCACCCTCATCCGCCTCGCCAACGGCCTTGAAAAACCGTCGTCCGGCCGGGTGGTCGTCGACGGCGTCGATGTTGCCGCCCTTGATGAGAAGAGTCTGAGGACCCTTCGCCGTTCCGTTGGCATGATCTTCCAGCACTTCAATCTCCTGTCGTCGCGCACCGCTTTCGACAATGTGGCGCTGCCGCTAGAAATTGCCGGTCTCGGTAAAAAAGAGATCGAAACGCGGGTAACGCCGCTGCTCGAACTCGTCGGCCTTTCCGACAAGGCGAAGCGTTATCCGGCGGAACTGTCGGGTGGGCAGAAGCAGCGTGTCGGCATCGCCCGCGCGCTTGCGACGCAACCCAAGCTGCTGTTGTCGGACGAGGCGACGTCCGCGCTCGATCCGGAGACGACCCAGTCCATCCTTGAACTCTTGAAGCGCATCAATGCCGAACTTGGGCTGACAGTGCTGCTCATCACCCACGAGATGGAGGTGGTGAAGACCATCGCCTCGCAGGTCGCCGTCATCGACAGGGGCCTGATAGTGGAGGAGGGGCGCACCTTCGATATTTTCACCGCGCCGAAACACGAGACGACCCGCAGCCTGCTGTCGTCCTCGGTCGGGGTTAAGCTGCCGCACTGGGTTACATCAGGGTTGAAGCCGGAAGCGGCGGAAGGTGACCGCGTTCTCGTGCGTCTGGTGTTCTTCGGCGAAACGGCATTCCAGCCGCTGACCGCGCGTCTTGTTGCGGAAATAGGTCCTGACGTGAACATCCTTGCCGGCACCATCGAGGAAATTTCCGGCGAACCCTTCGGCTCGCTGGTTGTGTCCTATCCGGCCACGGCGGAAATCACCGCCCGCGCCGGCCGCTTTTATACTGAGACCGGTCTTCACACGGAGGTGCTGGGTTATGTCGCCTGATATGCTTTTCAACCTTCTGTCGAAGGGTCTTCTGCAAACGCTGCACATGGTCGCGGTCGCCGGCATCGTCGGATCCATCATCGGCGTGCCGATGGGCGTTTTCCTTGCCACCAGCGGCAGAGGCGAACTCTTCCCCGCGCCGATGACGAACCGCATCCTCGGCCTTGTCGTCAATGCGGCGCGCTCCACGCCCTTCATCATTCTGGTGGTGGCGATCATTCCTTTCACGCGGCTGGTCGCCGGCACTTCCATCGGCACCAGTGCGGCCATCGTGCCGCTGACGGTTGCCACCGTGCCTTTCATCGCGCGGCTGGTGGAAGCGGCGATCCGCGAGGTCGACAAGGGCCTGATCGAAGCGGCCCGCGCCATGGGCGCCACACCCTTGCAGATCGTCACCAAGGTCCTGCTTGCGGAAGCAAAGCCGGGCATCACGCTGGCGCTTACCCTCACGCTCGTCAGCCTCATCGGTTATTCGGCCATGGTCGGTGCTGTCGGCGGCGGCGGGTTGGGTGATCTCGGCATTCGCTACGGCTACCAGCGCTTCATGCCTGACGTGATGCTGGTCGTGGTGCTGGTGCTGATCGTGCTCGTGCAGCTCGTGCAGAGCGCCGGCGACCGGCTTGCCCGCAGCTTCGACAAGCGCACCCGCAAGAACTGATAAAACCGTTCAAGAACAACAAACCCAAGGAGACATCCATGAAGAAAATCATCCTCGCGGCTTCGCTCGCCGCTCTCTTTACCGCCGGTCAGGCGCTGGCCGAAACCATCAAGATTGGTGTTACACCTGCCGAGCACGCGCAGATCATGGAACAGGTCAAGAAAATCGCCGCCGCCAAGGGACTGGACATCGATATCGTCGAGTTCTCCGACTACGTCGTGCCGAACCAGGCGCTGGCAGACGGTGAGCTTCAGGCCAATTCCTTCCAGCACCAGCCTTACCTCGACAACCAGATCGCTGACCGCAAGTTCGATCTCGTCAGCGTCGGCACCACCATCACCACGCCGATGGGCGTTTATTCGAAGAAGGTGAAGAGCCTTGACGAGCTGAAGGACGGCGCGACGGTCGGTATTCCGAACGACCCGACCAATGGCGGCCGTGCGCTTCTCGTTCTCGCTTCCAAGGGTGTGCTCAAGGTCAAGGAAGAAGCCGGTCTGAAGGTAACGCCTGCCGACATCACCGAAAACCCGAAGAACATCCAGATCGTCGAACTTGACGCTGCCCAGTTGCCGCGCTCGCTGGATGACACCGACGCGTCGGTCATCAACACCAATTATGCGACCGCAGCAGGCCTGAACCCCAAGAAGGACGCCATTGCCATCGAAAGCGAAAAGTCCCCTTACGCAAACGTCATCGCCGTTCGTGCGCAGGACAAGGACAAGCCGTGGGTGAAGACGCTGGTGGAATCGTACCACAGCCCGGAAGTGAAGGCTTTTATTCTCGAGAAGTTCAACGGCACGGTCATTCCGTCCTGGTAATCCGGCCTGACACGATTGAAGTTGCAGCCTCTCCCGTTCGCGGGGGAGGTTTTTTGTTTGCGGGGCGAACGCATCCGCGGTTTTTATGAAAATCCCCCACCATTGTAGGGAGAATTTTTCTCTTTTTCACCCGTACTGTCGTTTTATACCCGTTGTTTTTTGTGGCGTCGCCACAATCCAACTTAACGGCTTTTGAATGTTTCCTTCGCAAGATGATGCTTTCGAAGGGGATTTTATGCGGATTGCGCCGCGAAACATTGGGGAATATTTGCCGGTCGGGCGTAGAACCGCCGTCGGCGTCGTATTGTCCACATTTGCGCTGGTGCTTCTCATTGTCACCGCGCTGGTCTTGTCTGCTCTGAGCCAGGTCAGGGAAAGGGCGAACTCGCTCGACAATGCCCGCTCGCGCGAGACAACGGCGGGCGCCCTTGTCACCTTCCGCGACCAGCTTGGCGCGACGCTGAACGACTACGCCGCCTGGGACGATGCCGCCGACTATGTCTACGCCCCCGACAGGTTCGACTGGGTGGCGAGCAATTATGGCGAGATGACGGTCAACAGCGATCTTTTCGATACCGCCGTCGTCCTCGACGAAGACGGCAAGGTCCGCATGGCCTACCAGAACGGCAAGCCGGTTGCCTGGAAGCCCCATGACTATTTTGCAGAAGGCCTCAAGGAGATGATCGAACGGGTTCGCTCCATGCGTCCCGGCATCGCGTCGCAGGTCACCGGTTTCGTGAAAACCCGCGACGGCGTCGCGGCTACGGGTGTCGCGCTGGTGCGGCTCAAATCCGGGGTCTTGCCTCCGGTTGGCTCCGAGCGGCGATATCTGATTTTCGCCCGTCATCTCAAACAGGCGACGGTGGACAAGCTGGCCCGCAACTACGTCATCGATGGTCTGCAACTGCAATATGGCGACGGACCGGCGACCAACCATGTGGATGTCGTCAATCCGCTTGGCGATGTGCTGGCGCGGCTCGTCTGGCGCTCCCAGCTGCCGGGGGACGTGAGCTTCCATGAGGCCCGGCCGGTCGTCTTCACGGCACTCGGCATTGCCGGAACGTTCTTTCTCGTACTTCTCATCATCGGTTCGGCGACGCTCGACCGGCTGAAGGCTGACGAAGCGGCGGCGAGGGAAGAGGCGCTGCGCGATCGTCTGAGCGGGCTCAGCAACCGCGCCGGGCTGTTTTCCAAGCTGAACCGCATGGTGGGCAAGGCCCGCCACGACAAGACCGATATCAAGCTGCTTTACCTCGATCTTGATGGTTTCAAGGAGATCAACGATTCCTACGGTCACGCTGCCGGCGATCGGCTGATCAAGGGCGTTGCGGCGGCGCTCAGGGTGCTTGTGCCGGAAGATGCCGTGCTCGCGCGGCTCGGCGGCGACGAATTCGCCATCGCCATTCAGGGCAACGACGTGTGGTCGGAAGGCCGCAAGCTCTGCCAGGCGCTGCTCGAACTGTTCACCGAGCCGTTCAGCATCGGCGAGCGGGTGGCGAGCATCGGTTGCAGCATCGGCACGTCCGTCTCCAGAGCCGGTGATATCAACGGTGAGGAACTGCTGCGCCGCGCCGACATGGCCATGTATCAGGCCAAGGAAAACGGGCGTGGGCGTTACGTCGCCTACGAGCTGAAAATGGATGCGTTGCGCGAGGAAAAGCTGCAGCTTGAGGCCGATCTGCGTTATGCCATCCTGAATGACGAGATATCGGTGGTCTACCAGCCGGTCGTCAATGCCGCCACGCGCAGTATCACCGGGGTGGAGGCGCTTGCCCGCTGGCAAAGGCCGGGATACGGCTTCGTGCCGCCGGATATCTTCATCGCCGCTGCCGAAACCAGTGGCCTTATCGAACGGCTCGGCCTTCTGGTGCTGCGCAAGGCCTGCGAGACGGCGGGTCAATGGCCCTCCATCAAGCTCTCGGTGAATATTTCACCCGTTCAGTTCCGCAATCCGGCCTTTTCCGGCAACGTGGCGGATATTCTCGCCGCCACGCAGACGCCAACCGCAAGGCTGCGGCTGGAAATGACCGAGGGCTATTTCATTCAGAATCCGGAGCGGGCAAGTGCGGCAATCGACAAGCTGAAACAGCTTGGCCTGCATATAGCGCTCGACGATTTCGGAGCCGGTTTCGCCAGCGTCGGATATCTGCGCCGCTTCGGTTTCGACCGCATGAAGATCGACCGGTCGCTGGTCATGGCCCTGGAACAGGGCGGGCGGTCGCTGGAAATGTTGCAGGCAACCGTGGCGCTTGCGAAATCTCTCGATATTCCGGTCACGGCGGAGGGCGTCGAGACCGAAGAACAGGCGGCTATCCTGCATCTGTGTGGCTGTGACGAATTGCAGGGCTACCTGTTCTCAAAACCCGTCGCCGCTGAAGAGATTACCGCCATGCTGGAGGAGCAGACGGCGCCGCTGTTTGCGCTTCGGGCAGGGGCAAAAGGGTGATCCACACTCCGTCACCCCGGACATCATCCGGGGCCCAGGGCGATCAAGTGGTTAATCGCGTAAGAGCTTTCCCACCGTGAAGACGTGCCGTGGCTGGCCGCCGATCCGCTTTAGCGCCCCAGATGGCGCTCGCCGCGCTTCTTTGCCAGTTCGATCTGCTGCTGCCGGTCGCGGAACCTCTGGCGGTCCTCTTCTGTCCGGTCGTCGTAACAGCTCGGGCAGGACACACCTTCCTCGAACAACGGGGATTGGCGCACCTGCGATGTGATCGGGTTGCGGCAGGCGTGGCAGAGCTTGTGATCGCCTTCGGCAAGACCGTGGACGACGGAGACGCGCTCGTCAAACACGAAGCAGGCGCCTTCCCACAGGCTCTCTTCTTCCGGCACCTCTTCCAGATATTTCAGGATGCCACCCTTGAGGTGATAGACCTCATCGAACCCCTGTTCCTTCATGAAGGCGGTCGCCTTTTCGCAGCGGATGCCGCCGGTACAATACATGGCGATCTTCGGCTTGTTGTGCAGGCCGGGATTGTTCTTTACCCAGTCGGGAAACTCGCGGAAGGTCTTGGTCTTCGGGTCCACCGCGCCCTTGAAGAGACCGATCGCGGTCTCGTAGTCGTTGCGGGTGTCGATGACGATGGTGTCCGGGTCGGAGATCAGCGAGTTCCAGTCGCGCGGATCGACATAGGTGCCGACAATGCGGTTGGGATCGATATCCGGCACGCCCATGGTGACGATCTCTTTCTTGAGCTTCACCTTCATGCGCACGAAGGGCATGTTCGATGCCCGGCTTTCCTTATGTTCCAGCGCCGTAAATTCCGGCTGCGCACGCAGGAAGGCAAGTATGGTGCGCACACCCGCATCCGGCCCGGCAATGGTGCCATTGATGCCTTCCGCCGCCAGAAGCAGCGTGCCCTTGACGCCGTTTTCCCGGCAAAGCTGAAACAGCTCGTCGCGCAGGCTTTCAAACCGCGGCAGGCGGGCGAAATGATAAAGCGCAGCCACGAGAAAATCGCCAGTGGGGTGAGGGGCGGCTTCCGGGCGGGGGAGAATGGTGGTGTCGGTCATGGGCGCTGAAATACAGCGGCGGCGGCCGCAAATCAATATTTATCCGCCGCTGCCGGTATTTTGAAAATCGTCAAATTCTCAGTCTCTTCGGGCTTTCCGGTCTACTTCGCCGCCTGCCGCCATAAAAGGCCGACGATGCGGCTTTCGGTTCTGGCGGATTCGGAGAAGACTTCGTTTGCCAGCTCAAGGCCATCTCCGCGCAGCGCCTGCTGCCTCTGAATGATTGCATCGAGAAGCAGAGCCAGTCGCTCGCCATTGCCGAAACGCTCCGGTTCCCGGTCCGCAAAGGCTGCAAGGACCGAAAGATCGTGCTCGTGGCCAAGGATGTCGACCAGCCGCTTGGTGTCGGCCCGCTTGGCGCGCATGGCCGATGGCCAGAGGCGGCGCAGAAGGCCGAGATGCATCCAGTAGGCCTGGCCCGCCTTGCGCAATTCGTGGAAATGTTCGACGTCGGCCTGCTCATGGCAGTCGGCAAGTGCTTTACGCGCCCTCTTCCTCTGCTTCGCCCACCCGGTTTTCACCAGCCTTGTCACATCTTTAAGCTCGTCCGGCAGCGACACTGCCTTCAGCCTCTTGCGTGCTTCCTCGCAGCCGGCGATGGCGGCCGCAATGGCCTCGTCGAGACCTGCCTCATGTTCGATGGCGTGGTCACGGCGCTTGCGCAGGACTGTCGCGATCGATCGCAGCGCCTTTCCTTGCGTCGTGGAGGCCGCGAAAGTCTCGAGATACTCCACCGTCTCCACCAGCGCCGTCGCTTCCCGCGCAAAAGCGAGCGAGCGGGCGATGTCGCGAAAGCGGGCGTTTTCCTCTTTGCTGAAATCGGGTGCTGCCCTGGCGATGAGGCGGTAGAGGGCGCGCAGCCGCTTGAACCGCTTGCGGGCATCGTTCACCGCCTCATCGCGCCCGGAAGGCTGGTCGCGAAGGCTGGTTATCGCCTCTTCGATGAGTTCCAGTCCCGCGCGGCGGATTTCATCGTCGAACGGTTTGTTCGGGTCAATCCTGAAGGGCATCCGCCAAGTCTCCGTGGGGACAGTCCATGGCGAGCGACTGGTTGGAGAAGCGACGGTCGCCCGTTACCTCCTTGCCAAGCCAGGAGGGCAGATCGGGGTTGGCGTTCTCGTCGTCCATCTCTACCTCCGCCACGATCAGCCCCTTGTATTTACCCTCGAAAACATCGACTTCCCAAGTGAATCCACCGTGATCAACCGTGTGGCGCATCTTCTCGATCACCACGCCGGGGGCGCTGGCCATCAATTCTTCCGCGTCATTCAGTGGAATGGAATATTCATATTCATCGCGGACGAGCGAACTCGCGCCGATCTTGATGGTCAGTGTCGCGTCAAGCCCGTTGACGATCCTGACCCGGACCGAACGATTTTCCAGCGAGGCGACATATGCCTGCCGGAAAGCCATGCTATGCGTCACTTCATTACGCCATTCATCGCCTGCAACCAGAAACTTCCGCTCGATTTCCTTGGCCATGCTGTCTCCGTAAACCGGTGCGCCAGATTATCGCATGAAGACGTCATAAAGAAGCGAATAGATTGAAGTATCTGGATAAAAATGGTCTTGCCATGCCTCGACATCAAGGCCGGGGCAGGCTAATCGATAAACCGGATTTCAATCGTTTCAATCGCGCAAGGGAGGCTTATCTTGGCCCAGGACTCCGAAAAACTGCTCTCCATCCTCAAGCTGCAGCCAGTCGTGCCGGTGCTGATCGTGGATGATGCCGCTTCCGCCGTGCCGCTCGCGCGCGCTCTGGTCGCAGGTGGCCTGAAGGCAATCGAGATCACCATGCGCACGCCGGCGGCACTCGATGCCATCCGTGCGGTTGCGGCGGAAGTGGAGGGCGCCCATGTCGGCGCTGGCACCATCCTCAACGCCAAAGATTTCGAGGCGGCCGCCGAAGCCGGTTCAACCTTCATCGTCAGCCCCGGCATCAACAAAAGCGTGCTGGAAGCTGCGCGCGCCTCCAACGTGCCGCTGCTTCCAGGGGCCGCCACGGCAAGCGAAGTCATGGCGCTGCGCGACGAAGGCTACAAGGTGCTGAAGTTCTTCCCGGCGGAACAGGCCGGTGGCGCGCCATACCTCAAGGCACTGTCCTCGCCGCTCGCCGGCACGGTGTTCTGCCCGACCGGCAGCGTCTCGCTGAAGAATGCCAATGACTATCTTTCCCTGCCGAACGTCGTCTGTGTCGGCGGTTCCTGGGTTGCTCCGCGCGAACTGGTGGCAACGGCTGACTGGGCCGGCATCACCAGGCTCGCTGCCGAAGCCGCAGCACTGCGCGGCTGATCTGCCACTTCTTCAAGCCCGTTCACGAAGGCGTGAGCGGGTTTGTCATTTGTATTCGTGCCATGGCTCCCTATCTTCCCGTGTAGACTTTACCCTCACAGGAGATTTTGATGTTCGACGCCAAGAAGCTTCTTGAACAATTCCTCGGCTCACAGGTGCCGGGCCTTTCGGGAAGCGTCCGTGACAGAGCCGGGCAGGCCGCCGATATCGCCAAGAACAATCCGATGAAGGCCGGTGCGCTTGCCGCCGCCATTCTGGGCACCAAGACCGGCCGCAAGCTCGCCGGCAATGTCGCCACCATCGGCGGCGTCGCGGCCATCGCCGGTCTCGGTTATCTCGCCTACAAGAATTATAAATCCGGGCAGGCACCTGAAGTAGCTCCAAAACCCGAGCCGGAGCTTCTCGCCCCGCCCGCCGATTCCGCCTTCCATCCGCAGTCCCCCGCCCTTTCCAACGATTTTGCGCTGAAACTCATCCAGGCAATGATTGCCGCTGCCAAGGCAGACGGCCATATCGACGAAAAAGAGCGCGCCAACATCATGGATAAGGTGCAGGTGTCCGGCCTCGACACGGAAGCCGAGCGGTTCCTCGAAAAGGAACTGGCCGATCCGCTGGATATCGACGCACTGGTGGCTGCTGCCCGCACAGAGGAGCAGAAGGTGGAAATCTACACCGCCTCGCGTCTTGCCATAGAGGCCGATACGCGGGCGGAGCGCGGTTATCTCGATCTGCTTGCCGGGCGGTTGGGATTGCCCGATGCGCTGGTCGATCATATCGAGTCGACGGTGGTGGCGGCGAAGGTTTGAGGTTAGAAGAGGGGGGTGAACCACGCCCCCCTGCCGTATATGCACTGTTGTCATCCAGCCCCGCTTGGCCTAATCCTTCTCCCAGACAATGGGGAAGAGAATGCGCGATCTGAGTGATTTTAAGGGATGTCCGGCGCCGCAGCCGGTGACGCTGAAGGGCCGTTATGTGACGGCGGAAACGTTTGATCGCGACAGGCATCTTGCAAGGCTCTGGACTGCGCTTGGTGGTGAGGGGGTCAATGCGCTTCTCAAATATTTCCCGCAAAGCGGCTTTGCCGATGCTGCAGCCTTTGGTGACTGGCTTGTCAACGCGGGTGATAAACTCAACTGGGTGACATTGGTTTTCGTTGAAAATGCCACCGGTGACGTCGTCGGAATGGCAAGCTACATGCGGCCCGATCCCGCCAATGGCGTAGTCGAGGTCGGTTCGGTTGCCCATGGCGCCAGGATGAAGCGCTCGCCGCTTTCGACCGAAGCGCATTATCTGATGGCGAAACACGTTTTCGAGGATCTGGGTTACCGCCGCTACGAGTGGAAATGCCACAATCAAAACGAACCCTCCAAGATCACGGCGAAGCGTTACGGCTTCACCTTCGAGGGTGTGTTCCGCCAGCACATGATCTCCAAGGGTGCCAACCGCGATACGGCGTGGTTTTCCATGATCGACGGCGAATGGCCGTTGATTGGCAAGGCGTTTGAAATCTGGCTTTCGCCGGAGAATTTTACGGCCGATGGCGCGCAGAAGCGCAAGCTTGAGGATATCCGCGCGGAGCTCGCCCATGACCACGCCTGAAAAGAAGGCTGGCTCTGGCCGTAAAGACTGGTCGCCGGGCCTTGCCGCCGCTGGAATCATCCTTGGTTTTGGGCTGGTGTTTTACGTGATGCCGAAAATCATGCTGTGGCTGGGGGATTACTCGCCCTTTCTTGCCGCGGCTTTTGGCTCGGTGGTGGTGCTGTGCTTTTTCCTGCTGTTCTGGCTGCGCGCCCGCTACCAGCGCCGCCGCGACAGTCAGAACTGAAGCGACGCGCCAAGCAGCATAAGGCCCATCAAAAGCACGAACAGCGCACCGGCAATCTCGATCGCGTGGCCGATGCCCGCTGCCCTGCGGCTTCCGGGGCCGGCGAAGCGCACGGCAAGCCCCTTGGCCGAGACGGCCATGATGGCAAGCAGCGATACGGTGATGGCGGTACCCAGCGACATGGCAAGCACGGAAAGCACGCCGCCGAAAAAAATCCCGTTCAAGAGCGCAAAGCTCATGACGATGATGGCGCCGGAGCATGGCCGCAGGCCAACTGCGATGATCGCCGACCACGCTTCGTGCATGCTGAAATTCTTGCCTTTGAGAAGCAGCGGATCGGGCGCGTGCGATTTTCCGCAGGAGACGCAAAGATCACCTGTGCCGCTATGGGCGTGGTCCGCGAAAACCGGCTTGCCCTGAAACCTGAGGCCCGTGCCCATGCCCGTGGTTCTGACTGCTGTTGCTTCCCCCGCAACCGCGAAGGCTGCAACCGGTACGCGCCGGATGCGCAGCGACCAGAGCTTGCGTAGCAGAAGCCAGGCGCCGAACAGCGCCACCATGGCAAAGCTGGCGATCTCCATTGCCTGCGTGGCTTTCGTCATGGTGATGGAGGTGCCGCGCAGCACGAGCCAGGCTGCGACAACGAGGCCGATGGCCATTGCGCCCTGAATGAGTGCTGAAATGAAGGAAATGAGAATGCCGCGTTTCAGCTGCGTTTCATTGGCGATCATATAGGAAGAGATGACAGCCTTGCCGTGGCCAGGACCGGCGGCATGAAAGACCCCGTATGCAAAGGAGAGGCCAACCAGCGATGCCATCGCCCAATTGTCTTCGCGCATGGCTTTCAGGGCACCGGTCAGCGCCCGGTAGAACATCTGCTGGTGCACGTTGATCCATTGCATCAGCGGCGCGAACGGCCCGCCAGGGGCAAAGGACGGCTCGGCCGAGCCTATGCCGAGCGGCGATTGCGCATGGGCAGCACCTGCCACAGCCAGCACGCAGATCGCGACGATGGTCAGGTGTCCGCAAAGGCGCCCGTTTCGGCTCAGCATGTCACCTCCAGCCGGGTGGCGAAGAGTTTGGTCATGTCGGTGCCGGTCGGGTCGTTGAAGAAGGCGTCGGTGAGCGAACTCTGGTTTTGTGAGATCACCTCGTCCGGGTCGGGACGCACGACATGGTGCTTGCAGGCGGCGAGATCCTTGCCGACGGTCGCCAGATCGCCGTCTTTCGCAAAATCGATCGCCGTATACATGGTCGGGTCCCACGCGCCGAAGCTGAGCTTGCCCTTGATGGAAAGCGGCGTGTTTGGCTTGACGGAAAAGAACATCAGGATCTGCTTGTCCTTGTAGTCCACATGAATGGTGTCGGGCTTTGCGAAATCCACCTGTTTTCCGTTGGCGGTAATGAAGGTGTAATAGGAATATTCGCCGAGCGATTCACGCACGGTGTTGCCGATTTCGGCCAGCTCATTCTTGTCCAGCTTCAGGTCGCCGTTCTTGTCGTAATCCATCACCACGCTTGCCGAGAACATCTCGTCGAAACGCCAGATGTTGCGCACCTCCTGGATGGTACCGTTCGGCCCCTCGACGATTTCCATGCGCGCTTCGGCGAAAATATGCGGATGTGCCGCGGCGGCAACGGGAATGGAGGTCAGGCCAGCCGCAAGGAGCAAAAGTCGTCTGTTCATTATCCGGTCTGTCCTGCCTTCGAATCTCGGAGCTGGATTCTAGCAGAAATTGGGACCGAATTTCGACCTGATATGCGCTTTGGTGATGTGGCTGCCCTATGTTTCAGAAGGTGCCGGTGAAACGCGAGGTGACGCTCGATCCGCTATAGGACAGGTCGGTGTCGCGCTCGCCATGCAGAAGGCGGTTGAATTCCACCTCCAGCTTGCTGTTCTTGCCGGTGTCGAAGGACAGTGTGGCCACCAGCCTTCGTTCGCTGGTGTCGTAATTGTAATAGATCCAGTCCTTGTGGACACGCTGCAGCGCCAGGTCCAGCCCCACCTTGTCGGTGAGCTTGCTTTTAACCACGAACTGCCAACGGCGGTGGAACTCGGCAATGGGATCATCAGGGTCGAAAAGCGCGTAATCCTGGGAGAAGCCAGCACCGAAGGCGATGCGGTCGGTAGCCTTCACCTCGGCTTCGGCCCTGAGATAGGGCCGGGTGCGCTTCACCTTGTCGCTGATATCGTCGCCGGAAATGGTCGTCAGGCCCCCTTCGGCCAGAACGGCGAAGCGTTCGGAGAACTTGTAACCGTAGGCAAGTGATCCCCGCAACGTGCTGGCCGGAAAACGCTCGTATTTCTCCTGCTGGCTTTCCGGCACGACAATGCGGTCATAAGCAATTGTCAGTCCGGCCTCGCCGCCGGCCAGCGGGCGCACATGTTCGGCCTTGAGCGACAAGAGCGCTTCATTGGCCTCCAGGCGGGTGGGCTCGAAATAGGCCGGACGAAAACGCGCCCTGCCTTTCATCAGGCTGGCAAAACCCGCCGTTAGCGTGTTCTTTCCGCCAAGAGCAAGGATGCCGAGCTGTGTCGATGCCTCCAGCTTGTGGTCCAGTCGCCGGTAACCGATGTCTTCTTCCGGCAGATGCAGGAAGATATCGCCGGCATCGCTGCGTGTGCCACGCAGTTCCACGGCCCATTCCAGCCGCTCCGACAGACGCCTGGTCAGCCCCAGGCTGGCAATGGTGTTGTGTTCATTGGCAAAACGGTAACGGGGGAGGCGAACCTCCTCATGCTCGAGCGAATAACGCAGTTCCGTGCCATCAAGCACGAACTTTCCGTTAAGCCCGAAGCCCGCGCGCAGCGAAATCGCCTTCAGCCGGTTGGTATCGCCGAAGTAATTGGTGTCGTAGCCGATGCCGGTTTTATAGGTGATATTGTGATCATCGGCGTTTTCCCCCGCCTGCGCACCGCAGGTGCAGGCAAGCCCAAGAACAAGCGCGATGTATCCTCCCAGCCGCATTTGCATCTCCGGTATCTAATTAAGCAATATCTTATATTTGGATGGTTAATAAAGTTTCAGGGGCGATATATTGTCGAGGCCGGAAGTCATGGTGTATTCCACGGAAATTCCAGGAGAATAGACCGGCGCCAATCGCGTAAAACTTGATTAAAATCACCAGTATTAAAGTTAATTGTTTATTGTAATATTAGGCTTTGCTTGAATTAGAATCCTCTAAATATACAGTTCGACTACGCCATGGGGCGTGATCAAACATAAGAGGAGAGAGAAATGATTGCCAAATTTGCTTGCATAGCCGCTGTTCTTACTGTCGCTTCCGTTGGTCAAGCCAATGCCGGTGGTCTGCTGGGCGGTATCCTGTCCGGAAACAGTAACAAGGGCGGCGCACTCGTCGTCGTGTCGCCAAGCATCGATCTGGGTGTCAGCGGTATCCTGTCCAATAACGGGATTCTGAACGGCAACAAGACCGGTATCCTGAATGGCCTTCTCAACGGCAACAAGACTTCCGTCGATGTCATCGACAACAAGAACGATGGCGGCAAAAAGCGTCGCCACTAATGGTGCAGATCGAAAATCGACAGGGATTTTCGGCGTGAACGATGCGCGCAGGATATAAGCCGGAAGCTGTCCTCCAGCTACGTGTGTATGACACACGGTGCTTCCGGAAATAACAAACGGCGCATCGCATGACTGCAAGGGGGCCTTCGGGCTCCCTTTTTTTTGTGTGGCCGCCAATGACTGCACACACAAAACTGCGGGATGGCCACTACTCATGAGGGTTTTGTGACGCGATCGCTGTCGTCATATGTCGGGACTCACGGTTCGGGATCATCCGCGTGAGTTCTGATTTATATTTGATAAATATTGGCAATATTAACGGGAATACGTTCTGCAAGGGCCTTTTTGTCCGTGCCGTTTACTCGATTTTAACCACGACGTTCTTCAATCTAGGGGTGCGTCAACCCCGTCATTACGCTGCGTTTCTGGTCGCGAAAACTCGCATCACGCAGGTGCCGGGATGGTATTTTCAAGGAGCTATCGCATGTTGAAACAATCTCTTCTCGCCCTCGGCCTGCTCGGCATTCTTTCTGACGCATCCGTTGCCGCCGACGCCGTCGGCGATATTCCAGCGGCACCGGTCGTCAACGATGTTGCGCCTGCCTTTTCCTGGGACGGTGTTTATGTCGGTGCCTCCGCCGGTTATGGCTGGAACCGCGTGAAGTCGACCACTTTCGGTGTCACCACGAAGCATGAATTTGACGGCGGCCGTTTTTCCGGTTTCGCTGGTTATAACGCTGAAGTGGCCCCCTCCATCATTCTGGGTGTCGAGGGCGATCTCGGTTATGCCTGGGGCGACAAGACCATCGTCACCAGCGAGGTTTCCGCAGGCCTGAACGGCTCCGCGCGTCTGCGCGCCGGTTATGCGATCGACCGGGCGCTGATCTACACCGCTGCCGGCTACACCGCGACGGACAGCGAAGTGAAGGCGCCCTTCGGTGAGGACAGCAAGGTGCTGCACGGCTGGACGGTCGGCGCGGGTGTAGACTATGCCTTTACCAACAACCTGTTTGGACGCGTCGAATATCGTTACAACGACTTCGGCAAGGCAACCTACCATACCGGTCCGATCACTTCGACCGGCGATGTCAGCGAACATGTCGTCAAGGTTGGCCTTGGCGTGAAGTTCTGACGGTTTTTCCGTCTTCGACAAGGGGCGGCGCAAGCGCTGCGACGCCCCGGTGCTTAAGGAAACAGGGGTGGTGTGCTTCGTGAGGAACGAAAACACACATCGCCTTCCGCTCGGGCTTGAACAGCATACCCTTTTGGTGTGATGGTGGCATCAATCCACTTCCCGCTGCCGATCTCCAGTCGATTCTCCCATGCTACAGAAAAACACCTCGCCGGGCGTTTTTGATCGTCAGGCCTATATGATTGCCGTGCTGGTCTTCATCGCCGGCGGCACCAATGCGGCTGTTGTGCCATTTATCGGTTTTTACATCATACAGGTCCTTGGTCACCCGCCGGCCACGCTTGGTCTCTACAGCGTGACGGCAATGGTTGCTTCGATCATCGCCAGCCGCACTTATGGCGAACGTGTCGATGCCGGTGTGCGGGTGCGGCCATTGCTGCTGCTCTCTGTGTTTGGTGCTTTTATCGCAGCGGCGGCGGCGACCTCCGGGCATCTGGCATTGCTCGTGGCGGTGACGGCAACGGGAATGGGGCTTTCCAACGCCGCCAGTACCCTGATTTTCAGTTATGGTCGCTATTATGGCCGGGTAAAAGCACTGGATGCACCTGCCTATAACGCCTTTCTGCGGACAATGGTGTCGCTGGCATGGATGCTGCTTCCGGCCGCCGCCTATCTGATCCTCGATCTTGCCGGTGCGCAGGCCGTGTTCATGAATGCCATGCTGATGGCGGCCATCTGGGGCGGTCTTGCCCTTGCCTTCGTGCCGCGCGGCCAGACGTGCCCGATGGAACGACGGAAAGAGGGCGACAACGATACGCGGCGCAACCTGCCATTGTTGATGGCGGCAGCGGCCAGCTTCTGCATGTCTTTCGCCCACGCCCTGTGCGCCTCGGCCCTGCCGGTATTTCTGGTGCGCGAGGTGGGCCTGCCGGATTACGTGCCGGGCCTGTCGCTCAGCGTCAAATGCGCGATGGAGGTTCTGCTGATCCTGCTTGCGCCAAGGATCATGCGCCGGGTCAGCGCCCGCATCCTTCTTTGCATCTCTGCGGTGATGGCAATCGTCGCCTTCAACGTCATAGCCTCGGTCCAGACCCTTCCGGCCATGTTGTTCGGAGCAGCACTTGAAGGGGCCTATTACGGGCTTTGCGCCGGCACGTGCCTCACCTTCGTGCAGGGCTTTGCGCGCGGACGCACCGCGCGGGCGACCGCGCTCTACATGAATTCCATTTTCCTTGCCGGGTTGTTTGCGGTGCCGCTTATGGGGTTTGTGTCGCAATATGCAAGCTTCGGTACGTCGATCAGACTTGCTTCGGTTGGTGCAGGGGCAGCCCTGCTGCTGCTGTTCCTGACGCGGCGTCAGGTCAGCGAATAGCGAGACAACGCCGAGGTTTCTGGCGCTGACACCTATCAGCCCTCATCCCTGTGCTTGTCACAGGAATCCAGTCGATGCGCGTCTGCGTCCGAAAAGAGCCCCTTTCAGCCCAAGGACTTGGGCTGGCTAGATTCCCGTGACGAGCAGAGGAATGAGGGCGGATATTGAGCCGTATCGAGCCATCCGTCGAAACCGGACGTGCGCCTGTTGCTGTCCTTACGCCGAAATATCGACAATGCCGCAGTCGCCTGCCTCGGAGGCAAATGCGAGCAGTTTGCCGGTGGCGCTCCAGTCCATGCCGGTAATGGCGCCCTTGCCGGGGCGGCGAAGCAGGGCTTCCTTGCCATCCGCAAGCCGCACGCCAAGGATCATGCCGTCAATGAAGCCAATGGCCAGCACATCTTCCAGCGGGTGAAAAGCGACATTGGTAGCCATGATGTTGGCGCGGCTGCCGAGTTCTTCGGGTGCCTTGCCCATCGGGCCGTCCTTGCCAGAAAACGGCCAGACGATCGCGGCCGGGGCACCTGATGAGGCGAGCCACTTGCCCTTTGCCGACCACGAAACGGATTTCACCTTGGCGGGATAACCCGTCATGCGCATATGGCGGGCTTCCATGCCGCCCTTGGTGGCCTCCATCTTCCAGCCATGCAGGGCGTTTTCCTGCATGGTGGTGACGAGGAACTTACCGTCAGGCGAGAAGGTGACGCCGGTATGGGCACCTTTCCATTCCAGATCGACCGGATCGCCTGCACTCGCCACCCAATGCAGCGTCACGCCGTTATAGCGTGCAACGGCGATGCGCAGGCCCTTGGGCGCGAAGGCTATTGCCTCCACCGTGCGTTCTTCCTTGAATTCCTTGACCGTGCCGTCCGAGAGGCGCACGAAGCTGGACTTGCCGACACCATAAGCGACCGCCTTCTGCGGTCCGCCCGCAACGACGCCCACCCATTTGCGCGGCACATTGGCGATCTCGCTGAGGCTGCCATCATGGCCAATGCGCAGCACGCGCCCGTCCTCGCCGCCGGAAAGCAGCGTGGCGCTATAGGGATCGCGGATGCAGGTCAGCAGACCCTCATGCGCCTCAGTGACCTTCTCGCCGCCATCCAGCCGGTGAATGGTGCCGGCGGCGGTGGCAAACAGCGGAATGTCGCCGAGAAAATGGGTCGAGACCACGTGGCCTTCGATATCAAGCGGGGCAACAGTCGGCATGGGGCATCGGTCTTTCGTCTATGTGTTTGTCATTGATGGATTTCGGTCGCAGACCAGGTCGGGAAGACCCGTTGGTGCGGTTTCAACCCGTGGCGTCAAGGTCGGTCCTCGGGTCATACCCGGGGATCACTCGACCATCCATATGCTGGCCGCAATGGCTCCTCGGGTCAAGCCCGAGGATGACGTCGAAAGTGAGGAAGGGCACCGAAAACACCAAGGGTGACACGGTGCCCCGTCAAGGATGTCAAGCCGTGGCAAGGCAGGCGTTGAAGCTCTTTTCCAGCTTTTCGCGGTCGAGTTCGCGGCCGATGAAGACAAGGCGGCTTTCGCGCTTTTCGCCTTCCTTCCACGGGCGCTGGTGATCGCCCTCGATGATCATGTGCACGCCCTGCACCACGTAACGTTCCGCATCGCCCTTGAATGCGATGATGCCCTTGAGGCGCAGGATGTTCGGGCCGTCCGTCTGGGTGACCTTCTGGATCCACGGGAAGAAGCGCTCAGGGTTCATTTCGCCGCCGCGCAGCGACACCGACTGCACCGTTACGTCATGAATCGGGGAGGCGGCGCCATGGTGGTGGTGATCGTGGCCGTGGTCATGATCGTGGTGCGCGTGATCATGGTCGTGATGATGGTGGTCATGGCCGTGATCGTGCCCATGATCATGGTGGTGGTGGTCGCAATCAGGACCGCATGCGTGATCCTCGTGGCCGTGCTCGAGGAAATGCGGATCGTTTTCGAGCGCACGTTCCAGATTGAAGGCGCCCTGGTCGAGAACGCGGGCGAGATCGACGCCGGAACGGGTGGTCTTGTAGATGCGCGCAGAGGGATTGATGGCGCGCACGATATCCTCGATGCGGGCGACTTCTTCCGGCGAAACGAGATCGGTCTTGTTGACGATAACGACATCGGCAAAAGCGATCTGGTCTTCGGCTTCGCGGCTGTCCTTCAGGCGCAGCGGCAGGTGCTTGGCATCGACAAGTGCGACCACCGCGTCAAGCTCGGTCTTGGCGCGCACGTCGTCATCCATGAAGAAGGTCTGGGCGACCGGAACGGGATCGGCAAGGCCAGTGGTCTCGACAATGATGCCGTCGAATCGGCCGGGCCGGCGCATCAGGCCTTCGACCACGCGGATGAGGTCGCCGCGCACCGTGCAGCAGACGCAGCCATTGTTCATTTCGTAGATTTCTTCGTCGGATTCGACGATCAGATCGTTGTCGATGCCGATCTCGCCGAATTCGTTGACGATGACAGCGTATTTCTTACCGTGGTTCTCGGACAGGATACGGTTGAGAAGCGTCGTCTTGCCGGCGCCTAGATATCCCGTCAGGACGGTGACTGGAATGGGCTTGGCTGGTGCTGTTTCGGTCATGGAAACCTCGCGTGGAGAAAGGCCGGTTGAGGCCTCAAGGAATAAGTGTCGACGTCCATATAGGCGCGACGTTCGGGCAGTTCAAAGGGATTCTGGCTGGTTTCGGCGCAGTTTTTCAAATTTTGTTATGAAATAACGTTATGTCAAAAGCGTGGACGTCTTCAAGCAGTTCGACAAGGCCCGAAACGGCATGGGAAATGATCCTTTCGCCTTTCTCGGCTGAGGCGGCGGCGGCGTTTCCGGCAACGCCATCCGGGTTCAGGTCGCCCATAAGCCAACCGAAAGCGTGTGGACCATAGGCACGCAGATGCCTGAAACGGCTGGCGAAATCGCTCTGGCGGGAGGGGAAGTTGGCGGCTTTTTCCATCGCCACCCGCTCCGGGCAAAGCGCCAGCATGACCGACGTCTCGATATCGCCACCATGGATATCGATCGCCTTGTCTTCAGGCTTCACGATATCCACCGGCACGCCGAAACGAGTCCAGCTGGTGGCGACCGCCAGCATACCGAAGCGGGCGCGCGCCTCGGTGGCGACGATGGTCATCAATGGCGAATTGCCGCCATGGGCGTTCAACATCACGAATTTGCGCACGCCTTTTTCATATTCGGCCTTAGCAATGCCGAGCCAGCGCTCAACGGCCTCATCGTAACGCAACGACTTCGTGCCCGGCACATTCATGTGCTCGATGGAATATCCAACGGGCTCCACCGGCAGGAAGGAGACCGGCAGACTGGCGGGCAAAACAGCAGCCAAACGGGAGACAATGCCCGCCGCAATCAGCGTGTCTGTCTCGAAGGGCAGGTGCGGCCCGTGCTGTTCGTGCGCACCGAGCGGCAGCACTGAAATTGCACCTGTTGCGCGAAGATGAGGGTCTGTTACGTTTTCGTCGTGATAATGCGTGTATGAGTTTGGCATCTGGCAGTCCGCGCGTGCATTCGGTAAGGATTTCCAGCAACATATATCGGTTCCGCCACAGGGTAAAAGGCACTCGCATATGAGCAAGGACAAAACTGGGCATAAGGACAAGGGCGCCAAAAAGGACAAGGGCACCAAGAAAGTAAAGGACGCCAAAAAGAGGGATGAGAATTTCAACCCTGAGGAACTGGCGCAATCCATCACCCAGGCCGCCCGTTCCATGCGCACGGCGCTGAGCCACAGCCTTGCCGAAAGCGGCCTTTATGCCGGGCAGGACGGCGTTATTCTGGCGTTGGCGCAGGAAGGCAGCCTCACGCCTGGGCAGATCGCCCAGAAACTTGGTGTCAAGGCGCCGACCATGACGCGAACCATCGGCCGCATGGAAGCCCAGGGCTTCGTGGAGCGCAGTGGCGATGACGAGGATGGCCGCGTAACACTGGTGAAACTGACGGAGACGGGCCTGAAAAGCGTCGAACATATCAACGTATCCATCGCAAATTGCGGTGCGCGGGCGATTGAGGGGCTTTCGGCCAAGGACATCAGGACGGTGGTTAAACTTCTCAAGGTGATCGATACCAACCTTCAATAATTTGTTGAGTTTTTAAAAAACCACTGTCTTTTTGTTGATATTCCTTAAACCGGTTGCGGATTTTGTTTAAATTGTTTAATTGCGATTTAAACAGAAACGTCTGTCAATGACATGGGTTTGGGGAAAAATGCCGTGGCACAAAAGATCAAACTGTCGACGATCGCCGAAAGCCTCGGTCTATCGACTGCCACCATCTCCCTTGCATTGCGCGACAGTCCGCTGGTCGCCTCTGACACTCGCGACAAGATCAAGGAACAGGCCCGGGCGCTCGGTTACATCTACAACCGCCGGGCCGCCAGCCTGCGCACTTCGCGCTCCGGCATTATCGGCGTGGTGTTCCACGATGTGATGAACCCGTTTTATGGGGAAATTCTCAAGGCCATCGAAACCGAGCTGGATCGCAGCCGCCAGACCTTCATTCTGTCCAACCATTATGATTCGGTTGAAAAACAGCGCACCTTCATCGAAACGCTGCTGCAACTTGGTTCTGATGGTATCATCATGTCGCCCGCCATCGGCACGCCGATCGAGGACATGACGCTGGCTGAGGAAAACGGCATGCCCGCCATTCTGGTGGCCCGCTCGCTCGAGGGCGTCGACATGCCGACCTATCGCGGCGATGACAGCTATGGCATTTCGCTTGCGACCAATCATCTGATCAGTCTTGGCCATCGCACCATCGCCATGGTTGGTGGTACCGACCAGACCTCGACCGGCCGCGATCGTTATCAGGGTTATGTCAACGCGCTGCGCAAGGCGGGAATCGAGGTCGATCCGAACCTGCGTATTCCCGGCCCACGCTCCAAGCAGGGCGGTTTCGAGGCCGCAGTGCATTTCCTGTCGCTGCCGCAGAAGCCCACCGCTGCCGTCTGCTGGAACGATCTGGTCGCCATCGGCCTGATGAACGGCATTTCGCGCGCCGGACTGGTGGCGGGCGTGGATATTTCCGTGACGGGTTACGACGATCTGGAGGAGGCGGCCATCGCCACGCCGGCGCTGACCACGGTGTCCAATGGACAGGCCGAGGTGGGGCGCCTTGCGGCGCGCGCGCTTCTGGACAGGCTGGCGGGCAGCCACGAGCCGGATGGCGTGCACCTCATCAAGCCGGAAATGCGCATCCGCCAGTCGACAGGGCCGGTGCGTCCGAGGGTTTGAGCAGCGTTTCCCTCTCTTTCGTCATTCCGGCCTTCAGCCTAAAGCCAGCCAGCTCAAGCCCTTGAGCTGGAAAGACTCTTTGCGCCCCGCCGACGCGCGCCTCAAGTGCGGCATGACGGAGGCGGGCGCGTAAAAAAACGGCATGAAACTTCCGTCTGCCCCCATAGCTTCCCCTTATTGCCCTTTTCACGGCCGCCGTTGTTTGAAAAGATCGCGGCCCAGAAGAGCGGGATGGCGAGTGGTTCGCCCATGAATCCGCTCTGACGATATCGGAATGCAATCAGGAGGAATATCCACCCATGTCTGACAGACAAGCCGTCGTTCTCGTTCCCGGCAAGATCAACCCGCGCGTGCTCGAACGCCTCGAAGGCAAAGTCGAGATCGTGACAGTGCCCGCCGGTGCTGAGCCGGTTCTGCCTGATGGTGCGGCTGAGCGCATTAATGCCATCGCCGTTTCAGGCGTCGTCAACGCCAAATGGATCGATGCGCTGCCGAAACTCGAGATCATCGCCAATTTCGGCGTCGGTTATGATGGCGTTGATGCCAAACATGCCGCCACGCGCGGTATCGTGGTGACCAATACGCCCGATGTGCTGAACGACGAAGTTGCGGACACGACGATTGCGCTGCTGATCAACACGGTTCGCCGTCTCTATCAGGCCGAAACCTGGCTGCGTGAGGGAAAATGGGTTGGCGAAGGCCCCTTCGCGCTTTCGCCGTTTTCCCTGCGCGGCCGCAAGGTCGGCCTGTTCGGCATGGGCCGCATTGGCCAGGAAATCGCCAAGCGGCTGGAGCCATTCAAGGTGGAGATCGGCTATCATACCCGCAGCAAGCGCGACGGCCTGCCCTATACCTATTACGGTTCGCTAAAGGAGATGGCGCAGGCTGTCGACACGCTGATCTGCATCGTGCCCGGCACCCCTGAAACGCACAAGGCGATCAACGCGGAAATCCTCTCGGCACTTGGTCCGCAGGGCGTGTTCATCAATGTCGGACGCGGCTCCAGCGTCGATGAGGATGCGCTTTTGCAGGCCCTCAAGAGCGGTGCGGTGGGTGCTGCCGGTCTCGATGTGTTCTACGCTGAACCGAAGGTGCCGGAAGCGTTCCTGTCACTGCCGAACGTTTCCCTGCTGCCGCACGTCGCCTCTGCGTCCATCCCGACGCGCAATGCGATGGCCGATCTGGTGGCCGACAATATTCTCGGCTGGTTTAGGGATGGCAAGGTGCTGACGCCGGTGCCGGAAACGCCGGTTAAGGGATAACACCTCTCCGCCGTCATCCTCGGGCTTGTCCCGAGGATCCAACTACGTAGCGTTAAATCAATCGGTTGCAGATGCTTGGGACAGGCCCGAGCATGACGAAAGAGGCAAAGTTCCGCGCTAACCCCGCCTCTGCCTATTCCGCAATCTCACTCGTCGCGACCCATCGTCCCTCGGCGAAGGACCGGGCCATGGCATGAATGCTGCGCTCGATCTTCAGGCCTTCCTCGAAGTCGATGATATGCGCCGTCTTGCCCTCGATGGCCGCGATCAGTTCCCGGCACTCGATGACCTTCAGATCGTTGAAGCCGAGCCCGTGGCCGGGTGCGGGGATGAAGCGGTCATACGGCTTGTGGTGAGGGGCGGCGAGAATGGTTCTGAAACCCTGCTCCTCCGGGCGCCCGTCCGTGGTGTAGAGCTGGAATTCGTTCATCCGCTCCTGGTCGAAAAGGATCGAGCCGGTGGAGCCGTAAATCTGGATGGCGATACGGCCCTTGCGACCCCAGGCCGAGCGGTTGGCGATCAGCACCGCCGAAATGCCGCCTTCGAGCTTCAGAAGCACGCTGGCAAGATCATGCGTTTCCACAGCGCGCTCGCCGCCGCCACTTAGCGGCCGCGTCTCGTAAGGCTTCACCATATCGGTGATCGCGCTTTCGGCATGGCCGAAAAGGGAAAACAGAAGTGACAGCGGATGAACAGCGAAATCATCCAGCGCGCCATAGCCGGAGGAGGCTTCGCTCTTCCAGTAGAAGGGCTGGGTGGCATCCGCCATGAAGTCCTCATCCATTTCCGCACGGACATGGTAGACATTGCCGATCGCGCCTTCGTCGATAAGGCGGCGCATATGGCGGATGACAGGGTTCTGGATGTAGTTGTAGCCCATGGCCGCCGCCTTGCCCGAACGGCGGGCCGCATCGCGCATCTTCACGGCATCCGTGAAGGCAGGCGCCATCGGCTTTTCGCACCAGACGTGTTTGCCGGCATCAAGGGCGGCAATCGCCATTTCGGGGTGAAAGGCATTGGGTGTGGTGACCGAGATCACATCGATTTCAGGGTCGGCAAGCAGATCGTGCCAGTCGCCGGTCGAGCGGGCGAAACCGAACTCGGCGGCCTTCTTCGCCGCAAGCTCGGGATTGACCTCTGCCAGTGTGACCAGTCGTGGACGCTCCACATCGCCGAAAACGCTGGTGACGTTGTTCCACGCCAAAGCGTGGCACTTGCCCATGTAACCCGTGCCAATAAGGCCAACGCCAAGAGCGGCCATGGTCTCTTCTCCCCTAAATCATTACGATGAAATCAATACGTTCGATTGCTTTTTTCTCTACGGCAATCGCGACGCGGACTTTCCTCGCCCCTCATTCCTGTGACAGGCACAGGGATGAGGAGGGTGCCGTGGACGCTGGCATGCCTCAGGGATTGTCGCGCTTGAAAATCCAGTCGTGATCGGGGTGGTTCTTGAAGCGCCATTTGCGCATCGGCCCGGCCATCACGTTCAGATAATACATTTCGTAGCCATAAGGCGCGCCGCAGGGGTGGTGTCCCTTGGGAACCAGCACGACATCGCCGTCCGCTACAGCCATGGTCTCGTCCAGCGACCCATCCTCGGTGAAAACGCGTTGGAAACCGAAACCCTGTGCCGGGTTGAGACGGTGATAATAGGTCTCTTCCAGATAGGTCATATCGGGGTAATTGTCTTCGTCATGCCGGTGCGGCGGATAGGACGACCAGTTGCCCGACGGGGTGAACACTTCCGTCACCAGGACACTATCGGCGACATCGCGTTCTTCCATGGCGATGGGGAAAATGTAGCGCGTATTGGCGCCTTTGCCGCGCTCGGTCAGTTGCACGCCATCGGGACCGATCTGTTGCGCTTCGCGGCTACCTTTTTCACCCGGTGCGGTGCAGACACCGACGGTGCAATCCGTCGTGGCCGTCAGCGACCATTCGGAGCCGGCGGGGACATAAACGCAGTGCGGCGGCTTGCGCTCGAACACGTTCATGCGGTCGCCGAGTTCACCGAACTCCTTGCCCCCGGCGGAAATCTTCGCCTTGCCTTCGACAAGCACCAGAATGACTTCCGTATCGCCAGTCTTCTCGGCTGCGGTTTCACCGGGCTTCAGACGATAAAGGCCGAAACCGACATAACCCCAATCCGCGCTTTGGGGCGTGATGTCGTGCACCTTGCCGCTTGTCGCGACCGGCTTGCGCAGAAGTGAGGTCATGTTGGTGTTCCTTTTTGGTCAGTCGTTCAATTTTTCGGGCGGCTATTCCCGCGTTTCCCTCATCCCTGTGCTTGTCACAGGGATGAGGGAGTAAAGGGCCTCAAGCCGCCTGAGCCTTGTCCAGTCCGGCCTCACGCGCAAAAGCCTTCAGCGATTTCAGGCCGAGGCTCTGATATTCGAAGGGGTTGCGCACATCCGGGTCCTGTTCGGCCTCGATGACCAGCCAGCCGCTGTAATTGTGCTCGGCGGCAATTTTCAGAACCGGCGGGAAGTTTACGCCGCCCTCGCTGTCACCCGGCACGGTGAACACACCGCGGCGAACGCCTTCGAGGAAGGAAAGCCGCTCGTTCCGAACCTGATCGGCAATCACCGGCCGCACGTTCTTGGCGTGGATATGGCCGACGCGGTGCATGTATTTCTGCGCGACGCGCACGGGATCTCCGCCGCCGAACAGGCAATGGCCGGTATCGAGGAGCAGATGGGTCTTCGGCCCGGTATGCTTCATCAGAAGGTCGATTTCGTCTTCGCTCTCGACCACGGTTCCCATGTGGTGATGGTAGACGAGGGTGATGCCCTGTTCGGCAGCATAGGCCGCCAGCGCCTCCACACCCGCGCCGAACTTCGCCCAGTCCTCGGCCGCAAGGCGCGGACGGTCAACCAGCGCCGTGTCGTCGGCACCGTGAACGGCGTTCGAGGTCTCGCAGACGATGATGACTTTCGAGCCCATGGCTTTCAGCAGATCGAGCGCCGGCTGCATGGCCTTCTTTTCGGATTCGATGCTGTCGGTCAGAAGGTTCAGCGAATGCCAGCCGGAGACGAAGGAAAGGCTACGCGGCGCAAGCACACCCTTCAGGCCTTCCGGGTCAGTCGGGAACTTGTGGCCCTTCTCGATGCCGTCGAAGCCGATCTTGGCGGTTTCGTCGAGGCATTGTTCAAGGCTGATATGGGCGCCCAGCGTGCGGTCGTCGTCGTTGGACCAGGCAATCGGGTTGGTTCCGTAACGGATCATCTTACTGTCTTTCCTTGATATGGTTTTCGTAGCGCGCGCGCGCCGGTCCGATTTCGGCCCGGTCGGAAACTTCGGGTACCGCCACATCCCACCAGTGGCCACCGGCCTGCGGGGTCGGATAGGGGTCGGTATCGATGACGATGACAGTCGTGCGGCTGGATTCGCGAGCAGCCGCAAGCGCCGCTTCCAACTCGGCGATGGTGGAAACCTTGCGCGCATCCGCGCCCATAGAGCCGGCATGGGCGACGAAGTCGATGGCGATGGGGTTGACGTTGGTGTGGGCGTAAAGGTTGTTGAACTCCGCGCCGCCGGTTTCCATTTGCAGCCGGTTGATGCAGCCGTAACCCCTGTTATCGGTGATGACGAGCGTGATCTTGACGCCCATGGCAACCGATGTCGCAAGCTCGGAATTCATCATCATATAGGAGCCGTCGCCGACCATGACGATCACGTCCCGGTCCGGTTCCGCCATCTTGATGCCGAGGCCGCCGGCAACCTCATAGCCCATGCAGGAGAAGCCGTATTCCATGTGATAGGAAAGCGGCAGCTTGGATTTCCACAACTGGTGCAGCTCACCCGGCATGGTGCCCGCCGCGCACATGACGACGGTATTGTCGCGCGACTGGCGCTGCACGGCGCCGATCACCTGCATGTCGGTGGGCAGGCTGTTGGCGTTTTCCTCACCCGGTGCCGCCGTATCGGCATCGGCCTTCTCGAACCATGCCGCCTTGAGCTTGGCATCCGGTGCCGTGAAGCGGTGGCTGCCAAGGGCGGCCGACAGTTTTTCGAGACCGATCTTCGCATCCGCCGTCAGGCTGATCGCATCGTGTTTGGCGCTGTCATAGGGCTGCACGTTGAGGGCGAGGATCTTGCGGTCCGGGTTCTTGAACAGCGCCCAGGAACCGGTGGTAAAGTCCTGAAAGCGGGTGCCGACGCCGAACACCAGATCGGCTTTCTCGCTTATGATATTGGCGCTTTCGGCACCCGTGACGCCGACCGGGCCGAAATTGAGATCGTGATCCCACGCCAGTGCCGATTTGCCGGCCTGCGTTTCGACGACCGGAATGGAATGGGTTTCCGCAAAACGCTTCAGCGTTTCGGTGGCGCCGGAAAAATGCACACCCCCGCCGGCAACGATGACGGGGTTCTTCGCAGCCTTCAGCGCGGCGACGGCCTCTTCGAATTCCACCACATCCGGTTCCGGGCGGCGTTGCCGCCAGACGCGCTTTTCAAAGAAGCTGACGGGATAATCATAAGCTTCCGCCTGCACGTCCTGGCAGAAGGCAAGCGTTACCGGGCCGCAATCGGCAGGGTCGGTCATGGTGCGCATGGCGCGGGGAAGGGCGGTCAGCAATTGTTCCGGGCGCATGATGCGATCGAAATAACGGCTAACCGGGCGGAAGCAGTCATTCACCGTCATCGTGCCGTCGCCGAAATCCTCCAGCTGCTGGAGCACGGGGTCGGGACCGCGATTGGCGAAGACATCGCCGGGGATGAGAAGAACCGGCAGGCGGTTGACATGGGCGAGCGCTGCCGCCGTTACCATGTTGGCAGCACCGGGGCCGATGGAGGAGGTGACCGCCATTGCCCGCCGGCGACGCAGCTGCTTGGAATAGGCAATCGCCGCATGCGCCATGGATTGCTCGTTCTGGCCGCGATAGGTCGGCAGTTCCTCGCGAATGCCATAAAGCGCCTCGCCGATGCCGGCGACATTGCCATGGCCGAAGATGGCCCAGACACCGGCAATATAGGTCTCGCCATGCTCATTCATCTGCGCGGCGAGGTAACGAACCATAGCCTGCGCAGCCGTCAATCTGATTGTCTTCACGCTGCCTCTCCCTTTTTGGCGCGCGCCTCATCCCATATGCGGCACAGGCTGGTATAGCGCTGCGCCATGTCCTTCACCGCTTCCTCATCGGTGATCTTGCCACCGAGCCAACCCCGCGCGGCGTCGGCGAAAATCGTGCGGCCAACCGCGAAACCTTTGACCAGATCGAAACCGGCGGCAAGGCGGAAGCTCTCCTCCAGCTCGCTTTGCGGTGCGTCGAGACCAAGAACGACGATGCCGCGCACGTAAGGATCGTTGCGATGCACGGCGTCGCAGGCATTTTTCCAGGCGGCTTTGGTTTTCATCGGCTCCAGTTTCCACCAGTCGGGATAAACGCCGATCTCGTAGAAGCGTTCGATGATGCGCGCGGCGGTCAGATCGTCGGTCGGGCCGACCTTGGAGGGAATGACCTCGAGCAGCATTTCCAACCGGTTGCGGCGTGTCGCCTGGAACAGACGCATCACCGTCTCCTCCTGCGCGGCGCGCATTTCGTCGGTATCATCCGGGTGATAGAAGCACAGAACCTTGACGACATTTTCCAGCGGCCATTCGGAAAGCCCGCCGAAATCCTTGCCGAGTTCCGGTTCCAGCGTCAGCGGGCGCGAACCCGGCCATTCCACCGGCCTGCCGATCCACAGACCGGAGCCGCTGGCTGCGAAAAGCGCATCGCGTCCGAGGCGGCCATCGCAGAGAATGCCGTAACCCGCCTTGCCACCGGCGACCGTTTGCGCGGCCTCGAGGCAGAGCTTCTTGAAGGCGCCGATGCGCTCATGTTTAATGCCGAGTTCGTCGGCGATCGCTTCCAGTTGCATGCGATGGTCGAAGGCGAAGACGCGCATTGTGTCCCATTCGCCCTTGCGATTGGTTGACCAATGCACCTGTTCCAGCGCCTCGTCCTTGCGCAGCGCCTTGTTGCGGATGCCGGCCTTGAAGAAATATTGCAGCTCTTCCCAACTCGGATAGGCGGGCGTGCAGCCGTGGCGGGAAACGGCAAAGGCGCCACAGGCATTGGCGTATTTCAGCGTTGTCGGCCAGTCCTCGCCGCGCAGCCAGCCACGGAAAAGCCCGGCCATGAAACCATCGCCCGCGCCGAGAACATTGAAGACCTCGATCGGGAAACCTTCGCCCGTCTCGCCATCGTCCAGGCTTGCCGGAATTTCGCCGGCGAAAACCGAAGCACCCATCGGGCCACGCTTGCACACCAGCGTCGCGTTCGACACCTTGCGTACGGCGTTCAGTGCGGCCAGCGTATCGGTCGAGCCGCCGGCAATGTGGAATTCTTCTTCCGTGCCTACAATCAGATCGAAGAGATGCAGGGTGGATTGCAGCTTGGCGGTGACCTTCTGCGATTCCACGAAGCGGCTTTCGCCATCGCCATGGCCGGCAACACCCCAGAGATTGGGTCGATAGTCGATGTCGAGCGCTGTTTTCGCACCGTTTTCGCGGGCAAGTTTCAGCGCCTTCAGTACGGCCGCTTCCGTCTTCGGATGCGACAGATGCGTGCCGGTGGCGCAGACACAGCCTGCTTCGGCAATAAAGGCGGGATCGATGTCGTCTTCGCTGAGCGCCATGTCGGCACAGTTCTCGCGATAGAAAATCAGCGGAAACTGGTTCTGGTCGCGAATGCCGAGAAGCACCAGCGCCGTCAACCGCTCCGGGTCGGTTTTCACGCCGCGTACGTCCACGCCTTCGCGCACCAGCTGTTCACGGATGAAGCGGCCCATATGCTCGTCACCAACGCGGGTGATGACGGCACTGGCAAGGCCGAGCCGCGCAGCGCCGGCCGCAATATTGGTGGGGGAGCCGCCAATATATTTGGCAAAGGAGGCCATGTCCTCCAGCCGGCCGCCGACCTGTGAACCATAAAGGTCGACCGACGAGCGCCCGATCGTGATAAGGTCAAGTTTTTTCAAAAGCTTCCTCCTTCGGACCCCGCATTGAGGGAGCCTGATGTCAGTGGGCCTCCTCCGCCCACTTTCTGTCTCACCACCTTCGGGTGCATTCACGAGACGGACAATTATGGAATGCCCGTTTCATGAATTTGGATCATAAATTCTATTTTTTATGTTTTCAATAAAAATATTCAGGCTGTTTTGCGCGTTCCCACAGCGACAGCGAGTGTAATGGCGAGACAGAGCGTGGCGGAAAGCGAGCGGAATGCGCCAAAATCGATTTCCGTTACCGTGAGTAGCGTCGCGCCGGACTTGCGCAGCGGATTGACGGCCGAATCGGACATGGCGACGACCGGAATACCATTGGCGCGGGCCATTTCCGCCAGTTCCAGCGTTTCAGCCGAATAGGGGGAGAAGGTGATCGCAATCAGCGCGTCATCGCGGGAGATGGCGCTGAGGTTGCCGAGGCCACCGACGGCGCTGTGCAAAACCGCAGGTACCTTCATTTTCTCGAAGGCGTAAGCGAGGTAACTGGCAATGGGGAAGGAGCGCCGCAAACCGATGATATGCACGGTGCGCGCCTGTGCCAGCGCCGAGACCGCCTCGTCAAGCTGCCGTGTATCGACCGATTTCAGCAGCATTTCCAATGAAGAACGGCCAGCCTCCACGAACTCCGCCAACAGGCCCGACGCGCTCTCGTCGCCCTTTTCGCGCAGGTGGTCCAGCCGGGTCGCATAATCCGGCCAGCCGCCGACATAGGAATCGCGAAACAGGCGCTGCATCTCCGAAAAGCCGGAAAAACCCATGATCTGGCAAAAGCGCATGAATGCAGACGGCTGCACGCCGGCACCTTCTGCCATTTCGGCGACGGTGGAAACGGCAATGCGATCCTGATTGGACGCGACATAATCCGCACATTGACGTAATCGTTTCGGCAGGCCTTCCGCGACCTGAAGCAACCGCTCCTCAAAAGCCTTCACGGAGTCTGGCACATCGATTGCCGTCATTGTCGTTCCTTTGTGCAGATTGAAATCGTGTGCACTTTAACTGCAATGGAATTTTTATTCCATTGTGTTTTTTACGAACGGATCATGAAGCGGGATCGGGGTTTGTTGCGGTGTGTGATCGGGTTAACTTTCATCATTCCGGCTCGAGGCCGGAACGATGAAGAGGGGGTGATTGACGCTTTTGGGTCAGTGCAATCCACCCACACCAAGATGCGTATCAACAATATCCGGGTTCGCCGCAAGATCGTCGGACGGTCCTGACCAGACGATGCGGCCGCGTTCCATGATGATGGCGTGGTCGGCGAAGTCGATGGCCATCTGGATGCGCTGTTCGATGAGAAGAATGGTCATTTCGCCCGATTGCGCGAGTTTCGAGAAGGCCGCCATCAGTTCCTCGCAGATAACAGGGGCGAGACCTTCGAGCGGTTCATCGAGAAGCAGCACCTGCGGCTGGCCGAGGATGGTGCGAGCGGTGGAAAGCATCTGCTGCTCGCCACCGGAGAGTTGCGAGCCGAGATTGCGGCGTCTTTCCTTCAGGCGCGGAAACAGCGTGTAGGCTTCCTCGATGGCTGATTTCGGCCGGCCCTTGAGGCCGACGAAGAGGTTTTCTTCGACTGTGAGTGTCGGAAAGACATCGCGGGTCTGCGGCACGTAACCGAGACCGGCGAGGGCGCGGGCAGCACTCGGCAGGGCGGTGATGTCCTGCTCGCCGAGATGGATATCACCGGCAAATCGTTTCGTCTGCCCGGCAAGCGTGGCAAACAGGCTCGTCTTGCCAACGCCGTTACGCCCGAGCACCGCGAAACGCGAACCGGCGGGAACGGAGAGCGACAGACCCTCGATGACACGGGTGGGGCCGTAACCGGCGGTCAGGTTGGCGATTTCAAGCGGCGCTGCGGGCATTGGCGTAACTTCCGAGATAGGCTTGGCGGACTTCTGCGTTGCTGGTGACTTCGCCAGGCGAACCGTCGAATATGACGGCGCCTGCGGCGAGCACGACCACACGTCTGGCGAAACGGAAGACCAGATCCATGTCGTGTTCGATCATCAATATGGCGAGGTCGGCGGGCAGGCGATCGAGCGCCTGTTCGATACGCGCCGTCTCCGTCGAGGGAACGCCGGCGGCAGGTTCATCAAGCAGCAGGATTTTGGGCCTGAGCGCCATGGCAAGCGCGATCTCGATCAGCCGCTGCTGGCCATAGGCGATTTCACGAACGCGGGTTTCGGCGATGGCAAGCAGGCCAAGCGTTCCGAGAATGTCGCGCGCCTCGCTCATCACCGTTGGCATGGCGCGGTAACGGCCGAAAATCCGGCCCGTTCTGCCTTCCCTTTGCAGAATGGCGAGTGCGACATGTTCCTCCGGCGTCATGTCCTGGAACAGCCGCGTCACCTGAAACGAGCGGACAAGTCCGCGCTTCACACGCTGACTGGCGCTGAGCCCCGTCACGTCTTCTCCGGCAATCCGCACGGTTCCGGCGGATGGCTTGATGTTTCCGGTAACGAGGTTGACGAATGTGGTCTTGCCGGCGCCGTTGGGGCCGATCAGCACGGTGCGATCGCCGGGCGAAAGCGACAGCGAGACATTGTTGGTAACGACGAGACCGCCGAAATTTTTCTGCAGGCCGGAAACTTCGAAAATAGCGCTCATTTGCGATCTCCCCGCAGGCGCGCGATGATCTGTTCGCCCGCGCCATAAAGGCCGCGTGGCGCAAACAGCACGACGGCGATCAGAAGCAGGCCGACGATTGTGAGCCAGTGGAACGGGTTAGCGGCGGAAACGACGTCCTCGAACCACATGAAGGTGACGGTGCCGATCAGCGCGCCATAAAGCGAGCCCGCGCCACCGAGAACCAGCATGACTAGCGCTTCGGCAGACAGCGTGAAGCTGAGGCTGTCGAGGCCGACCACCTGCGTGGAGATGGCGTTCAGCGCGCCGCCGATTCCGGCGACGATGCCTGATATCACGAACATCTTCAAAATCGTGCCATTGACCGAACCGCCCATGGCCTGAATGCGGATGCTGTCCTGCTTGACGCCGCGACACAGCATGCCGAAGGGCGAATTGACGACGACGCGAAGTGCCAGAAAAACAAGAAGCAGCAGGCAGACGCCGTAGATATAGGCGGTGCGGCCGTAAAGATCGAATTCGAAGGTGCCGAACAGCGCATCGGGCGAGACGCCGGCAAGCCCGTCGCTGCCGCCCGTCCAGTCCGACGCCTTGTTGGCCGCCTCATGGAAAAGATGGACGACGGCGATGGACAGCACCAGTTGCGGCAGGCCGTGCGCGCGCAACAGAATGGTGCCGGACAGCAATCCCGCGATGCCGCCCACTGCTGCGCCGATGAGGGTCATGAGAAGCGGGTCCGTGATACCGTAGTGGGCAGCGGCAATGCCGGCGGCATAGGCGCCAGCACCGAAAAGGGCCGCATGGCCAAGTGTCGCCACGCCGCAATAGCCGGTAACGAGATCGATGGAGAGCACGAGAAGCGCTATCGCGATGATGCGCGTCAACAGCGCCAGATTATCCGGAAATAGGAAGTAACCGGCGATGGCGGCGATGATGATGAGCAGCGGACCGCCAATCGCGCGCAGGGGCGAGCGGGCCTTCGGCGGTTTTGCCGTTTCAGTGAGGTCGTTCATGAGCACCGCCATCTCATTTCGCCCTTCCAAGAAGGCCGCGCGGAAACAGCGTGATGATCACGATGACCGCCAGATAGAAGAAGAATTCGCCATATTCGGGGGCAAGATACCGCCCGGTCGTATCGATGGCGCCAAGCAGCAGACAGGCGATCAGCGCGCCGGGGATCGAGCCTGCGCCGCCGACTGATACGACCACCAGGAAGGTGACCATGTAGCGCAGCGCATAATAGGGTTCGACCGGCAGCAATTCTGCGCCGATGACGCCGCCCATGGCCGCAAGGCCGACGGCGATGGCGAAGCTAACGGCATAGATGATTTCGGTGCGCACGCCGAGGGCTGCTGCCATGGCCGCATTGTCCACCGCTGCCCGCAGCTTGATGCCGAAGGCGGTCTTTTCGAACGTGAACCAAAGTGCCGCCGCCACCACGAGGCCAGCGACGATGGCGAAGATGCGGTGGGTGGCGATGGTGCGAAACCCGAGATCGGTGGGACCGGCCAGTTCCTGCGGCAGCGGAATGGTTTTGAGCGTTGGCCCGAACACGAAATTGGCGATGCCGATGATGCAGAAGGTGATGCCGATGGTCATCAGCACCTGCGTCAGTTCAGGTGCGCCGTAGATGCGCCGGTAGAGAAACCGTTCAAGCGGTATGGCGATCACGATGGTGCCGACAATCGCAACGAGGATTGCCGCCGCGTAACCAAGGCCGAGGCCATGGGCGGCATAGGAGGCGAGATACCCGCCGATCATGGCGAAGGCGCCGTGGGCGAGATTGACCACACGCATCAGCCCCATTGTCACGGATAGGCCGATGGAGATGATGAAAAGCACCATGCCATAGGCAAGCGCATCGACAAGGATGCTGAAGACCGTCTGCATGTTCGAAAGCTCCTCCCGATGCGTTTGCGCCCGTGCCGGAGCCGCCCGCAAAAGGCGGCGCCGGTCATTTCCGTCTCAATACTTACTTGGCGGCGGCAAGGCCCGGATCGCCCTGTTTTTCGAAAGTCTGGACTTCCTTGTTGTAATAATTGCCGTCATCGCCCTTGGAGACTTCGCGCAGATAGATGTTCTGCGTGATGTGGCGGCTCTGCGGATCGATGCTGACAGGGCCGCGCGGGCTTGTCCAGGAAAGGCCCTTCACCGCCTCGACAGCCTTTTCCGCATCCTGTTTGCCGCCGGTCGCCTCGATCATCTTGGTGATGACATACATGCCGTCAAACGCGCCGACCGCGGGGAAGGACAGTTCCTTCTGATTGCCAATGGCCTTGGTTGCGGCCTCCACGAAGGTCTTGTTTTCGGCTGAATCGTGGGAGACGGCATAGTGGAAGGTAGTCTGCATGCCGAGTGCTGCTTCGCCAAGGGCCGGCAGATCCGATTCCTGTGTAAGATCGCCCGGCGCGAAAAGCTTGATGCCTGATGATTTCAGGCCGTTGTCGTTGAAGGCCTTCACGAAGCCGAGCGTCGTCGGGCCGGAGGGCAGGAAGGCGAAGACGCCTTGTGCGCCGGAATCCTTCACGCGCTGCATGATGGGGCTGAAATCATTGGTGGAAAGCGGCATGCGAATGCTCTCCACAACTTCGCCGCCAGCGGCGGTGAAGGCTGCCTTGAAGGCGTTCTCCGCGTCAACGCCCGGGCCGTAATCGCTGACCAGCGAAATGACCTTCTTGACGCCGCCATCAAAAGCCACCTTGGCGATGGGCGTGGATGTCTGCCATGTCGTGAACGAGGTGCGCACCACATAGGGGCTTTTGGTAACGATGGCCGAGGTGGCCGCATTCATGATGACCATGGGCACATTGCCCTGTTTCAGAAGTGGCGTAACCGCCATGGCGTCGGGCGTAAAATAGAAGCCCGCGAGATATTGCACGCCTTCCTTTACAACCAGCTCCTGCGCCAGCGCCTTGGATTGCGCCGGATCGGCCTGCGGCACATCGCGGTAGACGACTTCGACAGTGTCATTGCCCACCTTGTTGCCGTGAAGCGAAAACCAGGCGTCTATGCCGGCCTTGAAGTTCTTGCCCTGCAGCGCGAAGGGGCCGGAGAACGGGCCGACCACGCCGACCTTGATCGTCTCGGCATAGGCAACGGAACTGAAGCAGATGGCCGCGATTGCGGCGGTGATCCGTAATTTCATGATTTCCTCCCAATTGATCCGTGGCTCCCTCCACCGATCCAGCCAGTCAAACTGGTAAGTGCGATGGCCAAAGTAAAATGAAAAAAAGGGGGCAATAAATAACCTGATGGTTATGGATTGCTACCTTATCCGGTTCTGCCCGATATTGGATCATACAATAGGGATAGTCTGGCGATTCTCAATTGCCGCAGCCGCTGCAGCCATCACGAAAGGTCCCGTTGCAGCATGCTGCTTCCAAATGCCGCCGTTATGAAAAATGCCCTGCTCCACGGGGCCGGAAAATGACGATAATATGCACGTAATCCCGGTGCCTTAACCAGTTCTAAGGGGATTGTCCGTAGTCTCCCGAAGCATATTTTGAATTTCATTTGGTGTCTTGATGGGCGAATATCAGAATAAAGCCGTTGATCTTATGCGGAATCGCGTTGGCGACAGTATACTCAACAACAAGATCGAGCGCCGCGAAGCTTTTCTCCGCAAGGCGCTGGCGCTGTATCACGTCATGGGCGGCGCGGCGGATGGCATGCGCGCCGCGGTGGAAGATGTTGTGCACCTGCCGAAGCCGAGCGTCGATGTCGCTGTTGGCGACGTGATGCATGAACTGGCAGCAATCGGTCACGTCGCCGATCTCGATATTATTCAGGCCGGATATAACAAACTCGATGCCGCCAATCTGCATATTTTGAGCAAGGGCAAGCGGCTTTTGCAGAAGCAGCAGGAAAAGAAGCTTGCCGCCACGGCTGAGAAGTAAGCCGTACAAGGCAACTGAGGGTGATGACAAAGCTCCCTCACACCCGGCGTCATCGCTGGATTGCCCCAAGGATCCAATCACGTCCAACTAGACCAAGACGTTGCAGCTGCTCCGGACAAGTCCAAGCATGACGGACGAGGGCTTCGGGACTTCGTCATCATTCTGAGGCCCCCAATCGGGGGCGCTTCAAAATCAGGCAACGTCCGCGACGAAAATATCCTGCCAGGCGTCGTAAGCGGAAAGAACCGTTTCCATCTGCGCCGTGTGGCCGGTGATGAAGTCATCGCCGTAGATCGTCTCATCAGGATATTCGGTAATCAGCGTCATCGGCACTGTGTGGCGGTCGTCGATGGACGACAGGCACGGGAAACCGTTGATGATGCGGAAACCGGTTTCACCGGCGTGAATCTCATAAAGCGCGATCTGGCGGTTGTTGTAATCCAGCAGGCCCGGAATGGCGCCGAGATGGCGGGTAACCCGGTCGAGCAGGGCTTCCGCCTGCTTTTCCCAATCCGCATGGTGGCGGATGATGAGGAAGAAACCCTTCGGCAGGGTCCACATGGCGAAATTGCGCGGCACATAACCGGAAAGCGGACGGGTCCATTCGTGCGAGGGATAACCGTGCAGGTTCACATGCAGGCTCGCGCCGCTCATCTCCTGCGCGCTGAAACGGATTGCCTTCTCGTTGAGATGGACGCCCGAATTTTCCCGCGTGCGATATTCGAGATCGTCGCCGAGCGCCGTGTACCGCGCCGCATGGTGCATGTGGCGTGGATTGTCGGCGCGCAGCCGCTGGTGCAGGGCATAACCATCGGGGTTTTCCAGCGGCGAAATGGTGAAATGCGCGCCCTGTCTTTCCGCAAGTTTGCAGGCGGCGCGGACGGCGCCAACGATGCCGGTGGTTTCATTGGGATGCTGGCCGCCGCTGATCATCACGGCGGCATCGCTGCCCGCGACATAACGGGCGGCAAGAACGCGGCCCGACCGCGAGCGGGCCTCGAACGCCTCGCCGTCGATCTCGGCAAGCATACGCGCGATCTGACCCGCCGCCACCGGTTCGCGGGCCTCGTCGATCCGCTGTTCGCCGCCATCCAGGAAAGCGGTGGTGAGTGCACGGGTCTCGATACGGACCGAAACGTCGCCGTTGCTTTTGACGACTTCCGGAACGATCTGGCCGGGTTTCAGGCCGCGGTCGCCCAGCGGCCGGCCGGACTTCTTCTGGAAGAATTCGAGGAGGGAGAAATAGAAATCCTCATGCAGCGCTTCACGCAGGCTGACCACCTCTTCCCCGACCGGCAGCGCCATGTCTTCGGACGGGTGCGTGACGCGGATGTTCAATTCCTCGAAATAGGGTTCTTCATCGCCCCAGCCGTGATTGGCAACGGCATTGATTGCCGCTTCGAAAAGCTGCTCGTAATCCGTCTCCAGCCGCTCGCCCGTAGCGTCACCGGCCGGACGGAACCAGCCGGTTGGCGAGACATTGGTTTCGCCGACGATATCGGTATGAACCCGGTTGGGAGCGAGAACCTTCAGGGTTTCCTTCTTGCCGTTGCGGCTCAGCGTAACGTCATAATGAAGGGCGTCGTCGTCGCGGGCGATAAAATCGATCTTCGCGTCGCCGGCTAGTGCCGCCAGCGGATAGGCCTCCAGCCGGAAACGATTGGCGGGTGCATTGGCGTGCACCGGGTAATGCACCTCGATGGCATCGACGCCACCAAGATTGATCTCTTCCAGAAAGGTGAAGAGAAGTGGCTTGTAGGCGCTGCGGATGCGGGCACTGACGCCTTTTTTCTTCAGCCTTTCTTCGGCCTCGCGGCGGCTTTTGGCGTCATCGAACGTCCATGCCTCGAAGGACTGGCCGGGCGCGGCATTGGCGAGAAGCACATCCAGAGTACGCTTGAAGGTCTGGTCGAAAATCTGGCTCATCACGATCACCTTGAGGTTCTGCCGGTGGGGTCGAGGCTGTCGCGCAGCCAGTCACCGAGAAGGTTGAGGCCAAGCACGGTCAGAAGGATGGCAAGACCGGGGAAGACGCTGACCCACCATGCCGTCTGCAGATAGGTGCGGCCATCCGCCAGCATGCCGCCCCAGCTCGGAATGGTCGGATCGACACCGAGGCCGAGGAAGGTGAGGCTGCTTTCCAGCAGGATGTTGTTGGCGACGTTGAGCGTCATCAGCACGATGACCGGGCCGATCAGGTTCGGCAGAAGGTGCTGGAGGATGATGCGCCAGTCCTTCACGCCAATGGCGCGGGCGGACAGGATGAATTCCCGTTCGCGCAGCGTCAGCACCGAGCCGCGCACCAGACGGGCATATTGTACCCATTGCGAGACGATCAGGAGGATGATGGTGTTGGTGAGGCTGCCGCCAACAATTGCGATGAAGGTGATCGCCAAGAGAATGAAGGGCATGGCGAGCTGGATATCGGCAAAGCGCATGACCAGCATGTCCCAGAAGCCGCGATAATAACCGGCGACCAGGCCGACGATCACGCCGAAGACCACGGCACCGATGACCGAGGTGAAACCGACGAGCAGCGAAATCTTGCCGCCGGCCACGACACGGGCCAGTACGTCACGGCCGAGCGGATCGGTGCCGAGCGGATGGGCGGCGCTAGTGAAGGGCTTGGCAAGGCGCGCCATCAGGTCGATCTTTTCGGCACCGCCCGGAAACAGCACGTCGGAAAGAAGAACGGCAAGGCAGATGACGACGGTAAGCAGGGCGCCGAGGATGAATTCGAGATTGTTGAAGCGCGACAGGCGCGAGGTTTTGGCAGCCATCGTCAATTACTCCGTGCGGATGCGCGGATCGACCAGCCCGTAGGCGATATCGACCAGAAGGTTGATGCCGACGATCATCAGCGACAGCACGGTGATGACGGCCTGAAGCACGGGATAGTCGCGCGCGCCCACCGCATCGAAGGCGAGCGTGCCGAGACCCGGCCAGTTGAAGACGCGCTCGATGACGACGATGCCGCCGAGAAGTCCGCCGAATTGCAGGCCGAAATAGGTAATCAGCGGAATGGCGCAGTTACGCAGCGCATGCTTGTAAAGCACCTTGTTTTCGCTGAGGCCCTTGGCGCGCGCCACCATGACATATTGCGAGCGCAGCGTATCGAGCATCGCCGTGCGCACCAGACGCACATTGGTAGCCGTCAGGATAACGCCCATGGTGACCGATGGCATGATGTAGCTTGCAAAGCCGCCCATGCCGCTTGGCGGCAGCCAGCCGAGCGTGATGGAGAAAAGCAGCACCAGCATGGTGGCCAGCCAGAAATTGGGGAAGGACAGGCCGACGAGCGAGAAGATACGGATCACCTGATCGGCCGTCTTGCCGCGCGAGGTCGCGGCCTTGATGCCGAGCGGAATGGAAAGCGCAATCGACACCGCCATGGAGATGAAGGCGAGAAGCAGCGTGGCGGGCAGGGCATCGGCGATGAGCCGCGATACCGGCGTGCTGCCGGTGAAGCTGCGGCCGAAATCGAGCGTAACCAGGCCTTTCAGGAAGCTGAAATATTGCACGAAGAACGGCCGGTCGGTTCCAAGCGCCGCACGAATGCGCGCCAGATCGTCTTCCGTCATGCTGCCGCCGCCCTGGAACATGGTGACAGCCGGATCGCCCGTCAGGCGGATGGCGAAGGAAACGAGAAGGGTGATGGCGATGACGACGAAAATCGCCTGCAGCAATCGCTTGATGAGGAAACCGGCCACGTTTTTTACCTTGAAGAGAGACCCGACCTTGCCCGCGGGATGGCGGGCAAGGCGCTTTTTGGGAGGATAAGCCTGATTATTCGACGGTGACGTCGGTCAGCTTCAGGCGGTTATCCGGCGGTGCCACGAAACCCTTGACCCGCTTGTTGATGCCGTAAATGGCATTGGTGTTGTAAAGCGGAATTTCCAGCGCGCGCTCGGCGGCATAGGCGCCGACTTGCTTGAGGATCTTTTCGCGCTCGGCTCGGTCAGTCAGCGGGCGCTGCGATTCCAGCAGCTTGTCCAGCTTCTCGTCCTTGTCGTAAGGATTCCACTTTTCACCCGAGTGGTACATGGAATAGGCTGTGTTGTCGTAATCGAAGGTCCAGCCGCCCCACTTCTGCTGGAACATGGCGCCGGTCTTGCCCTGCGGGATGATGTCGTTCAGGAGCACGTTGGTCTCATAGGGCTTGATGGTGGCGGTGATGCCGACCATGGACAGATAGCTGGAGATGACCTGCGCGACTTCGTTCATCGTCGCATCGTTGCCTCTGATATCGATCTGCAGTGCCGCACCCGGCTTGACGCCGGCTTCCGCGAGCAGCTTCTTTGCGCCTTCCGGATCATAAGGCAGCGGCTTCAGATCGGCGTCGTAACCGAAGGACAGCGCGCTCTGGAAGCTGGCGATTTCCGAGGCCTGACCGGCAAGGATCGACTTGACGATCGTGCCGCGATCAACGGCCATGATGATGGCCTTGCGCACCTTGGGATCAGCGGTGATGCCGTCACGAGTGTTGAAACGCAGCGCATCCACCGTCGGGCCTGGAACGCTGACGATCTCCAGCTTGGAATCGCCTTCGATGACCGGGATCATGCCGATCGGGATGGTGGGCGGAATGACGAGATCGACGCGGCCGGCCTGCAATTCGGCAACCGCAGTCGCCGGCTCGGCGATGAAGCGGAATTCCAGTTCGGAGAGCTTTGGTGCGCCGCCCCAGTAATCCGGGTTGGCTTCAAGCTTGATGTTGGTCTTCGGCGCATAGGAGACGAATTTGAACGCGCCGGTGCCGACCGGGTTGAGGTTGAAATTATCCTCACCCTTTTCCTGAATGTATTTCGGCGGCACGATCATGCCGCCATAACCGGCAAGCTTGGTCAGAAGCACCGGATCGGGCGCCTTGAGCTTCATGTCGACGGTGTAGTCGTCAATGACGTCGACGCTTTCGATGGCGACATAGTTGGAGCGCTGCGGGCCCTTGGCACCCTGTTCGCCGAGAAGGCGCTCGAAGGTGAACTTGACGGCGGCGGCGTTGAAGGGCTCGCCATTATGGAACTTGACGTTCTGGCGCAGCTTGAAGCGGATGCGCTTGCCTTCATCCAGCTCTTCCCAGGATTCGGCAAGGCCGGGCACAAGTTTCAGGTCCGGACCGCGATAGGTCAGGCCATCGAAGATGTTGGTGGCGACAGCTGCCCATTGCACCAGGAAGGTGTCGATCGGATCCCAGCTGCCGGGGTCCTGCGGGCTGGAAATGGTCATCTTGCCAGCGGCGAAAGCCGGCGCTGCGGTGAAGGCCGTGCCGGCCAGCGCAAGCGCGACGAACGTTGCCGTCATCCCCTTTTTGATTTTTGTCATCTACCTGTTCCTCTTCAGATGGTTACGGTTTTGGTTATTGTTCAGGCACTCTTCGCGATGAAGTGGCCTGGATTGATTTCCTCATGGGCGAGAATGGCGGGCTCATCGCCGACGCGGCGCACGGGATTGGGAATTTCGCCCTCGATCATGGCGATGCGGCGCTCGATCAGGGGATCGGCAACCGGCACTGCGGAAAGCAGCCGGCGCGTATAATCATGCGTGGGCGTTTCGAAGACCTGCTGGCGGCTGCCCATTTCCATGATCTGGCCGAGATAAAGCACCGCGACGCGGTGGCTCATCTTTTCCACCACCGCCATGTCATGGCTGATGAACAGGTAAGCAAGACCACGTTCCGCTTGCAAATCCATGAACAGATTGATGATCTGCGCCTGGATGGAGACATCGAGCGCCGACAGCGCTTCGTCGGCGATAATGAGCTTAGGATCGGAGGCGAGCGCGCGGGCAATGCAGACACGCTGCCGCTGGCCGCCCGAAAACTCGTGCGGATACCGCGATGCATGTTCCGAACTCAGACCCACCCGTTCCAGCAGCTCATCCACCCGGCGGCGCACCGCCTTGGCATCGTTGATCAGGCTGTGGGTGTTGATTGGTTCGGCGATCGAGAAGCCTACCGTCTTGCGCGGATCGAGCGAGGCGAAGGGGTCCTGGAAGATATATTGCACTTCCTGCCGCATGCGGAAACGTTCCGCCGCCGACATCTCAGAATAGCTGCGGCCGTTGAAGGATATTTCGCCTGATACCGCCGATTGCAGCTGCTGGATTGTGCGGCCGATGGTGGATTTGCCCGAACCGGATTCACCGACCAGCGCCAGTGTCTCCCCGGCGTGGATGTCGAAGCTGACCTTCTGCACGGCGCTGCAACGGTGCGTCGCCTTGCCGAACAGGTTCTTGCGAATATCGAAGCGAACGAACAGGTCGCGAACCGAAAGCAGCGGCTTCTCATCGTATTTTGCGGTGTTCTGCACCCGTTCCTCGCCCACCACGACCGGCTGGCCATCCTGCAGGACGGTGAGCGGAAGGCGCTTGGGAAACTCTTCGCCGGTCATGCTGCCGAGGCGCGGAACGGCGGAAAGCAGCGCCCGCGTATAGGGATGCTGCGGATTGGCGAAGATGTCCTTGACCGGGCCTTCCTCAACCTTCCTGCCTTTCCACATCACGACGACGTCATCGGCCATTTCCGCCACCACGCCCATGTCATGGGTGATGAAGACCATGCCCATGCCGAGCTTCTTTTGCAGGTCGCGCATGATGTTGAGGATCTGCGCCTGAATGGTGACATCAAGTGCCGTCGTCGGTTCGTCGGCGATCAGCAGCTTCGGCCGACAGGCAAGCGCCATGGCAATCATCACGCGCTGGCGCATGCCGCCGGAAAGCTGATGCGGATAACGGTGCAGAAGCTCGGCCGCATCCGGCAATCGCACCATGTCGAGCAACTTTTTTGCCTCGGCCATGGCCGCCGCCTTGCCCATTTTCTCGTGCAGGACAAGCACTTCGCAGATCTGGTCACCGATGGTGAAGACCGGGTTCAGCGACGTCATCGGCTCCTGGAAGATCATGGCGATCTCCTTGCCGCGGATCGACCGCATTTCCTTCTGCGATGCCTTCAGCAGATCCTTGCCTTCGAACATGATGCGACCGGCGGGGTAAGTCGCGCCCATCATATCCGCAAGACGCATGGTCGAGAGCGACGTGACCGATTTGCCCGATCCGGATTCGCCGACGATCGCCACCGTCCTGCCGGCTTCCACGGCAAAGGAAATATCGTCCACGACGCGGCTGTCGCCGAACTCAACGCTCAGGTTTTCAACCGAGAGGAGGGCGTTGCGGTTTGCGGCAGTCATGTCAGCGTCTCCGGCTTGGCATGCGCGGCAATGCCGGCGCGGCCATCTGAAATAGTGAGGGGGCAAGGGCGTGGGGCAGGCGCGCGGGATGAAACGCTGTGCCGGAGGATGGGAGTGTCAAAAAGAAAGCGCATGGCGTTTCAGGCGCGATGTAGATTGGCTGCTGCCGGTCGATACGGAAATTGCGACCTGGTCGAAGTGCTACGGGCGACCTCACCGGTGCCGGTAAAATGCCTGTTGCCAGTCTCAGAATCGATGATGCGCATGAACTTGTATTCCCCACCCCTTGTTTTACAAAAAAGCTAACAAAACAGGACAATCATGTCCAGAGTGTTGAACAATTTTTGTATACTGCTCTACAAATACGCAAGTGCATTTATTTTGGGCGCGGGTGTGCCGAAGGGCCGGACCCCGATTAAGGGATGTTTTTAGTCTGTATTGAGGATGTATCGATTTCAGTGGTTGTGGGTGCCGCTGCCCGTGATACAGGCCGGACGAAGACCATTGAAAAAGGATACCGGGTATGACGAATAGAACGGGTGCGGTCAGGCTATCCGGCTTCCTCCGTTGCGCATCGGTGCAGGATGTCCAACTTGTGGAAAGCCATCTACCCGATCACATTCGCCTGACCAGAGCGGAGCCGGGCTGTATTTCTTTTGAGGTATCGCAGACCGAAGACCCCCTGATCTGGAGGGTGGAAGAGCTTTTTGTGGACCGCGCTGCTTTCGATTTTCATCAGCAGCGCACGCGCGCATCTAAGTGGTTTGTGGCCACCTCCGCCATTCCACGGGACTATGAGATAGTGACGCTGGCGTAAATAAAGACAGGCCGCAGCGGCATTCCTGCCGGCTGCGGCCTGTTTGGATTTTTGAAGCACCAGTGGACTGGTGTCTGCGCCTATTCCTTCGGCATGCCGATCGGTGGCGCAAGACGCCGCTGCGCAGCGATGCGGAAGGGGGCGTTCATCGCGCCATATCCGCCGTAGGCACCGCGCCTTTCGACGATTTCGAAGAAGAACCCTTCGCCGAAGGTGCGGCTGTAGATCTGGAAATATTCGCCGTTGTCGTCCCTGTCGTAGAGGATGCTTGCTTCCCGGAGTGCGTCGGAGAATTCCGGTTCCAGCCCGAAGCGGGCCTCCAGATCGTCATAATAATTGCGCGAGATCGGCAGGGCGTGAAAGCCGCGCGCATGCAGAGCCTTGGCGGTGGCGAAGATATCGTCCGTGGCGAACGCGATGTGCTGGATGCTGGTGCCGAAACCTTCCGCCAGAAATTTGCCGGCGAAGGTCTTTCGGTTGTCGGCGCCGTTCATGGTCAGGCGGAAACGCGGGGAGGGCACGCTTTCTATGGCCTGGCTGCGCACCAGACCGCCGGGATCGACCACATCCACCATCGGAGTGCGGCGCGTTGAAAACAGCGATGTGTAAAACAGAAGCCAGGTCAGCATTTCATCGTAATGCGTGGTTTGCGCAAGATGGTCGATGCGGGTCAGTCCGGTATTGCCTGCCGGTGCCGTCGCATCTACCGGTGCGAATTCATTGTCCCAGATGGAGGCGAGCGCCGTGGACCCGTCGAGGAAATAGATGACGCCATTGCCCACGCCCTGAATGGCTGGAACCGCGACTTCGCCGGATTTGCGCGGTTCGGCGAATGTCGGCGCGCCCAGAGCTGCCGCACGCGCAAGCGCTGCCTGCGCATCATCGACCTTCAGGCCGAATGCATAGGCATTGGTGCCGTGGATGGAGTAGGATGCACCGGCGAAACTCTCACCGGTACCGCCGGTATTGATGACGATGCGAATGTCGCCCTGCGTGTAGAGATCGACATCGCGATTGCGGTGCCTCGCGGTTTTATCAAAACCAAGTGTGGCGAGCAGCGCTTCCAGATTGGCCTTTTCCTCCGGTGCCGTTGTGAACTCGACAAACTCCACGCCTTCCGTCTGCACCCGCTCAGGCATGGCGGGCGCCTCGATGCGGATGTCGGGCTCCAGACGGCGCACCTGATCCATGAGGTTGATGAGCGAACGATGGCCGTCCTCAGCCAAAAGGCGCGCCGAGCCACCGCGGAACTGGTCGTTGAAGATTTCGAGCGACAGCGGGCCGCTATAACCGGTTGCGGCGACAGCGCGCATGAAATCCACCACCGGCAGATCACCTTCGCCGGGCATGTTGCGGAAATGCCGGCTCCAGTACAACAGGTCCATGTCGATCAGCGGTGCGTCGGCCAATTGCACGATGAAGATCTTGTCGCCGGGAATGGAGCGGATGGAGTTGGGATCGATCTTGCGCGACAGCGTGTGGAAGCTGTCGAGGATGATACCGACATTGGGGTGATCGGCGCGGCGCACCACTTCCCACGCATCGCGATGATCGCTGATGTGCCGGCCCCAGGCCAGCGCCTCGTAACCCACGCGAACACCATGCCTGGCCGCAAGCTCGCCAAGCTCGTGGAAATCGGCGGCGGCGCGGTCTATTCCACCCAGCGACACCGGCGAGACATTCGAGCAGATCAGCATCAGATCGGTCCCGAGTTCGCCCATGATGTCGAATTTACGCCCTGCGCGCTCGAAGGCGCGGGCGCGGTGCGGTTCCGGCATGCCTTCGAAATCGCGGAACGGCTGGAAAAGCGTGATATCCAGCCCATGATCCGCCGCAAGGGCCCTAACCTCGCGCGGCGAGGCGTCGTAGGTCAGGAAATCGTTCTCGAAAATCTCCACGCCGGTGAAACCGGCTTTCGCAATGGCCGCCAGTTTCTCCGGGAATTCGCCGCTGATGGAGACGGTGGCGATGGAAGTACGCATTGGCACGCCCTGTTTGCCTGTGTCATAGCTCGCCATATTGCGTTCCTTTTCAGCGTTATGTACTAATTGGTTAATAATAGGGGTGCGGCGGCAAGCCGTATACCCTGCTGATGGATGGATCATGACAAAAAGCGCAACTTCGAACGGCACCAGCGAAACCCGGCAGGCGAAGCGCGATCCGGAAGGCGTGCGCCGAGACATTCTTTCCGTTGCGATGGAGGAGTTTTCGCAAAACGGCCTGTCGGGAGCGCGCATCGACGAGATCGCCGCCCGCACGCGCACGTCCAAGCGGATGATCTATTATTATTTTACCGACAAGGAAGGGCTTTACCAGCGCGTTCTTGAAGAAGCCTATGCCAAGGTGCGTGGCGGCGAGAGCGATCTGGAGCTGGATGGTCTGGAGCCGGTTGCGGCGCTCGAAAAGCTCTGTCGGTTCACTTTCGATCACCATCGCCGCAACCCGGCTTTCATCCGCATGGTGATGATCGAGAACATTCATCACGGCCGGCACATGCAATCGTCCGGAACGATCCGCCAGCTCAACCGGCCGGCCATCGATGCCCTGGAAAGCGTGCTGCTGCGCGGCCAGAAGAGCGGCATTTTCCGCAACGGCATCAATGCGCTGGAACTGCACTGGCAGATCAGCGCGCTGTCCTTTTTCAACGTCTCGAACGTCGCAACCTTCTCTTTCATCTTCGGCGACGGGCTGTTTACCGAGAAGGGTCAGCAAACATTGTCGCATCACGTCAGCGACATGGTGTTGCGATATGTGCTGAGCCCGGACCATATCACGAAGATCGGGAAAGACGGCCGATGAGGTGGCTGAGCGCCACCCCGTAACCTTCGATGCCGAGACCGGCGATCACGCCTTCGGCGCGCGTCGAGATATAGGAATGGTGGCGGAAGATCTCCCGTTTGTGGATGTTGGAAATGTGAACCTCGATCACCGGTGCCTCGAAGGTATTGAGTGCATCGAGGATCGCCACCGAGGTATGGGTAAAGGCACCGGGATTGATGACGATGCCTGCCGATGTGCCGCGCGCCGCATGGATCCAGTCTATCAGCTCGTATTCCCGGTTGCTCTGGGCAAAGAATATCTCGTGCCCCGCCGCCTCGGCAATCGCGCGGCAATTGGCCTCCACATCGGCCATCGTCTCGTAGCCGTAGATTTCCGGCTGGCGTTGGCCGAGCAGGTTGAGGTTCGGTCCGTTAAGTATGGTGAAAAGGCTCACGCCACACCCTCTTTCGTGCAAATTTCGGTAAAATGTGCCGTCATGCGCTCTGCATCAGGTTCACGGCCGCAGAACAGCCGAAACGCGCCAACAGCCTGAAACACCGTCATGCCGCCGCCGGGCAGGGTGCGACAGCCTTTTTGGGCCGCCGTCGCCAGAAGCTCGGTCACCAGCGGCATATAAACGATATCGGCCACCCAGTGCCGTTGTTCAAGGAGGTCGGCCTTGACCGGCATGCCGGGATGGGCGGGCATGCCCATCGGTGTGGCGTGGATCAACCCATCCGCGAAGGGCAGGGAATCTGCCGGGTCTTTCACGGCAAAGGCGTGGCCTTCGCCAAAACGGGCGTTGAGTTCGGCAGCCAGATGCTCGGCGCGGCTGAAATCGCGGTCGCAGATATCGAGATGGGTAATGCCGAGTTTCAGCGCCGCATGGGCCACCGCAACGCCTGCACCACCAGCACCGACCAGCAGCGCCCGGTCTCGTTTCGCATCCGGCAGGCCGCGCATGAAGCTCTCGTAAAATCCGTACCAGTCCGTATTGTGCCCAATGCGACGTCCGTCCTTGAAGACGACGGTGTTGACCGCGCCGAGCATGCGGGCATCATCAGACAATTCATGCAGGTGCGGAAGGACCGCCTGCTTGAAGGGATGGGTAATGTTGGTGCCGGCAAAGCCGCGCGATTCCAGCTCATTGAGCAGATCGGGAAGCGCGCTTTCCGGCAGCTTGCGCGCCACGACATCGACAAGCTCGTAGGAATAATCGAGGCCGTGGGCAGCCCCTTCGCGCATGTGCAGCGCGGGAGATTTGGAAAGCTGGATGTCGGCGCCAATCAGGCCGACCTTGAAGGATTTGGTGTCTGTCATGATCAGGTCATCGCTCATCGAACGTGGTGGGAGAGGCGGGGGTCATCCCCGCCTGCCTGTCGGCTCCGGGTGAGCCTTAGTGATGGGCGAGAATTTCGCCGAGGAATGTGCGGGTACGCTGGTGCTTGGGATCGCGGAAGAACTCGTCCGGCGGGCCTTCCTCGATGATTTCGCCTTCCGACATGAAGACCACACGGTCGGCAACCTGCCGGGCAAAGCCCATTTCATGGGTCACGCAGATCATTGTCATGCCGTCGCGGGCAAGACCGATCATCGTGTCGAGCACTTCCTTGACCATTTCCGGATCAAGCGCCGAAGTCGGCTCATCGAACAGCATGGCTTTCGGCTCCATGCAGAGCGCACGGGCAATCGCTGCGCGTTGCTGCTGGCCGCCGGAAAGCTGCGCCGGATATTTATCGGCCTGATTGAGAATGCGCACGCGCTCCAGATATTTGCGCGCGGTCGCTTCCGCATCGGCTTTCGACAGGCCCTTCACCCGCATGGGCGCCAGGGTGCAGTTTTCCATGATGGTCTTGTGCGGGAAGAGATTGAAGCTCTGGAACACCATGCCCACTTCACGCCGAACGGCATCGATGGCGCGGGTCGAATCCGAAAGCGTGGTTCCTTCGACCGTGATCTTGCCCTCCTGGATTTCTTCCAAATGGTTGATGCAGCGGATAAGGGTGGATTTTCCTGAACCGGACGGGCCGCAAAGAACGATTTTTTCGCCTTTGCGAACCGTCATGTTGACGCCTTTCAGCGCATGGAAGGCTCCATACCACTTTCCAACCCCTTCAAGGGCGATCAGCGGAGCCTGTGCGGCGGAGGATTGCGACATGGAACTTTCCTTCATGCTGGGAAGCAGCGTTAGTTAACGGTGTAGGGAATGTCAGGAAGCGAGGCCGGGAAGTCCGGAACCGGGCGCTTCATCCATTTGGCATAGACTTTTGCGAGCTCGCCATTGGCCTTGGCTTTGTCGAGCCAAGCGTTGAGTGCCTCGTTCCAGTCCTTTTCACCGGGGCGCGTGGCGGCGCTGTTGTAGAGGGTCACGAGGTCGAACTTCACCTCGTAATCCTTGCCGCCAGCGGCTGCGAGACGGTCACCATAAAACTGGTTGCCGCCGATTGCCTCGATCTGGCCCGACAGGATCGCCTGAATGGTGGCGGCGTCATCGTCGAAACGCAGAATTTTCGCCTTGGTACCGGCACCTGCGGTCAACGCCGTGTCCATCGGACTGGATTTCGGCGCGCCGACGGTCATTCCCGTGAGATCGTCGAAGTTGGCGATCTTCTTGTCCTTGGTGGCATAGACCGACATGACGTTATGCGCGTAAGGCTGCGCATATTGTACGTTTTTCGCGCGTTCCGGCGTCATCCCCATCGACGCGAACAGGGCATCGACCTTTCCGGTGCGAAGCGACGGGATGCGGTTGGCGACTGCAAGCGGTACGAACTCCACTTTCAGTCCAAGATAGTCCGCAAACCCGCGGGCCAAATCCGCATCATAACCTTCCTGAACACCAGAGGAATTTATGAAGCCCCAGGGCGCGTTGTCGCCCTGAATGCCGATGATGATCTTGCCGCTGGACTTTGCTTCTTCAAGTGTTCTGGCTTCTGCGCCTGCGGGTGTCAGGATTGGCAGCAAAGCTGCTGCCAATCCGACGGCGATGGCTGTTCGCCAACGCGTCTGTTTGTTAAAGATTCCCATTGGTTACTCCTCCCAATCCAGCCTCTTCCGGTCTTCACTTCACGGTGAAAGGAATATCCGGCAGGCTTTCCGGGAAAGCGGGAACTTCGCGCTTCATCCACTTGTCGTAGATCTTGGCAAGCTGGCCATCCGACTTGATCTTGTCGAGGAAGGCGTTGACGGTCTCGTTCCAGTCCTTTTCACCCGGACGGGTGCCGGCGCCGTTGTAAAGCGTCGTCAGGTCGAACTTCGGCTCGTATTTGCCGTTGGCAGCCTGATTGAGGCGGTCGCCATAAAACTGGTTGCCACCGACAACCTCGACCTGGCCGGAAATCAGCGCCTGAATGTTGGCGGCATCGTCGTCAAAGCGCAGGATCTTGGCCTTGGAGCCTGCACCTGCCGTGATCGCCGTGTCCATGGCGCTGGACTTAGGAACGCCGACGGAAACGCCGGTCAGATCGTCATAGTTGCCGATCTTCTTGTCCTTGGGGCCGTAGACGGAAAGCACGTTACCGGCATAGGGCTTGGAATACTGGATGGTCTTGGCGCGCTCGGCGGTCATGCCCATGGTTGCGAACAGCAGGTCGACCTTGCCCGTCAGAAGGGCCGGAATGCGGTTTGCCACGGCAAGCGGTACGAATTCGACCTTGACGCCGAGATATTCGGCAAACGCCTTGCCGATATCGGCATCGAGGCCGTCCTGAACGCCGCTCGAATTGACGAAGCCCCATGGCGAATTGTCGCCCTGAATGCCGATTACGACCTTGCCCTTGGCCTTGGCCTCATCCACCGTGCCGGCGAAGGCGTCGACCGGTGCGATAAAGGGCAGGGCGACCGTTGCTGCGGCGAGCGCGAGCAGGGTGCGACGTGAGAATTTACCGTTGGATTTCATCTTTTGCTCCTCCTTACAAAGCTTGATGACATGTTGATGGGTATTAGCGGGAAGCGGCTTGCATCCGCTTTTCTACACTGGCGCCCCACAGGGAAAGCGGCCAGCAGATCAGGAAATACATGATGCCGACGATGGCAAAGACCGTCAGCGGACGGAACGTCTGGTTGGAGACGATCTGGCCGGCGCGGGACAGTTCGACGAAGCCGACAATGGCGGCAAGCGACGTGCCCTTGATGAGCTGCACCAGAAAACCGATGGTGGCGGGCAGCGAAATCTTGAAGGCCTGCGGCAGAACCACGTCCTTCATTCGCGACACGTAGTGCAGGCCAAGCGCGTTGGCGGCTTCGGTCTGACCCTTCGGCACAGCCTGGATGCCACCGCGCCAGATTTCACCCAGAAAGGCGCTGGCATGCAGGGTGAATGCGATGGCGACCGCAATCCAGGCATCGACATTCAGGCCCGCAAGCGCCACGCCGTAATAGACGACGAAAAGCTGCATCAGGAGCGGTGTGCCCTGGAAAATCGCGATGAAGCCGGTGCTGGCGCGCTGGATCGCCGGGGTTTCGGCAACGCGGCCAAGCGCGACGCAAAGGCCGAAAATGCCGCCACCGATGAAGCCGATCAGGGTCAGCGCAAGGGTCCATTTCAGGCCCTGCAGCAGGAAGAACAATTCGTTGGAACCGATGGATGCCATTGTCTTTTCCTCACTTGACCGGATAGCTGAACGATGTGCGGGAGATGAGGGAAAATACCCCCATCATCAGCGAGGAAATGACCAGATAAAGCAGCGTGATCGAGAAATAGACCTCAAAGGAGCGGAAGGTGTCCGCTTCGATCTGCTGGGCCACCGAGGTCAGCTCGTAAGCCGCAATCGAGGTGCAGACCGAAGTGGTCAGCGTCAGCATGATGAACTGGCTGGTGAGTGACGGATAGACCGCCCGAAGCGCCGGCTTCAGAATGATGTGCCGGAAGATCTGCGCCCGGTGCAGGCCAAGCGCCAATCCCGCCTCAACCTGACCCTTGGGAATGGAATCGACGCCGCCGCGAATGATTTCAATGGCATAGGCGCCGCCGTTCAACGCAAGCGCAATGATGGCCGTGACCGTGGGGTTAAGCTTGATGCCGATTTGCGGCAGGGCGAAGAAGATGAAGAATATCTGCACCAGAAACGGCGTGTTGCGAATGGCTTCCACGAACCCGATGACCAGACCGCGCAGCAGCTTGAAGCGCGAGCGGCGGGCCACGACGCCGAGAACCCCGATGACGGTGGCAAGCGACATGCCGGCGATTGCAAGGCCGATCGTTGCAAGACAGGCCAGAAGCAGCTCGGGCAGACGGTCTATGACCGCCGAAAAATCGAGACTGTAAGACATATTTCCTCCCAACCCGTTCGGGTCCGAACAGACGTTTCGCCTTGTTCGCATCGCTTTGGAAACCCTGTGGCTCCAAAGCCCTCCGTTTGTTTTTACCGTGCCGGGGAAGCTCCACACTTCTGTGCCAGCATAGCGTTAACCTGAATGTTTGTACCAGTTAGTTCAATTTTGTGTCAAGCGCCAACTCCGGTTAGAAACAGCTTAAAGATCACTTTTTCCTCATTCGTCTTGTTAAAGAAAGTCGTTTTTTATCAACGACTAATGTGATTGGTCGCAAGCGTTTTCATCGCGCGCCCGCGCCATTCCCATCTCGCTGGCAAAAGCGCCCGAAGGCCGCTCAGTCTTCGCGAAAACCTGCCATTCCCTTTTTATTCTTCGCTTGCTCCCAGCCGGTCGATCTGCCCCGCTAGGCGCTCGGCGATCAGGAGTGAGGACCCCGTTGCCGTCACCATTTGCGGCAGCGACAGCCATTCGAGCATCCAGCCCGCGCCCGAACGTTCCTGTTCGTGAACGAGAGACTGGTGCAACGCCGAAATCTGCACGGCGTTGAAGCGTGCCAGCGTCACCAGCGTTTCCGCATTGACCGGGTTCTGCTTGTGCGGCATCGCCGAGGAACCACCCCCGCCGCTCATGCGAATTTCGGCGCCGACTTCGGCCAGAAGCGCGATATCCTGCCCGAACTTGCCAAGCGTGCCGGTGACGAGCGACAGCAGATTGGCAAGCTCGGCGATACCGTCGCGCTGGCTGTGCCACTGCGGCCTGTCAGAAAGGCCGAGACGCTTTGCGAGATCGGCGCGGACAGTGCCGGCATTGTCGCCGAGCTTTTCCAGCGTGCCGGCCGCGCCGCCGAACTGGACGGCAAAACCGTGCTGCAAAAACGTGTCGATCCGAACCAGATGCCGTTCCAGCGGATCGATCCAGCTTTCCACCCTGTCGCCGACCGTGATGGCGATGGCGGCCTGCATGCGGGTATATCCCGTCAGCGGGTTGCTGCCATCGCGGGCCGCAATATCACCCAGCGTATCGATGAGGCGGCCGAGCCGTGCCGCGATGATTTCCGCTGCCGCCTTCAGCCGCAGCATCAGGCTGGTATCGATGACATCCTGGCTGGTGGCGCCGAAATGCAGCTTTTCCGCCGCCGTACCGGCAACCGCCGCCCGCATCTGCCGGACAAGTTCCGGCACCACAACGCCGTCCTTGGCGACGCCATGGCGAAGCGCGGTGGTATCAGCGGCAAAATCGGAAAGGCGCGAGACGATCGCATCCGCCGCATCCGCTTCAATGACGCCCGCCCCGGCCTGCGCCTGCGCCAGCGCCGTCTCGAAACGGATTATGGCATCGATATCCGCTCTGGCCGAAAACAGCTCAACGATTTCGCTGTCGCCAAAAAGGCCGGAGAGAAACGGATGTTCGAAGGGGGAAAGGCTCATCTCAGGTTACGGCTCCGCTCAGATATCAAAAAACACGGTTTCGCCCTCGCCCTGAAGGCGGATATCGAAACGATAGATGTTTCCTTCCTCCTTTTTGGCGACAAGGGTGGCGATGCGGCTTTTCTGCTCGACGCGGGCAAGGACCGGATCGGCGGCATTGGCCTCCTGCTCCTCGGGAAAATACATGCGGGTTTGCAGGCCGATATTGATACCGCGCGCCACGATCCAGAAAGTGATGTGCGGCGCCATCCACCGGCCGTCGCGAAAGGGCACCTTGCCGGGCTTGATGGTGTCGAAGATGAATTCGCCGGTATCCATGTCGCCGGGCGAGCGGCCCCAGCCGGTGAAATTCGGATCCGCCTTGCCGCGTGTTTCGCTGGGGCTGTTGTAATAACCGTCCGTATCCGCCTGCCAGATTTCGATCAGGGCGTCCTTCAGCGGCATGCCAGCGCCGTCGTAGACCGTGCCACGCACGCTTACGCGTTCGCCGCGAGCCTTGTCGTTATAGAGCGCGCCGGAGCCCAGGTCCTTTTCGAACACGCCCTCGATGCCAACGAAATTGGGGGTGCAGCCGATATGGACATATGGACCTGCCGTCTGCGACGCTGATTCCTTGAGATAACCGAGCGGCTGGACCATGATCAGTTGCCTTCCTTGCGATTTTCGAAAAACGTGGAGCGGCGGCCGCGAAGCACGATGTCGAACTTGTATGCCAGCATGTCCATGGGAATGTTTGAATTCATATCCAGCGGCGCGATCAGCCGCTTGATCGCATCCTCGTCCGGGATGGTTTTGACGATCGGACATTTCCAGATCAGCGGATCGCCTTCGAAATACATCTGGGTTATCAGCCGCTGGGCAAAACCGTGGCCGAAGACCGAGAAGTGGATATGGGCAGGCCGCCAGTCGTTGACGCCGTTCGGCCAGGGGTAAGCGCCAGGCTGGATGGTCTTGAACCAGTAATAACCGTTCTCATCCGTGATCGTGCGGCCGACGCCGCCAAAATTCGGATCGATGGCGGCGAGATAGGTTTCCTTCTTGTGGCGATACCGCCCGCCGGCATTGGCCTGCCAGAATTCCACGAGCGCACCGTCCACGCCGCGGCCGCGCTCGTCCAGCACCCGGCCGTGGACCAGAATGCGCGGGCCAATCGGCATTTCGCCAGGGCGGGCATAATTGAGGATCAGGTCGTTATCCAGCTCGTTCGGCAGGCTGTGGCCGAAAACCGGCCCGGTGATCTCGCTTTTGGTGCCTTCCAGCGAAATCAGGGCGCGCTGCGGAGAACGCAGGACAGAGGTCTTGTACCAGGGAGCATAGGCCAGCGGATGAATGTCGCGGTCGCGTGCGAAGAACGGCCCGGTTTCGGGCTTTGTATTACTCATTTCGTCTCCTCCTCGTCGCGGGAACTATCGGCTTTCATGCCGGCCAGAGCAAGCTTGGCGGTCTTGAAAGCGTGGTTGGCGGCGGGAACGCCGGCATAGATTGCGACATGCAGCAGCGCTTCGCGAATATCCGCTTCGGTGGCGCCGGTATTGGCGGTGGCGCGCACGTGCATGGCGAGCTCCTCGTCCTGACCGAGTGCGGCAAGCAAGGCGATGGTGACCATCGAGCGCTCGCGCTTCGTCCAGTGGTTACCGGACCAGACCGTGCCCCAGGCCGCTTCGGTGATGAGCTGCTGAAACGGCTGGTCGAACCCCGTTGTCACCGTCTGCGCGCGGTCGACATGCGCGTCACCGAGCACGGCGCGGCGCGTTTTCATGCCCTGCTCAAATCTCTCGTTCTTGTCGATATTGTCCGCCATCTGTCACTGCTCCGGCAAGGTCTTCAGAAAATCACCGACCGCCTGCGCATAGGCGAGCGGTTGTTCAAGGCAAGGAATGTGGCCGCAGCGTGCGATGGTGGCGAGACGGCTTGCGGGAATGAGGTCCGCCAGCGATTGCACCAGTGCTGGCGGTGTCGACCCGTCTTCATCGCCCGCCACGCAGAGCGTCGGAACAGCGATGCGGCCCGCTTCGTGCGTGAAATCGGCATCGCGTATGGCGGCGCAGGTGCCGCTGTAACCGGCCTCCGGCTGTTGGGAAAGCATGTTGCGTGCACCCGCATAAACCAAGTTGTCCGGCTGACGAAAGGCTGGTGTGAACCAGCGCTCCATCACCGGATCGATCAGCGAGGCAAGGCCGTCAGCGGCGATCTTGTCGATGCGCGCGTTCCACATCTCGGCGGTGCCGATCCTGTGGGCGGTATTGCTGAGCACAAGGGCACGCACGAGATCGGGACGCCGGGCATAAATTCCCTGTGCAACCAGTCCACCGACCGACAGACCCCAGATGACCGCATTGTCGACGGAAAGATGATCGAGGATGGCAATCAGGTCGTCCGCGTGATCGTCTATCGAATAGGCAGGGCGGCCGATATCGGACAGGCCATGGCCACGTTTGTCGTGCAGGACGAAAGCATATTTGTCGCCAAGTTCCGCAATCACCGCATCCCAGATACGGAAATCGGTGCCAAGCGAATTGATAAAGGCGATGACCGGCTTGCCGCTTTCCAGTTCGTGCGCACGATAATGGATCGCGTTTTCGCCACAGCGCAGAAAATGCATGATGTACGTCCTCCTGTTGACGATATTGCAAGCACGTTCCGGTTAAGTAAAATGACATTATCGGTGAAAAATATAACCAATGGATTATATGTTCGATGGTCGAGCAGCGTATAAAGTTCCGGCATCTTCAGACCTTCGTGGAGGTGGCGCGCCAGAAAAGCGTCATTCGTGCGGCAGAAATCCTGCATGTCAGCCAGCCGGCGGTAACAAAAACCATCCGCGAACTCGAGGAGATTCTGGGCGTCTCGCTGTTCGACCGCGAGGGGCGCGGCATCCGCATCAGCCGCTATGGCGAGGTGTTCCTGCGCCATGCCGGGGCAACGATGACGGCACTTCGCCATGCGGTCGATTCCGTCTCGCAGGAGGCGGCGCGTGCCGGCCCGCCGGTTCGCGTCGGTGCCTTGCCAACCGTTTCGGTGAGGATCATGCCGAAAGCCATGGCGGGATTTCTTTCGGAAAAAACCGGCAGCCCGGTCAAGATCGTCACCGGTGACAATGCCGTTCTTCTGGAGCAGTTGCGCGTCGGCGATCTGGATCTCGTCGTCGGGCGCCTGGCTGCGCCGGAAAAGATGGCGGGCTTTTCCTTCGAGCATCTCTATTCCGAAAAGGTGCGGTTCGTCGTGCGCGCCGGCCATCCGCTGCTGTCGCCGGGCATTTCGGTTTTCGATCACCTGCACGAGTTTCCGGTATTGATCCCCACCCGCCAGTCGGTAATCGGTCCCATCGTCGAGCAGTTCCTGATCGCCAATGGGGTGCCGGCCTTGCCGATCCGCATCGAAACGGTATCGGATGCGTTTGGCCGCGCGTTCCTGCGCGCCAGTGATGCCGTTTGGATCATTTCGGAAGGGGTGGTCGCAGGCGATGTGGCGGATGGAACTCTGGCGATCCTGCCGGTCGATACCGCCGATACCAGCGGCCCGGTCGGATTGACGGTGCGGGCCGATACGCAGCCCTCACTGCCGCTGTCGCTGCTGATACAGGCCATTCGCGAAGCTGCGCGCGAACTGCTCGACCCGAAGCCCGAAACTGTTTCCTAAAAGGGAAGCCCGACATAGTTTTCCGCAAGCGCCGTGGAGGCAGCGCGGGAATGCACGAGGTAATCCAGCTCCGCTTCCTGGATACGCTGGCCAAATTCGCCGGTATCGGGAAAGCGGTGCATCATTGTCGTCATCCACCAGGAAAAGCGCACGGCCTTCCAGACGCGGGATAGCGCTTTCTGCGAATAGGAATCGATGCCCGCTTCCGACCCTTCACGATAAAATTCGATGAGCGCCTCGCTGAGATAATGCACATCGCTGGCAGCAAGGTTGAGGCCCTTGGCGCCGGTCGGCGGCACGATGTGGGCGGCGTCGCCCGCCATAAACAACCGCCCGAAGCGCATCGGTTCGCACACGAAGGACCGAAGCGGTGCAATGGATTTTTCAAATGACGGCCCGGTCACCAGGGCATCGGCATGGTTTTCCGGCAGGCGGCGGCGGATTTCATCCCAGAAGCGCTCATCGCTCCAGTCCTCCGGCCGGTCTTCCAGCGAACATTGCAGGTAATAGCGGCTGCGCGTGTGCGAGCGCATGGAACAGAGCGCAAAACCACTGGGATGGTTGGCATAGATGAGTTCGTGGCTGACGGGTGGCACTTCGGCCAGAATACCGAGCCAGCCGAAGGGATATATCTTTTCGAATTCCGTGATCGAGCGCTCAGGCACGGATTTGCGGCTGACGCCGTGAAACCCATCGCATCCGGCAATAAAATCACAATCTATCCGATGGCTTACGCCGTCTTTCTCATAGGTGACGTAGGGGCTGGTGCCTTCGAAATCATGAGGCTCCACATTCGAGGCTTCATAGATTGTGGTAAGCCCCGCTTTTTCGCGGGCATCCATCAGGTCGTGCGTCACCTCCGTCTGACCGTAGACCATTACCCGTTTGCCGCCGGTCAGATCGAAGAGGTCGATACGGTGATCGCGCCCGTCAAAGGCCAGCGAGAAACCGTCATGCGGCAGACCTTCCTTGTGCAGGCGTTTGTCGGCGCCAACCTTTTCCAGAAGGTGCACTGTGCCTTCTTCCAGCACCCCGGCGCGGACCCGACCGAGGATGTAGTCCTTGCCGGCCCGGTCGAGAATGACGGTATCGATGCCTTCATTGGCAAGCAGCTGACCAAGCAGCAGACCCGAAGGGCCGGAGCCGATGATGGCGACCTTGGTGCGCATTATTTTCCTCCCGGAATTGTCTCCTGTCAGGAAATTGACCAAAGCGCGCGACAAGCTCAATGGACTTTCTGATCCGTAAATTGCACAATTCGACCATGATGCGGGGAGCTGGGGGTGACATGCGGGTTGCGGCGAATGAAGGCCTATATGGCGAGGAGACAGCGCAAGGAACCGCTTTCCGCTTTCATTGCGAGACGCTTTTTTCCAGAAGCAGCCTGCATCGCTTTGAAATCGGCCTGCACCGGCATGCCGCGTTCCTGCAAATCTTGTACATTTGGGGCGGCGAGGGCGATGCGTTGCTGGATGGCCGCACCGAGGCTATCCGCCCACCGGTCGCCATTGTCGTACCGCCGGGTTTCGAGCACGGCTTTCGTTTTTCGCGTGATATTGGCGGGGTGATCGTCACCGTGCTGCCGGGCGCGCTTGCCGCATCCGTACAGGCGCTGCTGCTGCGGAATTTCCAGCAGCCCGTGTTGTTGCCGTTGCAGGATTTCTCCGAGGGCGAGCGATTGCGCAGGGATTTCGAACATATCTCCGCGGAGTATGAAAGCCACGAGATAGGCCGGGAGGCCATGATCGAAGGTCAGCTTGCCACCGTGGCTGCGCTTCTTGCGCGAGCGGCGCGGCCTCTACTGGAGAGAACCGGGGAAGGCCCTGCGGAACAGCGCTTCGAACTCCTGCTGTCACTGATCGCCCGACATATTCGCGAGCCGCGCAAGGCGGCGTTTTATGCGCAGAAGCTCGGCCTTTCCGAGACCCATCTCAACCGTCTCGTCCGTTCCGTTTCCGGCCTCAGCCTGCAACGGCTTGTCGCCAGGCGACAGATCGAGATCGCCCAGCAGGAACTGATCTTCACCGTATCGACCGTGCAGATGATTGCGGAAGATCTCGGTTTTGCCGACCCGGCCTATTTCAACCGCTTCTTCAAGCGGGAAACAGGCATGACACCGCGGGCATGGCGATTGGCTGAACGGCGGAAAATGGGAGATGACGGCGCGGCTTCGGCCTCACCTCAGGCAAGCATTCTTCCCAGTTCACGCTGAACGGAAAGCAGTGCCGGCAGATATCGCTCCACCAGATCGTCCATCGACGCTACCGAGGCGGCAAGCCCGACATTGAGTGCTGCGACCGTCTGCCCGCGCACGGTTTTCACCGGCACGGCGATGGAGCGAAGGCCGATCTCCACCTCCTGATCGATCAGGGCATAACCACGATTGCGGGTCGCCTCGAGTTCGTCGAGCAGGGCGTCGATACCGGTCATCGTCTTTTCCGTCCGTGCCACCAGCCGCGAGTGTTCCAGGACCTCGCGCTGCCGTTCCGGTGTAAGGGCTGAGAGGAGAACGCGGCCCATGGAGGTGCAATAGGCGGGCAGGCGCGAGCCAGGCATGAGGGCGATGGACATGACCCGCTGCTGGGCGGCGCGCGCCACATACACGATTTCGGTATCGTCCAGAATGGAGACTGATGTGCTGTGGCCGATCTCTTCCGAAAGACGGTCGAGAAGGGGCTGGACGATGCGCGGCAGCGGCATGGTGGCAAGACAGCCGGTGCCAAGCCGCAGCACCTTGGGCGTCACAGTGAAGAACTTGCCGTCATAGGCGGCGTAACCCATTTCCGACAGTGTCAGCAGACAGCGCCGCGTGGTGGCGCGGTCAAGGCCTGCGATGTCAGCGGCATCTGATATGGACAGGCGCGGGCGCTCGGCGCTGAACGCCTCGATCACCTTCAGCCCCTTGGCGAGACCGCCCATCATGTCTCTTTCATTGACGGCCATGTCACGCTCCATTTGTGCGATATACGAACAAAAATCATATAACGCACAAAATTGTTGCCGTCGAGGCGGATTCGGATTTAGCTCTGCGCCAAAGCAGCCTTGCGAGTTCCCATTGCTGGGCTGGATGGAGGATTGATATGGACAAGACAATCAAGAGCGCGACTGATGCCATTTCCGGTATCGGCGACGGCGCGACGGTGATGATCGGCGGTTTTGGCGGCTCCGGCGCGCCCATCGAGCTGATCCACGCCCTGATCGACAAGGGACCGAAAAACCTGACGGTCATCAACAACAACGCCGGCAATGGCCGTATCGGCATTGCCGCAATGATCGATGCGGGCATGGTCAAGAAGATGATCTGCTCGTTTCCGCGCTCTTCCGATCCGCGCGCTTTCACCGACAGATATCTGGCCGGCGAAATCGAGCTGGAACTTGTGCCGCAGGGCACGCTTGCCGAGCGTATCCGTGCCGGTGGCGCGGGCATCCCGGCATTCTACACCCCGACTGCCTTTGGTACGGAGCTTGCCAATGGCAAGCCGATCGCCGAATTCGACGGCCGGTCGTATGTTCAGGAACGCTGGCTGAAGGCGGATTTCGCCATCGTCAAGGCTGAGCTTGGCGATACCTACGGCAATCTCACCTATAACAAGGCGGGGCGCAATTTTAACCCGCTGATGTGCATGGCGGCAGCCACCACCATCGCCCAGGTCTCCAAGATCGTCGCTGCCGGCGAGATCGACCCCGAGCATGTCGTCACGCCCGGCATTTTCGTCAACGGCGTCGTGGAAATCGCCAATCCGCAACAGGAAGAAATTCTCATTCGCGCGGGAGTAGCCTACGCATGACCCAGCCAATCAACACTCGCGACGATATCAAGCTTTCCAACGCCCAGATCGCCTGGCGCGCGGCGCAGGACATCGAGGATGGCGCTTACGTCAATCTCGGTATCGGTTTTCCTGAAATGGTCGCCCGTTACCAGCCGCCCGGCCGTCAGGCTATCTTCCACACCGAAAACGGCATCCTGAATTTCGGCGAAGCGCCGCCGGAAGGTGAAGAGGACTGGAACCTCATCAATGCCGGCAAGAAGGCCGTGACGCTGAAGCCGGGTGCCTCCTTCTTCCACCATGCCGACAGCTTCGCCATGGTGCGCGGCGGGCATCTGGATGTGGCGATCCTCGGCGCCTATCAGGTGGCGCAGAATGGTGATCTCGCCAATTGGCGCGTTGGCTCCAAGGGCGTGCCCGCCGTTGGCGGCGCCATGGATCTGGTGCATGGCGCCAAGCAGGTTTTCGTCATCACCGAACATGTGACGAAGAACGGCGAGCCGAAGCTTGTCGAAAAATGCGCCTTTCCGCTGACCGGCGTCGGCTGCATCACCCGCATCTACACCAGCCATGCGGTGATTGACGTCGTGGATGGCCGTTTCGTTTTGCGCGAAAAGCTGGCGGCGATGAGCTTCGATGAATTGCAGGCCATGACCGGTGCGCCTCTCCATGTCGATGGCGAAGTCGCCGATCTTGTCGCCCCGGAACTTTGAGGAACAACCGATGACCGATGCATTCATCTGCGACTATATCCGCACACCGATCGGCCGTTTCGGCGGTGCATTGTCTTCAGTGCGGGCTGACGATCTCGGTGCTGTGCCCTTGCGGGCGCTTGTCGAGCGTAACCCGTCCGTGGATTGGGAAGCCGTTGAGGACGTGATCTTCGGCTGCGCCAACCAGGCGGGCGAAGATAACCGCAATGTTGCCCGCATGTCGCTGCTGCTGGCCGGCCTGCCGGTTTCGGTGACCGGAACCACGATCAACCGGTTGTGCGGTTCGGGCATGGACGCTGTCATCGCCGCTGCCCGTGCCGTCAAATCCGGCGAGGCGGAATTGATGATCGCAGGCGGCGTGGAAAGCATGAGCCGCGCGCCCTTCGTGCTGCCCAAGGCCGAAAGCGCCTTTTCACGCAACGCCGAAATCTACGACACGACCATCGGCTGGCGTTTCGTCAACCCGCTGATGAAGGCGCAATATGGCGTCGATTCCATGCCGGAGACCGGTGATAACGTCGCCGTCGATTATCAGGTCTCCCGCGAAGATCAGGACGCCTTTGCCGTTCGCAGCCAGCAAAAGGCAGCCGACGCGCAGGCCAATGGCCGCCTCGACAAGGAAATCGTCTCGGTCACGATCCCGCAGCGCAAGGGCGATCCGCTGGTGGTGTCTAAAGACGAACATCCGCGCGCTACGAGCCTTGAAGCTCTTGCAAAGCTGAAGCCTGTCAACAAGCGCGACGGTGCGACAGTGACGGCGGGCAATGCATCCGGCGTCAATGACGGTGCGGCGGCCCTCATCATCGCTTCGGCTGAAGCCGCAAAGAAATACGGCCTGACGCCGATTGCCCGCATTCTCGGCGGAGCAACTGCCGGCGTTCCGCCGCGCGTCATGGGCATCGGCCCTGCGCCTGCCTCAGCCAAGCTTCTGGCGCGTCTCGGCCTGAAACAGGAAGAGCTTGACGTGATCGAGCTGAACGAAGCCTTCGCCAGCCAGGGTCTCGCAACGCTTCGCCAGCTCGGCATTGCCGATGACGATGCGCGGGTGAATGCAAATGGCGGCGCGATTGCGCTTGGGCATCCGCTTGGGATGTCCGGTGCGCGCATTGCCGGCACCGCAGCACTCGAGCTTTCTCTGACCGGCAAGCGTTATGCGCTTTCGACCATGTGCATCGGCGTCGGGCAGGGCATTGCCGTGGCGCTCGAGCGGGTCTGACGGGACCGCGGCATTCGGTTCTGTTGAACGGTCCGGATGCCGCTGCCGCCGTGTCTTCACCTATGTCGGCAGGTGCTCAGGAACTCCACGCTTGATTTTCTCGCGTTGGTGCATTCCAGCTCCCCTCATTCCTGTGCTTGTCACAGGAATCCAGCCGACGCGGGTCTGCGCGGCGGAGGGAGCCTTTTCGGCCCAAGGATTTGGGCTGGCTGGATCTCTGTGACAAGCACAAAGATGAGGGACGTGGATAAGCAGGCCTCGCACCAGACACCCCAGCCATCAATATTTATGCCGCGTGCTATGGCACCCCTCGCCGAAATCTCGGTTTGCGTTGGATTCTATCACGATCCGTGACATGTTTTGCGGGGTATGACAGGATTCTTTCCGTGTAAGGGGTGTCTTCATGAAGCGTCCGACAATCACAGATGTTGCAAACGCCGCCGGCGTCAGCGTTGCGACTGTCGACAGGGTATTGAATGGTCGCCTGCCGGTGCGGGAGGAAACCTCGCGGCGGGTGTTCGAGGCGGCGGAAAAGATCGGTTTCCATGCCACCAACATCATCCGCCAGCGCATGCTGGCCGATCTGCCGTCCTATAATCTCGGAATCATTCTGCGGAAAGAACGGCACTCCTTTTACCAGACATTTGCCGACGAGCTGGAGCTTGCGGCGCGCAACGTGAGGGATCGCCATCTGAACCTGCGCATCGAATTTGCGCAGTCGGGCGAGCCGAGCGAGCTTGCGGGCCTTCTGACGGCCATGAAAGGTCGGGTGCAGGCCGTGGCGGCCACCGGGCCTGACCATCATGACGTTACGGCGGCCGTTGAGGCGCTGAAGGCGAAGGGTATTCCCACCTTTTCCCTGCTTTCCGATTTCGCGCAGGGTGTGCGGGAGGCCTATCTTGGCGCGAATAACATGAAGGTTGGGCGCACGGCGGCGTGGATGATCTCGCGGCTGGCGCGCAGCAAGGGCAAGGTGCTGCTATTGCTCGGTGGCCACCGTTTTCACGGCCATTCACTGCGGGAAACCGGTTTTCGCAGCTATATCAGGGAATATGCGCCGGAATTCGAGGTGATGGACGCGCTGATCACGTTGGAAACGCGGCGGCTGACCTACGAGCTTGTCATGGACACCATCGCCAAACACCAAGATCTCGTCGGCATCTATTGCATCGGCGGCGGCATGGAAGGTGTGATCGAGGCCTTGCAGCAGGAGAACCGCCAGGAAACCATCGTCTGCCTCGTCAACGAGTTGACGCCGGAATCCCGTCAGGCGCTGCTTGAGCGGCGTATTACCGGCGTGTTCCAGACACCGCTTCGCGAACTATGCACGGACCTCGTTGCCACGATGGTTCACACCATCGAACACGGCATGGCGGAAACGCCGGGACAGAGATTTGTGCCCGCTCATCTATGGGTTCCTGAGAGCCTTTGATGGTTTGATAGATTCTATCATAAATGCAGCGTCTATTTCTATCAGCCATGATGGTTTTTCCCGCCGAAGACGCGTTGACGCCGGCCCCGGACTAGGATCATGGTGCCGGCATGTGGAGCGGGCAGGAGGCTGATCCACGACAATAACGATGTTTCAAGGTTGCCAAACGCCGCAGATGTCCATCTTCGGCGACGGGTATCCTTTTGCCGGCGATCGGCTGTGGCGCGATGCACTTGCGGCTGTGCGACCGGTTTCTTTTCAAGAGTTTCGGAGGAGGATGACATGAAAAGACATTTTGCGATTGCGGCTCTGGCCACCATGCTGGCGACCACGGCTTCGGCTCAGACCATCGGCGTTTCGATGGCCCTGTTCGACGACAATTTCCTGACCGTGCTGCGTAACGGCATGATCGACTATTCGAAGGGCATGAACGGTGTCTCGCTGCAGATCGAGGACGCCCAGAACGATGTCGGCAAACAATTGAGCCAGGTGCAGAACTTTGTCGCCGCTGGCGTCGACGCCATCATCGTCAATCCCGTTGATACGGATGCGACGGTGGCGCTTTCGCAGGCGGCTGCCGCAGCCGGCATTCCGCTTGTCTACGTCAACCGCCAGCCGGTCAATCTCGACAACCTGCCGGACAAGCAGGCCTTCGTCGCTTCCGATGAAAAACAGTCGGGAACCTTGCAGACGCAGGAAGTCTGCCGGCTTCTGAAAGCTGCCGGCAAGACGGAAGCCAAGGCAGTGGTGATGATGGGCGAACTCTCCAACCAGGCGGCTCGCATGCGGACCGAGGACATCAAGGAGGTCGTCGCCACACCGGATTGCAGCTTCATCAAGCTCGTTGAGGAGCAATCAGCCAACTGGTCGCGCACGCAGGGGTCGGACCTGATGACCAACTGGCTCTCGGCTGGCGTTGAGTTCGATGCGGTGATTTCCAACAATGACGAGATGGCGATCGGCGCGATCCAGTCGCTGAAGGCGGCCGGCCGGCCGATGGACGGCGTCATCATCGCGGGTATCGACGCGACCCAGGATGCACTTGCCGCGATGGCGGCGGGCGAACTGGATGTCAGTGTTTTCCAGAATGCCGCCGGCCAGGGCAAGGGCGCGGTGGATGCCGCGCTGAAACTCGCCAAGGGCGAGACGATCGACAAGAAGGTCTTCGTGCCCTTCGAACTCGTCACGCCCGCCAACCTCAAGGATTATCAGGCGAAGAACTGAGGCCAGCATTCACTGGGAAAGCCGGCAATAAACCAAGGGGCCGCTCATGGACAAGCAGGCCCAAGGCCGCGGTCTCTTCTCCCGGACCGCGGCCTAACCTGTCCGCAACGACCTCAACAGATACCGACGACAAGGAAGCGTAAATGCGCATCGCCATCGACCCGTTCATGCACCGCCATCTCAGCCTCGAAGCCCTTCCCGCCAAAGTTAGGGAGCTCGGCTACGACTGGATCGAGCTCAGCCCGCGCGCCGATTTCCTCGAATGGTTCAAGGCGCCACGCGTGTTTCCCGAAAGGATCCGCTCGTTCAAGAAGGCGCTGGCGGCCGAAAACGTCAAGATTGCCTCGCTGCTGCCGATGTATCGCTGGGCCTCCAATGACGAGACCGAGCGGCAGGCGGCAGTGAAGCACTGGAAACGCGCCATCGAGATCGCCGTCGAACTGGAGGTCGATACGATGAACTCCGAATTTGGCCGTGGACCGCATCCCGACAAGGGTTCCTGCTATTGCTGCCATACCGGCTCGATGATCGAGGCCTGCGAGGATTCCTGGTGGCGTTCAATGGAAGAACTTGTGCCGATCTTCGAGCGCGAAGGCATCAATCTGCATGTCGAGCCGCATCCGGAAGACTGGTGCGAGACACTTCAGCCGGCGCTCGACATCATCCGCACCGTCAATTCGAAGAATGTGAAGTTTCTCTATTGCGCCCCGCACACCTTCTATTTCGGCGACGACACCAAGGCGATGCTGCGCGAAGCGAAGGATGTGCTCGCCCACGTGCATGTCGGTGACACCTTCAATCACAAGGCCAGTTCAGGGCTGCGCTACATTCTCAACCCGCCCGGCACGCAGGCGCGCGTGCACCAGCACTTGAACATCGGCCAGGGTGAGGTGCCGTGGGACGACTTCTTCGGCACGCTTTCCGAAATCGGCTTCGACGGCATCATGACTTCCTGTGTTTTCGCGTGGGAGGACAGGGCCGATGAATCGGGCAGGTTCATGTGCGCCGAGATCAACAACTATATCGAAAAATACCGCAAGTGAGGTTTTTCCCATGACTGTGAGAATTGGTGTCATCGGCACCGGGGCGATTGGCCGTGACCATGCCCGCCGCATCAATAAGGTCCTCGGAGGCGCAAAGGTCGTGGCGCTGAGTGACGTCAACCCTGCATCCGCCGAGGCGGTGAAGAACGACATTGCTGCGGACGCCGTCACTTTCGCCACCGGCGAGGAACTGATTGCATCGCCGGATGTGGACGCCGTTCTGGTGACATCCTGGGGTGCCACGCATGAGCAATATGTGCTGGCCGCCATTGCCGCCGGCAAGCCCTGCTTTTGCGAAAAGCCGCTGGCGACAACGGCGGAAGGGGCAAAGCGCATCGTTGACGCCGAGGTGGCGCAGGGCAAGCGGCTTGTTCAGGTGGGCTTCATGCGCCGTTATGACGCCGGTTATGTGGCGTTGAAACAGGCCGTCGACACCAAGATCGGCGCACCGATCATGGTGCACGCCGCCCATCGCAATCCGGCGGTTCCGGAGCAATATGTGACTGCTATGGCCATCCACGACACGATGATCCACGAGATCGACGTGCTGCGCTGGCTGCTCGACGATGACTATGTTTCGGCGCGGGTCCTCTTTCCCCGCTCGGCGGCCAGAAGCCATGCACAGCTGAAGGATCCGCAGATCGTCATTCTGGAGACCACCAGGGGCACGCTCATCGAGGTCGAAATTTTCGTCAATTGCCATTATGGCTATGATATTCAGTGCCAGGTGGTGGGAGAGGATGGCATCGCCAGCCTGCCGGAGCCGATGTCCGTCCAGACCCGCCTTGGCGCCAAGCTACAGAACGATATCCTGACAGACTGGAAGGATCGCTTTATCGCGAGCTATGATGTCGAGCTGCAGGATTTCATCCATGCGGCGGCGAAGGGGACTGCGGCCGGACCAAATTCCTGGGACGGTTACGTGGCCGCCATCACATCCGATGCCTGCGTCACCGCGCAGGAAACCGGTGGCGCTGCGGTCGCCATCGACCTTCCCGCGCGTCCTGCCCTTTATAAGTGAGGATATCTCATGCGTTTTGCCATCAACCACATCACCGCACCAAAACTCTCCCTCGGGGACTTCTTCGCGACAGCGCGCAATCTTGGCCTTAGCGAAGTCGAAATCCGCAACGACCTGCCTGACATCGTCGGCACGGTGGACCCGGCTGCCGTGAAGGCCGCGGCCGAAAAGGCCGGTGTGACCATCATCTCCATCAACGCGCTTTATCCCTTCAACGTCTGGTCGGGTGATCTGCCAAAAAGGGCAGTCGTGATGGCTGATTACGCCGCCGCAAGTGGTGCGAAGGCGCTTGTCATGTGCCCGCTCAACGAGGGCCGACAGGTACCGTTCGACGATCTCGTGGCCGCGCTCAAGGCCATGAAGCCCATCCTCGAGGAACGTGGGCTGACCGGCCTTGTCGAACCGCTCGGTTTCCCCGTCTCTTCGCTGCGTACCAAGGCTGAGGCCGTCAAGGCCATCGACGCGGCAGACGGGGGCGATGTCTACAGGCTGGTGCACGACACTTTCCATCATCATCTGGCAGGAGAGACGGTGTTTTTCCCCGAACGCACCGGCCTCGTCCACATATCAGGCGTGACAGACCCCGCCGTCTCCGTCGCCGACATGCTGGACGCCCACCGCGTTTTTGTGGATAGCGATGACCGGCTGGAGAATCTTGCCCAGATCAGGACGCTGGAGGCAGCTGGCTACAAGGGGCCTTACAGCTTCGAGCCTTTCGCGGCTGAGGTGCATGAGTTGAAAGACCCGGCTGCTGCCGTCAGAGACAGTATCGACCATATCTCCAAGGCGCTATGACCGCCTCACCGCCTGCGGTTTGCTGCAGGCGGTGCTTGCGTTCGAATACAGGCTGATTGGTAGAAAACACAGAGAAATCAATTCCGCTTTTACGGATGATGCTGTAATCTTTGCATGACAGAACAGAGCAGCAATCGGGCTCGGGTATTCTTGAAATCAACTGCTTTGTGCCGGTTTCTTGCCCGCCCCATCCTTAAAAGAGTGGGTGAATTTCCCTTTTATGAAAATAGACAGGAAAACGACGCTTAAGGATGTGGCGCAGCAGGCAAATGTTTCGCTTAGCACCGCTTCGCACGCCCTTAACGGCACGGCCCCCCTGACCACGCTGGTGCGCGAGCGGGTGCTGGAAGCGGCCCGTTCGCTCGGTTATCTCGAAAACCGCCGGCAGAAGGCGACGATTGCGACCCTGCGCGTGGTGTTGCTGGCAATGACCAACGATGCGGCTCCGCAAAGTGATCTCAACATGGTCAGCTGGACGATGCTGAACGGCTTCCGGCGCGAATGCGAACGGCGCGGCATTCGCATCGTTCCCTTCGTCAGCGCCACAAGCCGGCTTGACCCTGTCGCGGTGGCGCAGGCGGCGGATGCCGACAATGTGGATGGCATCGTGGTGTTGAACGATGACCGGTCGCAACTGGTTCAGGCGCTTTCGGCGCTCGGCAAACCGGTGGTGCTGATCAATGGCGAGGACCCGGCCATGATCGTCGATACGGTGACGGCCGAGAACCGTTTCGGCGCCCGCCTCGGCATCGAGCACCTGCTTTCCCTTGGGCACCGCAATATTCTGCACATTACCTGGAAGGGGCGCACGACGATCCGCCGCCGTTTCGACGGCTATAGCGACGCATTTCTTGCGGCGGGGTTTCCGGTGCCTGCGGATATGGTCATTGAGGTGGAGAGTTATGAACCCCAATGGGGCGAAACCGCCATTCGTCGCCTGCTGGCCGAGGAGCGCCCGCTCAGAAATGCAACGGCGATTTTCTGCGCTGCCGACAATCTGGCGCTCGGCTGTCTGAAAGCACTGACGGAAGCCGGTGTCCGGGTTCCCGATGATGTTTCGGTATTGGGTTTTGACGATATCATGCCGGCGGCCTTCAGTGCGCCACCGCTCAGCACCGTTCAATTGCCCGCCGACAGGCTGGGTGGTGCGGCACTTTCCCTGCTGGAGCAGCGGCTTGTCGCCGCCGACCCGACCCGGCCTGCGCACCGGCTGGAACTTGGCTGTCGACTTGTGCTGAGGGGCAGCATCGCACCGCCCCCCAAGTGATACCGAGCTTTTACTTCATGCCCGTCCCAGCAATGCCTGTCGTGATATAGCGTTGCAGGAACAGGAACACGACGGTAACCGGCGCCAGGCTGAGGAAAGTCATGGCAAGAATATAGTGCCATTGCACCGAGAACTCGCCCTGGAAGGCGTTCAGGCCCACCTGCAGTGTGAAGTTCTCGCGGCTGCTGAGGACGATCAACGGCCAGAGGAAGTCGTTCCAGCGCCACAGCACCGAGAAGATTGCGAGAACCGCTAGTGCAGGTGCCGTCAGCGGCAGGATGATGCGCCAGAAGATGCGGAATTCGCTGGCCGCATCGACGCGTGCGGCTTCGATCAGTTCGTCCGGGATCGTCAGCATATATTGCCGGAGCAGGAACACGCCGGTTGGCGTCGCGACGGTGGGAATGATGACACCCCAGAGATTGTCGACGAGGCCGACACCGACGATAACAAGATAGGCTGGCACCATGACGACGGTAAGTGGGATCATCAGCGTGGAGATGATCAGCACGAAAATCGCCTTCTCGCCGCGGAAGCGGTATTTCGAGAGAGCAAACGCCGCCATGGCGTTGACGATCAAGGTTAAAACGGTCGCGACAACAGTGACGAAGACCGAGTTTTTCAGGAAAGTCAGAAAGTTGAACTGGGTCAAGGGATCGGTGAAATTCTGCGTCGCGATCGTCAGTTTCTGGACGGGCGACATTTCGCGTGTGTCGACGCTGACCGGCGGGCCGGGATTGGCCGGATCCACCATCTGCGCCTTGATGCCAACGCGCCGGACCATGGCCATCTCCCGCTCCATGCCGTCGATGGTGACGGTCCAGAGGCTGAGCGGCCTGTCATAACCTGGAACTTCCACCTGCACGGCGGCGCGCGGCAGAAGGCTCGGCGGAAACCGTGTGATCTCGGCTTCCGGCTTCAGCGAGGACATGGCGGCCCAGACAACGGGTATGAGCACCGCGAGCGTTCCGCCAATGAGCCACACCCAGGAGAGAATATCGGTGAGACCGATCCTGCCGGGGCGGCGGGTTCGCGTCAGGAAAGTGACTGCGTTTATATTGCCGGACATTATCAGGACTCCATCTTTTTGCCGAGGCGCAGTTGCACGAGCGTCAGCGCGAGAAGAACAAGGCCCATCAGAACCGATGCGGCGGATGCGAGGCCGAAGAGCCTGAGATCGCTGCCAAAGGCCATCTGGTAGATATATTGCACCACGAACGTGTTGGCCGTGCCCGGCCCGCCGCCATTGGTCAAAACCCAGGCTTCATCAAATATTTGCACTGAGCGGATCATCAAAAGGATCAGTACGACGAGAAGGTTGGGAGCCAGCAGCGGCAGGGTGATGCGCAGCAATGTGCGTCGGGGCGAAGCGGCGTCGATTGCGGCTGCTTCATAAAGGTCTTTGGGAATGGCCTGCAGCCCGGCCAGCAGGATGAGCGTGTAAAAGCCCATGTGGAACCAGACGGATACGACCACGACGAAGAAGCGCGACCAGCCGACATCCAGCAGGAAGATTTCCGGCGGCACGCCGAGCATCTGGAAGAAGGCGTTCAGCAGTCCGTTGCGGTCAAGAAACCATTTCCAGATGAGGCCGATGACAACAGGTGACAGCAGCACGGGATAAAAGAACATGGCGCGGAAGAAGCCGCGCGCGGCAATCGCCCTGTTAAGAATGAGGGCCGTGACCAGCGCGACGAACAGCGTGGCGACAACGTTGAAGCCGACGAACCAGAGCGTGTTCCAGATCGCTGTCCAGAACAGCGATTCCCGGCAGCTTCCAGGGTCCATATAGCTCTGGCAATCGAGCAGCTTGCCGAAATTCTCCAGACCGACAAAGGGGCGGTCGGTGATCAGCAGCTCGGTGCCGCCGGTAAAGGCGTAACCGACGGCAATGGCAATCGGCAGGAAGGTGAAGATGCCGAAGAGAACGAGGTTCGGCATCAGGAAAATATAGGGCATGCGCCTTTTGCCGATCAGCCGCTCTATGAGGTTGAGCGGCACTTCGGCAATCGCCATCACGGCGTCGAGCACGCGGTCGGACAGTCTCGCAAGCGTCGGATTGGCCATGCTAGTCTCTCCCGTGGCTGTCAAGGCGCGGCAGCGCCAGTTCGGTTTCGGGGTCGAAGACATGCACCCGTTCGCGCGCCGGCATGATGTTCAGAATTGAACCTGAAGCGGGTGCGAAGTGGCCAGCCTGGTGCACGATGATCTGCTCTTTCTGGCCCTGAAGATTGCCGTAGAGATAGGTCTCGGTGCCGAGGCTCTCGTGATACTGCACCTCGAAGGGCAGGCCCTTTTCCTGCGTGATGACAAAATGCGAGGGGCGGATGCCCGCCAGAACTGCCTGTCCGGGGGTAGCCACGGCGGGATCGACGAGGCAGGGCAGGGACACGCCGTATCCGGTGTCGATTGCGAAACCGCCGTCGCTGCCGGCGACGAATGTGCCCTTTAGTATGTTCATGCGCGGTGAACCGAGGAAGCCGGCGACGAAGAGGTTGCGCGGATTGTCGAAAAGCTCGAGCGGGCTGCCAACCTGTTCGATGCGGCCTGCACGCAGCACCACGATCTTGTCGGCCATGGTCATGGCTTCCACCTGATCGTGGGTCACATAGATCATTGTCGTCTTGATATCGCGATGCAGCCTTGTGATTTCGGCGCGGGTCTGCACGCGCAGCGCCGCATCGAGGTTCGACAGCGGCTCGTCAAACAGGAAAATGTCAGGCTCGCGCACGATGGCGCGGCCGATGGCGACGCGCTGGCGCTGGCCGCCGGAAAGCTGTTTCGGCTTGCGGTCGAGATAGGGTTCGATGGCCAGCATGCGTGCCGCCTCGTTGATGCGGCTTTCGATTTCCGCCCGCTTGAAACGCAGGTTTTCAAGGCCGAAGGCGAGGTTCTTGCGCACACTCATATGTGGATAGAGCGCATAGGACTGGAAGACCATGGCGATCTTGCGCTCGGCCGGCGAGAGCGCGCTGACGTCGCGTCCGCCAATGCCGATGGTGCCTGACGTCACATCCTCAAGGCCGGCGATGATGCGCAGCAGCGTGGATTTTCCGCAGCCGGAAGGACCGACGAAAACGACGAATTCCCCGTTCTCGATCTGAAGATCGATATCATGCAGGACATGAACGGCACCGAATGCCTTGTTGAGGTTTTCCAGCTTTAGACTTCCCATTACCTGCTCCCTTCGGGCAAGGTCGTCTCTGCGACGATCTCTTTTGCATTCCAGCCCTCGGGTAAGGGCATCGTTCTTCCAATGGCAACGTCGCGCGCAGAAAATCCGTGAACGCCGGACAGATAGACCGCAGGCATGCCGCCGGGGTAATCTTCAAGTCCGACGATCCTGCCGTCTGCGCTGCGTGTCCAGGCATTGGCGCGCCCGGCAGCTTCCGGGCTTGGTGCAATGTCCGCATTGGTCGGGCGAAGATCATATTGCAGGCCGGTGCCGAGTTTGCCGGGCTGCTGCGACAGTGAAATGCGCGCGAGCGTGACATTGTGGATGCCGGCGCTCGAGGTGGCGACGAGGTTTATCGCCCCTTCCATCGAGCCGCTCACGTCTTCCACCACAAGGTTTTCAACCTTACCGGCCTGACGTTCCGGCCGGCGGTCTACCACGGTGACAGTCACGGCTTCGCCCGATCCCCAGAACCCGCCCGGCGTTTCGTGGCACTCCGCCTCGATCCGCGAAAAGCGGATATTGCGCATGGCGCCGCCATCGCGGGAGAAAAGGCCGATGCCGCGATTGGATGCGATGACTTTGCAGTCTTCGAACGCCACGTCGGTGAAATCGCCGAAGGATTCCGTGCCGAGCTTCAAGGCGCAGCTCATGCTTGAGACAGTGCAGCGGCGAACCGTGATATCGGCGCAGGCGCCAACAGCCTTGCCATCCGGTCCGGCGCTGGTCTTCAGGCAGATACCGTCATCGGCGGTGGAGATGGAGCAATCCTCGATCAGTGCGCGCCGGCAGGCATCCAGCACGATGCCGTCGGTGTTGGGCAGGCGGCGATCGTTTTCGACACGGATGTTGCGGAAACTCAGATCTTCGCAATCGACCATGTGCAGGGTCCACATTGGCGAACCGCTGACGACGAGGTTTTCAAGGCGAACGTCGCGGCAGGATTCCAGAACCATGACACGCGGCCTCTTTTTCGCGGGCACATAGGTTCCCATGGCTTCGTCGTCATCGATGATGAAGTTCTCACCGCCAGCCTCGATACGGCCGGGGCCGGTGACGGCGATGTTGCTCGCGCCCTTTGCGACGATCATGCCGCGGTCGGAATCCTCGGCGATGACAGAAACGGACGTATGGGCAAAGGCGTCGTAGTCGGAAATCGGCGCAAGCACCGCGTCTTGTGCAAGGTGAAGTTCCACGCCGCTTTTAAGATGAAGGCCGCCGCTGACATGCCGTCCGGCCAAGAGCGACACGACGCCGCCGCCTGCAGCCGATGCTGTATCTATTGCCTGCTGGATATCGGCAGTGGCGTCACGTCCCTCGGCGGCTATGGTGATATTGGTGTGAGCACTCATGATGCCTGCGGCCTCTTCAGAAAGACGTCGATCAGGAGCAGCATCGTCAGCGCCTGCCCATAGGGTGTCGGCAAATTGGGAATGCGGCGGTAGAAATCGAGGTCGTGGCCCATGGGCGTCCCGTCCGACACACCGTGCACGACGCCTTCGTCATCGATATTGCCCAGCACCGCCTTCAGCGCCCGCTCGGCATGGGCGCGGTTTTCTTCGCCGAGAATACCTGCCTCGATGCCGCGCAGAATGCCATAGGCGATGCCAGCGGTTGCCGACGTCTCGACCGGCGAAGTCGGATCGTCGAGGAGCGTGTGGAACATGCCATCCTCGCGCTGATACTGGCGCAGCGAACGCACCTGGCTTGCAAGCACATTGGCGAGGAAACGTTTGTCCTTTTCGGCAAGCGTCGGCACCAGTTCGAAGAGTTCGGGGATTGCAACGGTGATCCACGAATTGCCGCGTGCCCAGAAGGCATGCGCAAAATTGTGGCGTCCGATGAAGGTCCAGCCGTGATACCACAGCCCGGTCACGGGGTCTGACAGGTAACGCGCATGGATCATGAACTGGTAGACTGCCTCATCGATCCAGTCCTGACGTTTGCAGACCACACCGGCGCGTGCAAGGAACAGACAAGCCATGAACAGCGTGTCGTCCCAGAGTTCACCCTCGTTAAGCCGCTCCTTGACCACGTGCTGGAAGCCGCCATCTTCGGTTTTCGGCAATTTGTGCACAAGCCAGTCGGCCCAGTCTTCTACCAGCGCCCGGAAATCCGGCCGGTCGACATGTTCGGTGAGGATGACGAGCGGCAGCATTGGCGCGGAACTGTTGATCTGGCGTGGCGGCAGGCCACGATCGATCTGCCAGCCGTACCAGGTCACGAGATCGTCCAGAGCTTTCTGGTCGTTTGCGGCAAGCGCCCGGCGCAGGAAGCCGTAAAGCCCAACGCCCACTTCCCAATCCCATTCATCGAACTGGATCTTGCCGTCGGAACTGCCGCTTGCCAGGCCTTCCTGTATGCCCTTGAGGCGGCTGAAGGCGGCGGCGACGCTGTCGATCGTCGTTCTGAGAGTGTCTTTCTCGATGCTTTGCTGGTTCATCTGGTCATTCCGCTTAGGAGTAAAATGGCTGTGCCACGCCGTTGCCTGCGGCGGTTTTGGCACTGTCGAAGGTGATCTGTGGCTGTGGCTGCTCGTGGTCGAAGGCCATGGCTTGCCCGCCGATGATGAAGTTGCCGTCCCAGTTGAGGGAGAGTTCGGGGCCACCGGGCGGTGTGACAGACAGCAGGCGCCTGTCGGCGTCGAACATGACCTGCGTGGCGAGAATTCTTTCGCGGAAGTGCGCGAATGCGTTCGTATCTCCGCAGCCGATAATGCCGATCCAGCCAGCGCGGCGGCCAGGTGATCTGATCTCGCGGTCGGCGGTGGCGCCTGCTGTTACAGGTTCAAGCCCATTGGTCGCATAAAGTGCTGCAAAGCCGCGGCCCGCGCGGGTGATGAGCCAGTTACCCTTCGTCACCACCTCGTCCAGCCCGTCGCGACCGAGATAGGCATGGGTCCAATCATTGCGGTGATCATCCGTATCGAAGACCATCATGGCGATATCCCGGTGCTGCGCCACGCGCGGCAGGATGCCGCTGCCCGCCCAATAAGAGGGGCGCTGCGTGCCCCAGGGGTCGTCTTCGCCCGGATGGTTGACCCACAGCCGCGCCATCGGATGGCCGGCAAGCTTGATGTCCATGACGTGCTGCTGGTGGCCCTTGCGACCTGTCTTGTGGTCCACCACAGTGGAAAGCTGGGCTGCTTCGTTCTTGAAGAGCACGAGTTTGCCCGGCTCCAGTCCCTGCGCATAACGCGCCTCAACCATGCGGCCGCCTGTCAGTTGCGACAGGGCGGCAAGATGCGGTGGCGGCAGGTAATCTCCACAGCAGAACATCGGCAGCGAGGCGACGCCATTGTTGAGCCAGCCCTGACCGAAGGCAACTTGCGCAAAAGGTGCCAGTTCCGTCAGCGGCCCGGCGCGCAGCTCCTTGTCATAGGCTCTGCCCTGGGAACCGGAGGGAACGCCACCAAGCGTGTGCAGAGCGATCATTTCGAAAATGAGATCGAGCTGGTGGCGGGCGCGGGCGGCAAGTTCCGGTTCGGCCCAATGTTCGATGGCGAGAAGGCCGATGAAATCCACCGGGTAATAGGCGGCCGAATTCCATTCGGCGAGACCGTGCGCCTCGACGCTGTCGAACCAGCGCTGCAGCCGGTCTGCGGCCAGCAAAGCCTGCTCCCTGCCGGTGCGCCCGGAGGCGCTGAAGATGGCGTCCGGCAGATAGTCTCCCGCGAGCAGCTGGCTGGTATGGAAGCACAGAACGTGGTTTTCGCTCCAGAACCACATGACGTCGTTGCCGGGTTCGTCCACCCAGTAGCGATAGGAGAGAATAGAAGAGTTGATCCGCTCAAGCATCTGAGGGGGAAGCCGGTCACCATAGGCGCGCACCAGCCAGACAAGCGGCACCAGCACGAAATCGGAGCAATCCTCACGCCGGTCGATGGACCGCAGCGTTGCGTCGACGATGCCGGAAATCGTCTTCATGTCACCGCTGCCGGTAGCGACCATTGCCAGCGCGCGGCCGATGCGCCATGCACCAAAGCGGGCGCTGAAGGACAATGCCGCTTTCTTTCGCTCGGCAATATCGGTGGCGGCCGGTTGTGGCGCCATATCGCCCATGAAGGCTGCGTCGATGACGCGCGTTACCGTTCCGGCACCTGAACCCATGGTGATCCTGACGCCATGATATCCGTCCGAAATGCCTGCCGTCTCGGGGATCGTCAGGGTCGATTGCCCGGCTTTCAACACGGTATCGACCTCGGCAAGGGCGGCGCGCTCGTGGCCGTGGCTTTTCACCGCAATGTGGACGGGAAGGTCGCTGGCAGGTGCTGCCCCGAAAACCAGCTCGAGGGCCGCGCCGGAAAAAACGTCGCGTGCGGGGCGAACATCGCGCACCAGTGCGGCAAGACGTTTCGTTTCTTCCCGGTCGAGCGGCACCGGCAGCACGACGGTGAGCGGCGTGGCGTCCGTAACCTCAAGCTCGAAGAACCAGATGATGTCACGTTCCGCCAGATCTTCGCAAAGCAGCAGCACTTCGTTATCACCGGCCGCAAGTTCGAGCGTGATATCGCGGCTGCTTTCGACATTGCGGATAAAGGGCTCAAAGCGGACCTGTTCCACGCCGGCCACCCAGATGCGCACGCCGCCGCAGGTGCGCAGCCGGAAATGCGCCTGTCTTGTGGTGTCGCTGCGGAACGTGCCCTTCAGCCAGCGCTGCACATGGGTCGGAACGTGCCAGAAACCGGTGAATTCAACGCGTCGGTTAGAACCCGGCAGGTTGAGGTGCGAAACCGTAAAGCTGGAGTCGGGCGCGATGTCACGGCCGATCATCGTCTCTTGAAAGGCCTTGCGGCAGGGCAGGTCGCCAACATCCACAAAGCCGTTGATGAAGCGATAATCGACCCGGTCTTCCGCCGGTGCCGCAATTCCCGGAAATGAGGTTTCCACCAGATCCGAGACGATCCAGGCGGTAACCGTTTCGCTTGGCGGTACGGTATATGTGGGCTGCGACATGCCCGTCGCCAATGGTGCATCCGTCATAATGGATCGCCTCCCGTCGATCTTTATGAAATTATTTTCACAAATCTATTTTCGCTTTGTTGCGTCGATTTGTGCGATTTAGCGGAAACAAACAGCTTGACGTTTATTCTGTCAAGTCGCAAAACAAGCGAAATCGAATTAAGACGAGGAGCTTCAATTCGATTTGTGAAAAGTTTTTCATTGGGAGGATGAGCATGCTGAAACTGTTTTCGGGCGTCAGCGCCCTCGTATTGGCCTCTATCGCCGGCCTTTCGGTCGCAGAGGCCGAGACAAGAACGATCACGTTCCTTTTTACGGATGACGACCAGGGTTATGTGCAGCGCATGTCTGAACTCAGCAAGGAGTTCGAGGCGGCCAATCCGGGCGTGAAGATCAACTTCGTGTCTTCCGGTTATGATGCCGTTTCCAAGCAGCTGCCAGTACAGCTTGCGGTGGGCGAGGGGCCGGATGTTGCCAAGATCACCGACTGGCAGCTCGCTTCCTACTATCTCGACATGCGCCCCTACATGAAGGATGCGGATGGCTTTGCCAAACTGCACGGCTCGAGCCTTGCCCAGCTTCGTCTGCCTGGTGTCAACGATCCGCAGTCGATCAACGGTTACATGGCCTCGCAGACGCTGAACCTGCCCTTCGTCAACAAGACGCTGTTCGAGCAGGCGGGTGAACCCTTGCCCGGCCCGACCGCGAAATTAAGCGAGATTGTCGAGGCGTCCGCCCGCGTCGCCAAGTCGACCGGCGTGCAGATTCCCTTCACCATGGACCGCTCCGGCCACCGCTTCTCCGGCGGCGCCTTCGCTTATGGTGCGACCTATGTGAAGGACGGCAAGTTCAGCTTCCCCGACGACGCGGCGAAAAAATACATCTCCGACATCTACTCATGGACGCAGAACGGCAGCTTCCCAAAGGAAATGTGGGGTGCTGCGGGTGGCTCGCAATACAAGAACATGGGCGATGAATTCGTCAACGGCAATGTCGTGACCTATCTGGCAGGCAACTGGATGGTCAATCCGTTCCAGAACAAGATCGGTGACAGCTTCGAATGGACCGCGATCAACGCCCCCTGCGGCGATGCCGGTTGCTATGCCATGCCCGGCGGCACGGCGATTGTCGGCTTCAAGCGCACCAAATATCCCGAAGACGTCGCCCATTTCGTCGAATTTCTCGGCTCTGAAAAGGTGCAGCGGGAAATCGCCGAAAATTACGTGATCCTGACGGGCGCCGAAATCGTCGATCCGCAATACAAGCTGAAGAGCGAAAACGCCAAGGCGGCGATGAAGGTCTTTCTGGACAACAAGAAGAATGTGCCGCAGGCCGCCCGCGAATTCGAGCACGCCAAGGGTGGCACTGCCATGTATCAGCAGATCGTCCAGCGCATGAGCCAGCTCATCGTCGGCGAACTGACGCTCGACCAGACCTACAAGGTCCTGGAAGACGATGTCGCCAAGATCAATGAGGCCGTTGCGGTCAAGAAATGATGAGCGCCCGTTCTTTCATCACGAAATAACGATGCTCTCGATCTGCCCGGAGTTATGCTCCGGGCATACTTCGCCGCTTGTTCGCCGGCTGTTGTGGCATATGCGATCTGACTTAATCAGCAAGTCGAAAAAAAACTGCAATACGCCCGGCATAAAAGCTGACGGCGAGGCGCGCCGGAAGCTGCGTGCGCGCTTCGTCACGCGTCATCCGCTGAAATCATAGGATTCGTCATGGCTAAACTGAAGATGTCGTCTTTTCCGTTCGTGCGGTCGGCCTTGCTTGCCTCCGTCGCATTGCTGGTTCTTGTCCCGAACGCACAGGCATTCGAGCGCACTCAACCCGCAGGTCAGGGTTATGCCATTACGGTACCCGAACCCGCAGCAAGATATCCGTTGCCGCTTTCCGACACCTATCGCAACCAGACTGGCAAGAATGCCAAGGGCGAAGACGTCCGTGCCTATGACGACCGCGACAATCCCGTCATCGAAATCCTCTCGGGTTTTAATCGCATCTGGACGCTGGGCGATGAAGAATGGGCGGATGGCGGCGCCAATGGCGACGGTCCTGCCGATTTCAGCCATGTGAGGGCCGTCAATCCCGCTGTGTGGCAGGAAAACATGCGTTACGTGCTTTCCGTAACCGGTGAGAACCGCACCCCCGCCGCGGCCTTGAACGCCTATATGAAAGACCGCCGCTCGCAGGGTTACAGCATGATCGACGGCATGGGGCCGCTTGCTCCGTGGTATCGCGAAGGCGCGGGCGCGACGACGACCATCAACCACACCCTGGCGGATTTCGATCCGAACGAGGTCATCACGCGCAAGGAAGAGGACAAGGGCACCGAGGCTGGAGCGGCCGATTCCGAGTTGAAGGATGTCGTGGCCCTCATGAAGGTAATGCGTGGCCCGGAAGGCACGACGTCGCCAGCGAAATATTTCTATTCCACGCCGCGCCCATGGCGCATGAATGCCAAGGGCGAGGTGATAGAGACAGGCACCGAGACCATCGGCGACCGCAAGTTTGAAACTTACGAAACCGATCCCGGCGTCATTGTGCCCGCGCTCAAATATGCGCGCGAGAACCGTGGACGCGGCAAGGATGGCGGCTTTCCGAGCGGTCACACCAATGCCGCCTATCTCGCCGCCATCACTTATGCCTACGTTGTGCCGGAGCGGTTTTCCGAATTGCTGACTGCCGCTTCCGAGCTTGGCGAAAGCCGTATCGTTGCAGGGATGCATTCGCCAGTCGACGTGATCGGCGGCCGCATTACGGCCACCGCGATAGCTGCCGCTATTCTGCAGGATCCGAAAAACGCCGATCTCAAGAAGGCCGCGCATGATGAATTGCAGGCCTATTTTGCCAAACGCTTACCAGCGGGACAGTCCCTGATCGACTTTGCCCATAGCGCGAAACCGGATGTAGACCCTTTTGCGGATGCCGCGACCAACGAGGCTGATTATCGCCGGCGTATGACCATGTCCTTCAGCCGCGACAAAACCGTTGGCGATGCGCCCATGGTGGTGCCGAAGGGTGCCGAGGTTCTGCTGGAGACACGCCTGCCTTATCTCGATGCCGCGCAACGCCGCGCAGTCCTGTTCTCCACCGGTATCGAGGCCGGTTATCCGCTGCTTGACGACAGCAATGGCTGGGGCCGGATCAATCTGGTGGCCGCCGCTGCCGGTTATGGTGCCTTTAACGGCGATGTCGACGTGACAATGGATGCTGCAGCCGGCGGGTTCAATGCGGCTGACCGCTGGACGAACGATATTGCCGGGGCAGGGCGTCTCGTCAAATCCGGCAGTGGCGCGCTCACGCTCACCGGCGCCAACAGCTATAGCGGCGGCACCGTCTTGCAGGACGGAACGCTTGTGGCATCCTCCGCCAATGCGCTTGGTACAGGCGGCGTGCTTGTCTCCGGCGGAACGCTGTTGCTGAACGGCGACAGTGACATCGTCATTGGCGGCGATTATGCCCAGACGGGCGGCACGCTGGCGCTTGATCCGCAAAAGGCTCCGCTGCGGGTCAAGGGCAACGCGACGCTTGATGGTGCAACCCTGCGGCTCGACTTCGATGGCGCCGCACCCGCTGCCGGCACGCGCTTCAACGTCTTCGCCGCAGACGGCCTGACTGGCACCTTCGCTGCGATCGACGCGGGCAATGTGAAGGTGCGGCCGGTTTATACCGGCTCGGCGCTGTCCGTGGTGGTCGAATAGGCTGCGAGGCCAAGGTTTCGCGGGCGCGGTTTAATCGCCGCGCCCGGCCGGCCCGGTTACAGGAAATAACGGACCCTGAGCGGCAGCAGGGTGGCTCCGAGTGCCGAGGAATCTCCTTCTGTCTCGCTGAGCACCAGTTTTGCTTCCTGCGGCCCGATGCCGTAACGGTGTTCGCGTTGCGAGGGCATGTGTACACGTTCGATCATCATCCGGCCGAGTGCGCGCGGCAATTGTCCACCAAAGACGATCGCCTGTGGATCGAGAACCGCAATCAGGCTCGCCACCAGCCGGTCCACCTGCGGCATGGTCCGCTCAAGCCATTCCTCGACGCCCGGCCAGGCAGGGTCAAAATGCTGATAGAGCGCTTCGATCGAATCTATCTCGCTCCCGTGTTTCTGCAGCGTCGCGATCAGATATTGCAGCGCCGGCCGCCTGTCGGCTTCATCCGGGTTGAAGATGCCGCTGAATTCACCGGCATTGCCGTGAAAACCGTAGAAAGGCTGACCTCCCAGAATGAGGCCGCCGCCGAAGCCATAGTTGAAGGATAGATAGGCGAAGGTCTGGCACCACAGTCCCACGCCGCGAAGGCTTTCGCCGATCGCGCCGGTGGTTGCGTTGTTTTCCAGCCAGACTGGCAGACGGAATTTCTCTTCAAGGATCGGTTTCAGGTCCATCAGCGACCAGTCGCGCAATGGTTCCGGCGCGTTGAACGCCCGATCTTCCGACACGAAAAATCCCGACATTGAAAAGCCGAGGCCGAGCAGGCGTTCGCGCGGGATGCCGTGGTCCGCCAGCAACCGTTCCAGAGCGAGCGACAATGCGGCAAGCGTCATTTCGCGATCGCTGGGAAGCATCCGCAATTTTTCTTCGACAACCACCATGCAACGGAAATCGGCGATGCAGATCACCACGGAGTCAGTGTTGATGGAAATTCCGAGCGAATAGGCCGCCTCAGGCACCAGTTCAATGGTCGGGCTCGGCTGGCCACGCGTTCCTTTAAGCGGTGCGCCGGTACGCAAAAGGCCGCGTTCCAGCAGGCCTTCGATCAACCGATGCACGGATTGCTGCGTCAGGTTCGTGTGACCGGTGATTGTTGCACGGGCAATGGGGCCGTGGCGGCGCACTATATCGAGAATGAGGCGCTCATTCTCGCTGGCAAGCGGCTGGCGGTCGAAGGTCTGTCGCGGTGTCTTATCTGTTGTCATGGCCTTGGATAGCGGCTGCACAAGGCCTTCGCAACTCGGGCCGCGCACCGGGGACGGCATTTTTCACTGGACTGTCACAAATAATACACTTAGAGTGTAATAATAAGAGGCCGGTCAATAACGGATCCCCAGGAGGAACCATTCAATGAGCATGAAATTTATTGCGATCGCCGCGCTTGCGCTGGCGACGACGGTAGCGCCTTGCCTTGCGGCGGACACCAACATGAAGAACCTCGACTTCGATCTGTCGAAGGTCACGCGCGAAAATTTCTATGACATCGTCGTTCCCGCTGCCAAAGCGGAAGGCACGGTGACGATGTACAATTTTGCCGGCAGTTTCGCGGATACGTGGAAAGAACTGATCACCCGGTTCGAGGCCAAATATGGCATCAAGGTTACCTATAGCGACGTAAAGGGTGATCAGGCGAACCAGCAGCTCATCGCCGTGCAGGCGGCTGGGCAGGATTCACCCGTCGACGCCTATTTCGCTGGCGGTGGCGGTTATCCGCTTTTGTCTTCCAAGGGCGTCGTCGGCAATATTCCGCTGACGAAGATCTTGCCCAACATGGCCAATTACAATCCGGAACTGGCCGAGACCGTTTTCGGCAAGGCGCATGGCGGCAGTTTCCCTCTGGTGCATCTCAACCAGACCGCCCTCGGTTACGATTCCGCCTTCGTGAAAGCCGAAGACGTGCCGAACAGCTTCGACGATCTTCTCGTCTGGGCTGAAAAGAACCCGAAGCGCCTTGGAGTCACCCTGCCAGCCAAGGGCGGCTCCGGCGGCGGCTTCATCTATTCGGTGGCGCTCAATTATCTCACCGGCGACTGCCGCAAGCAGCTTACCGACTATAATCAGACGCTGCAGCAGGCCGAAGACTGGGCAATGACGTCCGAGTGCCTTACGCCGGTCTGGGATTATTACCGTCGTCTTCTTGCCGTGGCTGAACTGACAAACGGCAACGCCGACACGCTCAACCTGATCAACAACCAGCAGCTCTACATGGGCACCGTCTGGGAAGACCAGGTCATGAGCTTCCTCGGCACCAAGCAGCTGCCGGAAAGCTTCCGCGTCACGCTGCTGGAAAAAGGCCAGGTCGGCTCGGGCGATGCCATTTTCGTGCCGGCAAATGCCAAGAACGTCGCATCCGCGCTCCTTCTCATCGATATGGCGATGAGCAAGGAGTTCCAGCTCTGGAAGCTGGAGAACAAGGCTTCGCGCTCTCCGCGGGCGGATGTCACCAACGACCTGATGCCCAAAGCCGTACAGGAGCATGTTCTGCCGCAAAGCGTTTATCCCCGCCTGTCGGTTCCGGCGTTCTGGGACATGTCGACGGCCCTTGCCGAAGCGCTCGATGAAAAAGTGCTCAACCAGTAACACCTGCCCGGATCGACCGGACCGTGGGGCTGGAAACCGCCAAACGGTCCGGGAGCCTTGGTCGCAACCATGAGGGAGCCTCGCCATGAGTGAACTCGAGATCAGCAATATCAGCAAGGATTACGGTTTGAGCCGGGCGCTTCATCCCGTGTCGATCACTGTCGAGCGGGGCGAATTCGTCACCATTCTCGGCCCCTCGGGCTGCGGCAAGTCCACGCTTTTGCGCATCCTCACCGGCATCAGCCAGCCTTCGGGAGGCGAAATCCGGCTGGGCGGCAAGCGTATCGATCAGGCGCCGCCGGAAGCGCGCGACATCGCCATGGTATTCCAGTCCTATGCGCTTTTCCCGCATATGTCGGTTGCCAAAAACCTTGGCTTCGGCCTGAAGATGAAGAAGGTCCCGAAGGACGAGCGCGCGCGCCGCATCGCCCATGCGCTTGAAATCTGTAATCTTGCCGGCCTGGTGGACCGCATGCCGCGGCAACTGTCCGGCGGGCAGCAGCAGCGCGTTGCGCTGGCGCGCGCCATTGTCATGCAGCCAAGCCTGTTGCTGTTCGATGAGCCGCTCTCGAACCTCGACGCCAAGCTCCGCGACACGCTGCGTCATGAACTGACTGAACTTCACCGCCGGATCGGCGCGACCAGCCTTTATGTGACGCATGATCAGGCCGAGGCCATGGCGATGTCGGACCGGATCGTGGTGATGAATGCCGGCCGCGTCGTCGAAGTGGGAACGCCGCTCGAACTTTACCGTGCGCCCAAACACGCCTTTACTGCCGGTTTTCTGGGGCAGACCAACCTTTTGCCGGTTTTGGCTGAGGGTAGGCAGGCGCAATTGCCCTGGGAGCAGTCCGTAACGCTGGATGCGACTGCTGCCGGCTCCGCACAGATTTCGGTTCGTCCGGAAAACATCCACATCAGCGCCGACGAGGCGGGTGCCGGCACGGTCTCTGCCGTTTCCTTCATGGGCGCCAATGCGCTTTATACGGTCGAAATCGGCAGCCACCAGATCAAGATCAGCCAGTCCGGTGCGGAAAATCTTATCGATGCGGGACGCAGGGTCGCCTTGCGTTTTCCCGGATCGGTGCATCTGCTCGATGACGGGCAGGCAGGGGAGGCGGCGTGATGCGCGGGGTGCTTCGCGACAGGCGCGCCCAGCTGCTGGTCCTGCTTGCGCCGGGGGTGGGTTATTTGCTGATCTTCTTCGGCGGTCCGCTGCTTTCGGCACTGATCGGCAGCTTCAGGCAGGACGATGGCAGCTTCACGCTGATGTTCTACGAGCGGATTTTCACACGTCCCTCGATGATCCGCGGCCTGACGACGTCCATCTATTACGGTGTCATGCCGGTGATGGTGTCGCTTGCGGCTTCGGTGCCGCTGGCGCTTCTGATCCGCAAGAGCTTTCTCGGCCGCAAGCTGTTCAGCGGCCTTTACAAGCTGCCGATGGCGGTGCCGGGCATCATCGTCGGCCTGATGGTGATCGTCGTTTTCGAAAGGGGCGGTTTTCTCGACCGGCTGGTCGCGCCGCTCGGGCTTGAATTGCCCAAACTCGTGCGTGACGACTGGGGCATTGGCGTCATTCTCGCCAGTGTCTGGAAGCAGATACCCTTCATGACGCTGATCATCACCAGTGCCTTTGCCGCCATTCCGGAGGACATCCGTTACGCGTCGCGCACGCTCGGCGCCTCGAGGCTGAAGACCTTTCTGTTCGTCGAAGTTCCGCTCGCGATGCCCGGCATCACCGCCGCCATCCTCCTTACCTTCATCGGCTCCATGGGCTCCTACGCCATTCCCGATATTGTCGGTCCGCCCACTGCCCGGCCGCTTTCGGTTCTCATGGTCACGGAGTTCAATCAGGGGCGATTCAATCAGGTCTATGCCATGGGCATGGTGCTGAGCCTCTTCGCGGTCTCCGTCCTGCTTCTGTATTACTCCCTGACATCCCGCATCGGCCCCGGCCAAACCCGAGGAGACGCATAATGAGCGCCATTGCCCTCGATCCCGTCACCATGACAAGTCGCCGCACCTTCACGCCGGACGACCGGATTTTCGTCTCCATCGGGCTCTTTACCGCGCTGGCGCTCGCTATCGCCGTGCCTCTGGCGCTGATGTTCCTGTGGAGCATTGCCGATGGATGGACGCCGCCTCTGGTGGTGCCGAAGGATTACACCACCACGCGCTGGGCGGGCATTCTTGGCGATGCAAGCCTCATCCAGGCCGCCGTCAACAGCATCCTCATCGCCATCGTCGTGACTTTCTCGACGGCCGCGATCGCCCTGCCGACCGCTTGGGCCATGGCCCGTTTTCCTTTCCGGCTGAAACGGCTGGTGGAGATCTTCATTCTGGCCCCCATCATCATTCCGGGGCTGGTCGTCGCTGTCGGCATCGGCCAGGTGTTTCTTCTTTTCGGTCTCGCTTATTCGGTCATCGGGGTCATCCTTGTGCAGATCGTCGGCACGCTGCCGCTGATGATACGGCTGATGACGGCGACGCTCGAAACCATTCCCGACGACCTGATCCATGCCGCCCGTTCGCTCGGCGCGGGAACGGCCGGCATTGTCATCCACATCATCCTGCCGCTTGCGGTGCCCGGCCTTCTGGCCGGTGGCCTGATGTCCTTCATCGGCAGCTTCGAGGAATTTGACAAGTCCTTCATCGTCGGTGCGCCTGTCGTGCAGACGCTGCCGATCAAGCTCTACATGTATCTCGACCCCTATTCGATGCAGATCCCGCTCGCCTCCATCGTCTCCTTTATCCTGCTTCTTCCCGCACTCGTCGTTTTCATCATCGCCGGCCGCATTCTGCGTGACGACCTGATGGCGGCGGGCATGGGGAAAATCTGATCCGGGCAACCCAACTCCGGTAAACGCAACATCCGAAAGTGAAAAAAATGCCTCAAACCCTTGCAGCCCAACTAAAAGTCTCCAATCCGTGCAACGTTCTCGCCCTCTGCTCGCGCGACAATCCCGCGATCCTCACCATCGCCCATCGTGGGTTCTGGACCGCGACCGCTGAAAATTCGCTGGCTTCGGTTCGCGCAGCGGTCGCTGCCGGTGTGGAGATGATCGAGATCGACACGCAGGCGACGGCGGATGGCCGGCTGGTCGTCATTCACGACGAGACGCTCGACCGCACGACGACGGGGCGGGGGACAGTGAGCGAACTGGCCTTTGATGTCGTCCGTTCCGCTCGGCTCAAGGCAGGTGCTGGCGGCGATGCAGCCGATGTGACGGAGGAATGCGTACCGACGCTGGAAGAATTGCTGGAAGAGGCGCGTGGCAAAATCACCGTCAATATCGATACCAAGTTCACCCGTGACCTGCCTCAGGTCATGGAAACCGTACTGCGCCTCGGCGTCGCGGATCAGGTTCTGGTGAAAACCGATATCGATCCTGAAGCCGCGCATTTCGATGTGCTGGATACCGACTGGTTCGGCAAAATCCCGCATATGCCGATGTTTCCGGTGAGAAAGGGCAAGTTTGCCGAGGATCTGCGCCGCATCGAAGCGTTGCGCGCGCCGATGATCGAGGTAAAATTTACCGATATCGCTGATCTGGTCGAAGGCCGCGCCGAAATGGAGCGTCAGAATATCCGCCTCTGGATCAACACGCTCGACGTTTCCCATTGCCTCGATCTCAACGACACGCGCGCACTTTCCGATGCAGAAGGTGTCTGGGGCGCACTGGCGCAGGTCGGCGTCGGTGCAATCCAGACGGATGAAGTCGAGGCCTTCACGGGCTGGTTGAAGGCTGATGCAGGCGAGACGGGCAGGTCATGGACACGATGAACCAGCGCCTCGAGCGCGCAGCCGGCATCATAGAGGAGGCGATGGGTCTTGCCCTTCGCTTTTTCGAAGCGCGCGGCAGCATCGCCACCCGCACCAAGGGTTTTCAGGACTTCGTCTCGGAAGCGGATACCGCGGTTGAAAGGCTGGTGCGCGACCGGCTGGCGGCGGCATTTCCGGGTGAAACCGTTCTCGGCGAGGAGATGGGCGGGATCGCAGATGACGCCTATTGGATCATCGATCCCATCGACGGCACCGCAAACTTCCTGCGCGGCTCACCACTCTGGGGCATCTCGCTGGGCTTCGTGCGCAACGGCGTCCCGGAAATCGGGGTCGTCGCCATGCCAGTCTTCCAGGAGATCTATTCGGCTGCCGAAGGAACAGGGTTGCTGCTGAACGGCAAGCCGCTTGCGCGCGATGTTCCATTTAAGGAAGTGCAGGTGATGTCGCTCGGTGACAGCGCGTCTGCCGATGCCGCGGAGGTGGCGGCGCTCAATGTCGGCTTGAGGCATGCGGGCTGGGTGGTGGAATCCATCCGTTCGACCTCGATTTCACTGGTTTTTGCAGCGCGCGGTATCTTCGATGGCCATCTGCAAAAACTGACGACCATGTGGGATATTGCCGGTGGCGTTGTCCTGGCACGGGAGGCGGGTCTTGACGTGCGGATTGGAACGCGCGGCGAAACCGGCATTCCCTGGGTTGCCGCCGCAACGCCTGAATTGATGGCCGTGACGGAAACGCTCTGGCCGGAGATCGCGGAATTGGTGCCGGCCGAACTTGCCTGAAATTCCCATAAAAACCCGTGCCGGGTGAGAGATCCAGACACCCGGCGCCTTCCACCGGCAACTGGACCGAAAAGCCTCTGACGACTGGCGGTTATGCCCAACCCTTCAGCGCCCGGCCGGAATAATAGCTGGGCGTTGTGGCGCGGTAGATCGGTATGCTGGCGGCACCGAGATGGGGCAGGTCGCTCATCATCGATTTGCGTATTTCAGGCGGTTCGACGAAAAAGTCTTCGCCGAGCATTTCAAGCGAGCCGATGCGCTGGACGATGTGTTCAAGAACCCAGTCGGGTAGCGATCCGCCAAAAATGATGGCGCCGGGATCCATCGTCCGGGCAACCGTCAGCGCCAGCAGACGAAGCTGGTCGGTCGCCCTTTCCAGCCAGGCAACCACGGCGGGGTGGTCGCAATAGCTTTCATCAATATCCTTCAAACGCCGGATGCCCACTCCGTGGGCGGCCAGCGTGTCGCAAAGGTCCTGTCCAGAGGGACGTGGATGGGATTTGGGAAACAGGCCGCCAAACTCGCCGGCATTGCCGTTGGTGCCGCGATAGAGATGGCGCTGAACCACAACGGCGCCGCCTATGCCGTATGTCAGCCAGATCATCGCAAAATTGCGGATGCTTCGACCCGCTCCGTAATATAGCTCCGAGAGGATGACGGTATTGCCGTCATTTTCGTGAAAGACCGGGAAATCGAAATAGGGCTGGAAGTCCTTGTCCACGTCGATGTCGCGCCAGCTCTCGAATTGCTTGATGCGAAAGACATGGCCTCGATCACGTTTGAAGTGGCCTGGAAAGCTGATGCCGCAGCCAAGCACATCCTTCTTTTTGATCTTTGCCTTTTCAACCACCTGTCGGGCGGCCGTCTCGGCCATCTCCATGATATGCTCGAAACTGTGTCCCTCAAGCTCGGACCTGATTTCCTGCCTGATCGTGCCGTTGAGATCGGCCAGGCAGACACGCAGATCGTCCGGGTTGAAATAGACCCCGAGCGTGAAAAGTCCGTTCGGATTTATCTCGATGGCAGTGGATGGCTTCCCCCGTTTGCCGTCGCTGCGCGCTTCCTCGGCTTCCAGGATCAGGCCGGATTCCAGAAGATTGGCCGTCAGGCGGGTGAGGGTCGGTGCGGAAACATCCATCTCGCGCGCCAGTTCGATGCGCGACATGCCTCCCTTGCCGCGCAGGATTTCGAGCAGACGCCGTTCATTGTAGCCGAGGTCGATCAACCAAGTCTCCCACGAGAAGTTAAGTCGGATGATTAGCGCAATTTCAGTGGCTGTGCACCTTGTTTTCCGGAGCGTCCTGACTTTTCAGGTTCGCAGATTAAGCGCGGCTGTCTTCAAATGTTGAGTTTTTTCAGACGGATATTCAATTTTTGTATTCAAGATAAATTGCAGCTTGACTAATTAATTTACGTAAAGAAAATAAATAGCAGACGGCGGGTAGCGACACGCAAAATCAATAAGAAATTATGTCGTACTGCCTTGCCAGTCAGGGAACAAAAAAACGGAGCACCCTTTATGCGTCAATCATGCACTATTTTCGCGCGCCTTGTTGCTGGCGCAACTTTCCTTGCCAGTGCGGCTTTCGCCCATGCGGAAGGTACCGTCGTGGTCTATTCGGCAGCGCCGCAGCAGCTCATGGATGAGTTGCTGCCCATGTTTGAAAAGAAGACCGGCACCAAGGTCGAGCTTGTCAAAGCCGGGTCCGGCGAGCTGATGAACCGCATCAAGGCGGAAAGCGGCAAGGCGGCGGGCGACGTGATCTGGAGCGTTGATGGCACCGTCATCGACTTTTCCGCCGACCTCTTCGAACCTTACAAGCCTGTCGAGGCAGCATCGATCAACCCTGCCTTTTCGCCGAGCACCAACTGGGTTCCTTTTACCGCAGTCGTTACGGCCTTCATCGTCAACAAGGAAGCGCTGAAAGGTGCGCCGGTTCCGACATCCTGGGCCGATCTTGCCAAGCCTGAATACAAGGGTCTGATTTCCTCGGCCCGTGCCGATCAGTCCGGCTCCGCCTATATCCAGATGGCGACGGTTTTGCAGGATTTCGATAGTGAAGAGAAGGGCTGGGAGGTCTATACCGGCATTCTCGGCAACTCCGTTCTTTCTACCTCTTCAGGCGCTGTTCCGCGTTTCGTCAATGATGGCGAGCAGGCGGTAGGTATCACGCTCGAAGACGCCGCCCTGCGCTACAAGCTTGGCAGCGCCCCGGTAGAGATCGTTTATCCGAAAGAAGGCACGGCAATCGCGCCTGACGGCATGGCGCTCGTCAAGGGTGCACCGAACGCCGAAAACGGCAAGGCCTTCATCGATTTCATCGTCTCCAAGGAAGCGCAGGAAGTCGTGGTGAAAGCCGGTCGTCGCTCGGTCAGAACCGATGTTCCTGCCAATTCGGCGCTCGTTCCGCTGTCCGATGTTCCGGATGCGAAATACGACTTCAAGTGGGCTGCGGACAACCGCTCGCGTCTGATGGAAAAGTGGAACGAGATCCTGCTCGACGTCCAGTAAGAACATTGCCGGGGGCGGCGCGTCAGGCAACCGTCCCCTGCTTACCTCTTTCACAACAGCATTTTCGTTCCGTCCACCGTGGTCGTGTGCCGCGCAGGATATGTCATGGAGCAGCACATGGCCGCCGTAGAAATTACCAGCATCAAGAAAAGTTACCGGGATGTCGTTGCCCTCTCCGACATCAACATCTCCATCCCCTCCGGATCGTTTTTTACGCTTCTTGGACCCAGCGGTTGTGGCAAGACGACCCTTTTGCGCACGATTGCCGGTTTTCACCAGCAGGATAGCGGCAGCATCAGCATCGAAAGACAGGCGATCGAACATGTGCCCGCCCATAAGCGCGATGTCGGCATGGTCTTTCAGGATTATGCGGTGTTTCCGCATATTTCGGTATTTGACAACATTGCCTTCGGTCTGAAACAGCGCAAGGCGTCTTCAGCCGAGATCCGCGAACGGGTCAGCAAGATTCTCGATGTCGTGCAGCTCGCTCCCTATGCCAAGCGTATGCCTCACGAACTCTCCGGCGGCCAGCAGCAGCGTGTGGGTCTCGCACGCGCACTCGTCATCAACCCGAAAGTGCTGTTGATGGACGAACCGCTGTCCAACCTCGATGCCAAACTTCGCGTGGACCTGCGCCGGGAACTGCGTGAAATCCAGCAGGCCATGAACATCACCACCGTCTATGTCACGCATGATCAGGAAGAGGCGCTTGCCATGTCCGATCTGGTTTGCGTCATGTATGGCGGCGTCATTCAGCAGGCGGCACCACCCTGGGAAGTCTATAACAATCCCGCTAACCGCTTCGTCGCGTCGTTCGTGGGCGCAAACAACTTCCTGACGCTTGACCGTGCAGGCGGACAGACATCCATTTCCGGCCACAAGGTCGCATTGCCGCAGGCGGATGCGATTTCCCCGCAGCGGAAGATCGTCGCCGCCATCCGCCCGGAGGCGATTTCTGTCGGTCCTGCCGCGATCGATGGTGACGAGCGCATCGAACTGCCCGTGACCATAAGACTGGTCAGTTTCACGGGGCGTGAGATGAACGTTGCAGCCGTTCTCTCGTCGGGCGAGGAAATCGAGGCGATCACCAAGCCATCGCCTGAGATCATTGCACTGCAGCCCAACCAGAAGACCACTTTCTCCTGGCGCGCGGCCGATGCGAAGCTGTTCGGCGAGGGCGTAACCGGGGAGCGCCTGTCATGACGGATATGACTGCGACTGCAACTCCCGGCGGTCTCCGCCTTCGACTGCCAGGTTTTTGGACAAGCGTGACGGTATTTGCCGTCATCCTGCTGGCGATCTTCCTGATCCTGCCGATTTTCAGCGTCTTCTTCATCAGTTTCTTCGATGCCAAAACCGGGGCCTTCGGTCTCAGCAACTACGCGGAAGTGTTCACGCGACGTTTTTACACCGTCGCACTCTGGAATACGCTTCTGATCGGCGTGCTGGGCATGCTGGGCGCCTGCCTTCTCGGTATTCCGCTTGCCTTTTGCACCTCCCGTTATCGCATAAAGGGGCGCACTTTCATTGCCACCTTCGCGGTTCTGGTTCTGTGCGCACCGCCGTTCATTGGTGCCTATGCCTGGATTATGCTGTTCGGTGCCAACGGCGCGGTCACCAATCTCTTGTCCTTCGCCGGCATTTCATTGCCGACGATCTACGGGATCCCGGGCATCGTGATGGTCTTCAGCCTGAAGTTCTTTCCCTACATCTTCCTGATGACGGAGAACGCGCTTAACACCATCAACAAGTCCTATGAGGACGCGGCGGAAAATCTCGGCTGCACGGCGTTCGAGCGTTTCCGCAAGATCACCTTGCCGCTGGTCTTTCCGGCAGTCAGCACCGGCGCGATCATCTGCTTCGTGCTGTCCATCGCCGACTTCGGAACGCCGGCAATCCTCGGCAAGGGCATCAGAACACTTTCGACCATCGCCTATGCGCAATACACCTCCGAAATGGCCGGTACGCCGACCATGGCGGTGACGATTTCCATGGTGATGATTGCAATTTCGATGGCGGCACTTCTGTTGCAGCGGCACATTCTTGCCAAGCGCCGCTACGCCAGTTCACTGACCAACAGGCCGGTAAAGCAGTCCATGCGCCCGTTGAAGTCGTTCATCGTGCACGGCTTCTGCTATCTGGTCGTCTTCATCGCCATGCTGCCGTCGCTCACGGTCATCTACACCTCGTTCCTCGCAACCAGCGGTCCCGTCTTTACCGGCGGCTTCGGGTTGGACAGCTATGCCCGTATCCTTCGTGATTCACCGCAGGCGATTGCCAACAGTTTCACGTTTGCACTGGCTGCCGTGGTACTGATTGCGATCGTTTCCGGCCTGCTGTCCTTCATCGTGGTGCGACGCGACAATGCGGTCTCCGGCTCGCTCGATCTCCTGCTGATGGTGCCTTACCTCATTCCCGGCGTTGTCATGGCTATCGGCTACGTTACGACGTTCCGCTATCCACCCTTTGATATCACTGGGACGGCGCTCATCATCATCGTCCTGGTGTTTATCCGCCGGCTGCCCTACGGCGTCCGCTCCACGACATCGATCCTCAGGCAGATCAAACCGTCCATCGAGGAGGCTGCGGTCAATCTCGGGGCTTCGCCGGCAAAGACCTTCGTGTCGGTGACGGTGCCGCTGATGCTGCCCGGTCTCATCATCGGTTCGCTGATGAGCTTCATAACGGCTATCAACGAGCTGTCCTCGACGCTGATCCTCTACACGGCACGAACGATCACCATGCCGGTTCTCATCTATGTTCAGGTGATTGACGGCGAGTTTGGCACGGCTGCGGCGCTTTCAACCGTCCTTCTGGTCAGCACCGGACTTTGCGTCTTCATCGTGTTCCGCCTCTCGGAAGACAAAGAAGCCTCTTTCGTCTGAAACCATACCAGCCCTCACCAAAAGCCTGCAGGAGCGGCGACATACGTGTCGCCGCCAGCCTCCCTCTGCCCAGCCTCCCTCTGCAAGGAATACACGACGATGAATATCGCGAGCTTTTCGCAATCGAAATATAAGAACGCCGCAACGCCCGGGGACGATGTGGCACTGATCATACCGGGACGGGTTCTGGCCGTTTTTGACGGTGCGACCGACCCGACCGGTGCAAGTTACGGCGGCTTGAGCTCGGGCCGTATCGCAGCACTTGCTGCCGCAAATGCCGTGGCGAAAATGGGCCTCGATGGCACACTGGAAACAATTGCCACGCCCAAGCTTTTTCAGAACATCAGCGATATCTTGAAGCAGGAGGCCGAGCGCATCAATGCCAGCCATCCACCGTCGACAACCCTGGCAATTGTTGCCGACCTGGGAGACAGTTTCCGCCTGCTTCTGGCTGGCGATTCCGGTGTGCGTATCAACGGCTCCCGGTTGCTGCAGCATGCCAAGCTTATAGACAAGGTAAGTACATCGGCGCGCATCCTTGTCTTCAAACAGCTTTTTGCCGCTTTGAGGGATGGTGATGCAGCCGAGGCACGCACGCGTGCGACCATCTTTTCCGGCCTGCGTTCCGCTGTCGAAAACGGCATCATGACTGCGCAGGAGGCGGAGAATGTTGTCATTGCCGCAGCCCGCATGAGCGGCCTTGAGAGCGATATCGAAGCGGTCGAGGAATTCCTGATGGGAGGAATTCGCGTCCAACCGCAATTCGCAAACAGGCAGGGACACGTACTGGGATACGCCTCGGTCAATGGCGGAACGGTCATAGAAGAGGGGACGGTCGATCTTAGCATCGCCAAGGACACGCTTGTGAGCCTTGAAATCTTTTCCGACGGTTATCTGTCTCTGCCGGCTGGAACCGATGTCGCTGACTGGGAAGCGGAATTTGCCCGCGTCGAGACGGCAGATTTTCACAAACTAGCCGACTATCCTTCGGTAAAAGGCTCGACAAGCACCGAATTCAGCGATGACAGGACGGTCGTCTGCTTGAATGGCTGGTAAGGGCAGGGTGCGGTGCCGTCGCCGCGGCACTCTCAAAGTCCGAGGAATTTGAAAGGCTTGCTGTCTTTCAGCCTGTCGTTCGCCATGCCGGAGTAAATGTGGATCTGATTTGGCCCCAGGTCAAGTTTCTTCACGGAGCCTGTTTCTCTCGAGACGTCGAGCTTTGTCATGTCTATCCAGAAGATGTTCGGCGTCAAAGCGGATTCGAAGAAATAGAGCTTTCGCTTGTGGTCGATCACCGTGCGCCAGCGCGTTGAAGAAATGTTAGGCTGGTCGGGGGTGGTTATGCCATAGGGCACCGAGACGTTGCGGATGACGCTGAACACGCTGGCGATTGCCTCGACCGGGTCTTCGCTTTTGGGGATTGCATTGGCGTAAAATGCTGCGCGGGCAAATCGGTCCGATGCCCGGTTCGTGCCGGGAAGCATCACCGTGCCCCCGATCTGCGTCCAGTATTCGTTGAGGGCCAGCTGTTTGTCGAAAGTCGGTGAATTGGTCATCACCTGGTATTTGCGGCTGTGGTGAATGACCTGTTTGCCATCGATATATTCAACGATTGCGCTGTCACCGCTCGCATCCGACAGCGATAGATGCAGCGTTGCGAGACGTTCTTCCCCCGGCACACTGTCCGTCACCACCGTGAAGGGGTTCTTTTCGAGTGCGCTGACGGCCTCGCCGACCGTGGCGAAATTGTCGAGTACATATTGCGCCCATGCCGCAATGGAAAGTCCCGGAGACTTGCCATCATAGGCCGGGTAACTCGACTCGACCAGCCAGAGCACGTTGGCGGCAAGGCCAGCTTCGTTCATGCCATCCGTGGTGGAAATATCGTAGCCCGAGGCAATGACGCTGCCGTATTTCGAGGTCCATTTGACCGAGTTCGGCCCGGCCTCGCCAGACCGCTCCATTCCGCGCGGAAAGACCCAGATATTCGTGCCAACATCTGTTTTCCAGTCCATGGAGCGGGCAGTTATGACCTGGTCGTTTTCACCCAGATAGACGAACCGTGTGCAGGCTTCGGCCACCGATGTCGCAAGCGTGGCAATGGAAAAAACGGTGGCGGTGCAGGCAGACAAAAAAGGAATGGTCTTCGGTCGCATGGTGCATCCTCCGGTGCTCGCGGCGCGATTGCAGCGTATGATAGAAAATCGGACTTGTTGCCGGATGTCAAATCGGTTTACCTTCGGTGCCGGACGGGGGTAGGCCTTTGCTTAAATTATCTATTTTTTCGACCGTTATGGTTTTTTCCGCAAGCTTGGCCTTAGGTGCGGATGCGCAGCGTTTCACTCCCGCGGGAGTTGATCAACCCGATTGGGCGCTTCAGGTCACGGGCTATTTGTGGGCAACCGGGTTGAACGGCAACATTTCACCGTTCCGGCGTGCGCCGACGCTTCACGTCGAGAAATCATTTTCCGACGTCATGGATGATCTCAACTTCGGGGGATTTGTTAATATCTGGGGGCGGTACGACCGCTTCGTTCTGTCCGGCGACTTGATGTATGTCGACACGACCGACAGCAAGGCCACCGGCCCGTTGCCGGCCCTGCAAATTCCCGGCTTGCCGACGCTGCCCCCGGGGGCGGCCATCAGCGCTGATGTCGATACCCAGGAATTCATGGCAACGCTGCAGGCCGGGTATCGGATCGTGGATACCAAAGGGTTCACGCTCGATGCGCTGGCGGGTGCACGCTTCTGGCATATTTCCAACGAGGTCGCGGTTACGGCCAGTCACCCATTGATCGGCAGCGTGTCGGCAACCCACAAGGAAAACTTCGGCTGGGTGGATCCAGTCATCGGCGCAAGGGTATTTTTTGGCGTGACGGACCGGCTTTCACTTCAGGGTCAGGTAGACATCGGCGGATTTGGCGCAGGATCGGATCTGACATGGTCGGCCCTGGCGACGGTGAACTACATCTTTACCGATACACTCTCTGTCTCGGCCGGCTACAAGGTGCTTGATGTCGATTATTCGCATGACGGCTACGTCTTCGATTCGCGGCTGAGTGGCCCTGTTGTCGGGCTGACCTATAGGTTTTGACGGTTTACGCCCGACGCACACCCTGTGCGGTCTACCCGCCTGTGGTTGTGAAGATGCACTTCGCCCGCTGCGTCCGCGCTTTGCACTGATGTTTGTTGGGGCTCGTCCTGATCTCATCCGCGCATGGACCACTGACCGTCCCGCGTGACCTTGACACAGCGACCATGCCGACTAGACGGGTTCTCATGTTCATTTTGGGAGTATAGACATGAAATCGCTGGCAGCCGTTTCGGCTTTCGTGGGAAGAACCTTTGCGGTCTGGGTCATCTTGTTTGCCGTGCTCGGCTTTTATTTTCCAGAAACCTTCAAGCAGATTGCGCCGTGGATCGTTACGCTTCTGTCGATCATCATGTTCGGCATGGGGCTCACACTTTCGGTCGACGATTTTCGTGAAGTCGTGAGGCGCCCTGTTGATGTCACCATCGGGGTGCTCGGCCAGTTCCTCATCATGCCGTTACTTGCGGTGCTGCTGACTCAGCTAATCCCGATGCCACCGGAAGTGGCAGCAGGTGTCATCCTGGTTGGCTGCTGCCCGGGCGGCACATCGTCCAATGTCATGACATATCTTTCGAAGGGCGACGTCGCCCTTTCCGTCGCCTGCACGTCAGTGACGACGCTTGCTGCTCCCTTGGTGACGCCATTCCTCGTGTGGTTGTTCGCCAGCCAGTTCCTGCCGGTTGATGGCTGGGCAATGTTCCTGAGCATCGTCAAGGTCGTTCTGGTGCCGCTGGCACTTGGAGCCGCCTTGCAGAAGCTGTTGCCGAACGTCGTCAAGGCGGCTGTGCCTGCGTTGCCGCTTGTCAGCGTGATCGGTATCGTTCTGATTGTTTCGGCGGTTGTCGGCGCATCGAAAGGTGCGATAGCCCAGTCTGGACTGATGATATTTGCCGTCGTGGTTCTCCATAACGGTCTTGGATATCTGCTTGGCTATTTTGCGGCGAAGGCGACCGGTCTCTCCCTCGCCAAGCGCAAGGCAATCGCCATCGAGGTGGGAATGCAGAACTCCGGTCTCGGTGCCGCTCTTGCGACGGCATATTTCTCGCCTCTCGCAGCTGTGCCCAGCGCCATCTTCAGCGTCTGGCACAATATCTCCGGCGCGTTGCTGGCCAACTGGTTTTCGGGCCGGGTGGACACGACGGCGACGACGAAAGCCGGATAGGATCGCCGGACGAAGATTGGCCGACGGGATATGAAGCAGCCCGAAAGGGGTTCTTCGGGATATGACGCTGCAGGTCCGCAACGCCTCGACCAAAATCGCCATCGACGCGGAAGCACTATCCGCGTTGATGGCCGAAGGCGACGATCAAGAGCATGAAAGTGTGAAAGCCCCGACCGGTTTCATATCGATATAGGTGTCGGCGGCAAGGTCGCTTGTTATCGCCCCACAAAGGCTGCCGGTGGTGACGATCTGTCCGCGCTTCAGCGTTCCATTCCTATTGAGCTTGGAATTGGCGAAAGCGACGAGCGGGGCGAGTGGATCGGTATTAGGGTGTTTCACCACCGCATCGAAACGGATATCTGTGCCTTCGGTCACCGTCAGATGCGGCAGATCGCCGGTATTGTCGGCAAAGGTATCAACGATTGCCGCGTCGATTTCCGGCCCGAGAACAAACCCGCGATTGGCAAGGCGATCCGCCAGAAACAGCGGGAAGGGGACCTGGTTCTTTTCCACCAACCGGTAGCCGAGAAGCTCGACACCGAGGTGAACGGCGTCGATATGTGTCAATATATCGGCCCTGCTTAGCGGGGTTGCGGTTGCCGCGGGTATATCGGAGGCGAGGGTGAAGCAGATTTCCACCTCGATGCCTTCAATATCCACTCCGGGAAAAGACGCGATAGCGTCGTCACCGATCCGGTAACAATCGACCATCGGCGCAGCGACCGCGTTCCCGTCCGGCCGGATCGCCAGCTTCCAGCCTCCCACTGTTTTACCGGAAGCTTCAACGAAAGCGCGTTGAACGGCAATGGCTTCCTCAAGGCCTTCTGGAACGAGGCCATCCGCCTCGATTGTCGCCAGCGCAATTTTGCTGCTGTTCAGGCCTGCTTTCACAAGGCCCTGGGCCAGTTTTTCGATCGCCGTCATTCCAGTCATCATCCCTCATTCTGTCTATTGGCCGAATGCTGTCACGATTTGGCGCTGCTTGCCAAGGCCATCAATGCCAAGTTCGACGACATCTCCGGCTTTCAGGAAGACCGGCGGCTTCATTCCAAGGCCGACGCCCGGTGGTGTGCCGGTCGTAACCACGTCACCTGGCATGAGGCGCATGAAACGGCTGATATAGGAGACGAGAGTGGCGATAGGAAAGATCATCTTCGCGGTCTGTCCGGTCTGCATGCGCTGGCCGTTGACATCGAGCCAGAGTCCGAGGTTTTGCACATCGTCGACTTCGTCCGGGGTGACGAGCCATGGGCCGAGCGGGCCGAAGCCAGGGCCGCTTTTTCCCTTTGTCCATTGGCCGCCGCGCTCGATCTGGAAGGCGCGCTCCGAAATGTCGTGACAGACGCAATAACCGGCGACGACGGAAAGCGCGTCCTCTTCGCTGACATTGTAGGCGGGCTCGCCGATGACGAAGGCGATTTCCACTTCCCAGTCGGTTTTTTCCGAATCCTTCAGCAGCACGATCGGATCATTCGGCCCGGAAATGCAGGAGGTGTGTTTGTTGAACAGCACCGGCTCCTCCGGGATCGGCGTGTTGGTTTCGAGTGCGTGGTCGCTGTAATTCAGGCCGACTGCCACGAAATTTCCGACTGCGCCGACACAGGCGCCGATCCTGACATCTGGTGACACGATGGGAAGTGACGAGAGGTCGATTTTGCCAAGGTCAGCCAGAGAACGGCGCGAAAGCGTCTGACCGGTGATGTCGGTGATAACGGAAGAGAGATCGCGGATATTTCCATCGGCATCGATTGCTGCCGGCCTTTCATGACCGGATGGGCCACAACGGAGAAGTTTCATGCTGTTTTCCTTATGCTGCCGATTGCTGAAGGGCGTTTTCGCCCAGCGAAAATTCGAGCCGGTAAAGGCCGCTTTCCACCGACCCCGTCAACTCCTGTTTCGACAGTTTATGTGCCAACGCGTCGCTGGCGTTCGTTACGGAAAGGGCGGAGCCGCCTTCGATGAGGATGATCCAGTTGGGCACGCCCACCTGCCGACCCTTTCGCTCTGCTGTCGCAAGGCTGCTTGCGCCATTGTCCGCAATGCACAGGTGCACGCCGCTGACGCCGTTCAGTTTGCCGATCTCGGTCAGCGCTTCTAATAGCGCATATTGCAACGCTGCCTTCCGCTCATCGGCGGCATCAAACCGGAAGGTGGCGATAAAGCCGCCGTCACCACATGCATGTGAGTATTCGGTGTTGCACACGCCGCGCGTCGTGTTGCGAAAGTCGGCGGTCGATTTTTTAGTCCAGGGCGTGGGGCTGTTCAGCCGCTCCAGGTAGGGCTGGCCAACCAGCACCTGTGCGTCCGCCGCTTCGTAGAGCGTGAAATATTCCGGCGTGCCCTGTTCGGCGACATAGCGGCGTCCGCGCAGGAAGCCGGGGATCGCCACGCGTTCCGGAATATGCTCGCGATTATGCCATTCGATGAAGTTTTCGCGGCCTTCCGGCAAGATGTCGTTCCAGATGGCGACGACGGCTTTTCCCAAAAGAGACATAGGTTACCTCAATATGTTGCACGACCGCCGGACAGGTCAAAAACCGCGCCGGTCGAAAAACTGCATTCGGAAGAAGAGAGCCAGGCCACCATATTGGCGACCTCGGCGGGTTCGAGAAATCGGCGCATCGGGATGCGCGAGAGAATATCGTCCAGCCGTTCCTTCGGCGCGTCGATGCTCATCGCCGTCAAGGAAGCGGCGGGTGTGATGGCGTTGACAAGGATGTCCGATGTCGCCAGTTCCTTGCCGAGGCTTTTCGTCAGCGCCACCAACCCCGCCTTGGCGGCGCTGTAGGCGGCGGCCTGATGCATGCCCTCTTTTGCCTGGATCGAAGCGACATTGACGATGCGGCCGGCGCGGCTCCTCTTCGCCGTCTCGATCATCAGAGGTACAAGGGCACGGCAGACAAGAAACGAACCGGTGAGATTGACGTCGATGATCCGACGGAATTCCTCCACCGGGATTTTCCAAAGCGGCGCGACATTGCCGACGATGCCGGCATTGTTGACGAGAATATCGAGCCTGCCGAATTGGCTGCGCAATTCGGCGGCGGCCACGTCGATGCTTTCAGGTTCGGTAATGTCGACACCGGATGACGGAAGGCCGGCAAACTGGTGTTGTTTTACGCAGGCTGGCAGGTCCCAATTGACGACCGTCGCTCCGCAGTCGCGAAGGCGCTGGCTGATGGCGGTGCCAAAGCCGCCCGCAGCGCCGGTAACAACCGCCACCTTGCCCTCTAAATCATAAAATGTGGACATGTTTTAAACCATTGTTCCGCGTGCCAGCCCGGCGGCATCCGTCGGACTGGGAGCGTCCGTGCTTATTTGGCGATCAGGCCGTTGGTGAAGAAGGCGTTTGCCGGCATATCGGTCTTGATGTCCTGATATTCCTTCATCAGGTCGAGTGTCTGCTGCCAGTCGGCAACAGCCATTTCTCCGAGCGGTGCGGAGGGGGCCGTGGGCGACGGCAGAAGCTTGAGCGAGATTTCAAGCTGCTCTTTGAGGAGTTTCGGATCGCCGGTAGGCTTTTCCTTGACCGCTGCCGCAACCGCCGCATCAGGATCGGCCCTGGCCGCTTCGATGGATTTCAGCGATGCCGCGACGAAACGTTTGACGAGGTCCTCATTGTTGTCGATGAGCTTCGTGTTGGTGACGATGGTCAGGCCCTGCGTGTTCACACCGAGTTCCGCAAAGGAAAACACCTTCTGTTGCAGGCCTTTGGAATTCAGAACCACCACCTGGTTTTCAAGGCCGCCGAGGATGCCTGCTGCGCGATCCTGCATGATGGCGATGATCTTGCCGGGGCCATCCACATTCAGAATGTTGACCTTGGAGGAGTCGACGCCGTTTTTCTTCCAGATGGCTGGCAAGAGGGCGAGAGATGCTTCGCCGGCACTGGCGGCGACCGTCTTTCCTTCCACGTCCTTTATGGAGTTCACGCCGGAATCTGCCCGGAACGTCATCGCATAAGGCGAGGTATTGAGCAGGCCAAGCACGGATTTGACAGGCGCGCCTTTCGAAGCGCCGGCAATCACGCTGCCGCCATCGGCAATGCCGAACATATCGCCGCCGGTTGCGACGGATTGCACGGTGCGTGCCGAACCCTGACCTTCGCCGATTTGCAGATCAATGCCGGCATCCTTGTAGAAGCCCTTTTCGGCGCCGTAATAAAAGATGGTGTGGACGCCACTCAAAAGGAAATTGAGGCGGAGCGTCACCTTGTCTTCGGCTGCGGCCGATTGCACACCCGCCAGGCCGACGGTAAGGGCAAGCACGCCGCCCGCCAGTGTTTTCTTCATTGTATTAAACATTTTATCCTCCCTTTTTAATTAAAGTCCTGGTTCAGGTCGTGCTCTTGCCCACGGTGAAATCATCTCGGCGCTGGGAAACATGCCAGGGGATGGCAAAGCGCTCGATCAATTCCACAATCCCGTAGAGAAGCAGGCCAAGCAGGCTCAGCACGATGATGACGGCGAAGGTCATGCTGGTGTTCATGTTGCCGTTGTAATTCAGAAGCAGATATCCGAGCCCGTTATCGGAGGCGACGAACTCCGCCACCACGGCTGCGGTGGCCGAAAGTGCGGCAGCGACCTTAAATCCCGCAAAAAGGGAGGGCAGGGCGCCCGGCAGTTCCACTTTCCAGAAAATCTTCAGGCGTCCGGCCCGATAGCTTTTGGCGAGATCGTAGACCTCCGGCTCGATGGATTTGAAGGCCACGATGGAGTTGACGACGATCGGGAAAAAGGAAAGCAGGAAGACCAGCAGGATTTTGGACGGCAGGCCGAAGCCGACCCAAATGATGAAAAGCGGTGCGATGGCGATCTTCGGGATGATTTGCAGGATTACCAGCAGCGGGTAAAATATCGCCTCGAAGGCACGCGAATAGACCACCAGAAGCGCAAGAAGCGTTCCCATGACCACCGCCACCAGAAAGCCCAGCACCATCGGTTGTAGCGTATAAAGCGATGCCGTGAACACGATCGGTATATTGTAAAAAAGGTCCGTAAACACTCTGCTCGGGGCCGGCAGAATATATTCTGGCACCTTGAGCGCTCTCACCGCAATCTCCCACACGACCCCTGCGCCCACGAGACTGGCCATCGTGTGGGCTTGGCCTTTGACGGCCCCCATGACTTTCGAAAACATGTTTCCTCCCGAAATTGCCCGGCCGTTCACCGCGAAATTTTATTATTGGAACAATGTTCCATATGGACTGATGTTTCGTCAAGTGGTAATTCAGGCAGTACAAGAGAATTGGAATGCAGCGGGAGGAGTGCATGTTGCAGAAGAAGACCGAAAGGAAGACCTATGAGCCGGGCGTCTTGCTGGAGGGTGTCAGTAAATATTTCGGGCACCCGGATGCGCCGGTCGTGGCGCTGGAAAAGCTCGACCTGACGATTGGCGACGGGGAGTTCGTGGCAATTGTCGGCCCTTCCGGCTGCGGCAAATCAACGATGATGCGGCTGATCTCACGGCTTTCGCATGCCAGCACCGGCCAGATTTCCGTTTTTGGCGATGTTTCAAATAACCCGCCGCCCGGCATGAGCATCGTTTTCCAGAATCACGTGCTTCTGGCCTGGAGAACGATTATCGACAATGTGCTGTTCCCGGCCGAAATGACCGGCAGAAACCGTGAGGAACTGAGACCCCACGCATTGGCGCTTCTTCAATCCGTTGGCCTGAAAGACTTTGCCAACCGGTATCCGCACGAACTATCCGGCGGCATGAAACAGCGCGCATCCATAGCGCGTGCGCTTCTGCTTCAGCCCAGGCTTTTGCTGATGGATGAGCCATTCGGTGCGTTGGATGCGCTGACGCGCGAACAGATGCGTATCGACCTTGAAGCGCTCTGGCTGAAAAATCGTATGACGGTGGTGTTCATCACCCATTCCATCGACGAGGCGGTTCTTCTGGCGGACCGCGTCATAGTCATGACGCCGCGGCCGGGCCGAATTGAAAAAGTGCTTGAGATCGACATGCCGCGTCCGCGTGGGCTGGCGGCACGGCGCGAGCCGGAATTTATCGAAAAATCCGAGCAGATCACCGAGATATTCCTATCGCGCGGCATTCTGCAGCGCCATGCCTGAACCGGCGGCGTCTCCTGGTTTTCGTTGAAGCCAAAGACGCCGCAACAGCCTATTTTCGCATCGCCTTGGGGTTCCCTCCCGATAGTGGCCGTGCACGTCGACCGGAGAGTGAGATGGAAAAGACGATCAATGTACCAAGCGGCGGTGTCGAGCGGACGATCGCCATGCTGGAGCTTCTTGCCTTGGCCGAGGAGCCGCTGAAGCTTTCCGATGTCGCACACCAACTCGATATTCCCAAAAGCGCTTGCCACCGTATCCTGACATCGCTCATCGACAACGGCTGGGCGTGGCAGAGCCAGGAAAGCGATTGTTATGCGTTGACCATGCGCATGGCGCTGGTGGGTCAGAAACAGCTGGCGCGCCTGCAGGTATCGGATCTGCGCCAGCCGATCCTCGACGATCTTGCGGAGCGCACCCGTGAACTCGTTCGCCTGACCGCCGTGCAGAACAACACTCTTGTGTGGGTCGGCTCGGCGCGCGGCCGCCGTTCCGGTCTGGTATTCGAGCCTGATATGAGCGCCGGCATCGTTCCCTACGCTACGGCGAACGGCAAGATATGGCTGGCAAGCCTCGACAGGGAGCGGGCGCTAAGGATCGCTCTCGACGCCGGATTGGGCCAACCCGGACAGCAGGCCGCCAATGCCATCAACACCATCGAGGCACTTAACAAGGAACTCGATGCCGTCTCCCGCCTCGGTTACGGGCGCGCGGTTGGCGAAGCCGAGGAGGGGGTAGGGGCAATCGCGGTTGCCATCCGTCAAGGTAAGGAGGTCGTTGGCACCATGAGCGTTGCCGCGCCGCTCACGCGTTTGACCGATGAGCGTGTGGCGGAAATTCTTCCCCTCCTGTTGAGGGCAGCTAGCGATATGGAAATAGCCTGGTAATCGGCGTCTACCGGCCGAAGGTACCTGATATCATGGATGTTCAATAAGGATCGGGCGGCAACGCCGCCCGATGGATTGTTGAATTAGGCTACGTCCGCATCGAACTGGATGCTGTGCAGGCGCTTGTAGAGACCATCCGTTGCGAGCAGCTCGCGACGGCTTCCCTGCTCCACAACCTGACCATTATCCATGACGACAATCTTGTCGGCCCGATTGATCGTGGAGAGCCGGTGGGCAATGACAATCGACGTCTTGTTAAACGTCAACCGCTCAAGCGCGTCCCGAACAAGCGCTTCGGATTCGGAATCGAGCGCGCTCGTTGCTTCGTCGAGGATCAATATGTCCGCATCTCTCAGCATGGCGCGGGCGATGGCAACACGCTGACGCTGGCCACCGGACAGACCGGAACCGTTTTCGCCAAGCTTGCTGTCATAACCATCAGGCATGCTCATGATGAAATCATGTGCGTTGGCCGCTTTGGCCGCAKCGATGATTTCCTCATCGGTAGCGTTGTCACGACCGACAGAAATGTTGTGCTTCACCGTTCCCGAGAAGAGGAAGGTTTCCTGACCCACGTAAGAAACATGCTCGCGCAGGCTTGCGAAGGACACATCGCGCAAATCCATTCCGTTGATCTCGACCGAACCGCTTTGCGGATCATAAAGACGCATCATGAGGTTGATGATCGTCGACTTGCCGCTGCCGGAAGGCCCGACCAGCGCAGTCATCTTGCCACCCTCGAAGAGGACACTGACGTCCTTCAGAACCGGCTGGTTAGCAACATACTCGAAGCTGACGTTCTTGAGTTCCACATTGCCGCTTGCCTTGGGGAGCGGCTGGGCATCCTTCTTTTCGGCAAGTGTCAACGGAGCGTCCAGAACCTCGAACATCATACGCACGCCGATCATACCGCCCTCGATCTGGACACGCATGCGTGCCAGACGCTTGGCTGGCTCATAGGCGAGAAGCAGGGCAGTAATGAAGGCCATCAGGTCGCCCGGCGAACCACCTTTTTCAAGAACGGTGTAACCGGATACGGCGATGACGACTGCAATGGCGAGACCGGACAGTGTCTCCATGATCGGGCTGGTCGCCGCTTCAAGCTTCGCAATGCCATTGGCGCGTTGCTCGACATCGGATACCGCCTTGTTCATGCGCTGGCGCATCAGCTTTTCAAGCGAAAACGCCTTGATAACGCGAACCCCAATGCTGGTTTCCTGCACGACGTTGACGATCTCGCCGAGCGAAGCAAGTTCCGCTTCCATGATGTGGCGCACACGCCGCAAAACCAGGCGAACACTGAAAATCGCCAGCGGTCCTATGATCATCGAGATCGCGCTCAGAAGGAAATTCTGGGCGAACATTACGATGATCAAGCCGATGAGCGAAAGAAGATCGCGTATAAAGGATGTGACAATGGTATCGATGACGCTACGGGCAGCCTGCGCGTTGTAGGTAACGCGAACGAGCAATTCCGACGATGGCAGGTTCTGAAAGAACGAAACGCCCTGCTTTAGAAGCCTGTCATAGATTTTGCGCTGCTGTTCGGCAACAATACTGTTGCCTGCCTTGCTGAGATAGTAGCTCTGTACGAAGGTGGCGAGACCTTTGACAATGAAGATTGCAGCCACTGCAAACGCAATCTCCAGAACAACGTCAAAACCCTGCTTCAGATAAACACTGTTGACGATATCGCGCATGATCCATGCGCTGAGAGAGGTCGTGCCGGCAACGACAACCATCGCCACAATTGCCGCACTGTACCAACCGACATGTTTTTTGAAGTTCTCTTTGAAAAGCCGCACCAGCAACTTCTTGTCGTTTGGCGACAAAAACGATCCGATCACAGAAATATCCTTATTTGGTGTCGACGCCCACACAGATTCCAAAATTGCACATTCAGCTGCATGTTATTCATGCGGGATGGCTTTCTCAGTTTCCACTCGCTGCCGTGCCAAGCTCGATAATCTCTCTCGCGCCCGAGCAAAAATGCGCGAAAGGCTCTGGTAGGTAAAGAGCCCGACTGATTTGAGACCACGCCAATAAGCCTAGCGATCTAAAGTGTCAACATTGAGCGTTGATGCGGCCATGAAAAGGAGTGACCGGAAGATGAGTAAGAATGAGCGAATATCGTTACTCAGCGCAACAGATTGGGAGGAACTGCGCCTGACGAACCCGCAATGTACGTCTACAAGGCGCAGGCAATTCCAAGTGCGGCATTTTTCCAACTGTAATTTGGCTCTGGGCGTTTGACTGGCTGCGTGATTGACAAGCTGGCTGGCTAAAATCTATATCGACGCGAAGTCGCGAAAGCTCTCGCCTGAAACGTTCTGGCTTATTGGTGAACGGTGCATTATCCCATTCACTGATTGCAGGAGAATTTTTGGTTGCATCCCCGATGACCGTCGTCGGGCCAGTTCAAAGCAGGCAGGTCAGTGAATGTCCGATGTATTTTTTGATTTATCAGAACTGTATTTGAATTCCGGTGTGAAATTCAAATATTACGGTATAGCGCGAACCGTAATGGAAGTTGCATACGAGCTTACAAAGCTTGATGCGTCCATTCGATACGTCATATACTCACCGTTGCATCGGCGTTTCTTTGAGGTTTTTCCACGCGTAGGCGATGCGTCTCCAACGGGCGTTCTTGATCCGAATATTCCTTCTTCGGCAACGCCTTTGCGCCTTCGTCAAAATTTATATGATAAAAACGTCATTAAAAACGCGCTTTACCGGATTCTGCACAAGATCGTTCAGCATCGCAACAGGAAGCGCTGGGCTACCGTTCCCGTTGGGGCGGTTAAGGATGTAGACCTCGACGGGCAAATCCTGATTGCGCTTGGGCGTCCGAAGATAATGTCAGACTATCTGATGGCTCTCGCTGAAAATGGCACCAAGCCGATTTTCATCCCGCTTCTTCACGACATGATCCCCTTGCATGATTTCACCCATCGAAATCAGTTTTCCTTCCCGAGAAACTTTATTTATGACAATCAGGTGGCGATCACGGCTGCGTCTATGGTTCTGACCAACTCGGAGTTTACCGCGTCAGAAGTCCGGCATTTTTCGGAAGCCGGAATTTTGCCTGCCGTGTCATCTGTTATTGCCGTTCCCTTATGTCATGAATTGCGCCCGACTAACGAGCCGGTTGATAAACATGGCCCGGAAAAGCCATATCTCTTATGCGTGGGTATCTACAACGGACGGAAAAACCTTGAGTGCGTCGTCGAAGCGATGCTCTCCTTGCATCAACGGGGCATTCAGGTGCCTGAACTCGTCTTGGCGGGTGCGCGGCGTAAAAGAGTGGAAAAATTTCTTAAAAAAGAGAAATTTGCACCGCTATCCGGAAAGTTTCATTTCGTTTTCAATCCCAACCAGGCGGAATTGCGCGCGCTGTATGAAAAGGCTTATGCGCTTCTTTTGCCAAGTCGAATGGAAGGCTGGGGCCTGCCGGTAAGTGAAGCATTGTGGTGTGGAACGCCGGCTCTGGCTGCAGATGTTCCTGCACTCCGAGAGGCAGGGGGAGATTTGGCGCGCTATTTCGATCCAGAAAGACCGGAAGAACTAGCGGGTCAGCTTCAGAAGCTTCTGGTAAATCCTGCTGAATATTCGGAATGGAAAAAAACTATCGCGCTTTCCCGTCCACAAATGCGGACCTGGAAAGATGTTGCGCAAGGAATTCTTGAGGCAATCAAACCCGTACGCTCTTGATACAGGCAAATATGCTCAAGAATTATCAGACCCGTTTAAATGCAATGCTGCCCGGGGATAATGTTTTCCAAGGCATATGGTCGACCGTTTTTTCGATGTTCCTGATGGTTTTTTAGGCGTGACGGCCAATATGGTTGGCCTTTTGCTTTTGTAAATTTTCATTTACGACAAGCAAATGTTCGATTCATCGAGGTTGAAGGGTAGCTTTAAAAATTGTGATAATCATGCCCTTTTAAATGTCTTAAGCGCAATTGGGGCACATTGGGCAGCTAATTCGATTCAGTTGAATCGTCTCGGGGGCGATGGCAGTTCTGCAATTTGCAGAGCAGTTGAATTGGGCATTCCGTTTTGCGTGTGTTGTGGCTCACGTGTAGGACAGCGACAGGATGAATAACTGGTGATGTTGGACTATTTGAGATTTTCTGAAGTTAAGGTTCTCTGCATTGGCGATGTAATGCTGGACTGCTTTATTTCCGGCGATGTCGGCCGCATTTCCCCGGAAGGCCCGGTCCCGGTTATGTGCGCGCGATCAGAGTAATATTTTGCCGGTGGCGCAGCTAACGTTGCGCGCAACATATCTTCTCTTGGAGCAAGTTGTACATTGCTGGGAGCGGTGGGCAAAGACAACAATGGCAGCAAACTGCTTGAGTTGCTGAACAATGTTCATGGCGTTTCGGCGCCCTTCGTGACATTGGATGAGCGCCCGACAACTATCAAGACGCGTTTCCTCGGTCACGGCCAGCAAATGTTGCGCGTTGATTTTGAGGATGCCTCTCCGATTTCCCACGAGGAAGAGGATCGTGTCATCTCTACTGCGCTTTCCTTGATCTCATCTCACAGCGTTGTCATTTTGTCGGACTATGCCAAAGGTCTGTTAAGCGAAAGGGTTGTGAAAGCAATTATTGCTGCGTGCCGGACTGAGGGAAAACCGGTCATTATCGATCCAAAAACGTCTGATTTTACCCGCTATGCAGGTTCCGCGATTGTAACACCCAATCAAAAGGAAACGCAGGCCGTCACGGGTGTATGGCCGGATACCGATGAGGAAGCTGAATTGGCTGGCGAGTTGATCTTGTCGCGCTTCGACATCGAGGCGGTCCTCATAACGCGAGCGGAAAAAGGGATGACCCTTGTTGAGCGAGGCCATCCGCCTTTCCATATTCGCACGGAAGCTAAAGAAGTGTTCGATGTCGTTGGTGCCGGCGACACGGTAATTGCGACGCTCGCCGTTGGCCTGGGCTCCCAAACTACACGTGCCGATGCAGCACGGATTGCAAATGCAGCTGCTGGCATCGTGGTTGGTAAAAAAGGCACGGCAACTGTTTCTGCTGCCGAACTCCGAGATGCCTTGTCTCACGACACCTCGTCGGGGGAAGTCAGCCCTTCGGACAAGCTTTTTGACAGGCAAGATGTCCAGGCGCTGGCAGAGGATTGGCGGGGCGATAATCTGAAGGTCGGCTTTACGAACGGTTGCTTCGATATCCTGCACGTTGGCCACATCAGGCTTTTGCAGTTTGCGAGGGATAATTGCGATCGTCTGATCGTTGGCGTTAATGCAGATAGCTCGGTAAAGCGGCTTAAAGGTCCATCGAGACCGATAAATACCGAACTGGATCGCGCCGAACTTCTCGGCGCATTGGCTTTCGTCGACGCGGTGGTGGTGTTTGACGAAGACACACCGCTTGAACTCATCAAGACGATACGCCCCAATGTGCTGGTTAAGGGGGCGGACTATACGATCGACAACATTGTTGGTGCGGATGTCGTGATGGCGGATGGCGGCAAGGTCGTTACATTCGAAATAGTGCCCGGGAAAAGCACGACGGCGACTATTGCGCGCAGTAAAAAAGAGGCAGTTTGATGTATATTGTAACCGGTGCTGCTGGATTTATCGGGTCCAACATTGTCGCTGATTTGGAGGCGGCGGGTCTGGGGCCGATTACCGTCGTTGACTGGTTTGGCCGTGGCGATAAGTGGCGCAATCTCGCAAAGCGTAACATCGCAGCTTATGTGTCACCCGAAGGACTGCCCGACTATCTTCGCAGCATTAAAGTGGATGTCAAAGCCGTAATACATATGGGCGCGATTTCCGCCACCACGGAAGCTGATGTAGACAGACTGATCGAGCTGAACATCAACTATTCTGTAATGTTGTGGGACTGGTGTGCTGAGCATGGCGTTCCTTTCATTTACGCGTCTTCCGCTGCGACCTATGGCGGCATCGAGGAGGGGTTTGATGACGACGAGGCTGCATCGGCACGCGCCTCTCTTGCACCGCTKAATGCCTATGGCTGGAGCAAAAAGACGACCGATGATATTTTCATCGAACGTGTTGCGCGTGGTGAGAATGCCCCTCCGCAGTGGGCTGGCCTAAAATTTTTCAATGTTTACGGGCCAAATGAATATCATAAGGATGATATGCGCAGTGTCGCCTGCAAACTCTTTGACGTCGTGCAGGCCACCAACGAGGTATCCCTGTTCAAGTCTTATCGACCTGATATCGAACATGGAGAACAGCGTCGGGATTTCGTATATGTGAAAGATTGCACATCGTTCATCTTGTGGCTTTTGAACAATCAGAAATATAGCGGGATCTTTAATTGTGGATCTGGCAAGGCACGATCTTTTGCAGACATCGTTCATGTCATGGGCGATCTTCTCGGCAAGAAGCTGAATATTAATTTCATTGAAATGCCGGAGGCGATCCGCGGTAAATATCAGTACTTTACCGAGGCAAATATGTCGAAAGTCGCGTCAATCGGATATAACGGCCCCCAATCATCGCTTGAAGAAGGGCTTGACGATTACATCAATTCGTATCTAAGCCGCGAAGACAGATATCGCTAGCAGTAGGCATAATTGATGCGAAAAGACTGTATGCGCTCACATAAAGCTGGATTGAACACCCTCAAAATCGCAACCGCTGAATGGCGTCCTTCGAAAACGGATTCGGATAGCTATCACTCATGTCAGCCAAACCAGTCTGGTTAAGGATAATTCTTGATGACACAGCCGGGCTTCGAATCCGCTCAGAATGAGTATCTGAAACTCAAAAAATGGCTTTTCGAAGCGGCGCTTCCACTATGGTCCTCGGTTGGGCGAGATGATGTGAGTGGTGGCTTTTTCGAAAAAATCGATAGAAGCGGTGCTGCCGTTGAAGTGGCGAGAAGAACGCGGGTCGTTTGCCGTCAGATCTATAGCTTTTCTGCGGCTAAGAGAATGGGTTGGGCCGGCGATGCTGAAGGGGTGGTTCAGCACGGATGGGACTTTCTTCAACAGCACTGTTTTAATGCGGACGGTTCCCTGATTACCACGGTCGATTTGGCGAGTGGGGTCAGGAATACGTCATTCGATCTATATGACCATGCCTTTGCGTTGTTCGGTCTGAGCTATGCTGCTGACACGCTTGAAAACGAGGACGCCATTGCCGAAGCCGCGCTGCATTGTCTCGAGGCGATGATCGCAGGTTGGAAGCATCCGGCCTCAGGTTTTGAAGAGGCCGCGCCGCCTATCGTGCCTCTGCGTTCCAATCCGCATATGCATCTCTTTGAGGCGTTTCTTGCATGGATGGAAAATCCTTCGGTAAAAAAGCCTGAACGCTGGCTGTCGTGCCTCAATGAAATAGGCGAATTGTGCCTGTCGGCATTTATCTCGCCTGAAAACGGGGCTCTTCGTGAATATTATAATCACGACTGGTCGGTAATGCCGCACCACACCCTGGTGCCAATCGAGCCGGGGCACCAATTCGAATGGGCATGGTTGCTCACGCGATGGGGTAAGATGGTAGGGCGGAAAGACGCTCTTATCGCTGCGCGCAAACTCGTGGAGATTGGCGAAAAAGGTGTCGATGAATCCCGTGGTCTTGCGCGCAATGGTCTGAATTTTGATCTGACACTCAACGACAAAGCATTTCGTCTGTGGCCACAGACTGAGCGGATCAAAGCTTGGCTTATGATGGCCGAGACGGCGATAACTCTCGAAGATAGAGAAGTGGCATACGCAAAGGTTGCTGAGGCGGCCGGTGCATTGCAGGGTTTTTTCAAGGGAGTTCTACCCGGCCTTTGGGTGGATCGTTTTCACGAAGATGGTACCGCAGTCGAGGAGCATGCGCCCGCGTCGTCTCTTTATCATATCGTCTGCGCTGTCGAAGAAATGCACAGATTGCTGCAGCCTTATACCGAAAGCGTACCCGCGCTTTTTTTAGATCGAGATGGCGTGATTATCGAAGACACGGGATATCCAGGTAAGATTGAGGACGTCCGACTTATCCCTGGGGCAGCGGAAGTTATAAGTTCTTTCAGAGACCGGGGATATCGGGTATTTGTCGTAACAAACCAGTCTGGCATCGGTCGCGGTTATTACGATGATCTCGACTATATCATTTTGCGGGCTCATATTGGGAAGTTGCTTCACGAACAAGGCGCATCTATTGACGATGAACGCCTCTGTCCTTTCCACGAGAATGCCACGATCGAAAAATACCGGGGTGATCACTATTGGAGAAAACCCTCTCCGGGAATGATAGAAGATATCATCATGCGATGGAACGTGAATCGGGAGCGCAGCGTTCTCATCGGCGACAAGGTGTCGGATGTTGAGGCTGCTGTTGCAGCCGGTATTCAAGGCGCGTTGTTCTCCGGAAAAAACTTGTTTGATTTTGTTTCAAGCAAAAAACTCTAACGTCTTGGTTGTGATGTTATGGAAAGTACGCGGTTGCTTAACTTGAACGGCACTGAATTCTCGAACTACCAAGACGCTTACGCGAAATGGAGGGAAACACAGACCTCTGCCGGCACTCACTATTTACCAATCTTCCAAGCCGTCGAAGCGAGCAAAAGCGGATTGTGCACTGTCCGCGTTGATGGCGTGGATGGCGTGGAGTTTTCTGGGATAAATCCCCAGATGTGGTCGCTTGTATCGGGTGGGGGAAGCTCATCCGAGAAGGCGGAAACTTCTCCAGCGACGCTGCAGTTCGACATATTTTTTAAGCGCTCGTCGACACTCGATAGCCTCGAAAACATCCACAAGTGCGTGAGCGATGTCGAGCGCAGTCTTTTGCCAAACGGTTTGTTGATATTTGAACTGAAATTAGATCGACAAACTGCTGGAAGCGACATTGACGAAGCGCTGCATCGCTGGCGCTATGTTCTAGACACGTTCAACTTACGTATTCTAGCAAAAATATTGATGCCTTATTCTGGCGGCAACGATGGGCACGCGAAGCCTGAAGGCCGTATATCCGGCTCAACTTACTTAACGATCGTTGTCTGTCGTGACTTCGACGTCGAGAACTCTTTTATTAGAGAAGTTAGAAGAGCAATCGACGACATTCGGGCCGTAACGCAATCCGAGAATTTGCAGTTCACTATCGGGTCGCCCCAAGCCACGGATGGGGCCAAGATGGCAGATCACGATCTTTCGGACATCTGGCAGATGCATTATACATTGCAGGCCCAAGCTAGCACGGCGGAAGCGATGATAGCGTCTCTGTCCGAAACCGCTGTTTCCGCAAAGGACGCGTCTCGCCGCCTTTTGAAAACTGAGCGGCGTGTTCTGGCGCTCAGAAAACAGACATCCCTATTTTTACCGATTACCTATCCATGGTCTCTTTTCGCCGGTCTGGTGCTGTCGCTAATAAAAAAAGCTAAGGCAAAACGAAAAAAAAAACATATAAGTCAGGCGCCTGATTTAGAGCCTCTTCGTTCTCCTTCGGCGCCTGAAAATGGCGTTGTGGTCGAGAATAGAACTACCTATGGGCTAACCCCTTTTGGTCAAAAACCTAAGATACTTATTCTGAAGCTTGATCATATAGGTGATTTCTTTCTGTCGCTTCCCGCCGTCGATGTGCTGAAAAGAGCGTGGCCTGATGCGGAGGTCACGTTGGTCTGTTCGCCGACGAATGGTGATCTGGCCAGGGCAAGCGGCTATTTCGATTCAGTAATCGAATATAAATTCTCTGCGGAACTCTCGCAGGATGTTCAGAAAGCCCAACTTGAAAACTACGCGAACATAAAAAGGCTAGTACCAGATCGCTACGATTTGGCTATCGATCTGAGGCATGACCCGGATACAAGGCCGCTTCTGATGTTTATTCAGGCCGCCGTAAAGGCAGGCTTTCAGGGCTTTGACAAACATTTCATGCCCCTCAATATTTCATTGCCGCCGATGGAGGTTCCCCGCGGACTATATCAAAACGCGCATAACATCCATCGTCTCATGTTGCTGAGTAGCCATGTCGTCAACACTTTAAAGGGATTTGACAGCTCCGACGCGACCTCTGCATTGATAGCGAGTGGAAGCTTCAATAATCCCTTCGTCGGCTCTCGATATGTGGTCATTGCTCCCGGCGGAGGGACATTGGCCAAGAAATGGGCTCCTTCGAAGTTTGCGGAGCTTGCGCGCAGGCTTGTATCGGAAGACGATTTCAAGATAGTCGTTGTCGGTGGTAACGCGGAATCTGAATATCGCGATGCGATATTTAACGCGATCCCAGAGGGCATGGGGTTGGATTTGATCGCCAATCTCCCCTTAGTGGACCTTGCTTCGGTCATCTCCAATGCGCAGATTTTTGTCGGCACAGATACCGGTGCCACCCATCTTGCGGCGTTAATAGGCGTACCAACTGTTGTCGTGTTCAGCGGTGTTGCCGATCACAATATATGGCAACCAATGGGAAGGTCTGTTGCGATCGTCAGAAAACCGCTAGCCTGTTCGCCCTGCCATATAGCGCGCATCGAAGATTGTGTTGCCGCTCACAAATGCATGACTGGAATATCTGTCGACGTGGTCATTGATACGATTAGAAACACATTGTCGGCGCATGATGCCGAATGATTGCTACTAGTGTGTAAGGAAGTTTGTTTGCAGTGTCACGGTCGGTCTCATAGTGACTTGCCTTCAATGTACACGAACATATAGAGATTCTGGCGTCACGAATTCGCAAGCCAATGCGTGTCGAGGCTGAACTGTGTTGTTGCGAGATGGAAGGTGCCTCCTGTGATCGAAAAAGGTTTCTATTATGAGTTTGAAAACAGGCACAGGGGCAGTCGAAGCGAAATTCGTGGACGTCTGGAAATCTACAATCAGACCATCGAGCTTTTAGAGCTGGAGCTACTCCCCAGGAATGCGATTGATTATGGATGCGGGCGTGGCGAGTGGCTACGTTTGCTGTCCGAGCGCTCCTGGCAGGTTTTGGGCGTCGACTCGAACGACGATATGCTTTCTCCTGCTCAGGCGGATGGTTTAACTGTCGAGGTTGGTGATTGTCTTAGCCATATTGCGAGCCAGCCAGACAATAGTGTGACTTTGATAACCGGGTTTCACATCGTGGAACACCTCCCGCCAGATGTGCTGCACGACTTTGTCAAACATGCGCATCGCGTAGTGCGGCCCGGTGGCCTCGTGATCTTCGAGACTCCCAATCCTGAAAACATACTTGTCGGTTCGAACCGCTTTTACTCGGATCCAACCCATGTTCACCCGTTGCCTCCTAAGTATCTCGAATTTGTCGTCGAGTTCTATGGCTTCTCCGAGGCAACATGTATCGGCATAAATCAGCCGAATCTCCGTTATCAAACAGGGTCAGCAGCCGCATTCTTGGAAATGATGGAACTCTTCCCCGATTATGCTGTGCTCGGGCGCAAGCCCAAGGAAGGCGCGACCTCGACCGGGTTTCTGGAGTTTGTACGCAAAACATATCCAGACAGTAATCCATATAGTTATCGGGTCATCGACGATTTCATAGATAAAACCCATCGGAATGAGATGGAATTGGCTGATCTGAAAACGCACAATGAACAGAATAGAGACGAGATTGAGCGTCTGAAGGCAGAAGTGAGGTTTTTCCGGGAGAAACTGGAACGACGTGGTCTGTCGGTCATGTGGGATCGCTTGAAAAAGAAAATCCGGTCTCAGCGATAGGCTTCAGTTACATCGGAGACATATCTGTAATCGATGGGTTTCTGGAAGTTGTCAGTTTCGAAACCAGGCCGCGCCTGGCGCAAGCAAAATCGGCCTAGTTCTCTTATTGGACGTTGGTTTAGGGTCTTAAAATATGAACATCAGCAGGCTTCGAACCTCAATCCTGAAGAGATGGCGGAAAGTCTTCAACGCCGGTGACAATACAGCCCTGTCGGACGTTAATCTAAAAGAAATTGCCGAATGGATAAGGCAAGCAAATGAAAACGCGTTCATAAATAAAGAGCTTTCAGCTATTTATTACGAAGATATGCTTTGCGAAGCTCTACTTCGCAGGTATGGCGAGAAATTTGTTGCCAAACATAACGCTCACGTTTTTTCCCAGACTTATGAAGATTCTGCGATCGCTGAAATTTTTGCCAGAATAGGTGTGAAGCATAAGACGTTCATAGAATTGGGCACTGAGAACGGCAATCAAAATACGACCAGGTTTCTGCTCGAAATGGGGTGGCGAGGTGTGTGGATCGAAGGAAGCTCCCGTCACGTGGCTGAGATTAGAGAGAAATTTGCCAATGAGATTAGAGACGGACGGCTTATTGTTGAGCAAGCGTTTGTCGCCGCTGAAAACATATCGGGGATTCTGGAAGGCACTGGCATAGGCGCAGAAGTCGATTTTATGAGCGTCGATATCGATCAAAATACCTCACACGTATGGAAAGCGATACCGATTAGCGCCCGAGCTGCATGTATTGAGTACAATGCGCACATCCACCCAAGTATCGAATACGAAGTGCCTTATGATCCAAATTCGCTTTGGGATGGAACCAACCTATTTGGCGGCTCCTTAAAGACTATGGAGTTGATTGGTCGCAGCAAGGCCATGTCGCTTGTCGGGTGCGACATTATCGGAGTGAATGCCTATTTTGTTTCAGATGATTGTCTGGAGGACAAGTTTTTGTCTCCGTACACGGCAGAGTTTCACTATCAGCCACCGCGCTATCGTTTCGCCCGCGGAAACCGTGGCAACCCCCACGCATTACGCTGATATCTACCTTTAGTACGGCCGGTTCCTTCAATCTTGACGTGTTTTACCAATTGCTGGATGCGGTGTGTTACGCGGCTACGGGAGATAATAGGGGACTTGTAAGCTTGTTCTCATATCCAACGTCCTTTATGAGCCTGATATCGTGGCAGCCCTTGCCGGATAAAATGCTCGATCGAGAGGACAGTAAGTGAGAGAGTCCGAGAGATATCAGTTCATAGACGTTCTTCGCGGCATCGCGGTGCTTCTTGTTTTGATAATTCACATTTCCGAGCTTTATGTCGGCTTCGCGCAACAGGGCAAGGCCGGAGGCAGATGGATCGCAGAAATCGCGCATCAGTTCGATTTCGGTCGGATGGGTGTTACGATCTTCTTTATAATAAGTGGATTCGTGATACCAGGTAGCTTGTCGGGAGGAAGATTTGACGGGAGCGTGAAATTTTTATTGTCTCGATTTTTCAGGCTATTTCCGCTCTTTTGGCTCTCGTTGCTCTTCGCCCTCATCGCCCAGCAATGGGCATCCGGCAAGTATCCTAGTACGACAGATATCTTTCTCAACGCGACAATGGTGCCGGATCTTTTCTCCGTTGAGCCTATAAACGGAGCCTACTGGACTCTCGCTGTCGAGCTGGTTTTCTATGGAATGTGCTTGGCGCTTTTCCTGTTGAAGGGCGTAAAGAACCCCAACGTCTTGGCGCTGCTTGCGCTTGTCCTGACGGCTACTTTCATAGATCGTGAATATCTTCATAAATTTCAAATGTTTGAAGGCAAGCTCGGCGAATATCCCATGCTGTTGGGCTTCATGTTCTGGGGCGCCTTGGCGCGCGCTCGTTTTGAAAAGCAGGGGCTACAAGGATTTGCAGAGCTTGCCTACTGGATCGTAGCAATTGGATGGCTATTTGTGTTCCCAATGGCAGGCTTCAATGAAGCCTACGTCAGAACGCACGCTGAGCCAGATATGGTGCCCCGTTTATATGGCTCTTATTTTGCAGCCTTCGCCGTATTTTTCTTTTCCATTCATTTCTTCAAAATTAAATCGGCGTTTTTATCATTTACCGGCAGAATTAGTTATTCCATATATCTGATGCATGGCCCCGTCATGTATGCGGGGATCTATTACCTTGATAATTATGGTCAATCACTGCGTGGAAAGATTTCGGTATATCTCTCACTTTTGGTGGTAAGTCTGGCAACATTCTTATTGTCTTACTGTACTTATATCTGGATAGAGAAGCCGTCCCAGCGCCTTGGCAAAAGAATATACAATCGTATAGAAAATCGTTACATGCAAAAAATACCGATTGGGCGTCAGATTGGCTCCAAGAGCATGTGACTATTCTTAGGAAATTTTTGGATGATCTTGATGCTCAGGGGTAGCATACTGACCTGGATCCGAATTTCATATTTTTCGTACGCGCAGGCACGCCGACCATAGTCGTCAGCCAGGTTTCCACCATGTTGTTGCGGTCAGTTGCTGATCGGAGACCATCCTTGGCCTGGGTTGTGCAGATAGAGAAAGACCATCATCGTCGACGGTCTTTCTGTCTATGCATTTACGGCGACTGATCCTCAGCGAAGAAGCGTTTGCGCCAGGCCATGTTTCTTGTAAATCATACTCGCTATCAAAGCCTGGGCGATGCGATCATCAGCGTTATTCACGTCCTTGCGAAAGAAGACGGCATCGCCCCATATCAGTCTCTCGCGCTTGGCGGTCTTGAACGGCACCGATGTGTACTCGTATCTATTCAAGTGCGAAAAGTCGATAAATTCAAATCCTGCTTCTGAAAGGATATGATCTATATCCCGGAAAAATGCCGTCTCGTGATACATGGGGCCGAAAAAAACTTCGCAGTGCACGACGTTGGTTTTCTGCAATACATCTTTTGCGCCCGACAGTGCGCGACCCTCGAAGCCCTGTATGTCGAATTTTAAAAAGTCGATGTGTGGCTCTCCAGCTAAAGCTTCATCTAGAGTGGAAGTTTTAACAACGTCAGTCGATACAACACGCATGTCGCCTATATCATCAAAATCTGCGTTGAACTTCAGATTGAGATCAAGCAGGGAAGAGCTGCCATCGTCATTAACAGTATGGAACAGCGCTTCTTTGCCATCCCCGATAAACGCTTCAATCAAAACTAGTCTGGGGTCTGGTTCTGCTGCTGCCCGTTCCTCTATGCGGTGCTTTTGTGGCTCAAAACCGATGGCACGCCAATCGAGAGTACCTTTTGTCAATGGCGCGTAGATGTGATCCTCTGTTGCAAGCAAACGGGCGCCGACATCCACAATAGTCAATCGTCGACGCTGTCTTTGAGAAATTTGCAAAGGATCGACTTCCTCTGCTCGCATTTTTGCTTTGTATTCGTCGCCTGCGAGAATGCTTTCGACAATATTCTTCAAGTCCTCCCCTGACTCCAAACGGTTGGAAAAATGATCCAGCCCGCTTTCGTCCGCGTCCCTATGTAAGAGCGTTTTATAAATCCAATTTACATATTCTTTATTCGACCATTCACTCATTTCAGTTTCTTTCGTACGGCCCGTCGACAGGAGCGGAGTTGCAAAGTTAATTTCTTACAGATTTTTATCCAACACATTTTTGAGACTATTCGAATGCTCTAATCTCGTGGAGGGCATCCATTTTGACGCAGTGCTGTAGCTGATGGCCTCTCAGCACGCGTTGCTAGATGACGTCGTGCGTTTCTTGCATGGCTGCGCTGCATTAAAGCCTATTTAATATGCGGTAAAACCGGGTATCTTGTTTTCATCGAAGCGATGCACCTCCTCCCGCAAAGCTTCGGATTGAGATGACCCTATCCTCCTCCCAAGGGTTGTCTTGTGAACAATGGCACTCCTCCTCCCAGCTGTTGTTCGAAATTTCGGAAAGCCTGCCGCACCTCCTCCCGCGGCGGGCTTTTTCGTTTTCGGGACAGGGGCATCACAGGCCAAGCGCTAGCTGCGCTTCCTCTTCACTCTCTTCGGTGCTCAGCGAGGAAAGGGTAATCCCCAACAGCCTTACCGGACGTTTGAATGGAAAGACGGAGGCAAGCAGGCTCTCTGACATCTCCTGGATCGTTGCGAGGTCAGACACGGCTCCCGACACTGTTTTGCTGCGTGTCGCCTGGCTGAAATCCGAATATTTGATTTTCACGGTCACCGTCTTTCCCGTGATGTCGTGGGCCTCGCAATAACGCCAGACTTTCTGAGCCAAAGGGCCAAGCTCCGCCTTCGCTAAGTCGAGATCGTCGATATCCTCGACGAATGTGTCCTCGGCGCCGACAGATTTGCGGATGCGATCGGGCTTGACCTGCCGTTCATCGATGCCGCGGGCGATGTTGTAGAAATAAGGGCCGGACTTCCCGAAATGCTGTTGCAGAAAACCGAGTGATTTCGACTTGAGATCGAGCCCTGTTTCGATGCCGTGCCGTTTCATCCGCTCGGCCGTGGCGGGTCCTACGCCATGGAATTTCTTGACGGCCAGGGCTTCAACAAAGCCAGGCCCATTCTTCGGCGTAATGACGGCCTGGCCATTCGGTTTGTTCAGGTCGCTTGCCATCTTGGCCAGAAACTTGTTGTAGGAGATGCCGGCAGATGCATTGAGGCTGGTGACCGCCTTGATTTTTGCGCGGATCTCAAGCGCAATTTCGGTGGCGATCTCCATGCCTTTCAGGTTTTCGGTGACATCGAGATAGGCTTCGTCGAGCGATAGCGGCTCGATCAGAGGGGTATATTCGGCAAATATCTCGCGTATCTGTTGCGACACCTGCCGGTATACCTCGAAGCGTGGCGGTACGAAGATCAGATCCGGGCATTTCCGTTTGGCAGTGACGGACGGCATGGCTGAATGGACGCCGAAGGTTCTCGCCTCGTAACTTGCCGCAGCCACCACGCCTCGTGCGGCCGATCCGCCGACGGCGACCGGCAGGCCGCGAAGTGCGGGGTTGTCGCGTTGCTCCACCGATGCATAAAAGGCATCCATGTCGATATGGATGATCTTTCGAACAGCCGTGTTATCCATCGTTCCAGCCTGTACGATCTTCCCTATTTCCACATCGCCCGCATCCGCGCGCCTACATCGATGCGGATCTGCTGCGCGCTGCGCTCGGAGGCTGCGGCCGAAACCAGGGGCCAGGTGGCGGTTTCAAAGAACTGCAGCAAAGTTGCCGGTATGAAGCGGGTTCTAGCGGCATAGACATGCCGGTCGCCCTGCGCGTTCTGGCCATGGGTGAAGAACCGTTGCGGGGTTATCAGTGACAGACTGTCCTTGGCGCGAGTCATGGCGACATAGAGCAGCCGGCGTTCCTCCTCTACTTCATGCGTGGAGCCGACGCCCAGATCGGAGGGTATGCAGCCATCGACCACGTTCAGGATAAAGACGGAGCGCCATTCCTGGCCTTTTGCCGAATGAATGGTTGAAAGCGTCAGATAATCCTCATCGAGCAGCGGCACGCCTGCCTGATCGCTGGTGGCATCCGGCGGATCGAGCGTCAGTTCGGTGAGGAAGCGTTCGCGGGAAGGATAGCCGCCGGCAATCTGCTCGAGTTGCAGCAAATCGGCCTTCCGCGTCTCGGCATCCTCATGGATGCGTTCGAGGTGGGGCTCGTACCAGAGCCGCGCCTGCTCGATATCTGATGGCCAGCCGCCGTGCAATTTTCGCATGTTCGCCAGCAACTGCACGAAGGATACCCAGTCATCACCGGTTTTGGGTGGCGGCGGAATTTCGGCAAGGGCGAGCAGAGGTTCCGGGTCTGCCGCAATCGTATCGAGAATATTGCCGGCTTTCTTCGGCCCGATACCCGGCAGCATCTGAAGTAGCCTGAAACCGGCGACGCGGTCGCGCGGGTTTTGCGCGAACCGCAATACCGCCAGCATGTCTTTTACATGGGCACTGTCGAGAAACTTCAGGCCGCCAAATTTGACGAAGGGAATGTTGCGGCGTGTAAGTTCAACTTCAAGCGGCCCGCTATGACTGGAGGTGCGAAACAGCACGGCCTGTTGCTTCAGCTTCATGCCGGTCTCACGATTGGCCAGCACCTGGTCAATAATGAAGTTCGCCTGCTCGGTTTCGCTTTTTACTGTCACGAGCTTCGGTCGCTCGAGCGACTGTCGTTCGGTCCAGAGGTTTTTGGCGAATCGCTCACGGGCAAGGTCGATGACACCATTGGCGGCAGCCAGTATCGGCTGTGTCGAGCGATAGTTGCGATCAAGGGTGATAATATCGGCAGCCGGGCTGAAAGATGCCGGAAAATCAAGGATATTGCGCACCGTTGCTGCCCGGAAGGAATAGATCGACTGGGCATCGTCACCCACGACGGTCAATCCGCGACCGCCCGGTTTCAGTGCCATCAGCACCGCGGCCTGCAGCCGATTGGTATCCTGATATTCGTCGACCATCACGTGGTCGAAACGATTGCCGATATCGCCTGCAAGGTCGGGATCGCTGACCATCTGGGCCCAGTAGAGCAGAAGATCGTCGTAATCGAGAACGTTCTGGGCCTGCTTGGCCTCGACATAGGCGGCGAATAATTGCTTGAGCTCTTCTTCCCAGCTGGACACCCATGGATAGTGCTGGCGCAGGATTTCTTTCAGTGGCGTTTGTGAATTGACGGCGCGCGAATAGATCGCAAGGCAGGTGCCCTTTGTCGGAAAACGGCTCTCGGTCTTGGAGAAACCCAGCTCGTGTCGGGCAAGATTCATCAGATCAGCGCTGTCTTCGCGGTCGTGGATCGTGAAATCCACGTCCAGTCCAATCTGTTCCGCATAGATTCGCAAGAGGCGCGCGCCGATCCCGTGAAACGTGCCGGACCAGGCCATCGCATCCGTGAGGGCTCCGGCGTTAGCGCCGATGACCTGCTTGCAGATACGCTCGACACGACGCGACATTTCGGAAGCGGCACGCCGTGAAAACGTCATCAGCAGGATGCGGCGAGGATCGGCGCCATTGACGATCAGATGCGCCACCCGGTGCGCCAGCGTATTGGTCTTGCCGGAACCGGCACCGGCGATAATCAGCAACGGTCCAGCCGTGTGCCCGCCTGAAGGCCCAACGCCATGTTCCACGGCCTTGCGTTGCTGCTCGTTCAGTTTGTCCAGATAGGCAACCGCCATGCCTGCATCCTTGATATTTGCCTATCCGCACGACGACGGCATTTTTCAAAAGCACTCTTGTTGCAATGATTAGCAAAAACTCAAACAGCAGGCCAGAACAAATAATGAACGCATGTCTCTGTCCTCCACACTGCGGTGGACAAACCTGGCTGATCGATATTCGCAGCCTCAATCGGGTTCCGCATGGCTTGTTGACCGGCATGCTTTTCAAACCACTGAACCAACCCGGCGGCTGATGAGTTCACCAGTCGCGTCTTGGAAGACGTGTTTGTTGGGAGGACAAAAGCATGAAGCATCTGAAACTATGCCTGATCGCTGTTGCGGCACTGGCCACATCGACATTTGCGTTTGCCGAGCAGAAGGCCATGAGGTCTGACGCCACGATCGCGTCGGATATCAATTATCTGCTTTATACGCCCAAAGACTATGCCGGTTCGGACAAAACCTATCCTCTCGTGGTATGGCTGCATGGCGGCGATCAGGGCGGGAGCGACGTCGAAAAGCTGCGCCGCAGCGGTCTGCCAAAATTGATCGATGGGGGCCGTGATTTTCCTTTCATGGTGTTTTCGCCACAAAATCCGAGCGAGGAACTGCTTTATCCGATCGAACGTGTCGCAAGCGTCCTAGCTTCCGTTGTGGCGGATCATCGGGTGGACCGCAGCCGTATCTATCTGATTGGATATAGCCGGGGAGCGTTCGGCGCCTGGTCAATGGCCGAGCAGTTTCCACAAACTTTTGCTGCGGTCGTCCCAATTCCCGGTGGCGGCATCCGCCATTACCTCAACCGCACCAATGAAAAGACAGCATTCTGGGCCTTTCACGGCTCAAGGGACGAGGTGATTCCTTTGTCCGATACTGTTGTCCTCGTTCAGCGTCTCCAGGAACTGAAACGTAATGTGCGGCTGACGGTTTTTGAAGATACGAACCATGAAGAGGTGGAGGCAAAAGTGCTCGGCGATGAGGCGATGTGGACCTGGCTTCTCCAGCAAAAGCTTGCAGACGCAAAGACGCCTTCGGTACCCTGAACCCGCAGCGGGCACCGTTTTACCGCTGGTATGGAAGCCCATAACCCAGCGCGGCCGTCATAAGGCCGGGCTGGCCGCCTCATAAGCCTTCGTCAAAACATCTCTCCGCAAGCGTGTCTTTCGCCTCTTGACACAGAGTAGGGAAGTCATGCTAATACGCATTAACAGCTAATACGTATTAGCAGTCAACGAGTGTCGGGGAGGGCATTGCGTGACCAGCCATAAACGCCTTACTCAGAACGATATTGCGAAGCTTGCCGGCGTCAGTCAGGCAACAGTATCGCTTGTTCTGAACGGCGCGCCGACCGCGATTGCGCGTATCCCGGCTGAAACACGCGAACGCGTACAGGCGGTCATTCGCAAGACGGGTTATGTCGCGGACCCGATCGCGCGCCGCATGGCCAAGGGGCTTAATCGCATCCTCGGCGTCTTCACCTACGAGCCTGCTTTTCCAAGCGCACAGGCGGACTTCTTCACGCCGTTCCTGTTGGGCATCGAGGAAGAGGCGCAACAGCAGGCGTACGATCTTCTGCTGCTGACCAGTGCCGGCGTCGGCAACAACCGCAAGATTTTTTCCGAGGGCAACAGGCTCCGGATCGCCGATGGCTGCCTGGTCCTGGGCCGTGAATTCGACCGCAAGGAGCTTACCCGGCTGGTCTCGGAAGATTATCCATTCGTGGCGATCGGCCGACGCGACGATGCTGGCGGGCCCGTGCCCTATGTTGGCGGCGACTATGCCGCGGGCACACGGCAGCTTGTTGAAGATGCCATGATGCTCGGGCATTCCAAGCTCGCCTATATCGGCCCTGCGGGTCCGGCGGAATCGATTGCCGACCGATGGCGAGGTTTCAGTGATGCGCTCGGCACGGCGGCGACGCTTGCATTGCACATAAAGGCGGTAAACCGGCCTGCCGAAAAGATCCTCGACGCGATCATCGAAAGCGGCGCGACGGTGGCATTTTTCATAGAACTGGCGGATGCGGTGCGCGTCGAGACTTTGGCACGGGAGCGCGGAATTGGGGTGCCCGACGTGTTTTCGATGGTCGTGCTTGGCAGCCATATTCGTGCCGGCCGCAGCCCGGTGCGTTTCACATCCTATGAAATTCCCCGTGAAGAGATGGGCCGGCAGGCGACTGCAATGCTGGTGAACCGCATCGAGACCGGCAGCCCGGGAAGTCAGATTCTACTCAAGTGCCAACCTGTCAAGGGTGAAACATTGGGGCCGGCTCCAGTGGCCTCCCCAGATAAGTCCCCAGTCAACAAAACGGATGAGACGACGTGAAAGAGATGCAAGCAGACATTCTTGTGGTCGGTGGTGGCCTTGGCGGCGTGGCGGCGGCCCTCGGTGCCGCACGCGCCGGAAAGCGCGTGATCATGACCGAGGAATATGACTGGATCGGCGGTCAGTTGACCAGTCAGGCGGTTCCATCGGACGAACATAGCTGGGTCGAGCAGTTCGGGATCACCCGCTCTTATCGCGCGCTGCGCAACGGCGTGCGCCAATATTACCGCGACCATTATCCGTTGACGGACGGCGCCCGCTCGTGGAGTGACCTCAATCCGGGTGGCGGCTGGGTCAGCCGCATCTGCGCCGAGCCGCGCGTCAGCCTTGAGGTGATGGAAAGCATGCTTATGCCCTATATCGGCGCCGACCGGCTGACGGTGCTCAAGCCCTATCGGCCGGTTGCTGCCGATGTGGATGGCGACCGGGTGCGCTCGGTCACCCTGCGTCATCGCGACAGCGGAGCCGAGATCGTTATTTCCGCCGACTACATTCTTGATGCCACCGAGCTTGGCGATCTGTTGCCGATGACGGGCACGGAATATGCCAAGGGGTTCGAGGCGCAATCGGACACGGGTGAGCCCAGTGCGCCGGCCAGCGCCCAGCCTGATAATGTGCAGGCCGTGTCGATCTGCTTTGCAATCGATCATGTCGACGGCGATCAGACGATCGACAAGCCTGATAATTACGACTACTGGCGCAAGTACCAGCCGCATTTCTGGGGTGGGCCGATGCTCGGTTTCACCGCGCCGCATCCGCGCACGCTGGAACACACGACCCGCTCCTTCACGCCCAATCCGGACGACGATCCGTTGCTGGTTGATGCCGACCAGCGCAAGGGCGGTGGCGATGAAAACCTCTGGATTTTCCGTCGCATCGCGGCACGCAAGAACTTTGCGCCAGGTTTTTATAAATCCGACATCTGCCTCGTGAACTGGCCGATGATCGACTACATGGACGGCACCATCATCGATGTGTCGGAAGAAGAAAAGGCGCGGCATCTGAAGGCGGCGGCCGAACTTTCCTATTCGGTGTTTTACTGGTTGCAGACCGAAGCACCGCGCCTTGATGGCGGACAGGGCTTTCGCGGCCTGCGTCTCAGAGGCGATATTACCGGCACCGAACACGGCCTTGCCATGGCGCCCTATATCCGGGAAAGCCGCCGCATCAAGCCGGTCACGCGCATCGTCGAACAGGATCTTTCCTACACGGTTCGCGGTGACAGGGGGGCTGTCCGCTATCGCGACAGCATCGGCATCGGCATGTACCGCATCGATCTGCACCCATCGACCGGTGGCGACAACTATATCGATGTGCCTTCCTGCCCGTTCGAGATTCCGCTTGGCGCACTCATACCCGAGCGCGTGAAGAACCTTATTCCGGCGGGCAAGAACATCGGCACGACGCATATCACCAATGGCTGCTACCGCCTGCATCCAGTCGAATGGAATATCGGCGAAGTGGCTGGAATGCTGGCGGCCTATTGCCTGGAAAAAGGTCTCCCTCCGCATCAGGTGCAGGAAGACGATGACCATCTTCATGCCTTCCAGACGGCGCTAACCCGCGAAGGCATTGAAATACGCTGGCCGGATATCGCGGCCTATTAGGACGGCGGACTGTCGTTCGATCGAACCCATCTTTGGAGGAGGACTGGGAATGAATAGTCATTGGAAAATGCAAACCACGGCCTGCGCGCTGGCCCTTATCGGCTCGTTTGCGCTGGCAGGGGCAGCGGCGGCACAGGATGCGGTCAAGCTGCGCATGACGATCTGGAGTGCCAACGAGGCGCATCTAAAGCTGTTCAACGACATCGCAGCCGGCTTCAAAAAGGACCATCCGAATGTCAGCGTGACCTATGAGTCCCTGCCTTTCGACACCTATACCACCGCGCTCACGACCCAGATTGCGGGCGGCAATGCGCCTGACATGGCCTGGATTTTCGAGACCTCGGCCTATGATTTCGTCAAATCAGGCGCGCTCTATCCGCTCACCGACACGCTGAAGGCCGCTCAGGGTTACAATCCTGACGAAGTCAGCGCCGGGGCCACGGAACGCTGGTCGCAGGACGGAAAGCTCTTCGCCTATCCGTTCTCGACCTCGCCCTTTGCGGTCTTCGTCAACAATGATCTCATCAAGGCCGCAGGTGCAAAGACGCCGGCGGAGATGATCGCTGCCGGCGAATGGACCTGGGAAAACGCCATCGCGACCGCCTCGGCGGTCTCGAAATCCGGCAAGGGCGGGCTTGTCGTCCGCGACTTCAATTACCAGAGCTGGCAATATCTGACCTCCGTGTGGAACGGTTGGGGCGCATCGCCCTGGAGCGCGGATGGCGCAACGTGCACCATGGCGGAAAAGCCGATGGCGGATGCTTTATCGTTCATCCATGATGCCATCTTCAGCAAGAAGGCCATGCCCGGCCCCGGCGAGACGGTCGATTTCTTCGCCGGTAATGCCGCGATGACCATTACCCAGATCAGCCGGGCCTCGCTTTTGCCGAAGGACAAGCCTTTCGGCTGGGACCTCGTGCCGCTGCCGAAAGGACCGGCCGGTGAATACGCACTGATCGGGCAGGCCGGCATCGGCGTCATGCAGTCCGGAAAGAATGCGCAGACGGCGGCCGAATTCGTTGCTTACATGACCAATCCGGACAATTCGGCAAAGCTCAGCCAGTTCTTCCCCTCGGCACGCAAGTCGCTGTTGAATGCGGAGGTTTTGAAAAAAACCAATCCGCTGCTCAGCCAGGAACAGATCGAAAAGGTCGTCATATCAGGCATCGCCACGGGCAAGGTCATGCCCGGCCACACCGGCTTTGCCCAGATACAGCAGATCGTGCGCTCAAACCTCGATGCGGTCTGGCGGTCGGAGGCCGATGTCGCGGGAGCGCTTCAAAAAATCTGCGGCCAGATCGCGCCGCTCCTGAAGCGCTGAGGAGAAAGCCATGGCTGTCGCGCAGGAGATTACCCGTCCCCGGCATCGCCCTGCATCGGCGTTCTGGACCATCGCGCGGCGCGACAGTCTCGCTGGCTTTCTGTTCATCGCCCCGCAGCTGATCGGGATCATCATCTTCGTGCTGATCCCGCTGGGGCTGGTGTTCTGGTATTCGCTGCATGAGTGGAACGTGCTCGCCAATACCTTCACCTATACCGGTGCGCAGAACTACCGGATGCTCATCGAAGACGGCAATCTTCTGGAGGTGTTGGGCGCGACAGGGATATTCTCCGCCGGACTGGTGGTGTTCAACCTGTCGCTGGCGCTGCTGCTTGCCGTGCTGCTTAACCAGAAGCTTGCCGGCATTGCGATATTCAGAACGCTGTTCTTCTCGCCCGTCGTCGTGTCTCTCGTTGCCTGGACGATCGTCTGGGGTTTCCTGCTGCAGAAGAACGGCGGCATCAACGGCATGTTGCTGATGGTCGGCATCGAAGGCCCCAACTGGCTGCGCGAGGAGACGACAGCGATGATTTCGGTCATCGTCGTGCAGGTCTTCAAGAATGTCGGGCTCAACATGATCCTGTTTCTGGCGGCACTTCAGGGCGTGCCGAAGGAACTCTACGAGGCCGCCCGCATCGACGGCGCGCCAGCCTTCAAACAGTTCCGTCGCATCACCCTGCCGCTGATCAGCCCGACGATCCTGTTGACCTCGATCATCACCATTGTCGGCTCGTTACAGGTTTTTGCTCAGATTGCGGTTTTGACCCAAGGCGGGCCGGGTCTGTCGACCACGGTGCTGGTCTACTACCTCTATCAGCAGGCCTTCCAGTTCCATTTCTTCGGTTACGGCTCGACGCTGTCCATCCTGCTGTTTCTGATCGTTGCCGTGCTGACCTTTGCCCAGTGGCAGATGCGCAAGAGGATCGTCTTTTATGAAAGCTGACCTTTCCCCCCGCATGCAGGTGGCGCTCTACGGGTTGCTGTGCGTGCTGCTTGTCCCCTTCGTCTTTCCGACCTGGTGGATGGTTACCTCCTCCATCAAGCCCATAAGCGACATCTTCGCCTTCCCACCGCAGCTCATCCCGCAGAGCCACGACTGGACGACCTATGCGAAGGTGTTCGAGTTGCAGCCCTTCGTGCGGCAATATTGGAACTCCGCCTACATTGCCGCTGTGGTGACGATCGGCACGATGATCATCTCCTCAATGGCAGGCTATGCCTTCGCACGGATCCGGTTTCCGGGCGCCAATGTGATCTTCATGATCGTGCTGCTTGGCCTGCTGATCCCGTCGGAAGTGACGATCGTGCCGCTCTTCCAGATGTTCCTGAAGGCAGGCATGGTCAACACCCACTGGCCGCTGATCCTCGTGCCGGTTTTCGGGGCGCCAAGCGTGTTTGCCACCTTCGTCATGCGGCAGTTTTTTGTGACGCTGCCGGGAGAGCTGGAGGAGGCCGCACGCGTCGACGGTCTTGGACGTTTCAAGATATTTCGCAAGATTGCCTTGCCCTTGGCAAAGCCGGCGCTTGCTTCGGTCGCGATCTTTACGTTCCTGCATTCCTGGAACCTGTTCCTCGAACCCATCGTCTTTCTCTCCAGCGCCGAGATGTTCACGCTGCCGCAGGCGCTGACGCAATATACTGACGCCTATGGCGGGCCGATGTGGAACATCCAGCTTGCCGCAGCGACGCTGACTGCGCTGCCCGTGCTCATCGTCTTCGTGATTGCCCAGAAGCAGTTTGTCGAAGGCCTCGCCCATACCGGCCTCAAGGGCTGAAGAACCGGAAACCGATTGATGGCTCACGTTACTCTCTCCGACATCCGCAAAAGCTATGGCGCGGTGAAAACCATTCACGGCATCGATCTCGCCATTATGGACGGCGAGTTTGTTGTGCTTGTCGGGCCTTCCGGCTGCGGCAAGTCGACCCTTTTGCGGATGATAGCCGGTCTCGAAACGATTACCGGCGGAGAGCTCAGGATCGGCGAACGGGTCGTCAACGATCTCGATCCCAAGGACCGCGATATTGCCATGGTGTTCCAGTCTTATGCCCTATATCCGCATATGACGGTGGCCAGCAATATGGGCTTTTCGCTGGAGCATCGGGGCTCGAGCAAGCAGGAAATTGCTGAAAAGGTGAACTGGGCAGCGGATATTCTTGGCCTTGCGCAGCTGCTCGACCGTTATCCGCGCCAGCTCTCCGGCGGCCAGCGCCAGCGCGTTGCGATGGGCCGGGCCATTGTTCGCAATCCGCAGGTGTTCCTGTTCGATGAGCCCCTGTCAAACCTTGATGCGAAGTTGCGCGTCGTCATGCGCGGCGAGATCAAGGCGCTGCATCAGAAGCTGAAAACCACCACGATCTATGTGACGCACGACCAGGTCGAGGCTATGACGATGGCCGACAGGGTCGTGGTTCTCAATGGCGGCAGGGTCGAGCAGATCGGCACGCCGCTCGAACTTTACGACCGCCCGGCAAATCAGTTCGTTGCGGGCTTCATCGGTTCGCCATCGATGAACTTACTGACCGGCGCGATAACTGAAAGAGGTTTTGAAACCGCAGGTATCGTGTTGCCCTTGCCAGTTTCCGCGGCCGGCTTTGCCGGCAAACAGGCCGTTTACGGCATCCGCCCGGAACACTTCCTGCTTAATGCCGGCGGCGTGCCTGCCGAGATAATGCTGGTTGAACCATTAGGATCGGAAACGCAGGTCACCATGAAACTCGGCGATACCAAGGTACTCGGCGTCTTTCGGGAACGCATAGGGCAGGCAGTCGGCGACAGCATCATGGTCTCGCCGACACTTAACTGCGTCCATCTGTTTTCGAGTGAAGACGGAGCACGGCTGAACTGATCACGGGGCCATCTGCCTCTTGCGCGGCCCGACGGCCTGATCGACTACTGGACTGCCAGGGAAAACCTCGCAGTCCAGCTGTTCCAATGGCTCACCCCATGACGGCTTTCAAAGGAAGCTGCTCTCGAAGAGTTCGCCTGAATACGCCGCGTGGGTGATGCCCGCTTCAAGATCGGCCTTGGTCAACTCATCGACAAAAACACCATTCTGCATGACCAGAACGCGGTCGCACATATGGGCTATAACCGACAGGTCGTGGCTGACGAGAACGAAGGTGAGGTTCTGCTCGTCGCGCTGATCGGCCAGCAGGTTCAGGATTTCCGCCTGAATGGAGACGTCGAGAGCGGATGTCGGCTCGTCGAGAAGCAGGATCGGCGGCTCGAGGATAAGCGCGCGGGCGATCGCAACACGCTGACGCTGGCCTCCGGACAGTTCGTGCGGGAAGCGCTCGGCAAAATGCGCGGGCAGGCCAACCTGCTGCAGCGCGGCCGGAACCTTCGACCAGCCGTCACCAAGCCCCATGGAGCGGATCGGTTCGGCAAGAGCCCGGCCGATGCGGTGGCGTGGGTGCAGGGAACCATAGGGGTCCTGGAACACCATCTGCGCCAGCTTCAGCTCGTCGCGGCTGCGGACTTTGCCTACAGGCTTTCCTTCGAAAGAGATCGATCCGGTCCAGCCGGATTCCAGACCGGCAAGCGATCGCAGCAATGTCGACTTGCCGCAACCGCTTTCGCCAACGATGCCGAGTGTCTCGCCTCGGTTGACCCGAAAGCTGACGTCGCGCACGACGTGATTGCGGGTTTCCTTCGTGCCGTAGACGACATCCAGCTTGTCTACCGTGATCATCGCGTCACCTCCGCATCGATTGCCTGGCGATCCAGCACCTTGAGGCGCCGGACCGGATTGCGGGGATCGGGCATGGCCGCGATCAGGCCCCGTGTATAGGGGTGTTGCGCATCTTCGAGCTTGGAAAGCGTCTCCACGACGCGTCCGCCATACATGACCAGCACGCGTTCGCAAAAGGCCGCGACCATGCGGATATCGTGACTGATGAGGATGAGGCCCGAATTGTTTTCGCGCACCATCTCGTCCAGAAGCAGAAGGACATCCTTGCGCACGCTGACATCGAGTGCTGAGGTCGGTTCGTCGGCGATGACCAGCTTGGGTTTGGCAAGCAGCATCATGGCGATCATCACGCGCTGTCCCATGCCGCCTGAAATCTGGTGGGGATAAAGCCCCATCACGCGGTCAGGATCGTTGATGCGCACGCGCAGCAGCATGTCGCGCGCGGCATTTCTGGCGGCCTTGCCCTTGAGGGCCAGATGCAGCTCGGCCGCTTCCGCCACCTGCTTTCCGATCGGCAGGACCGGATTGAGGGAATAACGCGGGTCCTGCATGATGAGCGCCATCTCGCTGCCGCGGATCGCACCCATCTGGCGCTCGGATTTTTCAAGCAGCGGTTCGGAGAGGAAATCCATCCGTTCTGCAGTCACCGTGGCGCTCTTGGGCAGAAGGCGCATGGCGGCACGACCGGTCGTGGACTTTCCGGACCCGGATTCGCCGACGATACCGACACGCTCGCGTCCGACGTCGAAGTTGACATTGGAGACGGCGGGGATGGCGTTGCGGCCAAAGCGAACGTTAAGATCGCGGACCGAAAGAATGGGAGAGCTATCAGGAACGGGCATGACGCGGATCCAGTAGGTCGCGCAGCGTATCGCCAGCGATGTTGAAGGCAAGGCTCGTCAAAAGGATCGCGATGCCGGGCATGACGGCGACCCACCAGTAATCGAGCATGAATTTACGGCCGCTGGAAATCATCGCCCCCCATTCGGGAAGCGGCGGCTGCGCGCCAAGACCGAGGAAGCCAAGCGAGGCGGCCGTAAGGATGATACCGGCCATATTCAACGTCAGTCTGACGATGACCGAAGGAATGCACATCGGCGCGATATAAAGAAACAGGATGCGCATCGGCGAGGCCCCGTAGAGGCGTGCGGCCGCAACATAGTCGGTGTTGCGCACGACCAGCGCTTCGGCCCGCGCCAGGCGCGCGATGGGCGGCCAGGCGGTCAGCGAGATCGCGATGATTGCGGTGCCGAGACCGGCTCCCATTGCAGCAGCAAAGGCAAGTGCCAGAACGAGCGAAGGGAAGGAAAGGACAATATCGGTCGCGCGCATCAGAATGGCGTCGGTTCTGCCGCCGAAGAAACCGGCCATGACACCGATTGCAAGGCCGATAGGGCCGACGATGACCGAGACCGACAAAACGGTCTGGATCGTGATGCGGGTGCCATAGACGAGGCGGCTGAAAATGTCTCGGCCAAATTCGTCGGTTCCCGCCAGATGCGCCCAGCTGGGAGGCTGGAGCGCATTGTCTAGCACCTGGCGCACCGGATCATATGGCGCAATCAGGGGAGCGAAAATGGCGACCACGACCAGAATGGCGAGAATGGCAAAGCCGAACATTCCAAGCGGCTCGTCGCCAAGCTTCCGCAGCGTCCGCGCCGTCGTTGTGGATATCCGAGACAATGCGCTGCGGCTCCGCACGGGAGTGTTCTGAGTTATATCGGTCATCGAGCGACCTCCCGTGTCCGCGGGTCAAGCGTGGTGTAGGCCACGTCTGCGAGGAAGTTGAGCATCATGAAGATGAAGCCGATGACGATCGTGGCTGCGAGGATCGCATTCATGTCACCAATAAGCAGTGCATTCGTCATGTATTGTCCGATGCCGGGCCAGGAAAAGACGATTTCGGTCACAACGGCGCCTTCCAGCAGGTTGCCATAGGAGATGGCGAGAACGGTGATAAGCTGTACCGCGATATTCGGCAGTACATGGCGGGTTACGGTGCGCGCCGGGCTGACGCCTTTCGCACGCGCCGCAATCACGTAATCCTGGCTGAGCTGTTCGAGGGTGAAGGCGCGGGTCATGCGGGTGATGTAGGCCATTGCCATATAGGCAAGGATGATCGCCGGCAGCATGATATGCGCGAGCGCATTCCAGAAAATCTCTGTCTCACCTGCGAGAAGAGTGTCGACCAGCATCAGCCCTGTTCTCGGCTCCACGAGGCCTTCGTAAAAGACGTCCACGCGACCGGGCCCGGCGACAAGGTTGAGATTCGCATAAAAAATCACGAGCCCGACGATACCGAACCAGAATACGGGTATCGAATGCCCCACCAGCGCAAAGACACGTGCGAACTTGTCGATGAACGTGTCGCGAAACAGGGCCGCGGCGAGACCGAGCGGGACGCCGATGACGGTGGAGATGATGATTGCCAGCGTTGCAAGCTCAAGCGTCGCCGGGAAGGCTTGCGCCAGGTCCCGCGTTACCGGGTTTCCGGTCAGGATAGCTATACCGAAATCGCCGTGCAGCAGGCCGCGGAGATAGATGAAAAACTGCTGGTAAAGAGGGAGATCAAGCCCAAGCCGAGCGCGCATGGCTTCATAGGCTTTAGGATCTGCAAGCTCACCGACGATTGCCCCGACCGGATCGGTCGGCATCACCCGGCCAATGATGAAGGTGATGCAGAGCAGGATGAAGAGGCTGACGACAAGTTGCAGGAAGCGATGTCCAAGGCCGCGCAATGAAATTTCAGTCATCGCAAATCGCACTTCCACGAGAAAACGCTGTCAGCGATGCCACTTTTTGAACGGCTCGCCGCAGACGAGCAATTCTACCCTGCAAAAACTTTTGATGGTACTTCATCCCAACTCCTCCCTGAGCTAACATGAAAAGATATGACGTAACGCCACGTCATCATATGAGTAACGAAGGGATTCGTTTTCTGCAAGAGGGAAGAGTGGCATGATGGGCGATAGGGAAAAGCCGCGGGAGCGGCGGGCACAACAGATCATCGATAATCTCAGTGCAGAAATTCGCAGTGGAAAACTGAAGAACGGCGATCAGCTTCCCACGGAACCGCAGCTTGAGCGCACCTACGGCGTGAGCCGAACAGTGGTTCGCGAGGCGATCGCGGATCTGCGCTCTTCCGGCTATGTCATTCCCATCCACGGCAAGGGCGTGTTCGTCAGCAATGTCAGCGAGTGGGCGGGTGTGAAGCTGACGCAATCCGAAGTTGGCACAATTGCAGAAACGCTGGAAATGCTTGAGTTTCGGCTCGCAACCGAAGGCGAAGCAGCGGCGATTGCCGCCTATCGCCGCACAGCCCAGCAAGAAGCGGCGATTTCCGCAGCCCATCGGAAAATGGGCCGGGCCATCGATGCGGGCGAAAGCACCGTCAGTGCCGATTACGAGTTTCACACGGCCATTGCGATAGCGACCAACAACCGGTTCTATCTCGAGGCACTGCGCCAGTTCGGGTCACGCTCGATACCGCGCGGTCAGTTTCCAACCCTGCCGGAGACGGGCGACGCGGATTATCTGCGCAAAGTGCAGGCCGAGCATGAGGCAATCCTGCGCGCCATCGTAGAGCAGGATCCGGATGCCGCGCGGAAAGCCATGCGCGATCATATGCTTGCGAGCCAGCGTCGCTACAGGTTGCTTTCCGAGGCGCAATAGCATCTCGACACTCATCTTATTTCGTGCGATGTCATATGATGACTAGCATGGAGTGAGGAGAGAATCGATGTATGTCGGCACCCAGGTGACAGCGCGCGATGACGAGGATTTCAAGGTTTGGGCGCAGCTTGGCGTCAAGAATATCAACGCAGATCCGCCTGGTGCACCCGCAAGCTGGACCTTTGAGGATTTTGAGCGCCACCGTGACAAGGTCGAGAGCTTTGGCCTCGTGCTCGACATGGTGCAATTGCCGTTGCCATCAAGGCCGATCGAACAGGCATCGTTTCCCGATATCCTGCTTGCCGGGCCAGAGCGCGACCGGCAGATCGATGCCGTCTGCAGAATGATTGAGGATATCGCCAGGGCCGGCATCCCGGCGGCGAAATACAACCTCAATCTCATCGGCATCCCGCGCACTGAAATGGAGCGTGGGCGTGGTGGTTCGCTCAATGAAGCCTGGCGATGGGACAAGGCGGACCATGATGCGGCTCCGGGCCTTGCCGGTGTTCTATCCGAGGACGAAAACTGGGAACGCATCGACTATTTCCTCGAACGTGTGGTGCCGGTTGCCGAAAGCAACAAGGTCCGGCTCGCCTGCCATCCGCATGACCCCTACACCCCGCCCGGCTACAAGGGTGTCACCCGGGTGCTCGGCACCGTCGAGGGCCTGAAGAAATTCGTGCAGATGCGGGAAAGCCCCTATCACGGCCTGAATTTCTGCCAGGGATCGATCGGCGAGATGCTCGACAATCCGCGCGAGGAGATCGACGAGATCATCCGCTGGTTTGGCAGCCGCGACAAGATATTCAATGTCCATTTCCGCAACATCAGCGGCGGCAAGCTGTCGTTCATGGAAACGTTTCCCGACGAGGGTGACATGGACATGGTCCGTTCGCTGAAGCTCTACCATGAACTCGGCTATCGCTACATGATCATGCCCGATCATGTGCCGACGATTGCGGGCCGCGATCCCGTCGGTGTCGCCTTTGCGTTTTGCTACGGCTACATCGCCGCGCTCATCGAAGCGCTTAATAACAACCATCTTTGACTGTTTCAGGCCGGTTGGCGCACGTGGCGCTGCCGGCTTGCAATTACCGATCTGTAGGAGGAGCAGGTATGAAAAAATCAATGATCCGTCTCGCATTCACCACCGTTCTGGGCGCCATGCTGGTGCAGGCGTCGCCGGTGGCGGCCAAGACCCCCAACGACCAGCTCGTCGTCGGGACATCGCTTGCCCAGGTGCTGTCGCTAGACCCCCATCAGGCTACCGAAGCGAAAGCCAACGAAATCATGGCCAATCTTTACGATCGGTTGATCTCGGTCGATGGCTCGGGAAAGGTTTCGCCGCAGCTGGCAGAGCGCTGGGAGACAGATGACAAGGGTATCACGTTTCATCTTCGCGCCGCCAACTTTGCCTCGGGCAATCCCGTTACCTCCGCAGATGTCGTTTATTCGTTCAGCCGCCTTTTGAAGATGAATCAGGCGGCGGCCGCCAACCTCAAGCGCGTTGGTTACAACGCGGAAAATGTCGACAAGCTGGTGAGCGCCCCGGACGAAAAGACGGTCCGCATCGAACTGTCAGGGCAAACGACCTCCGAACTGCTGCTCTATCGTCTGGCGATGGTCATTGCCAGCGTTGTCGACAGCAAGGAGCTCAAGTCCCATGAAGTTGATGGCGACTGGGGCAATGCGTGGCTGAGAACAAATTCCGCCGGTTCAGGCCCCTTCACCCTCAATCGCTGGTCGCCGAACGAAATCATCATTCTTGAGGCCAACAAGGACTATGTGGCTGGCAGCCCGAAAATGCGTCGCGTGATCGTGCGGCATGTACCGGAAAGCCAGGTGGAGCGCCTGATGCTGGAGCGAGGCGACATCGACATTGCCAGCGCGCTGACGGCGTCCGACCTTGCGACCTTCAACAACAAGGAAGGTTTTCAGATCCAGCGTGTGCCGACGGGTGGTTTCTACGTCCTGTCCATGAATGCCGGCAAGGAGCCTCTTTCCAACCCCAAGGTTCGCGAAGCGATTGCTTACGGCATCGACTACAAGGGAATGGAAAAGACCATCATGGGCCCCTATGGCAGGGCGCGCACGGTGCCGGTTCCGGAGAATTTCGAATATGCCATTCCAAGCCCCGACTGGAAGCTTGATGTCGAGAAAGCGAAATCTCTTCTGAAGGAAGCCGGTTATGAGAATGGCTTCACGCTTAATCTGAAGACAATTGCCCAAACGCCGCGCATCGATCTTGCTACGGCCATCCAGGCATCGCTCAGCCAGGTCGGTATCAAGGTGAACATTCAGCAGGGTAACGGTTCGGACGTGATTGCCGCTCACCGTGCGCGGGACTTCGATCTGCTCATTCCGCAGACGGGCGCCTATATGCCCAACGTCCTCGGCTCGATGGAGCAGTTCTCCAGTAACCCCGACAACTCGCTTGCTGCCAACAATGCCGGCAATTTCGTCTGGCGCTCTGCCTGGGACATTCCGGAACTGACGGCTCTGACCGCAAAGGCTTCCCTTGAGCCCGATGCCAAGAAACGTGGGGAAATCTACACCCAGATGCAGGAAATGTTCGTCGCGCAGAAGCCAGCGGTTCTGCCTCTCTTCGAGAGATACGAGCCGATCGTTTTGACGTCGCGCGTCAAGGATTATGTCGGTCACCCCAGTCAGACGACACGACTGGAAAACGTGACGAAGCAGTGACTGCAAACCACTAGACGGAAAACATGTGACGGGCGGTGAATTTACCGCCCGTTTTTTTGTGGGTCCCCCGACCGCTTGCTGGCCAATTAAGACAGGGCCGCCGTGCGAACTATTACGCCCGCATCCTTGAATTCTTGGGGTTTTCGCGATGGCTTTAGCGGGTTAGACCGTGCAGCGATCGACCCTTTCCCAGAGCGGGATTCCCAAACCCCGCTCGCTCACATTCCACTAAATGCGTTGGCACCATGAGCTTCCCACAAATAAAACTTCCCGCAAGGCCGCTCAGTTTGAAGCGCGGTGTCATTTCGGTACCGGCGGCCTATTATTTTTCCATCCCGGTGCTGCTGGTGATTACAGTCGTCCTGCTCGTGGCCGAAGGCCCGGGTGTTTTGCGCGACTATCAGATCAGCCGCGACCCGCTGGAGATCGAAAGCGGCGACATCAACGGCAGTTGCAAGACCCGCAAGGCGATCTTCACGAATTGCGCAGCGGAGCTTTCCTACGACCATGGCGGTGTGAGCTACAAGAAGGATGTCGAGGTCATGTTCGTCGATTTCCATTCCGGCGACTATGAAACCGGTCTGGTCATTTCGGCGAAGAATCCCGAACTTGCAACGATTTCACTTGGCCTCGATATGCTCTGGAACCGGATCATAACCCTGGGCGTGTTCGTTGCCCTGCTCGGTTTCGGCTGTTTCGCACTGCTGCTTGCACTTATCCGCACCTTGCGGGCTCGTCTGCGTCTGCGGCACCCGGCGCCATTGACTGTTATTCCGGTGGCGCTGACGGCGGTCGCCGAAAAACGCAGCCGTCTCTTCGTGACCTATGCCGATACGGTCAGGGAAGGGAAGACGAAGAGGCAATCCTTTACCTACCTGGAGAGAGGGCGAATCCCGGTCGTCGTCGGCCACACAGGCAAACACGATGTCGCACTGGCGGTCTGGCACGGTGAAACCCCGCTGCCTGTTCTGCTTGACGATCAGCTGGAGCGAATTGACCTATCGGAACAGGAAAGAGCGGAAGCACTTGCCTCGCTCGAACCGGTGCTTGCGAACCGTGGGCAGGAGGGCGTATCCGCCCCCGGCGCGGCGGTGACAAAGGCCCCAAGCCTTGCGCGACGGCTGGCAACGTTCGTTGCAATTGTCGCCTTTATCGTCGTTGCAACCTTGGGGTACTGGCTGTGGTACGTCACCAGCGCGCCTTCGCAATTCAACTCTCCGGGCATGGACCTCAACAACATGATGCCCGCGGCGCTCAACGAGTGGGGCTGCGCGCGTCTGCAGGAGCGTTTTGCTGATGGTCCGGCACCTTTCGGTTGTGCCGGGGACGATTTTCGAAGCTGGAAATAAAGGCTTTCCCTCTTGGCGTATATTGGGCCGGTCGCAAGAGCTTGATGGGCTGGCGCGTCGGCCCGGCGTCTCCTGGCTCATTGTCGGTGAGATCGATCAATTATCCAAAGTTGCATTAGAGATTTATAAATAAACCAACTCCATAGTGCGATCGTGGGCGGTTCTCGAGGCTGGGAGAGTGCATCATGTTCACGGTTCTGGAATGCGTTGCGGTACAACACGATCATGCGATCGTGCTGCTTGCAGCGGTTATTTGCCTGCTTGGCATGCATGCTTTTTTCCATTTGTTGTTGCGTGCGGAAGAAAGCCCGGCTGGCCGCAAGCCTTACTGGGTGCTGGTTGCCGCCTTTGCAGCGGGGCTCAGCGTCTGGGCAACGCATTTCGTTGCCATGCTTGCTTATAAGGGTTCAGTCCCGATCGGCTTTGATTTCCAGTTCACGGCTCTGTCGGCGGTTCTGGCCGTTCTGGGGTTCTGGCTGGCGCTCAGGGCGCGCTCGAAGGCGAGCTACAGTCCCGTTATCGTCGGAACGCTGGTTACCCTTTCGGTTGCCGTCATGCATTTCGTCGGCATGGCGGGCATGGATGTGGCCGCCACGATCAGCTATCGCTGGGGCCCCGTTTTGGGCGGCTTTGCTGTTGCCTGGGTATTTTTTCTGCTGGCCTTTTTCCTGTTCCTTCGTTCCGCCGCATGGAAACGCATCGTCATTCCGGCCGGATGTTCGATCTTGGCAATCTGCGCTTTGCATTTCACCGCCATGTCGGCCACGATCCTGTCGCCGGATCCGTCCGTCGCTGGCCCGGATCCCGACAATCTCGCCAGAGTGATCATGATTGCTGCCGTTTCGGGCGTGACTTTCCTGGTCCTCGCAGCCACTGCCACCGCCGCTCTCGTTGACCGTTACCTTGTCGATCTCAAGGGGCTTGTGGATGCGACGCTGGATGGTCTTGCCGTGGTCCGTGATGGCCGCATTGTTGAGCTGAATACCCGTTTTGCCGGGCTTGTCGGCAGCGATGAGGCATCGCTGATGGGTAAAAATCCCGATGATCTCTTCAAGGCCATGGACGGACAGCCCACCTATCTGCCGCGCCTCGCGCCGGTTGAGGCAATCCGAGAACGCACCGACCGGCCGCAGGTGTTCGAGCTTGCCGTGCGCACCATCGAGTATCGCGGCCATCCTTGCGAAGTGCTGGCCATTCGCGACCTGACGGAAAAGCGGGAGGCGCAAAGGGAGATCGAATATCTGGCCCGCCACGATGTGCTGACCGGCCTTTCGAACCGCACCATGTTCCAGACGCGGCTGCACCAGCAGATCGAACATTGCGACGCGGAGGATGAGTTTGCCTTGCTGGCGCTCGATCTCGATCGGTTCAAGGCGGTCAACGACATTTTCGGCCATGCCGAGGGCGACCGGGTGCTGAAAAAAGTTGCGACCATCCTCGATGAATGCGCAAGGCCGGGAGATATCGTCGCCCGTCTCGGGGGCGATGAATTCGTTATCCTGACTGCCCGGCACACCAAATCGGAGGAGGCACGTCTGCTTGCCGAGACAATCCTTGCCATGTTCGGGTTGAAAATGAATGCGGCCAACGATCCGACCGCTGTCGGCGTCAGCATCGGCATCGCCGTCTTTCCGCGGGACGGGAACAGCAACGAAAGCATCTTGCACGCCGCTGATCTGGCGCTTTACCGCGCCAAGATGGGTGGGCGCGGAATATTGTCCTTTTATGATCCCCTGATGGATCAGGAGGCCCGCGAGCGCCGCCAGCTCGAAACGGATCTGCGGCTCGCCATCAACCGCAACGAATTGGTGTTGAACTATCAACCTGTCCTTTCCGTCGAATGTGGTCAGGTCGTCGGTTATGAGGCGCTGGTACGCTGGCAGCATCCGACAAGGGGTGTCGTACCTCCGGATGTCTTCATTCCGATTGCAGAGGAAAGCGGGATCATCATCTCGCTCGGCGAATGGGTGCTGCGCGAGGCCTGCCGCCAGGCGAGCACCTGGGCGCCGCACCTGAAAATCGCTGTCAATGTTTCACCATTGCAGTTTTCGCTCGCAAATCTCGGCCATGTCGTCTGCACGGTTCTCATGCAGTCCGGCCTTTCGCCGAACCGGCTGGAACTCGAGATCACCGAAGCCGCGTTGCTGAAGGACCGCAAGGCGACGCTGATCATCCTCAACCAGTTGAAGGCGCTGGGTGTGGCCATCGTCATGGATGATTTCGGCACCGGTTATTCATCGCTCAGCAACTTGCAGAGCTTCCCCTTCGACAAGATCAAGATCGACCGCAGCTTCATCGCCGCCATGAGCGAGGATGATAATGCCCGCGCCATCGTGCGCGCGGTGATCGGCCTCGGTCGCAGCCTCGATCTGCCAGTGACGGCGGAGGGTATCGAAACCGACGCGCAATATCGCATGGTTGTCGATGAAGGTTGCGCGCAGGCGCAGGGTTATCTCTTCGGCAGGCCGGATGTGGCTCCTGCCGCGGCCGCAAGCACGGGCAAGCGGAAGAAACATTCCGTCTGAAAGAGGAGTACGGCGGCGTGATGCCGTCGTAATTCCATTCTCCTACGCCAATGGAACGAGAGCGAACGCAGATCGTTAGGATTGTGTGTGGTGCGTCCGTGTCGCCACCGCCGCAGCCGGCGGCAGACGACAGCCCTGACCTTCCGATGATGAATTCGCTGGTCATGAGACGCACCAAGGATGGAATTCTATCTCTGGGAGAAACCAATGACAGACCGCCTTGAGCCGCAGGACCCGCGCAACCAGTATCCGCGCCCGCCCTTTTCAACGCCGACTCAGGAAATGCCGGGGCTGGTCACGAACATGATGCCTTTCCCTGATCATGGTGAAAAGACCTATCGCGGCAGCGGCAAGCTTGCCGGGCGCAAGGCGCTCATAACCGGCGGTGATTCCGGGATCGGTCGCGCGGTGGCAATTGCCTTTGCGAGAGAGGGTGCAGATATCGCGATATCCTATCTGCCGGAGGAAGAATCGGACGCCGAAGAGGTGGTAGCACTTATCGAAGCGGAAGGCCGCGTGGCGGTCGCCTTACCCGGAGATATTACCGATGAGGCATGGTGCCGCGAACTGGTTGAAAAAGCGGTAGGTGATCTCAACGGCCTCGATATTCTGGTGATCAATGCCGCAAGACAACAATATCGCGAGGGTATCGCCGAGCTGTCGACTGAAGATTTCGACCGCACGATGAAGACCAATCTCTACGCGCTGCACTGGATTGCGCAGGCCGCCGTTCCTTATCTTGAGCCCGGATCGTCGGTGATTACCACCGCATCTATACAGGCCTATGAGCCGTCTCCCATTCTTCTTGATTATGCCACTACGAAAGCCGGCATCGTTGCCTATACGAAAGCGCTCGCCAAACAGCTTATCGAAAAAGGCGTGCGGGCAAATGTCGTCGCGCCTGGTCCCTTCTGGACGGTTTTGCAGCCAAGCGGCGGGCAGCCGGACGAAAAGGTCAGGAATTTCGGTAAGGACAGCGATTTTGGCCGTCCAGGCCAGCCTGTGGAACTGGCTCCGGTCTATGTGCTGCTGGCGTCGCAGGATGGCAGCTTCATCAATGGCGAGGTCTATGGTGTGACCGGAGGCCGAGGCGTTGCCTGATCGGCTTTGAGGACTTGACATGAAACGACAGACAGAACGTTCAGACAGAGATATGAAGCCCTTCGATGTCCGCGACCGGCTGATACTGGCCCTTTATGCGCAGCTGAAGGCCGAGCGGCAAACGCGCGAAGCCATGGAATGGGTCATCCGCAATGGCGGGCTTTCGCCAGAGGTGCTGGAGGCAATGGCATCCGACCCTGTTCCGGTGCTGGCGGATGCGGACGTTCCCGCTATCGAGCGCATCCTTGCTGCGGACCGGGGCAGAGGCCAATCCTCTCAAGACGACCATGGGCGGCGATCATGAACCGGAGAGCGAGCTGGAAGGGTCATCTGACATTCGGCGATTTCAACTGTGAAATCGGCCTCTATTCCGCGCTCACTTCATCGGAAAAAATCTCCTTCAACATCGTCAACCGAAAGACTGGCCATCGCGTCGAACGGCAATATGTCGATAGCGATACCGGCGAGGCTGTCGACCGCGAGGATCAGGTCAAGGGATATGAACTCGACAATGGCGACCATATCGTCATCGAGGGAGATGAGATCGCAACGCTGATGCCGGAAAACGACAAGGTCATCCGCATCAGGCATTTTCTGAGCTACGACGAGATCGACAAGCTCTATTTCGACAAATCCTATTATCTGGCGCCGACGCAGGAAGGTGGCGAAGAGGCTTTAACGCTGCTGGCAAAAGCCATGGACGACGAGAAGGTCTCGGCACTTGGCGAAGCGGTACTCTTTCGCCGAAACCGCGTGCTGTTGATCCGTCCAAGCGGCAAGGCGCTCGTGGCGACGACCTTGAATTTCGGCTACGAGGTTCGCTCGCAAACCACCGTTTTCAAGTCCATTCCCGATATTCAGTTCGATGAAGAGATGCTTGAACTCGCCGGTCACATCATCGGGAAACGGGCAGGCACATTCGATCCCGCGGAATATACCGATCGTTACAATGATGCGCTGGCGGAACTGGTGAAGGCGAAGATCGAGGGCAGGGAAATCAGCAAACAGCCGCCGCGCAAGCAAGATAACATCATCGACTTGAAGGAGGCTTTGCGCCGCAGCGCCGGTGACGGCGACAGCGGAAAATCTACCGCTGGTGCGGGGCGCAAATCCTCCCGGAAAGCGAGCTGATCCATGGGTTTGCAGAGCTATAACGCCAAGCGCAGTTTCGACAAGACGCCGGAGCCGAAGGGCGACAAGGTCGATGCGCAGGGATCGAGTTTCGTCATACAGAAGCACGATGCCCGCCGACTGCATTACGATTTCCGGCTGGAGATGGACGGCGTCCTTAAAAGCTGGGCGGTAACCCGCGGGCCGAGCCTTGACCCGGAGGACAAGCGCCTTGCGGTCCACGTCGAGGACCACCCTCTAAGCTACGGCGACTTCGAAGGCGTAATCCCGAAAGGTCAATATGGCGGCGGCACCGTCATTCTTTGGGATCGTGGTGTCTGGCGCCCGATTGGCGACGCGAAGAAAGGCTACCGCAAAGGCCATCTCGAATTTGAACTGGAGGGCGAAAAGCTTAGAGGCCGCTGGCATCTTGTACGTATGCATGGAAAGCCCGGTGAAAGCCGTGAAAACTGGCTGCTGATCAAGGGCGACGACGAAGAGGCAAGGCATGATGGTGGCGCCGATATTCTGGAGGAGCGGCCGGAATCCGTGAAGACTGGCCGAAGTGTTGAAGAAGTTGCCGCCAAGCCGAAAGACACCTGGAATTCGAAGCCCGTATCGAAAAAGAGCGTTAGTTCTTCCTCGGGCCAAAAACAGGCGCATGCCCTGCCGAAAGGTGCCCGCAAACAGGCGCTCCCATCCTTCGTGCCGCCGGCACTTGCGACGCTGAAACCCAAGCCACCGGAAGGCTCCCGCTGGCTGCATGAGATCAAGTTCGACGGCTATCGCCTGCAGGTCCGTATCGACCACGGCAAACTCCAGCTTCTGACCCGTAGCGGACTGGACTGGACCGAAAAGTTCGGCGATGCCGTGGCGGGAGCGCTCAAGTCGCTGCCGGCCGAAACGCTGATGATCGACGGCGAGATCGTGGTGGAACGGGACAGCGGCGCCTCGGATTTCTCAGCCTTGCAACAGGACTTGAGCGAAGGGCGCAGCGACCGCTTCGTTTTTTATGCCTTCGATCTCCTGTATCTGGATGGCACGGATTTGCGCGGGGCGGCGCTGACGGATCGCAAGGCGCTGCTGGAAAAGCTGTTGCCCGCCAGCAACCCGCATCTTCGCTACAGCGAACATTTCGAGGAAAGCGGCGGGCTTGTTCTCGATCATGCCTGCCGCCTCAGCCTTGAGGGCGTTATCTCCAAGGTCAAGGACAGCAAATACGTCTCTGGCCGCAAGGGTAACTGGGTGAAATCCAAGTGCTCGATGCGGCAGGAATTCGTCATCGGCGGCTATACGCTTTCTTCTGCGTCGGACAATGCCATTGGCTCGCTGGCGCTCGGCGTTTATGAGGAAGGCAAGCTGCGTCATGTCGGCCGCGTCGGCACCGGCTATACCGCTGACGTTGCCGAAATGCTGCTTGGCCGCCTGAAGCCGCTCGGCATCGATGATAGCCCTTTCGGCGAAAAGCTCACGGCACTTGCGCGCCGCGACCTCTATTTCGTCAAGCCGGAACTGGTTGCAGAAGTGGAGTTTCGTGCCTGGTCCGGAGATGGCAATCTGCGCCATGCATCATTCCGCGGCTTGCGGCAAGACAAGCCGGCGGGCGAAATCGAACGCGAGGATAAAGCCGTGTCGGAACAAGGGACGCCGCAGTCAAAGATCAAGTTCACCCATCCGGAACGACTTTATTGGCCGGACGATGGCGTGACCAAGGAAGGGCTTGCCGATTATTACACCCAGGTCTGGCGCTATATGGCCCCCTTTGTCGTTAACCGGCCTCTGGCGCTGCTGCGTTGTCCGGAAGGGATCGATGGTCAGCGTTTCTTCCAGAAACACGCCTGGCGCGGTGTGAACAAGTCGATAGAACAGATCAAGGATCCGAAGGACAAGGGCGGCGAACCGCTTATCAGGATTACGGATTTCGATGGCATGATGGCCCTGGTCCAGTCCGCTGCGCTTGAAATTCACCCATGGGGGGCGACAACCGCGAACTGGGAAAAGCCTGACATGATCACCATGGATATAGACCCCGGCGAGGACGTGTCATGGCCGGAGGTAATCGATGCGGCACTGGAACTGAAGCGGCGTTTCGAAGATGCCGGTCTGGCCGCTTTCGTGAAAACCTCCGGCGGCAAGGGGTTGCATGTGGTGGCGCCTTTGAAACCGGAAGCGGGATGGCCGGCCTTGAAGGCCTTTGCAAAGACCATGGCGGATGACATGGCCAAGGCGGAGCCGGAGAAATATCTTGCGGTGGCGACCAAAGCGAAACGCCAGGGCCGCATCTTCCTCGACTATCTGCGTAATGGCAGGGGCAATACGGCTGTTGCGCCCTATTCGACACGTGCCCGACCGGGAGCCGCCATTTCAGCGCCAATCGAATGGACGGAACTCTCAGATGAGATAGGTCCGGCGCACTTCACGGTCAGCAATATCGGCGCGCGCCTTTCTGCCCTGAAGAAGGATCCATGGGACGGCTTTTTCGCTGCCGCGCGACCCCTGCCGAAAAAGGCCCGATGAGCGTTAGCTTTTCTTGTCCGAGGCAAGGCTTTTTTTCAAGGCATCCATGATGTTGATGACATTGCCGCCGGTCCGGGTTTTCGTGCCGGTCTTCTTTTCCGGGGAAGAGACGGTCTTGCTCTTGGTTTTTAGCAAAGCGCTGATCTTTTTCTGGATCGGATCCTGCACCAGCGCCGGTTTCCATCCCGTCATCTGTTTGCCGATGCGTTTTTCCATCGCGTCCAGCAGCGACTTTTCGAATTTCATCTTCGGATCCAGCGCGTCGATGCTTTCGCGCACTTCCTCGCCATAGTGCAGGGTCCACAGAATGATGCCCTTGCCTGACGGTTCCAGCAGAACCGCTCTTTCGCGGCGATAGAGAACAAGCCGCGCAATGCCGACAACGCCGTTTGCCCGCATGGCTTCCCGGATCACGCTGAAGGCTTCCGTGCCGATCTTGTCTTCCGGGCGCAGGAAGTGCGGCCGGTCGTACCATATCCAGTCGATAGAGCCTGTGGGTACGAAGGTCTGGATGTCGATGGTGCGGGTGCTTTCGAGCGCGACCGCATCGATCTCGTCATCCTCCAGCAACACATAATCGTCTTCGGCGCGGGGAAACCCCTTCACCTGGTTCTTTGCGGCCACCGGCTTGTGGGTAACGCTGTCGACATAGCGGCTTTCGACGCGATTGCCGGTTTTGCGGTTGAGAACGTGGAAGCGGTATTTGTTGCTTTCGGTTGTGGCAGGCGTCAGCGAAACTGCGGCCGTCACCAGCGACAGCTTCAGATAACCCTTCCAGAAAACCTGCCGTGCCATGATCCGCGATCCGCCTTGTCGCCTGTTGTCTCCCGGATCAACAACCACAGGGTGGCTTTTGTTCCGGGAGCTTTGGCAGAGAGGGCGGGTCTCTGTCTCAGCCGAACAGCGATGTAAGACCATAGACAGATGCGGATATCAGGGCAGCGGCCGGCATGGTCACGACCCAGGCAATGACGATATTGCCCGCAAGGCCCCAACGCACCGCCGAGACGCGACGCGCGGCACCGACGCCGATGATGGCGCCGGTGATCGTATGGGTGGTGGACACCGGAATGCCGAGCCACGTCGCGCCGAAAAGTGTCAGCGCACCGCCGGTTTCGGCGCAGAACCCCTGCATCGGGTTCAGCCTGGTGATTTTCGACCCCATGGTGTGCACGATGCGCCAGCCGCCGAACAGTGTGCCGAGCGCCATGGCCGACTGGCACGAGATCACCACCCAGAACGGCACGTAGAAGCTCTCTCCAAGATGCCCCTGGCTGAACAGCAGCACAGCGATGATGCCCATGGTCTTCTGTGCGTCATTGCCGCCGTGGCCGAGCGAATAGAGCGAGGCGGAAATGAATTGCATGATGCGGAAGGTACGATCCACGGCGAAGGGCGTCTGGCGCACGAACAGCCAGGAGACGGCAAGCACCAGCAGCAGTGCAAGGAAAAAGCCGATGGCCGGCGACATGAAGATCGCGCCCACGGTTTTCAGAAGACCCGACCAGACGATGGAATTGAAACCGACCTTCGCAAAGCCCGCACCGACGAGACCGCCGATCAAGGCATGTGACGAGCTGGAGGGAATGCCGAAAATCCAGGTGACGATGTTCCAGACGATGGCGCCCATCAATGCCGCGAAGATGACCTGCGGGGAAACGATGGCCGGATCGATGATGCCGGTGCCGAGCGTTTCGGCCACATGCAGGCCGAAGAACAGGAAGGCGATGAAATTGAAGAAGGCCGCCCATGCCACCGCATATTGCGGGCGCAATACACGGGTGGAAACGATGGTGGCGATGGAATTTGCGGCGTCGTGGAGACCGTTCAGAAAATCAAAGAACAGCGCGATGGCGATAAGGCCGACAAGCAGTGGCAGTGCAAGCGCGACATCCATCAGACGTTCTCGATAACGATGCCGCTGATCTCGTTCGCCACGTCCTCGAAGCGGTCGACGACCTTTTCGAGTTCGCCGTAGATCTCGCTGCCGATCATATAGGCCATGGCATTGCCGGTCGCACCATGGCGCCGGAAGAGGTTCTTCAGGCCCTGGTCATGAAGCTCGTCGGAGCGCCCTTCGACGCGGGTAACCTCTTCGGCAATCATCGACAGGCGCTGGGCATTGGTGCCAACCTTTTCCAGAAGCGGGATGGCTTCGGCGACGAGGCTTGCCGCACGCACGATCTCGTGGCCCATCTCGCGCATCAGCGGGTCGAATTCGGTTTGCTCGAACAGCCGGATCGTCTTGACGGTCTTGTGCATCATGTCGATGGCGTCATCCATGGACTGGATGAGGTCCTTGATATCGCCACGATCAAAGGGCGTTATGAAGCTGCGGCGTACCGCAAGCAGAACGTCGCGGGTAATATCATCCGCCTGGTCTTCGAGGGCGACGATAAGGTCGCAGTTTTTCTCGACGTCGACGCCGCTCAGAAGGTGGTCCAGAGCTGCGGCGGCTTTGACGACCGTTTCCGAATGTTTGCTAAACATGTCGAAGAAACGGTCCTCGCGCGGCATCAGCTTGCGAAAAATGCTCATCATGCGAATTGGCCCTCAATGGCGCTTTATTAGTTGTGGGGGGTGATTGTCATAAAACTGTCATAAATGCACGCGGGGCATTGATGCAACCCGGAAAATCGGCAGTATCAACGGATATGAAATCCACGAAGAAAAGCCGGAAAGCCCGTCCGGCGCGTTCCCTGACATTGCTCCAGCAACTTGCTGCTGTTCCTGAAAAGCTGTTCACCGGCTCTTTCCGGCAGCAATATGCCGCCTTATGCTTCCGTTATACCGGAAGCGGCGAAGAGATCGAAATCCTCGTCGTCACCTCCCGCACCAGCGCACGCTGGATCATTCCGCGCGGCTGGCCGATGAAACGCAAGAAGCCGCATGAGGCTGCCGCGATCGAGGCGTGGGAGGAAGCGGGCGTTCGCGGCCGCGTGAGGAAGGACGCCGTTGGCCGCTACACCTATCTCAAGATGCTCGACAATGGCGATGTCGTTCCCTGCGTTGTCGATGTCTTCCAGATCGAGATCACCGGGGAGGAAACGAGTTTCAAGGAGCGCGGCGAACGCCTTCTGGAATGGGTTCGCCCGGACGAGGCAGCAAGGCGCGTCCGGGAAATCGAACTGAAATCGCTTCTGGTCGACTTCCGCCCGAGGGGGAAGAGGAAACGCCTGACCGAAGAAAAGTCCTGACGGCAGACGTCACCAGCGAACCTAGGATGGTGATGCTGGTCGTTCGGTCGATCCGGTCTCCCCCATCTCGTCCGGTGCCTTCGGTAGCAGGCGGGCGAAACGCCGGGTGATGCTGTCGATGTAAGACAGGATTGTCGGCACGACGATCAGGGTGAGCAGGGTGGAGCTGATGAGGCCGCCGATTACTGCGTGCGCCATCGGCGCGCGCTGCGCCCCGCCACCGCCAACAGCCAGACCGAGCGGAATCATGCCGAAAATCATCGCAAGCGTCGTCATGATGATCGGGCGGAAGCGGATGATGCCGGCGCTCGCCAGCGCTTCGTTGAGCGAAAGTCCACGCTTCCTTTCGCGGTTAGCGAAATCGACAAGCAGGATGCCGTTCTTTGTAACGAGGCCCATCAGCATGATGAAGCCGATCAGCGAGAACATGTTAATCGTGCTGCCGGCAACCAAGAGCCCGACGAGGACGCCGATGAGGGACAGCGGCAGCGACGCCATGATGGCGAGCGGTTGCAGGAAACTGCCGAATTGCGAGGCGAGCACGATGTAGATGAAGATGACCGCCATTGCGAGCGCGGTTACCATGTGGCCGACCGTTTCCTCCATGGTTTCGGCGTCGCCGCCGAAGCGGATACGGTAGCCGTCTGGCAGGTCGCGGGCGGCGGTAAGGTTTTTCAACACATCTGTCACTTCGCCAAGCGCTCGTCCGGATATGTTGGCCGAAACCAGCACCTCGCGGAGATTGTCGATGCGGCGGATTTCGGCGGGTGCTTCCACGGTGGTAATATCGGCGACCTGATCCAGACGTACCATCAGGGGCGAGCCGTTGGATCCCGTGCGGCTGGTGGCGATCATCAACTCGCTGATCCTCGCCGTGTCGGCACGCCGCTCGCCGGGCAGGCGCACGACGATGTCGTAGCTGTTACCGCCCGCATCCGTCCATTTCGACACGTCCTCACCGGCGATGAGCGGCGAGAGCGCTGCGGCAAGATCGGATCGGGAAATGCCGAGATCGCTTGCCGCCTCGCGTTTCAGGCGTACCGAAAGGATGGAGGTCACGTCGCGGGTGCTCGAGGTCACATCCACGAGGCCGGGGATTTTTTTCATGTCTTCCATCAGACCGTCGGCGATCTTTTCGAGGATCGCCCGGTCGTCACCAAGAATGCTGAGCTGGACGGGGCTTTCGCCACCGCCGAGGCCGTTTTGCAGGATCGCGACCTCTATGCCCGATATGGCCGACAGGCGTTTGCGGATCGGATCGGCCAGCGTGACCGGAGTTCGGGTGCGCATCTCCAGCGGCACCAGCCCCACCAGAACGGCGGCGCGATGTTTACCGACGGTGCCGCCGGTATTGACGGTGGAATAGAGCATTTCGACCTCCGGGAATTCCTGGAGTGCCTTCTCGACCTGCCGCACCTTCGCCGTGGTGTAATCCAGCGAGGAGCCGACCGGTGCCGTGACGTTGATCTGGAAGCGGCCTTCATCCGTATTCGGGACGAATTCCGCACCGACCAACGGCACCATGAGCAGGCTGCCGACAAAAATGCCTGATGTGACGAGCAGGGTGACGAGCCGGTGGTGCAATGTCCAGCCGATCACGTGCCGATATTGATCGGCGAGCCATTCGAAGCCGTGATCGAAACGGGCGATCAGCCGGCCCACCGGCCCGCGCGGGGCGTTGGGTTGCGCATCCGGATCGTACCAGACGCTCGACAGCATCGGATCGAGCGTGAAGGCGACGAAAAGCGAGATCAGCACGGCAGCTGAAACGGTGATGCCGAATTCATAGAAGAACCGACCGACGATGCCGTCCATGAAAGCGACGGGCAGGAAAACCGCCACGATTGTCGCCGTTGTCGCGATAACCGCAAGTCCTATTTCGTTCGTGCCGTCGAGTGCTGCGCGGATATGGGATTTCCCCATGTGAAGGTGACGGGTGATGTTTTCGCGCACGACGATGGCGTCATCCACCAGAATGCCGATGGAAAGCGTCAGCGCCAGGAGGCTCAGTGTATTGAGCGTGAAGCCCATAACATCAATGACCGCCAGCGTGCCGATGATCGCAATCGGCAGTGTCAGTCCGGTGATGACGGTGCTGCGCCAGGAATTGAGGAACAGGAAGACGATGGCCACGGCAAGTGCCGCCCCTTCTATCAACGTCGTCTGCACTTGGGTGACGGATTCCCGGATGGGAATGGATGTGTCCGTAATTACCCGCAATTGCACGTTTTGCGGAACAAGGTCGGCATTGAGGGCGTCCAGGCGCTTTCTCACATCCGCGACAACCTGAACCGTATTGGCATCCTGAACCTTGACGATGTCGATCGCCAGCGCAGTCTGGCCATTATAGAGGGCACGGTTTTCGGGGTCGGCAGCCCCTTCGGAGAGTGCGGCGATGTCGCGAAGATAAATGGCTGCGCCACCGCGCCGGGCGACGACCATGTCCAGCAGCGCCTGCGGTTCGGCGATGCGGCCCTGCACCTGGATCGTGCGTTCGGAAACGGTATCGACAAGGCTTCCAGCCGGGCTGTTGCTGTTGCCGGTGCGTAGCGCGCTCACCACCTCGTTGATGCCGATCCCAAGCGCGCGCATACGGGTATCGTCGATCACAATGTCGATCTGCCGCTTGCGGGCGCCAACCAGCGTTGCCTGCCCGACACCGGGAACAGTCGTCAGTTGCCGCACCACCTTCTGGTCGGCAAGGGTGGTGAGTGCGGGTATGTCGAGCGACGTCGAGCTTATCGCCACCGACAGGATAGGCTCGGCGGCGGGATCGAACCGGGATATGACCGGCTTTTTGGCCTCTTGCGGGAAATTCGCGTCGATGGCGGCGATCTTGTCGCGCACGTCCTGTGCCGCGGTCGCGCTCTTAACCTCGAGCTTGAATTTTGCGACGACGACAGAGCGTCCCTCGTAGGAGGTTGACGTGATCTCGTCCAGACCGCCGATGGCGTTCAGCGCATCCTCGACCGGGCGCGTCAATTCTGTCTCCACCCTTTCCGGCGTGGCGCCCGGATAAGCGGTGGACACCACGACGACCGGAACGTCGACATTGGGGTAGAGGTCGAGCCCCAGCCGCTGCAACGAGAAAAGACCCATGACCAGAAGCGCCACCATCATCATGGTGGCGAAAACGGGGTGGGAGACGGATATGCGGGTCAGAAACATCTCAGCCTGCCTTGCCGACCGTTACAGCCATGTCGGGCTGCAATTCGGGAAGCGGTGCGGTCAGGATCGTCTCACCGTCCTCTAGACCGGCGCCGATCTCGATCAGGCTGCCATCGTTCCAGCGCGAGCCCACCGCCACCGTCTGGCGGCGAAGATGGCCGTTCAGGACTTTAAGGACATGGTAGCCGGTTTCGTCTTTGCGAAGCGCGATTGCAGGAACGACAAGCGCATCGTTTTTTTCGCGCACGAGGATGGACCCGCTGGCGAACATTCCTCCCCACAGCCGGCCGTCGCGGTTGGCAAGCCGCAGATAGACGGCGACAAAGCGCGTCCCGTCTTCGGCAACCGGGCTGATGCGCTCAACGGTGCTTCTGAGAGGCTGGCCGCCGATGCCATCAATATCGAGTTGGGCGGTCTGGCCGACGGCGACACGTGGGATGTCGCGCGTGGCAACGAGAACCTTCGCCTCAAGCATGCTTGTATCGACCAGCGTCATGAGTTCACCATCGGCACTGACGCGGGAGCCGGCTTCTGCCTGCCGGCGGGTAATGGTGCCATCAAAAGGCGCGCGGATTTCGGCATTGCGAAGGGCAAGGCGGGCGATATCCACCTGCGCCGAAAGGCTCTGCAGCCTTGCCGTTTTCACAACGACATCGCTCTTCGCCTTGTCGAGCTGTTCAGCCGATGCGATGTTTTTTGACGCCAGCTGTTCGGTTCGGGTGAGGGCCTGCATCGCCAGTGTCAGTTCGGCCTCGGCCGCATCCCGGTCGCTGTGCCGCAGCAGCAGCGTCGATTGCAGTTCCTCGGTTTCGAACCGTACCAGCAGGTCGCCCGCCCGCACCGCCTGTCCGTCCCGGACATTCATATCCAGAATTTTTCCAGCCTCGCGGGCGCGGATCACGACACGGCTGACCGGCTGAAGTTCGCCACTGATGCTGAGCCGCTCCGCCATCGCTCGTGTGCCGATCCTTGCGATTTCCGCAGCCGTAAGTTCGAACGGGATACCGGCCGGGCTCATCGAGGTTGACGCCACGATCCCCTTGACGCGCTCGTTCGCATCGACGCTTCCGCTCGCCGGATCAAGAGCCGTGACGACGAGAGCGCAGCCCGCAAGCGCGATCCCCGCCTTGATCGTTCTTTTCACCCACATGACATATTCCTTCCAGGCAAAACTCATCCTGTGACCGCCGATCGAGCGGTCATGTCGCCTGTCTTGCAGGCTGATGGTTTCTGGATAAGTGTTGATAATTGCAGCAGCATTACCCGCCCGCATCTTCTGCGCCGCAATACTGCCGCAACCTTTCTGGCAGACAAGGAGGGGGCGAAGGGACGGTGGCAAATGAGACTTCTGTTGATTGAGGACGAAAAGGAAATGGCGGATGCGCTGTCGACGACGCTCGGCAAGCAGGGGATCGTCATCGACCATACGGTGCGGCTCGGCGATGCGATGGAGCTGGCGCGCCAGCATGTCTATGATGCCATTCTGCTTGACCGTCGTCTGCCGGACGGGGAGGGACTTACCTTCATTCCGAAGCTGCGCCGCGCCGGTATCGATACTCCCATCATCTTATTGACGGCGATGAATGAACCGGAGGAGCGGATCGAGGGGCTGAATGGCGGCGCCGACGACTATCTTGGCAAGCCGTTTCTCGTCGGCGAACTGCTGGCGCGGCTGCGCGCGGTTTTGAGAAGGCCGGCAAGCATCGCCCCGTCGCAGATCGCTGCAGGTCGCATCGTGATCGATCCGCTTCATCTCAGCGTCACGATCAACTCGCTTCCCTTTGATCTGCCAAGGCGCGAGCTGATGGTCCTCATCACGCTGGCGAAACGAAAAGGCAAATCCGTGCTGCGCTCGACGCTTGAGGCCGCCGTCTACAATTACGAGGAGGAAATCCAGTCCAATGCGCTCGATGCGCATATATCGCGACTGCGCAAACGCCTGCTCGACGCTTCCGCCGGGGTCAGCGTGCATAATATTCGCGGCATCGGTTATCTGCTCAGGGAAGACACATGAAAGCGCAGGGCAAGTCCAATCCGTCCCTGTGGTGGCAATTGAGCTGGCAGCTCAGCATTGTCGTCTCCTCCATGATCGCTGTCGTCATCGTCGGGCTTTGCGTTTACGGGGTGATGAAGCTCTCGCCCAATATCGGTCTCTGGAACGATTTGTCGGCGACGCTTGACGAGTCGCTTTCGCTTGATCCGCAAAAGGGTCTGGTCGTTACCGAGGGGTCGGCATTACGCGCCTTGAAAGCGAAGAATGAGACGTTGTGGTTCGTGGTCTCGACGCCTGACGGTCACGCGGCCACCTTCGGCACCGTACCGGCTGTTTATGCCGAACTGGCGCGCTACGTTCATCTGATGACGGACGCCGATATTCGCGGCGGCAGCGGCATATCCGAGGTCGCTTCGGCTGAAAGTATCGAGACGACGTCGGGACCCGTCAGGATCATGTTCGGCGGAACCTCTAATGCACGAGCGTCGTTTCTGACGCTTCTTGCCGGCACCTATCCGATTTACGTCCCCCTCCTGGCGGTTCTTTTGCCTGCGGTGTTTTTCTCCGTGCCACACATTGTGCGCCGGGCGCTTGCTGGCCTGAGTTCCGTCGTCAAAAAAGCACCGGAGATCGACCCGCGACGACCGGGTTCGAAGCTTCCTGTCGAAGATGTGCCGCGCGAAGTCGTTCCGTTGATCGTTTCCTTCAACAGCGTTCTCGAGCGGCTCGAAGAGCAGTTCCAGGCGCGGCAACGTTTTCTGATCGATGCCGCGCACGAATTGAGGACGCCGATTGCAATCATGCAGACCCGGATAGAGGGCCTGCCCGGACCTGACCAGCAGCGCCTGATGGAGGATGTCGCGCGGCTCGGTGAAACCGCCGAACAGCTTCTGGCCTTTGAGCGAAACGATCAGGTGAACGACCGGCGCGAGGCGGTGGACCTGGTCGATGTCGCCCGCACGGTTGTGGCAGAGCTCGCGCCGCTTGCGCTTTCGGCAGGTTACGACATCTCCTTCGAAACGCAGATCGAAAAATACGACATGCAGGGCAACCCTTTCGCCCTGCCGCGCGCCATCAGCAATATCGTGCGCAACGCCATCGACCATGGTGGAAACAAGGGGCTGATCCATGTCTCTGTTCTCGCAAACGGCGAAATCGCGATTTCCGACGAGGGGCAGGGCATACCCGAGGACCAGCAGGAGCGGATATTCGAACCTTTCTATCGGGTCACGCCGAAAAGCACGGGTGCCGGACTTGGCCTCAGCCTCGTCAAGAAGATCGTCGCCAATCATAACGGCCGTATCGTGCTGGAAAGCAACCCCTCTGGAAGCACGTTCCGGGTTCGATTCTGATTGCGCTTTGCGCGCTGTAGACCGGTCGCGGCGATTGTAATGCTGCCGCAACGTTCGCGGTCATAATGTGTGGGCACGGGATCAACCGTGCCAACCGGAGTACACACAGTGACACACCCACCGGATCGTTTTCTTCCGGATTTCCGGCGAGAAGACGGCGCGTAGAAAGCGCGTCGCCGGCCCGGAACCTCGCGCAATGCTGCAGCGCCAATAATCGCAGCAGAGCACCAATCCGATTTCATATTCGGTTCATCCTGGGCGCGCACAGTCCCGGCCAAATCACTCCACGCCCCAGTCCAAACAGTCATACTCCCCGGAATTTTACGATGTCGCATACTGAAATCGCCGCATTCGCTGCGGAAAAAAACTCGGCGAAACCCGAGCCGGTCATCGCTGCGCAAACCATGACTGGCGATGGGCTGGAACTCCTCCGTTTTCCCCTGGCCTGGAGCGTTGCGACCTTCGTTATGCGCGCTCATTGGAAACGGGGCTTCCTTTTCTGGATGCGTTTTTTGGCTCATCCGCTTGTAACCCTGCGGTGGTGGCGGTTTCTGTCACGATTCTCGGCGACGCAAAAACTGCCACCGCCGCATGACGAGCTTCTTCAGAAACCCCTGTCGAAATTCCTCGTCGGCAAAATCTCCTATGGACGACGGCTGGATTTTCTCATGAAGAATTTCGTCATCGCCAGCGATTGTTTTTCCAGAGAGGTTATGGCTGCGCTCTGGAGTGGAAAAACGATCGAAATCGGCACCCTAGGCGGCCGTGCTGACGAATATCGCTGCACGCTTGCTCTTGCGGATTTATGTGGCGGCCGCCACGAAGGCGCTCTCGCGGTTCGGCTGATCAGAACCCGTGACGACGTCACCTTGTGGACGACGAAGTTTATCTTCGTGACGCAGGATGGGGGAGGGTACAGGACGATTGCCGTTGGCGGCATGCAGGGGCCACGCGCCGCAAAGCAGGAGATGGTGGCAGTAACGCGCGACCTTGCGGGTCTTCGCCCGAAGGATGCCGTTTTGATGCTGCTGCAAGGTCTAATAGAGACGGAAGCGGGTTCCTATTTCGCAGTCTCCCACGCCAGACATCCGATCAATTATCGTCGCGCGCGGCGGCAGAGAATGTTGCTTTCCGACATAGACGCATTCTGGCGGGAACGTTCCGCCGAGCCGGACGACGTGTTCGGTTTTCAGGTACCGGTTTCAACCCTCGAGGGCGCGGACAAACGCAGCAAGATGAAGCTTGCCTTTTTTGCCATGGCCGACCGGCTTTGCGAGGGTAAAGCTGGGAGTGCTGCGAAGAGTTGAGGCCACAGATCCGAGTTGGCCGTCGACACCGTCATGCCGCTGCATCGGCAGCACGGCCGAGTTTTTGCAGGCCGCATTCGCGGACGATCTCGGCAATGTGGGTAAACTGCGCCGAGAGCGGATTGCTCTTGCGCCACACCATGCCGATGGTGCGGGATGGTCTTGGCTCTGCCAGCCGAAATACCGAGACGGTGGATTGCCGCGTTTCCATATCGACAGCCATCTGCGGAATGAGCGTGACGCCGATGCCGGCGCCGACCATCTGGACCAGCGTCGAGAGCGAACTGCCCTCCATCAGCACGCGCGGCGGCGCGTTCGTTGTACTGCAGAAAGACAGTGCCTGATTGCGGAAACAATGGCCTTCCTCGAGCAGCAGCAGGCGCATTTCACCGAGCTTGCCAGCGCTCGGCACCGGCATCCCCGCATCCTCCATCGGCCGGACCAGAATGAATTCCTCGGAAAACAGCGGAACCTCTTCCAGCGACGCTTCGGACACCGGAAGCGCGACGATTGCCATGTCCAGCCGGGCTTCCAGGAGGTCCTCGATCAGTTTCTGTGTCACCGCTTCGCGCGGACGCGTTTCCAGTCCCGGATAATGCCGGGTGAGCGTCTTGATGACCTGCGGTAAAAGATAGGGCGCGACCGTTGGAATGACGCCGATGCGCAGGCGGCCGCTGAGCGGGCCGTGCCTTGCCCTCGCCAAATCCTGCAATTCATCCACTGAACGCAGGATCAGGCGGGTGCGTTCGGCGAATTCATCGCCGAGAGCGGTCAGCCTGATCTGGCGGCTGCCCCGTTCGACGAGCGGCGCGCCGATCAGCTCTTCCAGTTCCCTGATCTGTAGCGAAAGTGCTGGCTGGGAAATGGAGCACGCCTCCGCTGCCCGCCCGAAATGGCCGATCTTCGCCAAGGCGTCGAAATAACGCAGGTGTTTCATCGATAGTCCAATCATAAGCTGAGCATATCGCAGCCTTTAGAATATACAATTGGAAATTATGGAACCCGGCTGTTAGTCATCGTCATGACAGAAAGAGGATGTAGCTGTTCGGTATCACCAGCGTCACTGCGCGCTTTCCGTAAGGATGACCTGCTGTGGGCTGTGGTTCCAACATGCTGCGCATGTCGAATTGACTATGTCGTTTAATTACTAAACCCATCGGAGGGCGAAATGGACGCAACTTCAAAACCGGCTGGCAAGTGTCCCGTCATGCATGGAGGCAATACGGCCTCCGGTAAATCGTTTACCGAATGGTGGCCGAACGCGCTGAACCTCGATATCCTGCATCAGCACGACACCAAGACCAATCCGCTCGGCACCTCCTTCAATTACCGCGAAGCGCTAAAGACGCTCGACGTGGAAGCCCTGAAGGCCGATCTGCGCGCCCTGATGACGGAAAGCCAGGACTGGTGGCCGGCCGACTGGGGCAGCTATGTGGGCATGATGGCCCGCGTGACCTGGCATGCGGCCGGTTCTTACCGCGTGACGGACGGACGCGGCGGCGCCAACACCGGCAACCAGCGCTTTGCACCGCTCAATTCCTGGCCTGATAATGTGAACACCGATAAGGGCCGCCGCCTGCTGTGGCCGATCAAGAAAAAATACGGCAACAAGATTTCCTGGGCCGATCTCATCGCGCTCGCCGGAACGATCGCTTATGACGTTGCGGGTCTGAAGACATTCGGTTTCGCCTTCGGCCGCGAAGATATCTGGGCTCCCGAAAAGGACACCTATTGGGGTGACGAAAAGGAATGGCTGGCACCGAGCGATGGTCGTTACGGTGACGTGACCAAGCCCGAGACGCTGGAAAATCCGCTTGCCGCCGTGCAGATGGGTCTCATCTACGTCAATCCGGAAGGCGTCAACGGCAAGTCCGATCCGCTGGCGACAGCCGCGCAGATGCGCGAAACCTTTGCCCGTATGGGCATGGATGACGAAGAAACCGTCGCGCTCACCGCAGGCGGCCACACCATCGGCAAGTCGCACGGCAATGGCAGCGCCGCCAACCTCAGCCCCGATCCGGAAGCAGCAGGCCCCGAATATCAGGGTCTAGGCTGGATCAACACCAAGGGTCGCGGCATCGGCCGTGACACCGTGGTGTCCGGTATTGAAGGTGCCTGGACAAGCGAACCGACCAAGTGGGACAACGGCTTCTTCGAGATGCTGTTCAAGCATGAGTGGACATTGACGCACAGCCCGGCTGGCGCGTCTCAGTGGGCGCCGATCACCATTGCCGAAGAGGACAAGCCTGTTGACGTCGAGGATCCCTCGATCCGCACCATCCCGATGATGACCGATGCCGACATGGCCCTGAAGGTCGATCCGATCTACCGCGAGATTTCGCTGAAGTTCAAGGATGACCAGGACCACTTCTCCGAGGTCTTTGCCCGCGCATGGTTCAAGCTGACCCACCGCGACATGGGCCCGAAGTCCCGGTACTTCGGCCCGGATGTTCCCGCAGAAGACCTGATCTGGCAGGATCCCATCCCGGCAGGTTCCACGAGCTACGATGTCGCTGCCGTAAAGGCAAAGATCGCCGCTTCCGGTCTGGCGGTCGCCGATCTGGTCTCTACCGCATGGGACAGCGCGCGTACCTTCCGTGGTTCGGACAAGCGCGGCGGCGCCAATGGTGCGCGCATCCGCCTTGCGCCGCAGAAGGACTGGGAAGGCAACGAGCCCGCCCGTTTGGCCCATGTGCTTTCGGTGCTGGAGCCGATTGCCCGTGAAACCGGCGCCAGCATCGCTGATGTCATTGTTCTCGCCGGCAACTACGGTGTTGAGCAGGCGGCGAAATCAGCCGGCTTCGATGTCGCCGTGCCTTTTGCACCCGGTCGTGGCGATGCCTCAGCCGAGCAGACTGATGCAGACAGCTTTGCCCCGCTCGAGCCGTTGGCAGATGGTTTCCGCAACTGGGTAAAGAAGGACTATGTCGTCAGCCCCGAAGAACTGCTGCTGGACCGCGCTCAGCTTCTAGGCCTCACGGCGCCGGAACTGACCGTTCTCATCGGTGGCCTGCGCGTCATTGGCGCCAATTACGGCGGCGCAGCGCATGGCGTGTTCACGCAGACGCCCGGTGCTCTGACCACCGATTTCTTCGCAACGCTGACGGATATGGCCTATTCCTGGGTTCCGACCGGCGGCAATCTCTACGAGATTCGCGATCGCAAGTCCGGAGCAACCCGATATACGGCGACCCGCGTGGACCTCGTTATCGGCTCCAACTCCATCCTGCGTGCCTATGCGGAAGTTTACGCGCAGGACGACAACAAGGAAAAGTTTGTGCGTGATTTCGCCGCCGCCTGGACGAAGGTCATGAACGCCGACCGTTTCGACCTTGTCTGATAAGGCTGACTAGTCCAAAAAAGCCCGTCCCTGAGCGATCAGGGAGGGGCAATTTTCTATCTGCGGTCTGAGGATAGAACCGGTTTTTCGGATGATGGCTTTTCGCCACTATTCGCCGGCGCCTTGCCGCCCTTTTCATTCTCATGCGCATCCGGCCCAGCGACGATAACGCCGCGGCCCTGCTCTTCGCGCTTCTTGTCGGCGAAATCGCCGGGTTCCTTTTTGTCGTTCATAGTGATCTCCCTTCGTGATTTCATTTGTCTGGAGATCAAACGGCTGGTCGGGGCAGAGGTTCCAAGCCTCACATTGTTGCGGGATCGACTGCCAGCACAGCAATGTTTTGCATTACAACCATCTTTGCTATTAACATGAATTGATAAGTCATGTTATTTCGGCCGCATATGGTGGGACGTGCGGCGCCGTTATTGTGACGCGCATGTCTTACATGGCTTCAACCTCGGCTCGACAACTGAACGGTACCTGCATTGAGTTTCTGGCACTCCATGACCTGGCACACGGAAGGGATCAGCGTCACTGCGCCGGTCAAATGGCGCCAGCTGGACGGGCTCGTCAGCGCTTTCTGGGAGGCAGAGAGCCAGATGGGCGCGAAGGGTTATTATCTGGCCGCCGATCCGCGTATCATGATATTTTTCAACGATGTCTCGTCGCGCATCAGCATTTCCAACCGCGACGGCGAGTTCACGCAGCATTCCCGCCCCATGACGCGGGCGGTCTATGTGCCGGCCGGTGTCCCGATGTGGACGAGCAGCAATGCTACGCACCGGTTTTCGCATCTCAATCTGCATATCCACAAGGACCGCCTGCTGCGTTTCCTGTCGCCATCGGTCGGCAGTTCGGCGGCGATGACTGCCTTGCGCCGCCCGGTCGAGATACAGGATATCGGTTCGGTCGAAACACTGGCTGGACTGCTTGTCGATGAACTCGCCGAGCCTTCGAAACATGCGGTCTATGCGGAAAGCCTTGTTGGCAGCATCGTTGCCGGTCTTCTCGATATTCCCGGATCTTCGCCCAAACAGGTAAATGGCAGGCTGACGCAGGCGCAGATGAACAAGCTGCTTGCCCGTGTCGAAAGCCGCGGCGACGACCGCATGACGGTTGCAGAAATGGCCGACATCGTCGGGCTTTCGGAAAGCTGGTTCGCAACCGTCTTCCGCCAGACAACGGGCAAGACACCGCTGCAATGGCAACTGGAGCGGCGGATAAGCCTTGCTCAGAAACTGTTGCTCGAAGGCGATCTCACGGTGGCCGATATCGCTGCCCAGCTCGGCTTTTCCGATCAGGCCCATTTGACCAAGGCCTTCCGCCAGTCCGTGGGCAATACGCCAGCCGCCTGGCGGCGCATGCACAGGCTGCTTTGAACGGGCGCCTTGCCGTTTACGCGGAGCGGGTTCGGCGCATGCCTTGAGCTTCGTTCCACGTCACCCCAGGGGATGACGTGGAACGTTAGGATGGTTACGTAGTATGTTGAAAAGTAAGGATGTACTTATTCTCACCACGTCTTGCGCAGCGTAGCCGAGAACGCTCGGCCGGGGTTGTAGAAGTCTGCGCCGAAACCGCCATAAGAGACGTGCTTCTCGTTGAAGAGGTTGGAAACATTCACCTCCAGCGAGGTGGTTTCCTGGATTTTGTAGCTGAACGCTGCGTCCATGGTCACGCTGCTGCCGGTCGAAACCTTGTTCGCATCATCAAAATAATATGCGCCGGTGAAGCGTCCGCCGAGCCCGAAGGTCATGTCGCCGCGTTTGTCGTTGCCAGCCAGCGTGTAGTTCACCCAAAGCGAGGCCTGATGTTCCGGCACGAATTGCGGGCGGTTGCCGACATTGCCAGCGATGCCGTTTTCGGTGATTTCCGCGTTGAGATAGGAATAGGCCGCCGTCAGGCTCAGCTCGTCGGTAACCTCCGCCTTGGCCTCGAGGTCGAGACCGCGCACGCGCACCTCGCCGATGGTGGTGGGCAGGCTGGTGATCGGGCTGGTGACGGTAATATTGTTTTTCTTCAGGTCGTAGATCGATGCCGTGAACAGGGCAGGAAAGGCATCCGGGCGATACTTCACGCCAAGCTCGATCTGCTCGCCGCGTTCGGGCTCGACGGTCAGGCCCGAGGCCGGCACCACGGATTCGGCGTAGCTGATATAGGGCGCGATCTCGTTCGTGACCTTATAAGACACGCCGATGCGCTTTGTCAGTTCGCTGATATCGCCGCTTGCCGTCGTGCCGCTCAGCCTGTTGGTCTGGTCGGTGTCGATCCAGTCATTGCGCAGACCGGCGCTGACGGTCAGCCTGTCGAAGAAGGTCAGGTCCTGCTGGAGGTAGAGTGCCCTTGTCTTTTGATCCGTCAGCGAGCTGGCGTAGAGCGGCACTGAGGCGGGTGCACCGGTATAGACCGGGTTCAGCCAGTTGATGCCTGGCGCAGAACCGAAGTAGCTTTTGCTGCCGGACGAGTAGTCGTTATAAAAAACGCCGACAAGGCTTCGGCTTTCGACGCTTTCGAACGTCGTGTCATATTGCAGCCGGGTGTCGATCAGGAAATTCTCGGTTTCGGTCTCGTTGCCGAAATAGGAACGGTTGGCGATGGTCGAGCCATTGGTCGGTGTGGACGAGATATACGCATAACCGAAATCGGTATTTGCCTTGCTGTAGCGCGCGTTCGAACTCAGCGTCAGGCCAGAGCCGAAATCATGGTCGAACATCACGCTCAGCGAATTGCGGTTGGTGCCGCGGTAATTATAGTCCGGTTCACCGAAGAAACGGTTCCTGTCGAAATGCGAGCCGACCGGATGGCCGCCGCCGCCGGGAACGCCGTCCTTGTTGAGATGATCGTATACGACGGTGAGGCTGGTGACATCTGTGGGCCGCCATGTCAGGCCGCCCATGAAGAATTTTTCATCGTCGCGGGAATAGTCATATTCCGCGTCGGCATTTCTGAGCTTGCCGGTCAGGCGGTATGACAGGGTGTCGTCGCTGGTGATGTTGTCGCCGAAATCGAAGCCGGTTTCAGCCCGGCTATAGGAACCGCCGGTTATATAGGCCTCACCGAAACGGCTGCGTTTGGGAACCTTGGTCGAGTAGTTCACCGAACCACCGGGATCGGAAACGCCAAAGGTCGTGGAATTGCCGCCCTTCAGGACTTCAACGCGCTCATAGGCATAGGTCTCTTCGCGCAACGCGCCGAAGGGACGGCCGAGCGTCAACCCGTCGCGATAGGTGTAGGCGTCGAAACCGCGAATCTTGAAATAGTCGAAACGGTCGTCCGAGCCGTAGAAATCCGTGGTCACACCTGCCGTGTATTGCAAGGCTTCTTCCACGGTCTGCACACCGCGCTGCTGCATTTCCTTGGCGGTGATGACGGAAACGGCGGCCGGTGTATCGAGAATGTCGGTTGCCATCTTGCTGCCGCTTGTCGTGCGGGTGGCGACGATCGACTTCTGGTCATTGTCACCGCTGTCGATGGTGATGCGCTCGAGAACCGTGCTTCCGCCCGTATTGGCAGCCTCCTGCGCCAGCGAACGACCGGGCAGTACTGTCACAAGCGCCGTGCAGGCAAGAAGGGCTGCATGCCCGTAGCGCAGTCGCGCGGTCCTGCCGTTGACGCCATTCATTTCAGTGTTCATTGCTAAATTCCAGAAGTTGATGCCCCAATCGCCGCTTCCACGGCCCGCTCTCGAAGCGCCCAATAACTTGAGAAAGTTTGTCCGGTATTGTAACTTTTTGCGGTTTTGTACAAAACCCCGGAAATTTCACCACTGTTGTGGCGGCATTTCCTCACCGGGGTTGACGGGGGCATGTGAAGCTGAGAGTTCAAGTCCACTTTTGAACCGTTGAGAGCTTCGCCCATGCTTTTCCTGTTTCGCTGCCTCGCGCCGGCATTCGTGTTTTTTCTGTCGATGATCGCGCCGACCATTGCCTCGGCGGAAGAGGCGACGCGCTATCCCGTCGTCATCAAACACGCCTTCGGCACGACCACGATTGCGAGGAAGCCTCAGCGTGTCGCGACCGTCGCCTGGGCAAACCACGAGGTGCCGCTGGCGCTCGGCATCGTACCCGTCGGTTTTGCCGCTGCCAATTTCGGCGATGATGACGGTGATGGATTGCTGCCCTGGGTGGCGAAGCAGCTTTCTGAATTGGGTGCTTCAAAGCCTGTTCTGTTTGACGAGGGTGATGGTATCGATTTCGAGGCCGTGGCGGCAACGCAGCCGGATGTCATTCTCGCCGCCTATTCCGGCCTCAGCCAGTCCGACTACGATACGCTAAGCCAGATCGCACCGGTCGTTGCCTATCCCGTGTCACCGTGGGCAACCGACTGGTGCGAGATGATCCGGCTGAACAGTGCCGGGCTTGGCATGGCGCCGGAAGGTGAGGCGCTGATCAAACGCATCGAGGGTGAGATCGCGCAGGTGGCTGCCGGCCATTCGCAGCTGAAGGGCAAGTCAGCGATGTTCGTCACCCATCTCGATGCCACCAATCTCAGCGTCGTCAATTTTTATACCGCCAATGACAGCCGGGTGAAATTTTTCACCGATCTTGGGCTGACCTCGCCGAAGAGCGTGGCGGAGGCGACGAAACCGGGGCAATTCGCCGCCGGCGTCAGCGCCGAGCGAGTCGATGCCTTTGACGATGTCGATATCGTCGTGACCTATGGCAGCCAGCCATTGCTCAAGGCAATGCGGGCCGATCCGCTGCTTGCCCGCATGCCCGCCGTTGCCCATGACGCAATCGTCATGCTGGGGCGTGATCCGCTCGGCACCGCATCCAATCCCACACCGCTGTCGATTTCCTGGGTTTTGAAGGATTACGCCGATCTTCTGGCGAAAGCAGCGGATAAGTCCTCCGGTAAAGCGAAATGACAATGGAAGGGCCTGGCAAAGGTCCGGCCGTGCTGCCAGGTGGCCGCTCCAACCGCATGCGGACCGCATGGCTTATCGCCGTGCTGGCGCTTCTGGCGCTGCTATGTGCGCTTTCCGTCGCGATTGGCACCCGTGACGTCACGTTCGCTGACATCACAGCAGCGCTTGCCGGTCGCGTGGAGACGGTGGCGGAAGCGGCTGTTGCGGTTCGCCTGCCGCGAACGCTGCTTGCCCTGCTGTCCGGGGCAGCGCTCGGGCTCGCTGGCGCCATCATGCAGGGCGTTACGCGCAATCCGCTTGCCGATCCCGGTATTCTTGGCGTGAATATGGGCGCATCACTTGCCGTCGTTATCGCCATCGTCTGGTTCGGCATTGCCTCGGCGCAGGCCTTTATCATCACGGCGATTGTCGGGGCAGGTGCGGCTGCGGTCTTCGTTTATGTCGTCGGCTCGCTCGGACGGGGTGGGGCAACGCCGCTAAAACTCGCTCTGGCCGGTGCCGCCACCTCTGTCGCCTTCTCCTCACTCGTCATTGCCGTCGTGCTGCCGCGCAGCGATATTGCCGGCGGCATCCGTTCCTGGCAGATCGGCGGTGTCGGTGGTGCGACCTTTGAGCGGATTGAGACCGTGCTGCCGTTTCTCGCCGCCGGTTTTGCCATCAGCCTTATTTCGGCACGCAAGCTGAATTCTCTGGCGCTTGGTGATGAGCTGGCCGCCGGTCTCGGCGAGAATGTCGTGCTCGCGAGAGCCATTGCATCCTTTGGTGCTATCCTCCTCTGCGGCGCGGCGACTGCCATCTGCGGGCCTATCGGTTTCGTCGGGCTGGTGGTTCCGCATCTCTGCCGCCTGCTCGTTGGCGTCGACAATCGCTGGCTTCTGCCATTTTCCGCGCTCGGCGGCGCCTGTCTGCTGCTTGCGGCCGATATTGTCGGGCGCATCGTGGCACGGCCGTCCGAACTCGATGTCGGTATCGTCACCGCCCTTGTCGGCGCACCTTTCTTCATCTGGATCGTCAGACGCCAGCGGGTACGCGAACTGTGAACATGCACACGTCCGTCATGGAAACATTGGTTTCCAATCGTCACGCCCGCCAGCACCGGCGCCGCCTTGTCATTTCAGCCCTTTCGGCTCTTTTGATCGCGGTTTTTGCATTGACGCTGATGCTGGGACAATCCTTCACGCCGCCCGGTGACGTCCTGCGGGTGCTGCTCGGAGAGGACATTGCCGGGGTCACTTTCACGGTCGGGCAGTTGCGCCTGCCACGCGCGCTGCTCTCCGTTCTCGCGGGACTGAGCTTCGGGCTGGGTGGTGTCGCCTTCCAGATCATGCTGCGCAACCCGCTTGCCAGCCCTGACATTATCGGCATCAGTTCCGGCGCAAGCGTGGCAGCGGTGTTTGCCATCGTCGTCCTGCATCTGAGTGGACCGCTTGTTTCTGTTTTCGCCGTCGTCGCCGGGCTTGGCGTCGCATTGCTGGTCTATCTGCTGTCGTTCCGCAATGGGGTTGCCGGAACGCGGCTGATCCTTGTCGGCATCGGCGTTTCGGCCATGCTCGAAAGTTTCATCGCCTATATCCTGTCCGTTGCACCGGCCTGGACGCTGCAGGAGGCGATGCGCTGGCTGACGGGCAGCGTCAACGGCGCAAAACTTGCCCAGACGCTGCCGCTCTTCGTTGCGCTCATCCTTTTTGGCGGCCTGCTGCTCAGTCGCGCGCGCGATCTCGAGGCATTGAGGCTTGGCGATGATGCGGCCGCGGCGCTTGGGGTCCAGGTGGGGAGAACGCGCATCATCGTGATTATCGCCGCCGTCGGCATGATCTCCTTTGCCACGGCAGTGTCGGGACCGATTGCTTTCGTCGCCTTTCTGTCCGGGCCGATTGCCGCGTGCATCGTTGGCAGCAATGGGTCGCTGCTCATTCCGGCTGCGCTCGTTGGGGCAGCCTTGGTGCTGGTGGGCGATTATTGCGGCCAGTTCCTGCTGCCGGGCCGTTACCCGGTCGGCGTCGTCACCGGCGCGCTCGGCGCGCCCTATCTGATCTACCTTATCGTGCGGGTAAACCGCAGCGGAGGCTCTTTATGACCAGCCACTCCCTTTCCGTGAACCGTCTTTCGGCCGGATACGGTGATAGCCTCATCATCGAAGGGCTGGATCTTGTCGTTCCGCGCGGCCAGATAACCGTCATCGTCGGCGCCAATGCCTGCGGCAAGTCCACGCTTCTTCGCAGCATGTCGCGGCTTATCTCTCCCCGCGCCGGGCAGGTCCTGCTCGACGGAAAGTCGATCCACCGTCTTCCCTCGCGCGAACTTGCAAGACGGATGGGTCTTTTGCCGCAGTCACCGATTGCGCCCGAGGGCATCGTCGTTGCCGATCTGGTCAGCCGCGGCCGGCACCCGCATCACGGCCTTTTCGCGCGTTGGTCGCGCCAGGATGATGAGGCCGTGGCCGCAGCCCTCGTCGCCACCGATACGGTGGAACTTGCCGAGCGGCCGGTGGACGAACTCTCCGGCGGGCAACGGCAACGCGTATGGATCGCCATGGCGCTCGCCCAGGAGACCGAGATATTGCTACTCGACGAACCCACCACCTTCCTCGACATCAGCCATCAGGTGGAAGTGCTGGATCTTCTGACGGACCTCAACCATGCCCGTCAGACCACCATCGTCATGGTGCTGCACGATCTCAATCTCGCGGCGCGCTACGCTGATCATCTGGTCGCCATGACCGGTGGAAAGCTGCATATCTGCGGCACGCCGGAGGAGGTGCTGACGGAAGAAAACGTGCGGCACGTCTTCGGCATAGAAAGCCGTGTCATCGAAGACCCGACGTCGGGCAAACCAATGATGCTGCCGATCGGGCGGCACAGGACGGCGGCGCAACGGCCGCAATAATCCATCTATTTTTGCGGTGACCGTCTGCGTCCACGGGTGGTGGTTTTAACCGGAACGCTCGCGCCGTACTCGTTCCACCATACCATCAATGCCTCCATGGTCGGGCCAAGTCCTTTCGCCTTTGCCGTAATTTCATATTCCACGCGTGGCGGAACCTCTGCAAAGACGGTGCGAGAGACCAGTCCATCGGCCTCGAGCTCACGCAATTGAGAGGTCAACATGTGCTGTGTGATGCCGGGAATGGCTTTGCGCAGCTCGTTGAAACGATAGATCCGCTGGTTGAGAAGCCACATGATTTCGAGCTTCCACTTGCCGGAAAGCAGCGCGAAAGCGCGACGCATTTCCTCGTGCATGTTAATGGTTTCACCGCCATTAGTCTGGTTTTCCATACTTACCACGCCAAATTCATCCTACTTGCGCATATTCATTCAATAGCACATTTTCCATGTGAACGCCGGATCATGAGCCCCAAGCTGTTCCGGAACAACGAAAATATTGAACAAATCAAGCTGCCGAAGACATTCGGCGGCAATGGATATCCCATGTCTTCATTCTATATCTACTGGGTCGCAACAACCCTTCTCGTCCTGCTCTATCTGGCGTCGGCAGTCACCTACGTCGTCAAATCCGACTGGGTGAGGGAGACGATAACCGGCTTCGGTTACCCTGCCTACCTCGTGCCTCTTCTGACGGCGGTGAAGATCGCCGCCGTCATCGCCATCCTTGCGCGGTTCAACGTCGCCATCAGCGATCTGGCGTATGCGGGGGTACTGTTTCACCTGCTGCTGTCCGGCCTTGCACATATCGGCGTCCGCAAATCTGCCGGCGCACTGCCTGCCGCCATCGGCCTCGGGCTGCTCGTCGTTTCCTTCGCCATGCAGAACGCTGCACGCGAAGTCCCATCCCCCTATGCCCTTGCACGGCAGCTCTGACGCATCCATCACGAAAGGAAATCAAAATGGGAAAACTGACCGGAAAAGTAGCCATCGTGGCGGGCGCAGGCAGAGGGATTGGCCGTGCGACGGCAGAACTCTTTGCAAGGGAGGGCGCCAAGGTCGTGGTATTGTCCTTGACGCCTGCAAATGTGAACGCGGTCGTCAGTCAGATACAATCCAGTGGTGGCACCGCGCTCGGCATCGTCTGTGATCTTGGCGATGGCCAACAGATCACCCGGGCTGTGGCTGAGGCAGCGGAGGTATTTGGCGGCATCGACATTCTCGTGAATGTCGCGTTCGACCCGACTGTCGTCCACTCCCCGATCCTCGAGCTGACAGTCGAGCAACTGCAGCGAAACCTCGATATGGGGCCGATCGCCTATCTTCGCATGATGCAGGCTTGTTATCCGTACTTAAAGGCCAGTGGCGAGGGCCGGATCATTAATTTCGCGTCGCTGGCCGGTATTCTCGGCATGTCGCCGTATGGACCTTATAACCTTGCCAAGGAGGCCGTCCGCGCCCTGACGAGATCTGCTGCGCGCGAATGGGGTCCTGACAATATCACCGTGAACAACCTGCTTCCCGTTGCCGACACCTGGGGTGCGGGCGTCGACGCTCCTGCTCCCACGAATGCCCTTGGTCGTTACGGTTCCCCTGAAGAGGATGTCGCTCCGGTGGCTCTCTTCCTCGCAAGCAGCGATTCGAGGTTCATTACAGGATCGAGCCTGACCCCCGACGGCGGCCAGATTATCGACAGCGCCCGCTAACGCCCGTTGGAGTGCCGGGCAAACAGGCCGACACTTCGCTCCGTTGTCTCTTCTGCCGCTCCTGATTTGCACCTGCCGGGCAGAACTCAAGGCCATGCGGCATAGGACGGCGGTGCTACGTTCTGTATGCGCACCGCCGTTCGCCGGAAGCGGCCGGGAGACGTGCCTTCATTGCGGGTGAAGAAGCGGTTGAAATACCCAGGATCCTGAAATCCCAATCGAAACGCAATTTCAGCGACTTGCAGTGAAGAGTTGAGAAGAAGATCACGCGCTTCGGAGAGCAGTTCGCGGTGAATATAGGCCTGTAGTGAAAGCCCCGTTGCCTTGCGCACCACAAATCCAAGACGTTCACGGTTGACGCCGAGTTGCCCCGCATAGTCTTCCACGCCCCATTGGTCGCGTTTGTGCTGACTGACAAGTAGCACAAACCGCTCCGTGAGGCTGCCTGCGGTGGAGGCCGCGCCCGCGACCTCGGCCATGGCATGCTGGCAGATGCGGATAAGGGTGACGGATAACAGGCTGGCGATGATCGTATCCGATCCTGTCGATGACCGGAAACTCTCATCCGCGATGGTGTCGAGATAACCCGCCAGTTCCTGGCTGTCCTTTTCAGCCAACGTCCGGGTCAGAACGCGCTGCAATGTGCTGCGCACCATGATTGCGCTCGTTCCGGTTGGCATGGCATGCGCAAGGCCGATTTCGGTCGTTTTCAGCAGTGATCCGCGGCTTCCGGCATTCAGCCGCAGGCGGCCGGCGGGGCCGGAGGCAGGCAGCCAGGCCAGCCCCGGCGCGGTAACCACAAGTGTCTTTTCGCCCTGAATGATCTCCGCTTCACCGGCTGAGACGAGGACAAGATGGGCTGCGCCCTGTTCCAGCTTGAACTCCGACACGCGCAGGGACGAAGTCAGCATGCGCGCCGTCGTTTCGATCCTGTTAGCAGCTATCTGGCCGTGATGCGGCATTCACCCTCCAAAAGTACAATAATGCACTACATTAGTGCATTTTATATGCGCCTGTCGTTGCTAAACTTCCATCAGCGCAGGGAAGCCTTGAGGAGAACGGCAATCCCGCTACTGCGCCGTTGGAGGAAAATCATGAATGGTATGAAGCGCAGAACGCTGTCCTGCCTTGCGCTGGCGCAACAGGTTGTTCGCGGAAGCTCTGCCCTTGTCGATCGCGACTATCTGCTGGACGCCGGAAGGATCGCAGGGGCGGGGACGGCAGCAGCCTTTTCCTCCCGTCCCACCGTGCAACGGGCGTTTTTCGGCGGTGCCGCCGCCACTATTTTCTGAATTCAGGAGGAAGACTATGCAGACTGTCAATCTTTTCATCGGTGGCGACCATTGCCCAGCCGCAAACGGCAAGCGTTTCGAGCGCAACAATCCGATCACCGGGGACCTGGCAACCAGTGCGGCGGCGGCAACGCCTGAGGATGCCACACGTGCGGCCGATGCCGCAGCCGCAGCCTTTCCCGTCTGGTCGGCAACGCCGCCCGGCGAACGCCGTCGCCTGCTTCTTGCCGCGGCGCAGGCGCTCCGCGATGCCGGGCCGCAGATTACGCTGGCGATGAAAGAGGAGATTGGCGCGACGGATGCCTGGGCCGGTTTCAACGTGATGCTGGCCAGCGACATGCTGGTCGAGGCGGCCAGCCTGACGACCCAGATAAAGGGTGAAATCATTCCCTCCAACCGCCCGGGAACCACGGCGATGGCACTTCGCCAGCCGGCAGGCGTCGTTCTGTCCATCGCGCCATGGAATGCACCGGTCATTCTCGGCGTACGCTCCATCGCCACGCCACTTGCCTGTGGCAACACCGTGGTGATGAAGACCTCGGAGCTTTGCCCGCGCACCCATGCGCTGATCATCGAGGCCGTCGCTTCGGCAGGTCTGCCGAAAGGTGTGCTGAACGCCGTCTCCAACGCGCCGGAAGATGCGGCGAAAATCGTTGAAACACTGATCGCCCATCCGGCTGTCAGAAGGGTGAATTTCACCGGTTCGACCCGCGTCGGTCGTGTCATTGCGGAAACGGCGGGCCGTTACCTGAAGCCAGCGCTTCTGGAGCTTGGCGGCAAGGCACCCTTCATCGTGCTTGATGATGCCGATATCGATGCGGCAGTGGCTGCGGCCGCCTTTGGCGCTTACATGAACCAGGGCCAGATCTGCATGTCGACGGAACGCATCATCGTACTCGACAGCGTTGCCGACACCTTTGTCGAGGCCTTTGCCAAAAAAGCGGCGAGCCTTAAGGCTGGAGACCCTCGCGAGGGAAAAATGCCGCTTGGCTCCTTGGTCAGCGCCGAGGCCGCGTCCCGCATCCGGGCGCTGGTGGATGACGCCGTTGCCAAAGGCGCACGCCTTGTGGCCGGCGGAGGCGGCAATGGTACCATGCTGGATGCGCTTGCCGTCGATGGCGTGACCTCTGCGATGCGGCTCTATTCCGAAGAAAGCTTCGGCCCAGTCGTTTCCATCATTCGCGCCGGCAGCGTCGATGAGGCAGTCAGTATCGCCAACGAAACCGAGTTTGGTCTTTCCGCAGCTATTTTCGGCAGGGATCAGGCAAAAGCACTCGCGGTAGCCGGACGCATCGAAAGTGGCATTTGCCACATCAACGGACCCACCGTTCACGACGAGGCGCAGATGCCGTTCGGTGGGGTGAAGGCCTCCGGTTACGGCCGTTTCGGCGGCACGGCGGGCATTGCGGAATTCACCGAACTGCGATGGGTCACGCTGCAGGACGGACCGTTGCATTACCCGATTTAAGCCGGAAGCATCACCGGCTGGCTGGTCACGTCAACGCTTCTCGTCGATCAGCCAGCCGGTGAGTTTTCTGACCGCACTGTCGCTGCTTTTCGGCCTCAGCAACCAGTAGCCGCGACCCGGCGCATCCAGACTCGGGCCTGCGGTCACCAGCACGCCTGCCTCGACCAGCGGATCGACCAGTCCCGCCCAGCCGAGGGCAAAACCCTGTTCGCCGATCGTTGCCTGAACCACCATGGTGTAATTGTTGAAGCTGATGTCTCCGCTTTCGTTTTCCGCGCCTCTCAGCACGCCGAAATGCTTGAAATAGGACGCCCAGTCGAACCAGTGCGCCTGTGAGGTATTTTCGAGGTGGATGAGTTTCAGCCGCGAAAAATCAGCCACGGTTTCGGGTGCCGACTGCTCCGCCAAAAGCGCCGGCGAGCAGACGGGCGTGACCTTCTCCGAAAGCAGCAGCACCGCGCCGTCGCCGGCATCCTGCCGCGTGCCGAAGATGATCATCACGTCGCTGTCGTGTTTGCCCTGTCCGAGCGGATCCTGCGTGGCGACGATCTGGATGTTGATGTCAGGATTGAGCGCGCGAAAACCATGCATGCGCGGGATGAGCCAGAGAGAGGAGAAGGCATAGTCCGTGTGCAGGCGGATTGTCTGCCGTTCCTCCGTTCGGCGAAGTTGCTGGGCCAGAAGATCGATGGCATCGACATTGCGCGAGACGATCTCGAACAGCTTTAGCCCCTCGGCCGTCAACTCGATGCCGCGATGTTTACGCCGCACCAGTGCAACGCCCAGATCGTCTTCCAGCCGGCGGATCTGATAGCTGACAGCTGGCTGGGTCAGCCGCAGGGACGCCGCCGCTGCCGTCAGGCTGCCGCGACGGGCGACCTCGGTAAAAATGCGCATCCATCCAAGATCGAGCGGCCGCTCTGTCATAGAAATTCCTTATATCAGTCATCGAAAAATACCCGCTTCACAGGCAAAAACAATGTGGTGTTCAATAAACTGGACTAATAAAAGGGGAGCCGCAATGAAAACCGTTTCTCGTATGCACCGCATCGCCGCCGGTCTGTTTTTGTCCGTGGCGGCCTTCTCCACCCCGCTTTATGCCGCTGATGATGCGGCCTGCAAGACCATTCGCCTCAGCGATCCCGGCTGGACCGACATCACCGCCACCAATGGCGTCGCCTCGGTTCTGCTCGATGCTTTGGGGTATGAGGCTGACGTCAAGACGCTGTCGGTGCCGATCGGCTATCAGGCCATGAAAAACGGTGAGATCGACGTCTTTCTCGGCAACTGGATGCCCGCCCAGAAATCCTTCGTTGACGACCTCAACGCCGCCAAGGCGGCCGACGTGATGACGAAAAACCTTGAAGGCGCCAAGTTCACCCTGGCAGTGCCTTCCTATATGGCCGAAAAGGGCGTGAAGGATTTTTCTGATCTTGCCAAACACGCTGACGAATTTGAAAGCAAGATTTACGGCATCGAGCCGGGCGCACCCGCCAACCAGAACATTCAGAAGATTATCGATGCCAGTGATTTCGGCTTGAAGGGCTGGCAGCTTGTCGAATCCGGCGAGCAGGCGATGCTGGCGCAGGTGGAACGGGCCGGAAAAAACAAAAAGGCGGTCGTCTTCCTAGCATGGGCGCCGCACCCGATGAACGAGAAGATCGATATCGCCTATCTCTCCGGCGGTGACGCCTATTTCGGCCCGAATTTCGGTGGCGCCGAGGTCTATACGCTTGCCCGTACCGGCTGGCCGCAGCAATGCCCGAATGCGGCGACGCTTTTCAAGAACCTCAAATTCGATATCGGCATGGAAAATGCCCTGATGGGTTCCATTCTCGGTGGCGAGGATTCCAAGGCGGCGGCAGCGACGTGGCTGAAGGCCAATCCGAAATCGCTGGATGGCTGGCTGCAGGGCGTTACCACGCTGGATGGCAAGCCGGGTGCGGATGCCGTCAAAGGCAAGCTTGGCCTCTGAGACTGTAGGGTGAAATGCCGCGTCCCAATATCCTGATCCTGATGGCCGACCAGTTCAACGGGACGTTTTTTCCCGATGGCCCGGCCGATTTTCTCCACGCGCCACATCTGAAAGCGTTGGCGGAGCGGTCTGTCCGTTTCGCCAATACCTATACGGCAAGTCCGCTTTGCGCGCCGGCCCGGGCTTCGTTCATGTCCGGTCAATTGCCCAGCCGGACGCGGGTTTACGATAATGCCGCCGAATTCGCGTCGGATATTCCGACCTATGCGCATCACCTGCGGGCAGCTGGTTATTACACCGGCCTTTCCGGAAAGATGCATTTTGTCGGACCGGACCAGCTGCACGGCTTCGAAGAGCGTCTGACGACGGATATTTATCCGGCGGATTTCGGCTGGACGCCTGATTATACCAAGCCGGGCGAGCGGATCGACTGGTGGTATCACAATCTCGGTTCGGTCACCGGCGCGGGCGTTGCCGAAATCACCAATCAGATGGAATATGACGATGAGGTTGCCTATCACGCAACCCGCAAGCTCTACGATCTGTCGCGCCGGCTCGATGACCGACCGTGGTGCCTGACCGTCAGCTTCACCCATCCGCATGACCCGTATGTGGCACGGCGGAAATTCTGGGATCTCTATGAGGATTGCCCGGCGCTCGATCCGCAGATAGGGGCGCTTCCCTTCGAGCAGCAGGATCCGCATTCGAAGCGGTTGCTGGAAGCCTGTGATCATCAGGCCTTCGATATTTCACCCGACGAGATACGCCGGGCGCGGCGCGGTTATTTCGCCAATATCTCCTATATCGATGAGAAGGTCGGCGAAATTCTCGACGTATTGAAGGCGACGCGGATGGAGGAGGACACGATCATCCTGTTCCTCTCCGACCATGGCGATATGCTGGGCGAGCGCGGCCTGTGGTTCAAGATGTGCTTTTTCGAGGGTTCGGCCCGTGTGCCCTTGATGATCGCGGCACCCGGCTGGCGACCGGCGCTTATCGACGCGCCGGTTTCGACGCTGGATGTCACACCGACGCTATGCGGTCTGGCAGGCCTCGATATTACCTCACTGAAACGCTGGACGGATGGCGAAGACCTTGCGGCTTTGGCTGCAGGAACAGGCGAGCGTGGGCCGGTGCCGATGGAATATGCCGCCGAAGGTTCGATTGCGCCACTCGTCGCCATCAGGGATGGCCGTTACAAGCTCTCAGTCTGCGAAGCGGATCCGCCTTTGCTCTACGACCTCGAGACGGATCCTGAAGAGCGGATAAACCTTGCCGGCAATCCTGAATTCGCGGATGTGCTGTCATGGCTTTCGGCTGAAATCGGCCGACGCTGGCAGCTGCCCGTTTTCGACGCATCGGTGCGGGAAAGTCAGGCGCGGCGCTGGGTGGTCTACAAGGCGCTGCGAAACGGCGCCTATTTCCCGTGGGATTATCAGCCGTTGCAGAAAGCCTCGGAACGATACATGCGCAACCACATGGACTTGAACGTACTGGAGGAAAACCAGCGTTTTCCACGCGGGGAATAACGCTGGCAGGGATTATGCGGCGGCGGTCGTTCTCGGCGCGCCGCCCGTGGCCTGCACGGCAAGGCTACCCGCCGCGACGCCTGCCTCAAGGCATTGCTTCTCGTCCGCCCGCCGAAGCCACGCATCGATGAAACCGGCATTGAAAGCATCACCCGCGCCTGTCGTGTCGACGACGGGTACCTTCTTCGCCGCGGCATGGTGTAGGCCTGTTTGCGAGGACACCCAGGCGCCCTCTGCACCGCCTTTCAGGGCGACGACAGGAAACGACCCCGACAAGGCCCTGGCCGCCGCCTCAGGGTCAGAATGGCCTGTGATCGCCTCGGCTTCTTCGAGGTTGGGCAAAAACACGTCGACGCCATCACACGCCTTGAGCAGGCCCTTGTCGTAAATCAGCGAGGCATCCCAGCTGGGATCGAGCGAGACGGACAGTCCGCTGTCCCTGGCGCGGGCGACGAGATCGGGGATTTCGTTCAGCGTGGCGAATTCTGCGATGTGCAGATGGCAGGCCCCGTTCCACGAAAAGGCGGCATCAAGGGTCGATGGCCGGGCGATACCGGCGCGCCGTGTCAAAAACGCCCTGTCATGGCCAACCACCGTCGCGACGGTGACCTGCGGGCCCGCATCTGCCGAGTGTTCCAGAAATTGCAGGTCTACACCGCTTTGCTGCATTTTCTCGCCGATGGCACGTGAGAAGGTGTCGGTGCCGAGCCGTGCCAGCAGCGTGGCCGAGCGGCCGATATGGGCGAAATGCGCAGCCGCAATGAAAGCCCCGCCACCGGCGGCGATTTCCATGTCGCTGGCAAACAGCTCCCGTCCGAGCACCGGCAATTCGTCAAGCCCGGTGAAAATGAGGTCGCAATAGATTCGGCCGATACTGATGACCGCTGACTTTTCCGTGTCTGTCGTCATCATGCGCGGCCCAGAAGCTTTTCCGTCTTGGCATCGAAAAGATAGAGCGCGCCTGCCTGCGCCTCGCATTGCAAGCGGCTACCCACCTGGGGAATGGCTTTGCCCCTTGCTGTCGCGATGACCGAGGTCGTGGGCGTGTCCAGATGAACCAGCGTTTCCGGGCCGAGCGGCTCCACGGCTGTCACTGTTCCCTCCAGCGAGAAGGACCCTTGAGTTGTCTCGCCTTCTCCAACCAGCAGATCATGGGGGCGAATGCCAATCAGCAGATCGCCATCGGCAGACTGTGTAACGCTGTTCGTCGTTCTTTTGCCCCGCAGCAGGTTCATCGACGGGCTGCCGATGAAGCGCGCAGTGAAGACGTCCACCGGCGTCTCGTAAAGTTCCGAGGGCGTGCCGACCTGAAGGATATGGCCGTCCTTCATCACGACAATCCGGTCGGCCATGGTCATCGCTTCCACCTGATCGTGAGTGACGTAGACGGTGGTTGTCTTAAGACGTTGGTGCAAGCGCTTGATTTCAATGCGCATCTGCGATCTCAACTGGGCGTCGAGATTGGAGAGCGGCTCATCGAAAAGGAAGGCTGAGGGATCGCGCACCATGGCGCGGCCGATGGCGACGCGCTGCCTCTGCCCGCCTGACAAAGCCGCGGGCCGACGGTCGAGCAATGCCTCAAGTCCGAGTACCCGACCGGCCTCCTCGATACGCCGGTTCTTTTCCGCCTTGTCGAGCTTTGAGGTATAGAGCCCGAAGCCGATGTTCTGGCGAACCGTCATATGCGGGTAGATCGCATAGTTCTGGAAGACCATGGCGATGTTGCGCTGTTTCGGTTCTTTCTCGTTGACGACGTTTCCGGCGATTTTCAGCGTTCCGCCCGAAATCTCTTCCAGACCCGCGATCATTCTGAGTGTCGTGGATTTGCCGCAGCCGGAAGGACCGACGAAAACGACGAATTCGCCGTCTTCAATGGCAAGGTCGATGCCTTTGACTGCCTCCACCTTGCCGTAGCGCTTTACGAGTTGATTGAGTTCGATTGTCGCCATTATCGCGCTCCCGTCAGGGCGGTAAATTTCTCTGCAAGCTCAGCGGCTTTTGCCGCTTCGTAGTCGGTGGATCGCTGTGCTTCTGCTTCAAACGCAGCAAGTTTGTCGCGATAGGCCGCAATCGCCTCGCGCATCGGCTCCGGGGCAGGGCCGCCGAAGCGGCTGCGCACGGCGACAAAGTGCTCGGGCGAGACGATCTGCCTAAACTTTTCCTCATCGACACTAGTCTCGCGTCCTGCCAGTTCCTCGAACGCCTTGCGGAACGGCTGGTAACCGTCGTTCGGCAGGTCGCCCTTCAGCGCGACAACGCTTTTGGCGACGGTTGCGGCAATTTCATGGGCCTGGCGGAATGACAGGTCTTCGATGCGGACAAGAGAATCTGCCAGTTCCGTGATGGTGATGCAGGAACGGCGAATATTCTGGTCGACCCTTTCCGGATCGATACTGATCTTGCCGACGAGGCTGGCAAGGAGATCGAGCACCCGGCCGGCAGAGGCGAAGGCTTCGTAACCCATGCCCTGGGTTTCGCCCTCGCTGTCGTTCATGTCGGTGAAGGGCGTGTTGTGCATCACGTCGAGCATGGTCCGTGCCCGCCCGAATGTCTGGCTAGCAAGGTGGCGCAGATGTTCGATCGGGACCGGGTTTCGTTTCTGCGGCATGATCGACGAAATCTGCACTAGCGAATTCGGTACGTAGATCTGCCCGACTTCGAAACTCGTCCAGAACTGGAAGTCCTGAATGAGCCTGCCGAGATGCAGGAACATCAATTCGATGGCGCCATAGGTCGCTGTCGTATAGTCGACGGCGGCGATGCAGGAATAGGAATTGCGCAACGGTGCTGCAAAGCCGAGAAGTTCGGCGACACGTGCCCGGTCGATGGGAAAGCCGGACGTGGTGATGGCCGCAGCGCCCATGGGTGAGAGATCGACGATACGCCGGGCCTCAGTGAAGCGGTCAATATCCCGGATCAGCACTTCGATGGCGGCGGAAAGATAGTGGCCGAAGGTGGTGGGCTGGGCCGGTTGTCCGTGCGTATAGGCGACGATCAACGTCTTCTCATTGCGCTCGGCGGCGTCGATCAGGGCGGCCAGCAGAAGCCGCGCCTTGGCAGTGAGCGTGTCGATCTTGTCTTTCAGGCCGATTTTGAAAAGCGTGTGATCGATGTCGTTGCGCGAGCGTGCCGTGTGCAGGCGGCCTGCCACATCGACACCGATGCGGGCTTTCAGCTCCTTTTCGATCAGGAAGAAGAAATCCTCGACCTCGCCGGTATAGACCAGCTCCGACGGATTGATGGTCCTGTCGATGTCATCAAGCGCTCCGGCGATTTTTGCTGCCGTGTCCGCATCGAGAATGCCGGTCTCGCGCAGCATGACCAGATGGGCGCGGTCGATGCGGCGGAAACCGTCGACATGGTGGTTCGTGGCGCCATCGAAAAGCGGACGCAGCACGGTTTCCTTGTAGACTGGGTCGGGAAACTTGCTGGTATCCGACAGGCGCGGGTTCATATCGGCCATGATGTTATCCTTTCAGACCTGCCAGCATCACACCGCGAACGATGTAGCGTTGCAGGACGATGAAGACGATAAGGGTTGGGATGGTCGCAATGGCGGCGCCGGTCATGATCATTTCCCACTGGATCTGCTGTTCCACCGCAAAGCTCGATAGGCCGACGGGCAGCGTGTACAGCTCCTTGCTGGTAGTCACGATCAGGGGCCAGAAGAATGCTGTCCAGTTGCCGAGGAAGGTGAAGATTGCAAGCGCCGAAAGGGCAGGCGTCACCAGCGGCAGGGCTACCTTCCACCAGATCTGGAATTCGTTCAGCCCGTCGACACGCGCTGCCTCCAGGAAGTCGTTCGGAACCGTCTCGAAGAACTGCTTCATCAGGAAGGTGCCGAAGGCCGTCATCATTCCCGGGAACATGATGCCCCAGTAGCTGTCGAGCCAGCCAAGCTGGCTGGACATCAGATACCAGGGGATAACAAGCATTTCGGTCGGGATCATCAGTGTGGAAAGGATCGCGAGGAAGATGAAGTAGCGACCGCGAAACTCGAATTTGGCCAGCGTATAACCGACCAGACTGTCGAAGAAGCAGTTGGAGACGGTGACGATGACCGCAACGAACATCGAGTTGAAGAACCAGCGGAGGAAACGGCCGTCGGCCAAGACAGTCATGTAATTCGCAAGCGTCGGTGCTGCGGGAATGAGCCTGAGATCATAGACCTGATCCGCGGTCTTGAACGAGGTCGAAAACATGAAGAGCAGCGGCGAAATCATGATCAGGCCGCCGATGAACAGCAGCGTCCAGGCAAGGATGCGGCCGGGGCGGACGCGGGCGTGGGAGAGTGGCAACGCTTCGCTCATTTCTTTTCCCTCAGAACCCAGAGCTGGACCAGCGACACGACAAGAAGAATGGTGAACAGGACAACCGTCTGCGCGGCGGCATAACCCATCGCATAGGAGTTGAACGCGGTCTGGTAGATCATCAGCACCAGCGGTTTGGTTGAGCCTAGCGGTCCACCCGGATCGTTGGTGGTCATGTTGTAGACCTGATCGAAAATGCGCAGGAACCCGATTGAGGAGAAGACGACCAGGAAAACGGTGGTTGGTTTCAGGAGCGGCAGCGTGATCTTTCGAAGGATCGCCCATTCGCCAAGTCCGTCGATGCGCGCGGCCTCATAAAATGTCGTCGGAATGGAGCGCAGGCCCGCCATGAAGATGATGATCTGGAAACCAAGCCCCGCCCAGATGGACGTCACCATGACCGAATAAAGCGCCTGATCGGTGGAACGGATGAATGGCTGCTGGGGAATTCCGATCATGCCAAGCACGTCGTTGATGATGCCGATCGGCGGCGGCTGATAGAACCAGCGCCAGACCCATGCCATTGCCGCTGCCGTCGTCAGATAGGGCAGGAAATAAAGCGCGCGGATGAAACCGTGCAGGATCCGCACCCGATCCAGATAAAAGGCGATGACGAAAGCCAGAACCAGACTGATGGGCGTGCCGACGATGAGATAGGTGAAGGTGTTCTTGAAAACCTTCCAGAATTGCGGATCCTTGAACAGCTTGACGTAATTGGCAACGCCGATGAACTTTGCCGGGCGCAGCAGGTCCCAGTTGGTGAAGGACAACCAGAAGGCCTGCAACGTCGGGTAAAAACGGATGATGCTGTAAAACAGGATCGGGATAGCAAGAAAGCTCCAGATCCACACAAGCCGTTTCGTGCGCATGGAAAAGCGATCCCCGAAGGAGCCGCCGGGGCGGCCGGATGCCGCCCCCTGTTGATCGATCGCTGTCATGATTGGACCTGCGGTTTTACGGTTTGGCCGCGTCGATGATTTCCTGCTCGGCGCTGGCGGCCTGCTTGATGGACTCCTCGACGGATTGACCCTCGAGCAAAATCCGGTTCGTCATGTCGATGGCGTTCTGCCGCTGGGCTGCCTCATCCATGAACCGTGTCGTATGGGCGTATTCGAGACCCTTCAGGAACGGTGCATAGATCGGGTCTTTCAGGTTCTCCTCGGTCAACGCCGCAGATCGCCGCGCCGGCAACTCGCCAACCGTCTTCAGCCAGATCGCCATGGCTTCCGGTGAGGAGATGTAAGCGAGGAATTTCTTCGACGCTTCCAGTTCTTCACCGGTTGTCTTGGCGCTGATGCCATTGGCGAAATAGCTGGCATAGTTGGAGCGGATATTCTTGTCATTGGTGGGAAGCTCGGTCACGCCCCACTCGAAGTCCTTGATGGTTCTGAAAGATCCAAGCCTGAACGTGCCGTCGATGGTCATGCCTGCCTTGCCCGCACGGAAGGCAGCCTGGCCTTCGTCCATAAAGCCCACCTGACCGATCTTCTTTTCAAGCTGCAGGCTCGTATAGAACTTCAGCGCCTGGATGCCCGCCTCGCTGTCATAGGTGACTTTCTGGTCGTTGTCGGTGTAGGGCTCGCCGCCATATTGGCGGATAAGAACTTCGCGCCACCATTGGTGGTCCTGACCGCCCATATCGAGCGTGGAGCCTGCAACGGTCAGGTTTCCGGCGGCATCGTGCTTGGCGATCTTTTCCGCCGCGGCAACAAATTCGTCCAGCGTCTTCGGCGGATTGGCGGCATCAAGACCGGCTTCCGTGAAGAGCTTCTTGTTGTAGAAAAGTGCGAGCGAGCGAACCGCCGTCGGCAGGCCGTAATAATCGTCGCCGCGCTTCATGGCGCCGACGATGGGGAAAAATTCGCTTTCGATCTTGTCATGCGGGAAAGCGTCTGTCGGCAGCGGCTGCAAGATACCGCCGGCTGCAAACTTGTCGAGCCAGCCGTAGAAGAGCTGCATCACGTCAGGGCCTTTACCGGACATGTTGGCGGCAATCACTCGCGTCTGGTAGTCGGCATAAGGGAAGGTCACCTGTTTGACGGTGATATCCGGATTGGCCTTCTGAAACTCGGCGATAAGCTCGTCCATCGCTTTGACGCGTGTGTCGAAGACATATTGCCAATATTCGATTTCAACCGCCTGCGCGGCGTTGAATGCAAATGTGCTGAAACCGGCGACCAAGCCGGCGAACAAAGTTGCCCTGCGCATGTAAGCCTCCATTTTCTCCGCCCGGTCTTCCGGATGCGGAGTGATCGTTCCCTTTATCCGCGCTTTCGCGCGCGCTCATCGATTTGCCGGCAGCGGGATTTTTACGCGTTCCGCCCCTTGCAATTCTGACCCCCGGTCGCTCTCTACGGTTCTCTGAAGGCGAGCATTTGTCAATAACATAATTTACTTGAATTATTATATTGCGCTTATCCTCACTTCGACGCTATGAATTTTCTAACGGACGGGAAGTTGAAGAGATGACGGTGCACACGGTGGATACCTATCCCGTAGCAATCGGAAAAAATCCTGAGCGCAGCCGCGAACACAACAGGCGAGTCGTCCTCGACATCGTCAGGCGGCACGGCTCGCTCGGTCGCGCCCAGTTAGCCAAGATCACGCATCTCACACCCCAGGCGGTCGCCAATATCGTCGATGAGCTGGTGGGCGAGGGGCTCCTGAAAGAGCTTGGTCGCCGGCGCACCGGCAGGGGCCAGCCGCCGATACAGTTTGCTGTCAACCCGGATGGTGGCGCAACGATCGGGGTGGAGATTGCCGCAGACCATATGGTCACCGTCGGTCTTGATCTGGCCGGCGTGTTGCGCACGCAGCGCGTTACCCCGCTCAAGGACACCACGCCGGACGCCATACTCAAAACCTTTGCGGCGGAACATGCAGCGGTTGCGAAGAATGTCGGGTGCAGGCTGCTTGGCACCGGCGTCGTCATGCCCGGGCCTTTCGAGATTGACGGCATGACGTCTGTCGGTCCGACGACGCTTTCCGGCTGGGTGGGTATCGATGCCCGCCAGATGCTGAGCGATGCCTGCGGCCAACAGGTCGTGGTGGAAAACGATGCGACGGCCGCTGCCGTCGGCGAGCGCCTGTTCGGCGCAGGGCTGGCTATCCCGAATTTCTGCATGATCTATTTCGGCGTCGGTATTGGTCTCGGCATCATCCAGGATGGTTCGCCCTATCGCGGCGCTTTCGGCAACGCCGGCGAAATCGGCCATGTGACGGTCTCGCCCAAGGGAAGGCCTTGCCCGTCTTGCGGGCAAAGAGGTTGCCTGGAGGCCTATGCTTCCGTCTATGTGCTCAAGGAAAAGCTCGTCTGCGCCGGTGTTGCGGACACGGAGCTTGATGATCTTGAAGCCCTGTTCAGCGCGGGCAATCCGGTCGTGATGGAATGGATCGACGAGGCAGCCGTCCATCTGGCGCCCATGGTGGCGATGCTCGAGAACATTCTCGATCCGCAGACGGTCATTCTCGGCGGTGCGCTGCCTGAAAACATCATCAGCGAGATCATTGCGCGGATGGGGCATCTGCCGACTTCGGTTGCAAGCCGGCGGCAAAGAGAGTTGCCGCGCGTCATCCACGGCAAGTCCGGACAGTTGACGGCGGCGCTTGGTGCTGCCGCCTTGCCGCTGTTCGACATTGTCACACCAAAACTTGAGACGTCCCTGGGCGCCGCAGCGCAGGTGCCCGGCTGAATATTGGAGGAGACCGCCCATGCTTAACCCCCGGGAGCGCATCGAACGGCAGATGGCCGATCCATGGCTCGTGCGTCTGCACCGTAAACTGAGCGCACTGAAATCCACTGTCACCGTCATGCACACCGGTGCGCATCCGGACGACGAGCAGAACGGGCTTCTTGCCTATTTCCGGATGGAACTGGGCATGCGGATCATCATCGCCTGCTCGACGCGCGGTGAAGGCGGGCAGAATGCGCTTGGGCCGGAGCGGCTGGGCGCGCTTGGTGTCATCCGGTCGCGGGAGCTGGAGGAGGCGGCCCGCATCATCGATGCGGACATAAGCTGGCTCGGCCATGGCCCGGTGGATATCATCCACGACTTCGGCTTCTCCAAGGATGGCGACCAGACCTTCGGTCGATGGGGGCAGCAGCGCATCGTCGAGCGGCTGGTGCGCGCCTATCGAAAGGAACGGCCTGATATCGTCATTCCGACATTTCTCGATGTGCCGGGACAACACGGGCATCACCGCGCCATGACGCGCGCGGCGAAAAGCGCGATCACGCTGGCGGCCGATCCTGCCGCCTATCCCGAGCATTTCTCCGAGGGGCTGAAGCCGTGGAAGGTGGCCAAATATTATCTTCCTGCATGGTCTGGTGGTGGTGACACCTATGATGACGAGGTGCCTCCGCCGGAAACGACGCTGACAGTCAATGCGGTGGGCAAGGAGCGGGCAACCGGCGCGCAATACGACCGCATCGGCGAATGGTCGCGCTATTATCATGCCTCACAGGGAATGGGGCATTGGCCGAAGCGGGCGCAGGAAGCATGGCCACTGCATCTCGAGCTCTCCAACGTCGCGGGCGGTGAGGAAAGCTCGATCCTCCACAGCCTGCCGTCGTCGCTGGCTGATCTCTCGGCTTTTCCGGGTCTTACCGCCGATTTGGCAAAGGCGCTGGTTGCGGCCGAACAGGCAATCACTGACGCAATCGATGCCTTTCCCGACACGCAGCGGATCACGGCCTCACTTCTGACGGCGGCAGCCCTTTTGCAAGAGGTCGACGAGGCCGCAGCGCAGGACTTCAGGGAGTTGCATGGGCACCGGATCGCGCGCAAACGGGCGCAGGTCGATGCCGCTATCCTGACGGCACTCGATCTTTTCGAGCGGGCCTATGCCGAGCCAGCCGAGATCGTTCCGGGTGGGACGTCATCTCTCTATGTGGAACTCGCGGGAAAGGCGGCTGAATTTGACGTCGAGGTTACCCCGGTCCTTCCGGCTGGCGTATCGTCTTCGGTTCATTCGCGTGGCCAGACAATGGTCTTCTCACTTGCCGCCGATCAGGACGCGGCCGTTTCCGGGCTTTACCAGCCCGACTGGAAAGCCTCAGGCGGCAATGGTCATGCCTCGGTGCGCCTGTCCGTAAGGATTGGAGGCAGGGAGGTTTTGGCCGCTTTCGATCTGGAGGAACCGTTTTTCGTGACGCCGGCGCAGTCGCTGACGATTTCGCCCGATGCGCTTCTGGTTCCACTTGGGCAGGGGCAGGATTCCCATGTTTTTCAGGCACACATAAAGGGTGCCGATGCACCGCTGTCGTTCAGGAGTACGGGTGGCTGGAACCTGCGCAAGACCGGCAATGACTGGATTGCCGAACGTACCGGTGAGACAGCGGTCGGCCTTGCCCAGATCGAAGCGCTTGTCGGTTCGCAACCTGCCTTCCAGATCACGCCCATCGCATATCCGCATATCGGCCGGGCGCGGTTTCTGGCACCCTCCGCTCTGAAAATCCTCTCGCTCGATCTCAAGCTGCCCGAGGGGGCGCGCGTCGGTTATATCGGCGGCGGTGCCGACCGGGTCGGGTCATGGCTTTCGCGCATGGGTCTTGATGTCACCGAACTCGATGCGCAGGCGCTTGGCGGTGATCTCTCGTCCTTCACGACAATCGTTGTCGGCATCTTCGCCTTCGGCATTCGCAAGGATCTGGCTGCGGCAACCGAAAGGCTTCACCGCTTCGTCGAAGAAGGCGGCCATCTTGTCACGCTCTATCACCGGCCGACCGACGGATGGAATCCCGAGACGACGCCCGTCAGGCGGCTTGAGATCGGTAAGCCTTCCCTGCGTTGGCGGGTGACGGACCCTAACGCGGAGGTAACGGTGCTATTGCCCGATCATCCATTGCTTGTCGGGCCCAACACGATCGGTGCTGCCGACTGGACGGGCTGGGACAAGGAGAGAGGGCTCTATTTCGCTGCGCGCTGGGATGATGCTTATGAACCCCTGCTCGCCATGCACGATGTCGATGAACAGCCTCTGAAAGGGGCGCTGGTCTCGGCAGCCATTGGCAAGGGCCGGCATACGCATACAAGCCTCGTGCTGCACCACCAGATGGACAAGCTGGTGCCGGGGGCATTTCGCCTCATGGCCAACCTTGTGCAACCCGCGTGAATGGCCAGGACCAGAGTGAAAAACAGGAAAACCCGCGCGAAAACGATGCTCGCGCGGGCATCGGCTGGCTGCTCATGGATATGGCCCTCGTTTCGGGCGGAATGACGGCCCTGGTCAAGGCGCAGGGTGTGACCTATCCGGCATTTCAGCTCGTCTTCATAAGAGCGATGATCGGCCTGATCTTCATCCTGCCGCTTATCTGGCGACACCGGGGGGAAATGGCGCGCGTCAAATATCCCTGGCGCAACCTTTTCCGAATCTGCTGCAACGCCATTGCACTCACCAGCAATTTCGTCGCCATCACCCTCTTGCCGCTCGCCACCGTCAATGCTGTCGGCTTCTCACGCCCGCTGGTGACGATGGCCATGGCGGTTGTCTTTCTCGGTGAAAAGGTAAGCCGATATCGCTGGGTCGGCGCTTGTCTCGCATTTGTTGGCGTTCTTGTAGTCATCGGGCCGGGCGGCGCGGAGATTAACGCAGGCGTGCTCGTCGTCCTCGTCTCCGTCGTGTTCGGCGCGCTTGCGGTGATCCAGACCCGGGCGCTGCGGCAGGAAAACACCACTGTCATGATGGTGTTCTACACGGTGGGTCTTGCCGTCATTACCGCCGTTCCGGCGATCTGGACGTGGAAACCGGTCATGCCGCTCGACTGGGTGGCGCTGCTCGCCATCGGCCTGCTTGCGCAAATGGGGCAATATTGCTTCCTGCGGGCCTATCGCATCGCTGACGCCAGTGTTCTGGCGCCCGTCGGATATCTGTCGATATTGTTCGTGACCGCTGTGGGATACTTCCTGTTTGACGAGGTGCCCGAAGCCCGTGTTGTTCTTGGCATTGCCATCATTCTCGTCTCCTTGCAGGCAACCGCCTTTGCGGAATATCTTTTGAAGAAGTTGCGCGGCCGGCGGTGAAAGGTGCCGCTTTTATCTTTGACGCGCCAGAACGCTCAGCCGGATCCAGCCCAGTGTCGCGCGCTTGAAGCGATCGTAAAACGAACGGGCAAACCGCACATATCGCATGATCCATGCGAACCAGGCGTAGGTGAGGAGCTTCTCCCGACCGGCGTGGTAAATGCGCTCGACAATCAGGAATGTGGCGAGGTGAGCGAGGATCGTCAGCGCAATTCCCGTTTTGACGGTGCCGTGCGCGATGAGGAGCAGGCCGATGATTTTCATCGGTTCGGCGATGGCAAATGGCACCGCCAGCAAAAGAAGAATGGCAAGACGCGGCAATCCGCCAATTCGGCTTTCCAGTTTCCTGATGAATGTCAGTCTGGATATCGCCTTGATGATCGGCCGATAAAGCGGGCGAAAAATGCCGTCGAGGATCAGGGCAAACACGATGATTGCCCGAAGCGGAAAGATGAGGATCTTCCTGATCTTGTTGTTCACCTCATTCGGTCTCCAAAAGGGGCTGTATCGCCAATTCTTAATCGCCTGAAACGTGGCAAAACGAAGTTGTTTTTTACGATCTGCTCTGCTGAACGCTAGCATACATGCCGGTGGTGCGGAATTCGCTTGGATTGATGCCATATAGCCTGCGAAAGACCTTCGAGAAATAGTTCGGGTCTTCGAAGCCGCATAGCACGGATACCTCCTTGATGGGGATGTTTTCGGCTGTGGTGAGAAGCTTCGCTGCCCGCCTCAACCGTCGCTGCAATACAAATTCGGCCGGTGGCAGGCCTTCGCTTGCCGTGAAGATGCGGGAAAAATGCGCACGGCTGAGGCCGGCGACGGCGGCAAGATCGCTGACGGAAAGACGCTCTCCGAGATGCCCGTCTATATAGCTCAGCACCTGCTGCATGGTGCGATATTCACCGCCAAAGGAGGGATGCGAGCCGAACACGTCGTCATAAAGCGTCATCGCCGCCTCATAGGCGACGGCGGAGGCCGCCCCTGGTGTTTCCGCGCCGTTGACGAGGCGCGAGCAACAATGGGCGAGATGATCGACGGTTTCCTGTTGCAGCTTGAGGATCGGCCCAGTGACGGCAAGAATATTGCGGTGAATGCGCAAGGCCTCTTCGCCATTCATGGAGATCCAGAAGAACTCCCATTGCTTTCCCGCTTCCAGCCAGTAGCGATGATTGTGCGGGATGAGCAACAGGAGGGTTTCGCCCGGCTTCACCACGTAATGACGGTTCTCGTAACGAAGGTTTCCCTGTCCGCCAATGCAATATTGCAGCACAGTGAATGGTGTCTGTCCGCGCTTTCGTCCGTCCCAGTCATAATTGCCACTGCTGCGGATTTCATAGCCGCTGCTGGTGGGCATTGTGTGCAGGGTCTGGCGGCCGCGGGGCAGCGAGACGGTCCGCATCCCCGGCCCCTGATCGATCAAATCGCGCAGCACAAAATTACCCATGAAAGCATAATCCTTCTCTGGTTCCGCTCGTCATTATACGCATAATCCCGAACCGAGGAGACAGCCAGCGCGATATTGTTGCGGAGAATTTTTCAGGAGTGCCGGTTTTCCGGGGTTCTTACAGGTATATTCTCGCATCGCCTTATTATGATCGTTTGGCCCGTTTCACCCGTTCGATTTGCAACAGAGGTGGCGTTATGAGTTTCAAAATCGCTATAATCGGCGCCGGAAGCGTCGGATTCACGAAAAAACTGTTCACCGATCTTTTGTGCGTGCCGGAGTTTCGCGACATCGAGGTCGCGCTGACGGATATCAGCCAGCACAATCTGGATATGATCAGGGCGATCCTCGACAAGGTCGTGGAGGCCAACGGTTTTCCGGTGAAAGTGACAGCGCATACCGACCGCCGTCGCGCGCTTGAGGGTGCGAAATACATCATAAGCTGTGTGCGGGTCGGCGGTCTGGAAGCCTATGCGGACGACATCCGTATTCCGCTGAAATACGGGATCGACCAGTGCGTCGGTGACACCATCTGCGCCGGCGGCATTCTCTACGGCCAGCGTAACATTCCGGTCATTCTGGATTTCTGCAAGGATATCCGCGAGGTCGCCGCACCCGGTGCCAAGTTCCTGAATTACGCCAACCCCATGGCCATGAATACATGGGCAGCCATCGAATACGGCAAGGTGGATACGGTCGGTCTTTGCCACGGTGTGCAGCACGGTGCGGAGCAGATCGCTGAAATTCTCGGCGCAAAATCCCCGTCCGAACTTGATTACATCTGCTCGGGCATCAACCACCAGACATGGTTCATCGATCTAAGGCTTAATGGCCGCAAGATCGGCAAAGAAGAGCTGGTCGCCGCTTTCGAGGCGCATCCGGTTTTCTCACAGCAGGAAAAGCTGCGCATCGACGTGCTTAAGCGCTTCGGTGTCTATTCGACGGAGAGCAACGGCCATCTGTCCGAATATCTGCCGTGGTACCGCAAGCGCCCGGATGAAATCGCCCGCTGGATCGATATGTCGGACTGGATTCACGGCGAAACCGGCGGTTATCTGCGCCACTCCACCGAGACGCGGAACTGGTTCGAAACGGAATTCCCGCAGTTCCTGGCGTCAGCCGCCAAGCCCATCGAACCGGAGAAGCGCTCCAACGAACATGCGAGCCACATTCTCGAAGCGCTTGAAACCGGGCGTGTCTATCGCGGCCACTTCAACGTCAAGAACAATGGCGTCATAACCAACCTTCCTTCTGATGCGATCATTGAGTCGCCCGGTTTCGTGGATCGTTTCGGCATCAACATGGTCTCGGGTATCACGCTGCCGGAAGCCTGCGCGGCGACCTGCATGGCGTCTATCAACGTGCAGCGCATGTCGGTACATGCGGCGGTCAGCGGCGATATCGATCTTCTGAAGCTTGCCGTGCTGCATGACCCGCTAGTCGGCGCCGTCGCCACTCCGGAGGAGGTCTGGCAGATGGTGGACGAGATGGTTGTCGCACAGGCGCGCTGGCTGCCGCAATATGCGGATGCCGTGCCTGATGCCAAGGAGCGGCTTGCGAAATCCACCGTCAAGACCCGCGACTGGGCGGGTGCGGCGCGCCGCAATGTGCGCTCAATCGAGGAACTACGGGCCGAGAAATCGGCGCTGAAAAAGGCCGTTTGAAGGAATAGGCATGGGAACAGGCCGGTGGTGAAAAGGGAGTTCGCCGCCGTGGCTATCGCGACAACAGAGGGTGGGCGGTCGAAGAGCTGCCATTTGGGAGGAATGACGATGCAACTTCAACGCAAGATCGGTATCATCTCGGCATTGGGTCTTGGTGTTTCGATGATCGCACTCAGTGCGAACGCCTTCGAAACCACCACGCCGCCGGAGCCGCCGCAGTTTCCGGCGGAAGGCAAGATCGATTATGTGGCGCGCGACTCGATCCTCGAATTCAAGGCCCTGCCGAGCTACAGCGAGCCGGACTGGATCACCGAAAAATTCGAGAAGACAGGCAAGCTGCCGCCCTTGAAGGAACGCTTGCCTGAGGAGCCGCTGGTCTACAAGACCGGTAACATGGTGGATGGCATCGGCGTTTATGGCGATACGATGCGCCATGTGATCGGCGGACGGCCCGAAGGCTGGAACTACATTGCCGGCCAGAGCCAGGGCTGGGGCGGCATCGATATTGCGCTTTCCGAATGCCTGACGCGCACAGCGCCGCTGTTTCAGGTGAATGCCAAGGACACCGAACCGCTGCCCAATCTCGCCAAAGGCTGGGAATGGTCGCAGGATGGCCACAAGCTGACGATGCATCTGGTCAAGGGTGCCAAATGGTCTGACGGTGTGCCGTTCAACGCCGATGACGTCATGTTCTACTGGGAAGACGCGGTTCTCGATCCCAACGTGTCGCCGCTCGGCGGCGGCGCGTCGCCTGAAGCCTTCGGCGAAGGCACCACGCTCAAAAAGATCGATGACTATACGGTGGAGTGGACTTTCAAGACCGCTTTCCCGAAGCAATATCTCTATACCATGGCTTATCCGAGCTTCTGCCCCGGACCGGCGCATATTCTGAAACCACAGCACCCGAAATATTCCAAGAACACCTATAACCAGTTCAAGAACGCCTTTCCGCCGGAATATATGAACATCCCTGTCATGGGTGGTTGGGTGCCGGTGGAATATCGCCCCGACGACATCATCGTGCTCAGGCGCAACCCATACTACTGGAAGGTCGACGAGAAGGGCCAGCAGCTGCCTTATCTCAACGAGCTTCATTACAAGCTCTCCACCTGGGCCGATCGCGATGTGCAGGCTGTGGCGGGATCGGGCGATTTCTCCAATCTCGAGCAGCCGGAAAATTTTGTCGCTTCGCTGAAACGCGCAGCTGACCCGAATGCGCCGGCTCGCCTTGCCTTCGGGCCGCGCCTGATCGGCTATAATCTGCAGATGAACTTTTCCGCCAATGGCTGGGGCAATCCGGACGAGCGCGGGCAGGCCATTCGCGAGCTGAACCGCAACGAGGTGTTCCGTCAGGCGGTGACCTCGGCCCTCGACCGCAAGGCAATCGGCGACTCGCTCGTCAAGGGCCCGTTCACGGCGATCTATCCGGGTGGCATTTCCTCGGGCACCGGTTTTTACGATCGCAATTCAACGGTCTATTACCCCTTCAACCTTAAGGAAGCGAAAGCCGCCCTTGCATCAATTGGCCTGAAGGACACCGACGGCGACGGCTTCTTGAACTTCCCGAAGGAGACACTGGGCGGACGAAACGTTGAGATCATTCTTCTGGTCAATAACGGCTACACAACGGACAAGAGCATTGCGGAAGGCCTTGTCGGGCAAATGGCGAAACTTGGCCTTCGCCTCGTCATCAACAGCCTTGATTCCAACCAGCGCGATGCGGCCCATTATGGCGGTCAGTTCGACTGGCTGGTGCGCCGCAACTCCACCGAGCTTTCGTCCGTGGTGCAGAATACCGAGCAGTTGGCACCCGTTGGCCCGCGCACCAGCTGGAACCATCGCGCACCTGAAGGCAAGGAACTGGATCTGATGCCGTTCGAAAAGGAGATGGCCGATATCGTGCGCAAATTCATCTCCTCGCAGGACAATGCCGAGCGGGCGGAACTGATGAAGCAATATCAGAAGGTCTACACGCAGAACCTCTACACGATCGGGCTTACCGAATATCCCGGCGCGCTCATCGTGAACAAGCGGTTCTCGAATGTGCCGCAGGGCACGCCGATCTTCATGTTCAACTGGGCTGAAGACGCCATCATCCGCGAACGCCTTTGGGTCGCGGCCGACAAGCAGGGCAAATACGAGCTTTTCCCCGAGCAGCTTCCCGGCAAGCCGGGTGAGGGCGGCCCGATCAACTAGAACTCCTCCCGGAGAAAACCCGGTACCGGTCGCGCGTGAAGCGCGGCCGGAGACACACGGACTAGCCAAGCGGAGGATACCCGTTCGATGCTGAGATTCCTGACAATACGCATAGGCTCCGCCATTCCGGTGCTGCTTATCCTGAGCGTGGTGACATTCGCCATCATTCAGGCGCCACCCGGCGACTATGCTGACTACATCCGCTCGCAATTGATGAACCAGGGCGGTGCGTCCTTCGAACAGGCGGAAGCGCAGGCGCAGGCCTACCGCATCGAACACGGTCTCGATAAGCCGATCGTCGTGCAATATTTCAACTGGATCGGCGGCATCATCACACGCGGCGATTTCGGCTACAGCTTCTATTACAACAAGCCGGTTGCCGATGTGGTCGGCGAACGCCTGCCGCGCACCATCGCACTCGCCCTTGTCTGCCACATTCTTTCATCGCTTCTCGGCATCGGTTTCGGTATCTGGGCTGCCACCAGACAATATTCCTGGATCGATAATCTGCTTTCGACCGTCGCCTTCCTCGGCATGACCATTCCGCGCTTCCTGATGGCGCTGATCCTCGTCTACCTGATGGTGTTTCATTTCGACGTGTCGGAAATCGGCAGCTTCTTTTCGCCGCAATATGGCGGTGCGCCATGGTCATGGGGGAAGTTCGTCGATCTCGTCAGCCATGTCTGGCCGGTGGTTGCCATCGCCGTTTTCGGTGGACTTGCCTATAATATGCGGGTGATGCGCGGCAATCTGCTGGATACGCTGAACGCCCAATATGTGGAGACGGCGCGCGCCAAGGGCCTTTCGGAAGGCGCGGTCATCATGCGCCACGCCGTGCCGAACGCCGTGCATCCGCTCATTATGTATCAGGGCGTCGTGCTGCCCTACATGCTGAGCGGCGAAATCGAAACTGCGATCATCTTTGCGCTGCCGACCGTCGGTCCCGCCATCGTCGGGTCCATGGCGGTCGGCGATGTCTATGTCACCGCAACCTTCATGATGGTGCTGGCCGCCACGCTCATCATCGGCAACATCATCGCCGACATGCTGCTCGCCATGCTCGACCCGCGTGTGCGCGAATTCGGGAGGGCTTGAGATGGTGGCCGTTGACGAACTCAAGAATGAATCGGCTGCCGCACCCAAGCCCGAGCGGGTTGTTCAGGGTAACGAGACCTATCTCGCTCTGGTGTGGCGGCGCCTCAGACGCTCTTTCACCGGCATGGTGGGGCTGGTGCTGGTGGTGCTGTTGATCACGATCTCAGTCTTCGCCGATTTCTTCGCGCCGATGAACCCGCTCGAAACCAATGACAGTTTCTCCCCGCCGCAGGTGGTGCGGTTCTCCGACAAGGACGGCAATATCAGCCTGTTCCCTCGGGTCTATGCTACCGCTGAAACGGACGAGCTCGATCCGGTGACCTTCCAGCCTATCGTCGGCCCGGATTACGACAATCCGCTTTATCTCGGCTTTTTCGTGAAAGGCGCGGAATATCGACTGCTCGGCCTCATCCCGGCAAACCGGCACTTCTTCGGCACCACGGACGGGCAGCCGGTGCATTTTCTCGGAACCGACAAGTTCGGACGCGATGTGCTGTCACGCGCCATTTATGGATCGCGCATCTCGCTTGCCATCGCGCTCAGTGTCGTCACCATCGTTACCGTCATCGGCACCAGCGTCGGGTTGATCTCAGGATATTTCGGCGGGCCGCTGGATGCCTGGGTGCAGCGTTTCGTGGAAGTGGTTCTGGCCTTTCCACAATTGCCGCTCTATCTCGCCTTGACGTCGCTTATCCCGGTCACTGCCCCGACGACTGTTTTCCTCCTCTTCGTGGTCGGCGTCATGTCAGCGCTCGGCTGGGCGCAGATGTCTCGCGAGGTGCGCGGCAAGACGCTGGCGCTGGCGCGTATCGACTATGTCCGCGCCGCGATTGCCGTCGGCGCCACCGACCGGCGCATTATCTTCCAGCACATCCTGCCGAATGTGATGAGCCATGTGATCGTTGCCGTCACGCTGCATATTCCAAGCGTCGTGCTGCTCGAATCCTTCCTTGGCTTTCTCGGTTTCGCGGTCAAGCCGCCGCTGATCTCCTGGGGGCTGATGCTTCAGGATACGGCCACCTATTCTGTCATTGGTTCCTATCCATGGATCCTTGCGCCGGTCGGCTTTGTGCTGGTCACCGTTTTTGCCTTCAACGCGCTGGGCGATGGCCTTCGCGATGCTGTCGATCCCTATTGAGAGGAGCGTAACATGGTTGCTGCACAGAACACCTACGCCCCTGCCATCCGCTTCGATGCTGATAATCGAAACGACCAGGCCATCATCGATGCACGCAATATTGCCGTGACTTTCAAGGTTGAGCACGGCACGGTGGAGGCAGTGAAGGACATTTCCTTCCAGCTTTACCGGGGGGAGACGATCGCCATCGTTGGCGAATCCGGTTCGGGAAAATCGGTGACCGCCCGCACCATCATGGGGCTTTTGACGAAGCGGGCCTCGGTTTCGAAAACCGCGACCGTTCGCTTCAACGGCGACGACATCCTGAAATTTTCAAGCCGCCAGCGGCGGGCGTTGCGCGGCAATCGTATCTCGATGATCTTTCAGGAGCCGATGAGTTCGCTGAACCCGATCTATACGATCGGCAGTCAGATCGTCGAGGCGATCCGCGTCCACTCGAAGCTGAGCAAGAAGCAGGCCGAGGCGAGGGCGCTCGATCTTTTGCGGCAGGTGCAGATTCCGGAACCCGAGGCGCGGCTGAAGCAATATCCGCACCAGCTTTCCGGCGGTCAACGACAGCGTGTCATGATCGCCATGGCGCTCTCCAACGATCCGGATGTTCTGATCGCCGACGAACCCACCACAGCACTGGATGTGACAGTACAGGCGCAGATCCTCAACCTCATACGCGATCTGCAGAAGAAGCGCGGCATGGCCGTGGTGCTCATCACCCATGACCTGACGATCGTGAAGCAGTTTTCCGATTACGTCTACGTCATGCAGCATGGCGAGATGCGTGAGCACAACACCACTGAGCGGCTGTTTGCAGCGCCGAAGCACCCCTATACCCGAAAGCTGCTTGCTTCCGAGCCGCATGGCACCGCCAAACCATTGCCGGAAAATTCCGGTGTGCTGCTGACGGCGAATGGCGTGCGGGTGTCGTTCATGATGCGCTACGGTGGCCTGTTCAAGCCGGAATTGAGGGAACTTGTTGCCGTCGACGATCTTGGTCTAGCCCTCAAGCGCCATGAAACGCTGGGAATTGTCGGCGAATCCGGGTCTGGCAAAACGACCTTTGGCCAATCCCTGTTGCGGCTGAACGAGCCGGTGGCCGGAGAGGTGATTTTCGATGGCGAGAGGGTCGACGGCCGCTCCCGGTCTCAAATGCGGCCTCTGCGCTCACGCATGCAGGTCGTCTTTCAGGACCCGTTCGCCTCGCTCAATCCACGCATGACCATCGGCCAGATCATCGAGGAAGGGCTGGTTATCAACGGGCTTGGTAAAACCAAGGCCGAAAGGCTGGAGCGGGTGCGCGACGCGCTGGAGGCGGCAGGCATGCCCGGCAACATCCTCTCGCGTTTCCCGCACGAGTTCTCCGGCGGCCAGCGCCAGCGCATCGCCATTGCGCGTGCAGTCGCGCTGGAGCCGGAATTCATCCTGCTCGATGAACCAACCTCGGCGCTCGACCTTTCCGTTCAGGCGCAGATCATAGACCTGCTTCGCAAGCTGCAGGACGAGCGCGGCTTGAGTTACCTGTTCATCTCGCACGACCTGAAGGTCGTTCGCGCTCTCTGCCACCGCGTCATCGTCATGCAGCGCGGCAGGATCGTGGAGGAAGGCCCCGTCGAGGAGGTGCTGAACCGCCCGAAAACCGAATACACCCAGCGGCTCGTCCGGGCCGCCTTTGAAATCGCATAGTTCAAGATGCCGGAGGCAAATATGGCACGAGATCCCAAGATCACATTTATCGGCGCAGGTTCCACGGTGTTCATGAAGAACATCATCGGCGACGTGCTGCAACGTCCGGCCCTTTCAGGCGCAACGATCGCGCTGATGGACATCAACCGGGAAAGGCTGGAAGAAAGCGCCATCGTCGTCAACAAGCTGATTTCGACGCTCGGGGCAAAGGCGAAAGCCGAGACTTTTACAGACCAGAAAAAGGCGCTCGCCGGTGCCGATTTCGTCGTCGTCGCCTTCCAGATCGGCGGATACGAACCCTGCACAGTCACCGATTTCGAGGTGCCGCGCAAATATGGCCTGCGTCAGACCATTGCAGATACGCTTGGTGTCGGCGGCATCATGCGGGGCCTGCGCACCGTGCCGCATCTGTGGAAGATTTGCGAGGATATGCTCGCCGTCTGCCCCAATGCGATCATGCTGCAATATGTCAACCCGATGGCGATCAACACCTGGGCGATTGCGGAGAAATATCCGACCATCCGGCAGGTCGGCCTTTGCCATTCGGTGCAGGGCACGGCGATGGAACTCGCCCATGACCTCGATATTCCCTATGAGGAAATCCGCTATCGTTCGGCCGGCATCAACCACATGGCGTTTTTCCTGGAATTCGAGCACCGCCAGCCTGATGGCAGCTACAAGAACCTCTATCCCGATCTCGTGCGCGGCTATCGCGAAGGCCGTGCGCCGAAGCCCGGCTGGAACCCGCGCTGCCCCAACAAGGTGCGGTACGAGATGCTGACGCGTCTCGGCTACTTCGTCACCGAAAGCTCCGAGCATTTCGCCGAATACACACCCTATTTCATCAAGGAGGGGCGCGAGGATCTGATCGAGAAATTCGGTATTCCGCTCGATGAATATCCCAAGCGCTGCATCGAGCAGATCGAGCGCTGGAAGGGGCAGGCGGCGGCCTATCGCTCAGCCGAGAAGATCGAGGTCAAGCAATCCAAGGAATATGCCTCCTCCATCATCAACTCGGTCTGGACCGGCGAACCGTCTGTCATCTACGGCAACCAGCGCAATAATGGCTGCATCACCTCGCTACCATCAGATTGCGCTGCGGAAGTGCCTTGCCTTGTTGACCATAACGGCGTGCAACCAACCTTCATCGGAGAATTGCCGCCGCAGCTGACCGCGCTGATGCGCACAAACATCAATGTGCAGGAGCTGACGGTGCGGGCGCTGATGAGCGAAAACCGCGAGCATATCTTCCACGCGGCGATGATGGACCCGCATACGGCAGCGGAACTCGATCTCGACCAGATCTGGTCGCTTGTGGATGATCTGCTTGTCGCGCACCGGGACTGGTTGCCGGAATGGACGCAGGTGGAGGTGAAGCGCGCTCGCGCGGTGTAAGCTCGCTTCGCCGAACCGCTGAATGCAAAAGGCCGTGGGATTCATCCACGGCCTTTTTCGGTTTCACCTATGCCCCCACGACAGCAACGATGGACGGCTTTTCCCGCCCATTTCCGAATGTGTTAAATTAATTGTGTTCGGTAAGGGTATGTTCGCCTTACGTGAATACCCTTATGAGGGCGGATAAAAGCGGCCATGTTCAGGAGTAGCAAAATGAATATCGCACCAAGTCTGTCACTGGCAGCCATGATTGCCCTGGTCGCGACACCGTCTCTTTCTTCGGAGGACATGGGCTCGGAGACAAGCGAAGCGATATTCGGTTTTGGCGGCGCCCTCACCACGGAAGACATGCTGAAAAGCGCAGCACTCATTCCGGTCGACTATGAGAAAAACGCCATTCTGGGTGGCGGTTATCAGTTCTATCCCTATCGCATCGGCAATGTGAAGCTGGGCGGTGAAATCGGCGTTGCCGTCAGGTTTGGCAAGGGTTTCACTGGTGAAGTCTGGGCGGGGCCGGTCGCGCGATATGACAAGATCAGGCTCGGGGAACGGTTGTTCGTTTCGCCGAGTTTCACGGCGGGTCTGAGCCTCGTCTCGGATGCGCAGCCGGGGCGGGAGCGGCAAGAAGAAATCAAGGACAACGGCAACGCCAATGTCCTGTTTTACCTCGGCCCGGAAATCAACGTTTCCTTCAGCGAAGAATCCTCGACGGAGTTCTTCTGGCGGCTTCACCACCGTTCCGGCGGCGGCAAGACGCTGGGCAATATGAAGGGCGCGACGAATGCCAATGTGTTTGGCGTCCGCTACAAGTTCTGACGACGGGGTGCCGGTAGTGGCCCCCCGATATGACTGAATTTACGCCATACTTCTGTTTTTCCGCGCCCCTCGGACGATGACCCTTGCATACAGCGCATGGGTGGCCTGCCTTATTCTGTCTGTTCTTTGGTCCCGACAAGGCGCATATAAGGGACATCAAAGGACGCCGGAACGAAACGTTACTGACGTCGCCAACACCTTGAAAGGGTAATGTCATGAACGTAGCACGCAGCTTTAATAACTGGCGCAAGTATCGTCAGACCGTCAACGAACTGGGCCGCATGAGCAGCCGCGAACTGCACGATCTCGGTATCGACCGTAGCCAGATCAACAGCGTCGCCCGCGCCGCCGTCGGCAAGTAATCAGGCAGCTATTGCCGCTTTTGAATGACTAAACGCCCGCTTCGCGGGCGTTTTTGTTTTTGGCGAACCGTCGATGCTTGTGTCTCCCACGGGGCATGCCGTGCAAAGGCAAAAATCAGCCTGTTGCATTGATGTTTCGGGTTGGAAAAATCGCCATGCGTTTGATGCATGTCTGAGGTGCAAGCTTGTGTCTGTGAAATGCAGAAAAAAATGATATCTTCAAATCATCGAAACGGATGTACCTCCTCCCACATCCTTTCGGTAATGCGGGCGATCCTACTCCTCCTCCCAAGGATTGCCCCGGGGACAGCGGTTTCCTCCTCCCATATCGCTGTTCAATCTTTCAAGAAGCCTGCCGCACCTCCTCCCGCGGCAGGCTTTTTTGTTTTCAGCGCCGGGCGCCGTTTTCAGGCAATCCGCTTTTCATCTCCACGAGAATGGTTCAGTCGAAAGCCATCATGCCGATGGGCGTAACCGCCCGCGTGCCCGCGCGCTTGGCAAGTGCGTAGGAAAGGCACTGCTCCACGGCGTCCTGCGGCACAGGTTTTACGATAACGCCTGCGCCGATACCGAGATTGACCACCACTTCCGGATTTGCCGTCATGAAGATCACCACGACGCCGTGGTCCTGCGAAAGCCGCCTCCCGATCTCCGGGCCGGTCTGGCCGTCGGCGAGATTGACGTCGACAAAGGCAATATCTGCGCGGCTGCCGAGTGCCACGGCCTGATCCAGCCGGTTGGCGATGCCGATGACGTCAGCTTCCTCGTCCGCCTGCATAATGGAATCTTCGATATCCATGGCGATGAGAAATTCGTCCTCCACGATCAGCACACGCGGTTGTTCCGTGCGGAAACCCGGTTCGTTTTGCAGGATGTATGCGGACATATGACTGCCTCCATTCCATGCGCTTTAGCGCGGTCGGAAGGCAAACACCTGCCGAAGCAACTCGTTCCAAAGTGAGATAAACATGGTGAATCCAGTGTAAACGGACCGGCTTTTCGGCTATCACCTCTAGATAGCGAAGCAGTTGATTCGGTTTGGTTTTCATCCGGGGAAGGGGTCGGAGACAGTCGCCGTAGCGCATCTTTCGCCCCTGGAGCACAAGCCTTTAGCCGCAAGCGGGGCAAAGGCTTGCATGCAAATTCAAAGCGTTACAGCGTCCTTCACGCGCCAGGAAGGAAACGCAGGAACGTTGCCGATCATTCGCGTGCCGCGGTTAAAAAACGGCGCGAGACCCTATGAGTTTAGAAAGAGAATAAGACGATGACCCAGTCTCCGCGCGCTCCAATCGCCCGCAATACGCCCAATATCGCTGTTATCGGCGTCGGTGGCGGCGGCGGAAACGCGATCAACAACATGATCGACGAGGGCATCGGCGGCGTTGATTTCATCGCCGCCAATACGGATGCGCAGGCGCTGAAGAAAACCAACGCGCCAAGGCTCGTGCAACTCAGCTCCGAACTCACAGGCGGGCTGGGTGCCGGGGCTGATCCGGAGGTTGGCCGGCAGGCGGCAATCGATTCGCTTGACGAGATCATGGATCACCTCAACGGTTACGACATGTGCTTCATCACCGCCGGTATGGGCGGCGGTACCGGCACCGGTGCTGCGCCCGTCATCGCGGAAGCGTGCCGTGCGAAGAATATCTTGACCGTCGGTGTCGTCACCCTGCCGTTCAGCTTCGAGGGCGCGCGCCGCATGCGTGCTGCCGAATATGGTTTCGCCAATCTGCTTAATACCGCCGATACCGTCATCGTCATTCCCAACCAGAACCTGCTGCGTATTGCGGATGCCGGCACGACCTTTGAAAGTGCCCTGAAGACGGCGGACAAGGTCCTGTCCCTCGGCGTGCGCTGCATTACCGATCTCATCCTGCGCGAAGGCCTGGTCAATCTCGACTTCGCCGATGTGCGTTACGTCATGAAGAATGGCGGACGCGCGCTTATGGGTACGGCGCAGGCGAAGGGTCCAAAACGCGCTTCGGAAGCGGCAGCAGCCGCCATCGCCAACCCGCTGCTCGGCGAACCGTCGCTGAAGGAGGCACGCGGCGCACTTGTGTCGATTTCCGGCGGCAACGACCTGACGCTTTACGAGATCGACGAGGCGATGACGCTTGTGCGCGAGGCAGTCAGCGAAGAGACTGATGTGGTGATGGGCGCATCCTTCGATCCGACCCTGGACGGCGCTTTCAAGATTTCCGTCGTGGCCACCGGCCTGCGTAACTGAGGTCCCGACCTCGAAGCGGCGCTTTGTAAAAAAAGCAGCTATGTCACAAATTGAATTATTGAAGCCGTCGCGGGTAATTTTCGTGACGGCTTTTTGTTGTTTTTGAACAATTATTCCGCCATTCGAAGGGCAGGTGCTGCAACGCGGCGTTGATATGGAAAAAATATAATAGTACTCTTTATGTCGACAAGAGGGATTTGGTTATGACGGATATAATTGCTTCTGCCGAGCGTAAGCGTGGCTCCGGCGTGAAGATGGTCTACGATCTGCTGCGCGACGAGATTCTCGATCTGGTTCTGCCGCCGGGTAGTCCAATCGATGAGGTGCAGCTTGCCGAGCGGTTCAAGATGTCGCGCACGCCCATTCGCGAAGCGCTGGTGCGGCTCTCGGGCGAGGGGCTGATCGATACGCTGCCGAACCGTTCGACCATGGTGTCGAACATCGATTTCCTCAATATGCATACCTATTTCGATGCGCTGGTGCTGATGTACCGGGTGACGACCCAGCTTGCTGCCCAATATCACCGTCCGGAAGATCTGGCCGGCATCCGCGCCCATAATGCGGAATTTGCCATTGCGGTGGAAGAGCAAGACGCGCTGGCGATGATTTCCACCAATGCGGCCCTGCACCTTTCCATCGCCGAAGCCGGGCGCAACCCCTATTTCACCAGTCTGTTCAAGCGTCTGCTGGATGAGGGACGGCGCATCTTGCGGCTGTATTACCAGTCCTATGATGATCGCCTGCCGAAACGTTTCGTCGACGATCACGATGCGATCATCGCGGCGATCGCCGCGCGCGACACCGTTCTGTCCGAGAAACTGGCCCGCGAGCATGCCGAACAGATCGTGCAGCAGGTGCAGAAACTACTGGTGCGCAATGAGCGGCTGGAAATAAATCTGTAGCTTGTCGATTTCTTGTCGACAAATAAAATACAAGATTGTAATGTCCTTGTTGAAAGGGTGGCGCGGAGGTGCGTCCATTCCCGAAAAACTGTCCCTTAGGAGCTAGTAATGACGGCCAGCATTTTTTCCGGCGTGATTCCCGCCTTGATGACCCCCTGCAAAGATGATCGCACCCCCGATTTCGACGCGCTTGTCCGCAAGGGCAAAGAGCTGATCGCCGATGGCATGTCTGCCGTCGTTTATTGCGGTTCCATGGGCGACTGGCCGCTTCTTTCCGATGAGCAGCGCATGGAAGGCGTGGAACGTCTGGTGAAAGCCGGCATTCCGGTCATCGTCGGCACCGGCGCGGTCAACACGGCATCTGCCGTTGCGCACGCCGCCCATGCTCAGAAGGTTGGCGCAAAGGGCCTGATGGTCATTCCGCGTGTTCTTTCGCGCGGCTCGGTCATCGCTGCCCAGAAGGCGCATTTCAAGGCCATCCTTGCGGCCGCTCCCGAAACGCCTGCTGTCATCTACAACAGCCCCTATTATGGTTTCGCCACCCGCGCCGATCTCTTCTTCGCGCTGCGTGCGGAACACAAGAACCTCGTGGGCTTCAAGGAATTCGGTGGTCCGGCGGATATGCGTTACGCTGCTGAAAACATCACCAGCCGCGATGATGAAGTCACCCTGATGATCGGCGTCGATACTGCCGTTGTCCACGGCTTCGTCAATTGCGGCGCAACCGGCGCGATCACGGGCATCGGCAATGTCCTGCCGAAGGAAGTCATCCATCTCTGCAAGCTGTCGCAGGCCGCCGCCAAGGGCGATGCGGATGCCCGCGCCCGCGCGCTGGAACTGGAGCAGGCGCTCGCCGTCCTCTCCTCCTTCGATGAAGGCCCGGATCTGGTTCTCTACTTCAAGCACATGATGGTGCTGAAGGGCGACAAGGAATATACGCTGCACTTCAACGAGACCGATGCCCTTAGCGACAGCCAGCGCGGTTATGTCGAGGCGCAGTTCAAGCTGTTCAACAGCTGGTACGCCGACTGGAGCAAGCTTCCGGGTGCGGTTCAGGCCTGCAAGGCTGCCTGATTACTTGCTGAAGTGGAAAGGCCCGCATTTGCGGGCCTTTTTTCGTTTTATGAGGTTCGATAGCTATCCTTCGTCATGCCTGATTGGCTTCGGCATGACGAAGGACTGATGTCAGGAGACGGCGTCCATCCCCTGTTCCAGCAGCCGGTCGAGACCGGCGATTTCGGCGGCGGTCAAGGTAATGCCTTCGCTTTCCGATTTGGCGCGTGCAGTGAAGCGGCGGCCGGAGGGCAGGCGGGCACCCTGGCCGATAATGGCGTCGAACAGGATTTCCGCCCGCTGGAAAGGATCGCCCGGGCGGCCCTTGGCGAAGGCTTCAGGGGAAAAGGCGACGATAAGCTCGCCATGGAAGGGCGCAAGCGTTGTGGTGCCGAGATACTCCAGTACTTCGGGGCTGGTCAGGTCACCGATCATGATACCCGCGAGAAGCTCGATCATGGTGCCGATGGCCGAACCCTTGTGGCCGCCGAACGGAAGCATGGCGCCGGCAAGCGCAGCCTCCGGGTCGGTCGTCGGGTTTCCGTCGGCATCCACGGCCCAGCCTTCAGGCAAAGATTTGCCCGCGCGACGGTGCAGTTCTATCTCGCCGCGCGCCGCAACAGATGTCGCAAAATCAAAGACATAGGGTGAAGTGTTCTTACGGGGCCAGCCGAAGGCGAAGGGGTTGGTGCCGAGCAGCGGCTTGGTTCCGCCAGTGGGGGCGACGGTGGAATAGCTCGGGCACATGACCAGACCCGCTAGACCGTTCGCTGTCAGCCCCTCGACTTCCGGCCAGAGCGCCGAGAAATGCGTGCAATCATTGATGACGAGCGCGGCGATGCCGGTGCGTTTCGCCCGCTCCACCAGAACAGGCAGGCCAAGCTCGAAGGCGGGGTTGGCAAAACCGCCATTGGCGTTGACTTTCACGATCGCTGTGCCGTCGTCTTCGGCCACCTCCGGCATCGCATCGGGCTTAACCTTGCCTGCCTTGACGGTGCGCAGGGCGCCTTCGATGCGGTAGATACCGTGCGATTTGCAGGCGTCACGCTCACCGGCAACAATAACCCGCGCAAGCGCTCCCGCCTGCACGGCATTGAGCCCCGCCTTGCGGAAAATAGCTTCGACCCGCTGAAAAAGCCCGTCGATGGTCAATGTGGTGTTGTCGCTCATCATAATCCTCCGATATTGGGCTCGCACATTTTGAATACATAAAGTATACAACGGTCATTCTATTGCAACTTGTCTTTTCGGCATTCTGCGTCCGGTGCCCATTCCTGCCACAAGCGCCGGGATGAGAGTAGGGCGGAACTGCCCAACCAGGGCGTCATTTTCACGTGCTCTTCGGTCCCGAATTGCAAGCTCGCTGCCGTAGCACTGTTCGCTGCTGCAAAAATTCTTTTTGTATACTCATTGTATTTTTATGTTGATTTATCGCCTCCATGGGGAAATAGTGACCTCGCCTTCAATGGCAGAGCAATTCTGGGAGCAAATCAACAATGAAAAAATCGGTCATCGTCGCCGGCCTGCTGGCCGCCACTTTCGCTATTACTCCGGCCAAGGCCGACAAGCTTGACGACATCATTTCGTCCGGTACGCTGCGCTGCGCGGTCGTGCTCGACTTCCCGCCCATGGGCGCACGTGATGACGCCAACAACCCGATCGGCTTCGATGTCGATTATTGCAATGATCTCGCAAAGGCGCTCGGCGTCACGGCTGAAATCGTCGAGACACCTTTCCCGGAACGTATTCCGGCGCTGATGTCCGGCCGCGTCGATGTTGGCGTTGCCTCCACCTCCGATACGCTTGAGCGCGCCAAGACGGTTGGCATGACCGTGCCTTACTTCGCCTTCGAAATGGCTGTCACCGCCAACGACAAGTCCGGCGTCAAATCCTTTGAGGACATGAAGGGCAAGACCGTCGGCGCGACTGCCGGTACGTTCGAAGCCATTGCGCTCGAAAAGACCGTCAAGGAATGGGGCGTAGGCGAGTTCCGTCCTTACCAGACGCAGGCCGATGTGTTCCTCGCGCTCAGCCAGGGCCAGATCGACGCCACCGTTTCGACCTCGACCGTTGCACAGGCCAACGTCAAGACCGGCAAATTTGCCGGCATCTCGGTGGTCGGCAAGGCACCCTATGACATCGATTATGTCGCTCTCTTCACCAACCGCGATGAATATGGCTTCATCAACTATCTGAACCTGTTCATCAACCAGCAGGTTCGCACCGGCCGTTACGCCGAACTCTACGGAAAATGGGTTGGCGGCGAAGTTCCTTCGCTCACCGTCAACGGCGTCTATCGCTGATCGGAACTTTTCCCAAACGGCGCGGTCGGATCGATCGCGCCGTTGATCGTTTCTGAAAAGGTGAGACGGTTATGTTCAATTATACATTCCACTGGAATCAGGCGCTGAAGGCTTTGCCGCAGCTGCTGGACGGTGCGGTGGTGACGCTGCAGATCGCGATCCTGTCGATGGTGATCGGTCTTTCCTGCGCCATAGTGCTGACCCTGTTCCGGCTTTCCGGTAACCGGATATTGGGTGCCATTGCCGCCGTCTGGGTGGAAATCGCCCGTAACACGCCGGCACTGTTCCAGATTTACATGGCCCATTTCGGCCTTGGCAATTTCGGCATTCATCTCAGCCCCTATACGGCACTTCTGGCCGGCATCGCCTTCAACAATGCGGGCTATCTTGCGGAGAACTTCCGTGGAGCGCTGAAGGCGATACCGGATACGCAAACGCGCTCCGGCCGTTCGCTCGGCATGACGTCGATGCAGACCTTCCGTCTCATCATCATGCCGCAGATGCTGCGCGTCGCCTTCCTGCCCGCCACCAACCAGATGGTCTGGGCAATCCTGATGACCTCGCTCGGTGTCACCGTCGGCATGAATACGGATCTTGCCGGTGTCACGCAGGCCTTGAACGCCCGTTCGTTCCGGACCTTCGAATTCTTCGCGCTTGCCGCGGTCATCTATTACGTGATCGCCAAGATCGTCACGCTTGCCGCCAGATTGCTGGCCGCTCGTCTTTTTCGTTACTGAGAGAGGTGCGCCATGTTTGAAACCGCTCTCACCTGGAGTGATCTTGCCTTCCTTGCCAAGGGCGCGGGGATGACGCTTGCCGTCACCGCCGTTGCCGTGACGGCTGGCACCCTCATGGGTATCATCTTCGGTGTCATCCGCTTCCAGCTCGGGGCCTATTGGTCGCTGCCGCTGACCTTCGTGCTGGATGTTTTCCGCTCCGTGCCGCTCCTCATCCAGCTGGTCCTTGGCAATGCCTTCCAGTCGATCGCCAAGCTCGGCTGGCCGCCATTCACCACCTCATGCGTGGTTCTGTCGCTTTATACGGCGGCCTACTGCACCGAGATCGTGCGTGGCGGCATCGAAGCGGTGCCGTCGAACACGCGCCGCGCCTGCCGTTCACTCGGCATGACCTGGTCGCAGGACATGCGCTACATCGTGCTGCCGCTTGCAACTCGCGTGTCGTTGCCCGCCTGGATCGGCCTGACACTTGGCGTCATGAAGGATTCGGCGCTCGTGCTGTGGCTCGGACTTATCGAGCTTCTGCGTGCCTCGCAGATCCTCGTCACCCGCCTGCAGGAACCGCTGACCATTCTCATGATCTGCGGCGCCATCTATTTCCTTATCAGCTTCCCCATCGCCCGTTTCGGCGGGTATCTCGAAAGACGGTGGTCCCCCAATGATTGAGATCGAAAACGTCCGCAAATCCTTCGGCCCGCTGGAGGTTCTGAAAGGGATCAACCTGACCGTCAACAACGGCGAGGTCGTCACTATCATCGGTGGTTCCGGCTCCGGCAAGTCGACGCTGCTGACCTGCATCAACGGCCTGGAGCCGATCGATAGCGGCAAGATCGTCATCGACGGCACCGAGGTGCATGCCAAATCGACCGACCTCAACAAGCTGCGTCGCAAGGTCGGCATCGTCTTCCAGCAATGGAATGCCTTTCCGCATCTGACGGTGCTCGAAAACGTCATGTTGGCGCCGCGCAAGGTGCTTGGCATTTCGAAAGAGCAGGCCGAGGAAATCGCGGTCAAGCAACTGACCCATGTCGGTCTTGCCGAAAAGCTGAAGGTCTATCCGAACCGCATGTCTGGCGGTCAGCAGCAGCGTATGGCGATTGCCCGCGCTCTTGCCATGTCGCCGGAATATATGCTGTTCGACGAAGTCACCTCAGCGCTCGACCCGATGCTGGTGGGCGAAGTGCTCGATACGCTGAAGATGCTGGCCGACGAGGGCATGACGATGATCTGCGTCACCCATGAAATGGCCTTCGCCCGCGATGTGTCGAACCGTGTCGCCTTTTTCCACCAGGGCGTGATGGCGGAAATCGGCACGCCGGATCAGCTTTTCGGCGCGCCGCAGCACCCCGAGACGCAGAAATTCCTGTCGAGCGTGCGGTAATGTCTGCAAACAATGTCATCGTCATAGGGGCCGGCGTTGTCGGCCTCTCGGCAGCTATTGCCGCCCAGGGACGCGGCCTTTCGGTCACGGTTATCGATCGCGAAGGCCCGGCGGCCGGCGCTTCCGCCGGTAACGCCGGTGCCTTCGCCTTCACCGATATCCTGCCGCTCGCATCCCCCGGCATTCTCTGGAAAGCGCCGAAGTGGCTTCTCGACCCGCTCGGGCCTCTCAGCGTACCGCCTGCCTATGCGCTGAAGATTGCACCATGGATGTTCCGGTTCTGGCGCGCCTGTGCCGCCTCGAAGGTTGAACATTCCACCGCCTCCCAGACGGCGCTGATGGACCTGTCGAAATCTGAACTTGAGCCGTTTCTCAGGAGAACCGACACGATTGCCATGCTGCGCAAGGAGGGCAATCTCCAGGTCTATGAAAGCGAAGCCGAATTCGAAGGCTCGCTTGCCGGCTGGAAGGCGCGCGAGCGTCATGGCATCGAGTTCCGGCACCTCAATGCCGAGCAGATGGCCGAGATACAGCCCGGCATCGCACCGCGTTTCACCTGCGGCACCTTCACGCCCGGCTGGCATTCCATCGCCGACCCGAAGCTCTATACGCTGGCTCTTGCCGAGCATTTCCGCAGCATCGGCGGTCGTATCGAACGTCTCGACATCGCAGCGCTCAGGCCGCTGGAAGACGGTGTGGAAGTGGTGAGCCATGACGGGCGCACCCGCAAGGCCGGCAAGGTGGTGTTGGCGGCGGGCGCATTTTCGCATCGCATTGCGCGTTCGCTTGGGGAAAAAATTCCGCTGGAAACGGAACGGGGGTATAATACCACCCTGCCTTCAGGCGCCTTCGATCTGCGCACGCAGGTGACCTTCGGTGGCCATGGTTTCGTTGTCACGCGGCTTTCGACCGGCATTCGCGTCGGCGGTGCAGTGGAGCTGGGCGGGCTCGAGCTTCCGGCCAATTTCGCCCGCTCCGAGGCGCTTCTCGCCAAGGCGGCAAGTTTTCTCCCAGGCCTGAAAACCGAAGGCGGCAAACAATGGATGGGTTTTCGCCCGTCGCTGCCCGACAGCCTGCCCGCGATTGGTGCGGCGCGGCATACGGCGCGGGTGGTCTATGCCTTCGGCCACGGCCATCTGGGGCTGACGCAATCGGCCGGCACGGCCCGCATCGTCGCCGATCTACTGACGGGGCAAAAACCCGCCATCGATACAAGGGCATTTTCGCCACAACGTTTCTAGAGAATTTTGGCTTTTCTCCGAAACGCAAAAATTCTCTGGTTTTTTTTACGCATTTTCCAGACGCAAAACCGCTACGCACTTTTACTGGAAATGCTTTTGGGGAGATTTTCGATGTCTTCTTCCGGTTCGACAACAGCCGTTCCTCAGGCGCGCAGCATCCTGCCGGGCGCGGCTGAAGGCGTGGTGATCGCCACGACAGAGGCGCTGAGTTTCTGGGGCGGTGTCGATCCCGCCACCGGCAAGGTGATTGACGTGCACCACCCGCTGCATGGCGTCTGTCTCACCGGCGGTGTGCTGTTCATGCCGTCAAGCCGTGGCTCCTGCACCGGTTCGGGCGTTTTGCTCGATCTCATCCTGACGGGCCGCGCACCCTCAGCGCTTGTCTTCTGCGAGGCCGAAGACGTGCTGACGCTGGGTGCACTGATCGCTGCGGAAATGTTCGGCAAGCCTTTGCCGGTGCTGCGCCTGGACGCGGAGAATTTCGCGCGGTTCTCCCAAGCCTCTCATGTGCGTATCGATGAAAATACCATTGAGGCTGATGGCGTTTCCCTCGCGATCGCGCCGCCTGCGACGACGTATCTCGATCTCAAGAATGACGACAGGGCAATGCTCGAGGGCCGCGACGGCATTGCCGTGCAGCAGGCCATGCGCATCATTGTCGCCATGGCCGCCCAGCAGGGGGCGTCAGCGCTCGTCGATGTCACGCAGGGTCATATTGACGGCTGCATCTATGCCAGCCCCGCCAATCTCACCTTTGCAGAGAAGATGGCGGAGATGGGCGCAAGCGTGCGCGTGCCGACGACCATGAACGCCATCTCGGTGGACAAGGCGCATTGGCGCGCGCAGGGCGTGCCGGAGGATTTCGGCGATCCCGCCGCAAGGCTGGCGGATGCCTATGTACGCATGGGCTGTCGCCCCACCTTTACCTGTTCGCCATATCTGCTCGACAGCGCGCCGCAGGCCGGCGACATGATCGCCTGGGCCGAATCGAATGCCGTGATTTTCGCAAATACGGTTCTCGGCGCACGCACGGCTAAACATCCGGATTTTCTCGATCTCTGCATTGCCTTGACGGGCAGGGCGCCATTGTCCGGCGTCTATCTTGAGGAAAACCGCCGACCGCAACGCATTGTCGATGTCGCTTTGCCTGAGGATATCAATGACGCCTTCTGGCCGCTCATCGGTTATCTCGCTGGCAAGGCAGCCCCCGATTGCATTCCGCTTCTGCGCGGTCTTGGTGCAGCAAAGCCTTCGCGGGATGATCTGAAGGCGCTCTGCGCCGCTTTCGGCACCACGTCTGCGGCTCCCATGCTGCATATCGAGGGCGTCACCCCGGAAGCGGGACTGGAGCCGGTCGAAACGGCGGAAACCGTCACAGTTTCGCTTGCTGATATGGCCGCAGGCTGGTCGCTTCTGAATGAGGGACCAGAGGATGTGCAACTGGTTGCCATCGGCAGCCCGCATGCCTCGCTGGAGGAATGCCGCGCGCTGGCGTCCGCCTTCAACGGACGCAGGCGTCATGCAAATGTTGCCGTCATCGTCACTGCCGGACAGCAGGTCATCGACGCAGCAGAACGGGACGGCACCCTGCAAAGCCTGCATGACAGTGGCGTCCAGGTACTGCCTGATCTGTGCTGGTGCTCGATTTCCGAACCGGTCTTTCCGACCAGGACGCGCGCGCTGATGACCAATTCGGGCAAGTACGCCCACTACGGTCCTGGCCTCAGCGGCCGCGCGGTGCGTTTCGGCAGCCTTGCCGACTGTGTTGAAAGCGCACTGACCGGCCGTGCTATTTCCCGTCTTCCATCCTGGCTTTCCTGAGGAGCACTAAATGCGCAGTATCAAGACAGTTCACGTCATCTCCGCCCATGCGGAAGGCGAGGTGGGTGATGTGATCGTGGGCGGCGTCAGGCCGCCGCCGGGCGAGACGATCTGGGAACAGAGCCGTTTCATCGCCCGCGATGAGACCCTGCGCAATTTCGTGCTCAACGAGCCGCGCGGTGGCGTGTTCCGCCACGTCAATCTTCTGGTGCCGCCAAAACATCCTGACGCGGATGCCGCCTTCATCATCATGGAGCCGGAAGATACCCCGCCCATGTCGGGCTCCAACTCCATCTGCGTTTCCACCGTGCTTCTGGATGGCGGTATCGTGCCAATGCAGGAGCCGGAAACCCATATGCTGCTTGAAGCGCCGGGCGGGCTTGTGAAGGTGCGTGCCGAATGCCGCAATGGCAAGGCCGAACGCATTTTCGTGCAGAACCTGCCGAGCTTTGCCGCGAAGCTCGATGTAGAGCTTGAGGTTGAGGGTCTCGGTACGTTGAAGGTGGATACGGCCTATGGCGGCGACAGTTTCGTCATCGTCGACGCCGAGGCGATGGGCTTCAGCCTGAAGCCGGATGAAGCGCACGAGATTGCCCGTCTCGGCGTGCGCATCACCAATGCCGCCAACAAGGCTCTGGGTTTCGAGCATCCCGAAAACCCCGATTGGCGTCATTTTTCCTTCTGCCTGTTTGCGGGCAAGGTGGAGCGCACCGCTGAGGGCCTGCGGGCAGGTGCCGCCGTCGCCATCCAGCCTGGCAAGGTGGATCGCTCACCGACCGGTACGGCGCTTTCGGCCCGCATGGCGGTGCTGCATGCACGCGGTGAGATGAAAGAAGGCCAAACGCTGACGGCCGTGTCGCTCATCGGCTCCACCTTTATCGGTCGCATTCTGGGAACGACAACGGTGGGCGACCGCCCGGCCATCCTGCCGGAAATTTCCGGCCGCGGCTGGATCACCGGCATTCACCAGCACATGCTTGATCCTTCCGATCCGTGGCCGGAAGGATATCGTCTGACGGACACTTGGGGCGCTCGATAAGGACGATACACTGTACTTCCCTCATCCCTGTGACCAGCACAGGGATGAGGGAGGGAACGCCTCACCCGCCCACCCGCTTCGTCGTCTCGCGCACGATCAACTCGAACCCGACATCCACCCGCGCGCCTTCGGGAACGGCAGCGCCTTTTTCCGCTTCCAATATGGAAAGCAGCAATTCGCCCGCTTTTCGGCCGATCATCTGGGCGTCTACACGGATCGTTGAAATCGCCGGATAACATTGCCGGCCGATGTCGAAATCGCCGAAGCCGAGGATGGAAATCTGTTCGGGCACATGAATGCCGCGACGATGACACTCCATCAGTGCGCCGACGGCGGAAATATCGGAGACCGCGAAAATACCTTCGACATCCGGCGCCTTCGCCAGCAATGAGCCGAGCGTTTTGGCCCCATGGTCGTAGGAGACTGGGGCGCTGCCCTCGCGGATGATGAGGTCGTCGGCAATCCCGGCTTCGCGAAGTGCAGCACCAAAACCGAGCAGACGGCTTTCGCCGCGCCAGTCCTTTACATCGCCATCCGCACGCGATCCCAGTGCGCCAATTCTCTTAAATCCAAGCGATATTAAATATTTGGCGGCGTTTCTTCCCACTTCGTAGTTGGAAAAGCCTACCGCATGGTCGATGGGATGTTCGGGAACGTCCCAGATCTCGACAATCGGGATGCCGGCGCGCATCAAAACTTCGCTCGCCATCTTGGTATGCACCGTTCCGGCAACGACTATGGCGTCGGGCCGGCGCTCCATCATGGTGCGGATGACGCGCTCCTCCTCCTGGAGATCGTACATGGTATAGCCGATCAGCAGTTGGTAGTCGGCCGCCCGCAGAGCATTGGCGAGCCCCTGTGCGCTGTCGGCGAAGTTGGAGTTGGTGAGCGTCGGCAGGATGGCGGTGATGAAATTGGTGCGCCGGGAAGACAGCGAACCGGCGATTCTATCTGGAACATAGCCCAGCTTCTCGATGGCCTTCATCACCTTCTGGCGCGTGTCCTCAGACACCAGCGCCGGATCGGCCAGCACCCGCGAAACGGTCATCTTGGAGACGCCCGCGAGTTTCGAGACGTCGCTCATGGTTGCTTTTTTTGACGTGACTAACGCTGCGGCCAAGGGCGTGCGCTCCACCAAAGCATGTCTCCCTGAATTAGAACCGGTTCAGGACAAGACATACACGAAGATATCAAGGGAAAGCACGCCGCATGATTGCAGATCGGTGCGGCGTGCACCGGATTTATGCGATGCGACGGTAGACGAGGTGATAGAAACGCCCGTCGCACATGCTCATCATCTCGTCCGTCAGCACCCGGCCTTCCAGTCTGACAGGCGAAACCAGCGCTTCTTCCACAGCCTCAATCGACGGATAGTCGATTTCCTGCACCATAATGATGGCCGCCGCGTCCGGGTCCGTACGCTCGGTGCGCATGACGCGCACGGCCTGCGCGTTCGGCATGCGTTTCCAGACCGGCAGAAGCTTTTCCTCGACAATGCGGAAAAACTCCTCCTCCCGACCGGCGTGGATCTTGCCTTCAAAAATTGCCGAGCGTGTATACATGGTTCCCTCCCGAATGAATGCCCGATGCAACAGTTCTGTAGATCGGACTTGCAATGATACCGATAACATGCATTATTGATCCTGCCAAGAACGCGAAATGGTGTCGACCAGAGGAAAATCGATAACCAGCCAAAATCATTGAATTTCATAGGGAATTCTAACAGTTTTGGATCTTCGCGTCTTCTTGGGAGGAGTTTTTTGCAAATCGGGTTGAAATGTTATCGAGAACATTTTTCGGTTTGCGCAAAGGCCGCTGTTCCCGTGCGGACGGCAAATAAAGGGTTGGAGGAGAAACCATGAGCATTTCCAGATTTTTGAAGAACATGACCGTCGCAGTCGGTGTTGCCGCAGCAACGCTAGCCGCCACCACCTCGGCCCATGCCGTCTCGCTCAGCGAGATCACCGCGCGCGGCAAGGTCAAGATCGGCGTTCTCACCGGCGCGCCGCCGATGGGTATGGTGGATGAGAAGGGCAATCCTTCCGGATATGACGTTGATGTCGCCAATCTGATCGGCTCTTACCTGTCGCTGCCGGTCGAACTGGTGCCGCTGACGCCGCCGGCCCGCATTCCGGCGCTCCAGACCGGCAAGGTCGATTTCCTTGTCGCGACGCTCGCACCGACCGGTGAACGCGCCAAGACCGTCATGTTCACGCAGCCCTACAGCGCCTTCAACATGGACATCATCTCCGGCAAGGACCAGAAATTCGAAAATCTCGACAGCCTCAAGGGCAAGCGTGTTTCGGTCAATCGCGGTTCCTCGCAGGAAACCGCGCTGCGCAAGGCCAATGTCGAAGGTCTCGAAATCGTCGTCTACGAAGACGATTCCACCAGCGCCCAGGCTCTGCTTGCCGGTCAGGTGGATGCCGTCGCCCTGCCGTCCACGGTGGGTGAGGCGATCATCAAGCAGCGTCCGGAAGCCGGTCTGCAGGTCGGTTTCACCTTCTTCCAGCAGGGCAATTCCATGGCGACGAAGATTGAGGATTTCGAGCTGCGTCAGTGGCTGAACACCTCCATCTATCTCATGAAGATGTCGGGCGATCTCGACCGCATCTCGGTGAAGTGGACCGGCCGTCCGCTGCCGCAACTGCCTAGCTTCTGATTGAGCCATTCAACGCGCCCGCCGGGAGAAATTCCGGCGGGCCGGGAAATGTCCACGGAGTGACGCATGTCCTATACATTTCAATTCGGCGCGCTTGCCCAATATCAGAACGAATTGTTGAGCGGCATATGGCTGACGATCAAGCTATCGGTCCTCTCCATCGTGCTCGGTTGCGCTTTCGGCATTCTTTTAGCCTCGCTGCGTTCCATCAATGGCGGTATCGTCCGCATCATCGTGGACGGCTATGTTGAGGTGATCCGCAACACGCCATTTCTTGTGCAGCTTTTCATCGTCTATTTCGGTCTGCCGGGGCTCGGCTTTCGCGTTGGAGCCGATACGGCAGCTCTGATCGGCATGACGATCAATCTTGCCGCCTATTCCACGGAAATCATCCGCGCCGGCATCGAGGCGGTGCACAAGTCACAGATCGAGGCGGGTGAGGCTCTGGGCTTCACCAAATATCAGATCTATCGTCACGTCATCATCGTGCCTGCTATCGCCAAGGTCTATCCTTCGCTGTGCAGCCAGTTCGTGCTGATGATGCTGGCATCGAGCATATGTTCGGCCATCTCCACCCATGAGCTTGCGGCCGCCGCTGCCTTCGTGGAATCGCAGACCTATCGCTCCTTCGAGGTCTATCTCGTCGTCACGCTCATCTATCTTGCGCTGGCGCTCAGCCTGCGGCTCATCCTTGCCCTTGTCGGCATGTGGTTGTTCGGCCGCCGCGTGGCGCGCAAGACGATGACCGCCTTGCCGGAGGTGCAGTCATGACACTCAGAACTTTCGGCTGGAACGAGTTCGGCTTCCTGCTCACCGCCCTGCAATGGACCGTGCTTCTGACGATCATTGCGCTCATCGGCGGCGGCCTCGTCGGTTTCTTCGTGGCGCTTGCCCGCACCTCGGAACTGAAGGCGCTGCGTATCGCTGCCGGCACCTATATCCAGGTCATCCAGGGCATTCCGGTGCTGATGATCCTGTTCCTGTCCTATTACGGCCTAAGCCTTGCCGGACTTGAACTGCCGCCACTGATTGCTGCCGGCGCATCGATGACGATCTATACGTCGGGTTATCTCGCCGAAATCTGGCGCGGCTGCATCCAGGCGGTGCCGAAGCAGCAATGGGAGGCGTCCGAGTCGCTGGCTCTCACCCGCGCCCAGCAATATCGCTACGTCATCCTGCCGCAGGCGATCCGCATTTCCCTGCCGCCGACCGTCGGTTTTGCCGTTCAGGTCGTCAAGAATACGTCCATCGCATCAATCATCGGTTTCGTCGAACTGGCGAGAGCGGGGCAGCTTATCAACAATGCCACGTTCCAGCCGTTCCGCGTCTTCGTCGCGGTGGCCGTGCTTTATTTCATCGTCTGCTACCCGTTGTCCCAGCTGTCTCGTTGGCTGGAAAGGAGGCTTCATGCCGGAAGTAATCGTTGAAAACGTTCACAAGAGCTTTGGCGCTCTGGAAGTCCTTAAAGGCGTGTCGCTGACCGTCGGCCGTGGTGAAGTTTTCGCCCTCATCGGCCGCTCCGGCTCGGGCAAGAGCACGCTGCTGCGCTGCATGAACGGGTTGGAGAAGATCAATTCGGGCCGCATCGAAATTGCCGGCCATGCGCTGGGCGTAGATGCCACAGCGCTGCGCAAGCTGCGCACCGATGTCGGCATCGTGTTCCAGAGCTACAATCTTTTCCCGCATCTGACGGTCGGTGAAAACATCATGCTCGCTCCGCGTATCGTCAAGGACGTGGCAAAGTCGGAAACGAAGGACATTGCCCGCGAGGTTCTGCAACTCGTCGGCCTGTCGGAGAAATTCGATTCCTATCCCGACCAGCTTTCCGGCGGCCAGCAGCAGCGCGTGGCGATTGCCCGTTCGCTTGCCATGCGGCCGAAGGTGATGCTGTTCGACGAGGTGACCTCTGCACTCGATCCCGAACTGACGGAGGAAGTGCTGACGGTCATGGAAAACCTCGCCAAGGGCGGCATGACCATGATCCTTGTTACCCATGAAATGGCCTTTGCACGCCGTGTGGCGACCGAAACCATCTTCATGCACAAGGGTAAGATCTGGGAACAGGGCCGCTCGGCAGAACTCTTCGCCAATCCGCAAACACCGGAACTCCGGCAATTCGTCAAGGCCGATGTGAAATAGCGCCTGATCCACAAGGACATATCCATGACTACTGAAATCGTACAACTGTGCCCGCTGATCCCGGCGCTGGAAGAAGAACTCGCGCAGCGCTTCACTGTTCATCGCCTGTTTGAGGCGGCAGACAAGGCGGCGTTCCTTTCTGAAAAGGGTGCTGCAATCCGCGGCGTCGTCACCGGTGGCCATATCGGCCTTCCGGCGGATATCGGCGCCGCACTCCCCAATCTCGAGATCGTCGCCATCAACGGCGTCGGTTTCGACAAGGTGGATCTGGCGGAAGCCAAGCGACGCGGTTTCCGCGTTTCCAACACACCGGATGTTCTGACGGCGGATGTCGCTGACCTCGCGCTCGGTCTTGTTCTGGCGCAAGCGCGCAAGCTGCCGCAGGCTGACCAGCATGTGCGCACGGGGCAGTGGCTGAAGGGTGATATGGGCCTTTCCACCCGTGTGGCCGGCCGCCGCTACGGCATTTTTGGCCTTGGCCGCATCGGTCAGGCTATCGCCAAAAGGCTGGAAGGCTTTGATGCGCGCATTTCCTACACCGCCAGAAACCGCCGCGATGTTCCCTATGATTATCACGACAGCATCGAGGCTCTGGCCGCCAATTGCGACGTGCTGATCATCGCCGCCGCCGCCACCGCTGAAACGCGCCATATCGTCAATGCGGATGTGCTGAAGGCTCTCGGTCCCCAGGGTGTGCTCGTCAATGTGGCGCGTGGTTCGCTTGTGGATGAAAAGGCACTGGTCGAGGCGCTTTCGAGTGGCACGATCGGTGGCGCAGCGCTTGACGTCTTTGAAGATGAGCCACGTGTGCCGGAGGCGCTTTTCGCCTTCGAAAATGTCACGCTCGCGCCGCATGTCGGCAGCGGCACGCACCAGACCCGGCGCGCCATGGCCGATCTGGTACTCGCCAATCTAGACGCGCATTTTGCCGGTAAAGAGCTCCCCACACCTGTCGTGTGATGGATAAGCAATTGACGGTTGTAGTCAAACGCTACAGCCGTTGCAGCTCATGAGATTGTCTACGAAGTCCTGCAGCTCACAGTTCAGTGCTATGAAGTATTGAATGGGAAAAGCTTGTTTCACGGCGCAGATGCGCCGTGGCTCAATGCCAGCTCAAGGCTGGCATGTTGCAGGAGAGGTTTTGCCTTTGCCGACAATCTGATCGCGCGGTATTTGTCGCGCAATTTCGCTTCAATCCCCCGCCACCGTTCATATTTATATAATATGTATAATCCTACTATTCTGCTTCCTTATACAGTAACGAGGCGGATAGTTGCGTTCCAAAGGCCCGAAGTCACGCTTGCAGAACCGGCCGCCGCGGACGAAGTCCGATGCGCCGCCATCCGACCGGCATGCGCTGCTTGAAGCGATGATCGATCATGTGCCGGATTTCATCTATGCCAAGGACCTGGAAGGCCGCTTTCTCTTCGCCAACCGTGCCATCGTCACCGAAAACGGCTTTGACACAGTCGAGGAACTGATCGGTCTTACCGATTACGATATTAACGGCGATGCGGCGCAGCGTGCGGGCATTCCAGAGACCGAGGCGCGGGTGATGCGCACGGGAGAGCCGGATCTCGGTTTTGAGGAACGCGCAATGCGCGGCGATATCGACCGATGGCTGATGATGTCGCGCGTGCCGCTTAAGGACAAGAACGGCGCGATCATCGGTGTGGTTGGCGCATCCAGGGATATTACCCAGAAGAAAGCCTCGGAGCGACTGCTTCAGGCGCAGGCGCATATTCTCGAAATGATTGTTGGGGCGGCGCGTATCGAGGATTTTCTCGAAGAATTCGTGAAAGCCATCGAAAACCTCGCTACGGGTCTTGCCTGCGCTGTTCGCGTATTCGATGCCGCGGCCGGCGAACCCTCGGTCTATGCCTCACCGGCGCTTTCACAGCATGCGGGGGTGTCAGCACTCATCTCCAGCGTCAGCGATCCCGAAAGCCTGACCTATCCCGCCGGTAATGTGGCCTTCAGTTTCGATATTCCCGCCAGCGAAGGCAATGCGCACGGTTTCGTCTGGTGCATGTTGGCGGGCCGCACACCGGATGCGGGGCTTCTGGAGTTCATCGCCGCCGCCGCGCGCATGGCGGGTCTTGCGATCGATCGCAAACGGGCGGCGGAACATATCGCGTTTCTTGCCGATCACGACATGCTGACACGGCTGCCCAATCGCCGCTTTCTGGATACGAGACTGCCGGAAATACTGGCAGCATCGGCAAAAGCGAAGCGGCATGTCGGCATCGGCTTTCTTGATCTCGATAATTTCAAGCACATCAACGATACGCTCGGCCACAGCGTTGGCGATGCTTTGTTGTCAAAAACGGCTGAGCGCATCTCGCGCAGTCTCGGTCGAAACGATCTGGTGCTACGGGTGGGCGGGGATGAGTTCGTCATCATTCTGCATAAGCACAAGGACGATTTCGAAAGCCGCCTGCAACATATCCGGGCTGCGGTCTCGCAGCCGCTGCGCCTCGGCAACTACGATATCAAGGTCACATGCAGTATTGGCATGGCATTTTTCCCGGAGCACGGGGAAACCACGGCGGAAATAGTCGCTGCGGCCGATCTTGCGATGTATGAGGCCAAGCATAGCGGGCGAGATGGCATTGCAACCTTCACGCCGCGCATGGCGGATGATCTGAGGAAGAAGTTCACCCGCATCGAGGAATTGCGCAAGGCGGTAGAAAGAGATGAGTTCGTTCTCCACTATCAGCCGCAGGTCGATCTTTTGACCGGTCGCATCAGCGGCGTGGAGGCGCTGGTGCGCTGGCAGCACCCGGTGGAAGGTCTGCTCGGCCCCGCGGAATTCATCGGCCTTGCGGAAGAAACCGGCCTCATCGTGGAACTTGGGGAAAGCGTTCTGAAGAAAGCCTGCCTTCAGGCGCAGGCATGGTGCAATGCCGGGCTGCCGCCCGTCAAAATGGCGGTCAATATTTCACCCAGGCAATTTCAGGGCGGCCTTGTGGAGCAGATCAGGTCTGCGCTCACGCAATCCGGCCTTGCACCGTCTCTGTTGGAAATTGAGATCACCGAAACCCTCATCATTCAGGATGTGGAAACATCCGTGCGGATCATGCGCGTCATCAAGGAGATGGGCGTCAGCCTGGCACTGGATGATTTCGGCATTGGTTATTCCTGTCTCGGCATGCTCAAGACCTTCCCCCTGTCGTGCATGAAGATAGATCGGTCGTTCCTCACCCATCTGCCGGAAAAAACCAAGGACAGCGCCATCGTCTCCATCATGATCCAGCTTGCGGGGTCTCTGGGCATCGATGTCATTGCCGAAGGCGTCGAGACCGGCGAGCAGGCAGCGTTTCTGCGCGCTGCCGGCTGCCCCTATGGGCAGGGTTATTACTTCAGCCGCCCGGTGCAGGCGGATGCGATCGAGGCAATGTTGGGGAATATGATGACTTTCCCCGCTGGTCTATCGAACGACATGCAATAATTCCCACCTCGGTGGCCTGCCTCTAACCGGATTCGCCGGACGCGAATTGGCGGAAGGCACGTTGCGCTGTCTTTGCCGCATAGTGGCGTCGGGAGGGAGTGCGGCTATATCACCCTTCTTGCGACCCCACGCGGCATTAAAAGCCCGCATGCCCTCATCTTCATCCATGAAACTTGATGCCTTTCCCAAGCGATTGCGGGATTGGGCGCAAGTTTGTTCTAGTATTATAATTCAAAAATATTAGAACTAATTTGCGCGATAACTAAGTAATAAATATCGAAATCACCAAATAAAACATTTATATATTATATATTGAACTATTAATTTGTTGTAATTTTACTACGTGATTTGATTGCATGCTTTGAGTTTATTTGGATTTTTTAGATTTAAATTGCGATTCTCCCGAAGTTTCTGCCATTTGCTGGATCAGCGCAGAGAAGCGGGCGGCAGGGAAAAGACCAGCCCTCGGCTTTGCGCATTCGTTGAAAAATTTTTTGACTGGAGATTAAAAATGAACATCAAGAGCCTCCTCATCGGCTCCGCTGCCGCTCTCGCAGCAGTATCCGGCGCACAGGCCGCTGACGCTATCGTCGCTGCCGAACCCGAGCCCATGGAATATGTTCGCGTCTGCGACGCCTTCGGCACCGGCTTCTTCTACATCCCCGGCACCGAAACCTGCCTGAAGTTCCAGGGCTACGTTCGCTTCCAGACCGACTTCGGCCGTGACAAGGCTGGCAAGTCTGATTGGGACGCATTCACGCGCGCCCAGTTCGAAGTTGACACCCGTACCGACACTGAACTCGGCGCTCTGCGTGGCTTCATCGGCCTGCGTGGTGATGCTGATACCGGTTCTGCCGCTGCTTCCACCACTTCTGGTTCCAGCGACAAGGGATCCGCAGTTTTCGTTCATCAGGCCTTTATCGAAATCGCCGGCCTGAAGGTCGGTAAGTTCCTGAGCTGGTGGGATGATGGTCTCTCCGGTGAAACGGACGATGTGGCGACCAACGCTTTGTTCAATTCCGTTCGTTACACCTATGAAGCGGGTTCTTTCTGGGCTGGTGTCTCGGTTGACGAACTCGAAGGTATCGCGGTCGGCACGTTCAACAAGAACAACAACACAAGTAACAATGTCGGCGTCGTTGTTGGCGCTGGCGCGAAGATCGATAGCGTCTCTCTTCAGCTCATCGGTGGTTATGACACTGACCGCGAAAACGGCTCTGTTCGCCTGATCGCAACAGCTGGTGTTGGTCCTGGCACGTTTGGCCTGTCTGGTGTTTGGGCTTCCGGCGCAAACGCTTACTACAATGCTTCCGAGTGGGCTGTTGCTGCCGAATACGCCATCAACGCAACCGACAAGCTGAAGATCACCCCCGGCTTCCAGTACTACAGTGGCTACGGCCTCGTCTCGTTCGACAAATTCTCGAACAACGACGCCTGGAAGGCTGGCCTGACGGTTGACTACAAGATCACGGACGGCCTCTCGGCAAAGGTTGCTGCAAACTACCTCGACGTCGACACCAAGCCTGAAGCCTGGACCGGTTTCGTTCGCCTGCAGCGCGCATTCTAATAGTCATAAGAAAAAAGCCTAAACCGGATTAGATGACTCAGATCCACCCCGCTCTTGAGCGGGTGAGTGCTAGCTCCAGTCAAAGTTCCTGACATGATGTTAGGTTTGCTCCCCGGACCCCTCCAGGCCGGGGAGATTTTGTTTTGAGGAAAGTTCCGGCAGATTTTTGTCAACAGTGTCGTTGCGGGCATTTGCGGGCGGGTCGCTGGGTTGGCGGGTTGCCGGTCCTGGAGATCAGGTTGCGCTATCGCTCGCCAGGCATTGGTACCGGCGGCTGGGGAGGGTGCACTGGCTCTTCGAAGGTTCGCAGCAAACGTCCCCAGCCCGGATCATGCATATGCGCTTCAAGACCCGCGCGGGCGGCAAGTGCCAGTGCCTCTTCCTGTCCAAAGGAGAGAGCCGCATCGACGTCGGTCGTCAGAACCCGGCTGTTTTCCATCAGCATCTTGCCATCAACGAAAACGGTGTCGACATCGCTTCCCAGAACCTGATGCACGAGACGGTGCACCGGCATCCAAATCGGCATCAGATGTGGCTTGCGCATGTCGATGATGACGACATCGGCCTTTTTGCCAATTTCAAGCGAGCCGATTTCATCTTCCATGCCGATGGCGTGGGCGGCGTCGATGGTAATCATTTCGAATATCTTGCCCGGCGGCAAAAGGTAGCGATCGTGGTTGTGCAGCAGGTGCTGCGTGAATTGCGCCAGACGGGCGGTCTGGAGCATATCGAAGTGACGGCTGGGTGCCGCGCCGTCGGTGGTGATGGCGACTCGAATCCCCTTGGACATCATTTCCATGATCGGCGTTGAGCGGCCCGGCGGGGCGTGGGTCACGCGCGTGCCGGTTTCGGCCAGAATGTCGATTTCTTCATGCGAGATGCCCCAGCAATGCTGGAGGTGGATATCCGGGCCGAGAAGCGCATTTTCCTTATCCTGAAACGCCATGCGGATTTGCCCCGCAAATGCATCGGAATGCAGCCTGACGCCCATTTTCCGGGCCGTCTCGCGTATTCGGCGCGCCTGCATGCGGTCGTTTTCCGTCAGTTTCACGGCGTGGTCGGGGCTCGAAGCGTTGGAGGGTTCCACCGAGGGAACGATGGTAAAGGGTGTCAGAAAAACACTGATGCGTCCGTCTGCCGTTCCGTTCAGGGCGTCGATCGTGGCTTCGCTGCCCTCAATCATTTCCTCGAAGCTTACATTGCGGCGCTCCGGAGAGCCGCTTTCCCATCGGGTCACCGGATGCGGCCAGGGCAGGCCGGAAGGTCCAACGCAGATGATTTCACGAAGCCCGATCTCGTCATAAGCGCGGGCGTGGTTGATGGCAAAGACGGGGTCGTCGGCGCGTGGCATCGAGGTGATGATGCTGGCACCTGTCGTCACGCCGGCGCGAAGCCGCTCGATGCCGGATACCAGGCCGTCCGCATACCAGTAATCGCGTGTGACGTAGTGATAGTAGGTCGGCGTCACGACCTTCATCCACATGGCGTTGGTGTCGGCCGCAATGCTGCGGATCAGCGCGTGCCCTGCATGGCCATGGGCGTCAATGAGGCCGGGAATGATGAGTTTTCCCCGGCAATCTATGATCTGTTTGTCGCTGTGACGTGGCGCCAGCTCCGCTGCTGTACCGATGTCGACAATACGGTCGCCCTGAATGGCAAGGCCACAATCCTCGATGATGCGTCTTTCACGATCCACCGTCACCATCGTGCCGTGCAGCAGCAGAAAATTCCCCATTTCGTCCTCTCCCTCATTGAAGCGTAGCTTGTATCCAGAACCTCGCGATTTTGGATACGATAATTGTCAACAATATTATTGACAATACGCCTGTGCGAAACAATACTCCGCCTTGTCCGGCCGGTAGGTCTGCCGGCTATCCAATGATTTATAAAAAGGGGGGATCAAATGTCCCGAATTAGAAGTTTCGTTCTGGCCGCCATGGCCGCCGCCGCCATTGCCGTTCCCGCAAACGCAGAAACCTTGCGTTGGGGCGGCCGCGCGGATCTTTACTCGCTTGATCCGTATTCGGTGCCTTCCACCTCCAACCTCGCCTTTCTCAATCATATCTATGAAGGGCTGGTGCGTTACGGGCCGGACTTCAAGATTGAGCCGGCGCTTGCGACCGAGTGGAAACTTGTTGATGAAAAAACATGGCGTTTCACCCTGCGCAAAGGTGTGAAGTTCCACGACGGTGCTGAGTTTACCGCTGACGATGTCGTTGCATCTTTCACGCGCGCTTCGGATGCCACCTCGCCATTGCGCGGCAATATTCCGGTTTTTGCGGGCGTGAAGAAGGTCGATGATTACACCGTCGATCTGAACGTCACCGCGCCCACCTCGCTTTTCCTCAACGACATCACCAATATCTTCATCTTCAATGCCAAGTGGTTGAAAGATAACAACAGCGAAAAGCCGACCGACTTCGCTTCCAAGGTCGATGGCTACACGACGATGCATACCAACGGCACTGGCCCGTTCAAGCTTGAGAGCCGCGTTCCCGATAGCAAAACGGTTCTTGTCGCCAACGATTCCTGGTGGGATCAGAAAAAACACAATCTCGATCGCATCGAATTCGTGCCGATTGCCTCGGCCGCAACCCGCGTTGCAGCTTTGCTCTCCGGCGAAATCGACCTGATCGATTCCGCGCCGATCCAGGATCTGCCGCGTCTGGAATCCTCGCCCAACATCACGGTGAAGAAGCGCACCGAGCTGCGCACGCTGTTCATCGGCTTCAATCGCCGCGAAAAGCTGGAAGACGGCAAGCCTAACCCGTTCAACGATCTTCGCGTTCGCCAGGCATTCGAGGCGTCGATCGATCGTGATCTCATCAACAAGAAGGTCATGCGCGATCTTGCAAGACCGTCCGGCTCGCTTATTGCGCCTGAGATTGCGGGTTACGCCAAGTCGCTTGATACCTACCAGCCTGCCGATCCGGCAAAGGCGCAGAAGCTGCTTGCCGATGCAGGTATGAAGAACCTTGCATTCACCTATACCTGCATGAATGACGAAAGCATCAACGAGGAAGACATCTGCTCCGGCGTTGCCAACATGCTCAAACGCGGCGGTTTCCAGCCGACAATCGACATCGCCCCGCGTTCGGTACAGTCTCCCAAGCGCAATGGTGGCAAGGCCGATGTCTTCAACCTTAGCTGGGCGAACGAGCCCACGCTCGATGCCTTCTCGTTCCTGTCGCAGATCCTGTCGACCCGCAAGGGCGCGATGGGCGTATCCAACTATGGCGGCTGGTCTAACCCCGAGATCGACAAGCTGGTGGATCAGGCAGCACACGAGCAGGACAATACCAAGCGTCTCGCGCTTGAAGAAGCTGCATTGAAAATCGCCAAGGACGAGACGATGCTTGTTCCGCTGCACCAGCAGCCCATCGCCTGGGCCATGCTCGGAAAGGTCAAGAGCGTTGATTTCCGCGCCGACAACAAGCCGCGCCACTGGCTGACGCAGGTCGGCAAGTAATCTGGAATATCAGGGAGGCATTGGGCATTTCGCTGAACGCCTCCCTGAATGCTCCGCTGCCGGTGCAATTGTTGACAATGTTACGGGCGCATGCGGCCCGTACCCCGTCTCTTGCAAAAATGGGCAAACCTGCCTGCCTTTTGGCCACGGGTTTGCATCCGAGAGGTTACAATGCTGGTTTTCATCATCAAGCGTATGGGAAATGCCATTCTGGTCATGCTTTCCGTCGCGCTTATTGCATTTCTCATTTTCAGGCTTGCCGGAGACCCCGTCGAGCTGATGGTGGGGGAGCAGACATCGCAGGAAGATCGCGCCGCGTTGCGTGAGCGTCTTGGTCTTAACGACAGTCTGCCAACGCAATATCTGCGGTTTGTCAAAGATGCCGCCCAGGGCAATTTCGGCGTTTCCTATCGCAACGGCCAGCAGGTGCTGCCGCTGATCGCGGAGCGGTTTCCAGCCACGCTGGAACTGGTTCTGGTGGCCACGATCATATCGCTTGTCGTCGGCCTGCCGCTCGGGGTGCTGACGGCGATCAGGCGCGGAAAGTGGTATACGGAGGGCCTGCAATTCCTGTCGATTGTCGGCGTCTCGCTGCCAAGCTTCGTTGTCGGCATTCTGCTTATTCTTGTCTTTTCGGTCAGCCTCGGCTGGGCGCCGGCCTTTGGTCGCGGTGATGTCGTGCAGCTCGGCTGGTGGTCCACCGGCCTGCTCACCTCGTCGGGGCGTGCCGCACTCATTCTGCCTGCCATCGCGCTCTCGCTTTACCAGATCACGCTCGTCATGCGTCTGGTCCGCGCTGAGATGCTGGAGGTGCTGCGGTCCGATTTCGTGAAGTTCGCCCGTGCACGCGGCATTCCCCGCTGGCGCATTTATTTCCGCCATGCGCTGCGCAACTGTCTTATGCCTGTTGTGACGCTGACGACGATGAATGTCGGTTCGCTCATCGCTTTTGCGCTCATCACCGAGACGGTGTTTCAGTGGCCGGGCATGGGCATGCTGTTCATACAGGCGGTGACGTTTTTCGATATCCCCGTCATGGCGGCCTATCTCTGCATCATTTCCTTCATCTTCGTTGTCCTCAACACGTTCGTCGACATTGCATATGCGGTGATCGATCCGCGTCTGCGCACTGCGCGCTAACCGAAGGGAGCCGGTTTCATGGCCACAGACCTTCCGCAAACGGCAAAAGCTGCCCGCCCGTCGCTCATCAAGCGCATACGCAACAGCGATCTCTACTGGTCGTTCAGCCACAGCAGATCGGCCAAGATCAGCGCGCTGATCCTTGCAGTCCTCATCCTCGCCGCCGTTTTCGCGCCCGTGATCGCACCGCAGAACCCTTATGACGGCGCTTCGCTCGACATGTGGAAGGCCGAACTGCCGCCGGTGTGGCAGGAGGGCGGCGAATGGCCCTTTCTGCTCGGCACGGATACGCAAGGGCGTGATATGCTCTCCGCTATCCTCTACGGCACGCGCATATCGATCGTCATTGGTGTCGCCTCGGTGGCGCTTTCCCTGGTCATCGGCATGACTGCCGGGCTTGTGGCCGGTTATTTTGGCGGTTTTGCCGATAATCTCCTGATGCGCATCGGCGATATCACGCTCTCCATTCCGACAATTCTGGTGGCAATTCTCGTCTCCACGGTCGTCAGACAGATGCTTCCGGACAATCTTCGCGAGGTCGGCGCGTCTGCCGTGCTCATTCTCGCCATCGCGCTTTCCGCCTGGGTGCAATATGCGCGCACCGTGCGTGCCCAGGCGATTGTCGAAACCGGCAAGGACTATGTGCAGGCGGCGAAGCTGATCGGCGTTCCCGCGCGCCGCATCATGGCAAACCATATTCTGCCCAATACGCTGACGCCGATCATGGTTGCCGCCACGCTCAACTTCGGCATGGCGATCCTGACCGAAGCGACGTTGTCGTTCCTCGGCATCGGCATGCCACCCAGCCAGCCGTCGCTCGGAACGCTGATCCGCATCGGCAACCAGTTCCTGTTTTCCGGTTCCTGGTGGATCGTGTTGTTTCCGGTTTTCCAGCTCTGCCTGCTCGTCGTCACCGTCAACCTTCTGGGTGACTGGCTGCGCGATGCGCTCAATCCGAAACTGAGGTGAGTTCCATGTACGATCTTCTGCTCCGCAACGTCAGGCCCATGGCGGGCGGCACCTGCGATATTCTGGTAAGACAGGGAAAGATTGCCGGTTTTGGAAAGTTCGAGGCCGAACCCGGCATGGCGGTCGAGGATGGCAACGGTGCAATCGTCGCGCCCGGTCTCATCGATGCACACACCCATCTCGACAAGACGACATGGGGCATGCCCTGGCATGAGAACAACCGTGCGGCCATCCTGCGCGGACGGATCGATTTCGAGCGCGAGAACCGCACCCAGATCGGTATCGATCCGCACCGCCAGTCCATGCGCCACGCCATCGGCCTTGCTGCAAACGGCGGCACGCATATCCGCAGCCATGTGGATATCGATCCGACCCACGGCCTGAAGCTTGTCGAAGGCATATGGGAAACACGTGAGAAGCTGAAAGGCATCATCGACATCGAGGTCGTTGCCTTCCCGCAGTCCGGCGTCATGGTCATGCCCGGCACGGTGGAGTTGCTGGACGAGGCCCTGAAACAGGGATGCGAAGTCCTTGGCGGCATCGATCCCTGCGGCATCGATCGCGATCCCAAAGGTCAGCTCGATATCCTCTTTCAACTCGCGGTCAGGCACGGCGTGCCGATCGACATTCACCTGCATGAGGCTGCCGATCTCGGCGCCTTCACGATGGAGCTGATCTTCGAGCGTATTCGTGCCAATGGCATGGAAGGCAAGGTCGCAATCAGCCACGCCTTTGCGCTGGGCATGAATGATTACATCAGGGTCGGCAAGCTTATCGATGAAATCGCCCGGCTCGATGTGGCGATCCTGACGACGGGCGCGCCCTCGGCAACCGTGCCGTCGATCATGCGGCTGAAGGAAGCCGGCGTTCGCGTTGGCGGCGGTTGTGACGGCATTCGCGATACCTGGGGACCTTGGGGCCAGCCGGATATGCTCGACCGGGCCAAGATTATCGGCATGAAGAACGGCTTGCGCTCGGATATCGAGCTTGCGCATGTCCTCCATGTCGTCTCGCAGGGCGGTGCCGATGTCATGGGCCTCAAGGATTACGGTCTTGAGGTTGGCTGTGCCGCAGACTTCACGCTGCTGACGGGCGAGACATTGGCCCATGCCGTTGTCGATGTCGCGCCGCGGCCGCTGGTCGTAAAGGGCGGACGCGTGACCGCCAGAGGCGGCAAGGCTGTGGTGGAGGCGCCATGATGAACAATCCGCTACAGTCTATCGCTCTCGGTGAACGCCCCTCCGGTCGCACGCTGCTCACCGCGAGCTGGGTGGTCGGTCATAAGGACGGGTCTCACCGGCTGTTGAAAAACGGCGAAGTGGTTTTCGAGAACGGCGAAATCCTTTTTGTCGGCCATGGCTTTCCGGGCGAGGTCGCGCGGCGCGTCGATTTCGGCAATGCCCTGATCAGCCCCGGCCTGATCGACCTCGATGCGCTTTCCGATTTCGATACGACTATTTTGGGGATCGACAATCACCCCGGCTGGGCGAAGGGCCGTGTATGGCCGCGCTCCTATGTCGAGGCCGGTCCTTACGAGATGTATTCCGAGGAGGAGCTTGCCTTCCAGAAACGTTTCGCCTTTGGCCAGCTTCTCCTCAACGGCATCACCACGGCGGCACCCATTGCCTCGCTGTTTTATCGTGAATGGGGAGAAACGGTCACTGAATTCGAAGCTGCGGCCGATGCTGCCGGCGAACTTGGTCTCCGGGTCTATCTCAGCCCCGCCTTCCGCTCCGGCGGCATGGTGCTGGAAGAGCCGGGACGCATGGTGCCCGTGTTCGATGAGGAACGCGGTCTTCAGGGGCTGAAGGAAGCCGTGTCGTTCATCGAACGGCAGACCGGAAGACACGGCGACCTCGTCCGCGGCCTTCTGGCACCTGATCGGGTAGAAACATCGACGCTCACCCTGCTGGAAAGAACCGATGCGGCCGCCCGTGATCTCGGCTGCAAATTCCGGCTGCACATGGCGCAGGGTACCATGGAGGTCGACACGGTTCGCAAGCTGCATGGCTCGACTGCACCGGTGTGGCTCGCCAAGGCAGGCCTGCTTAGCGACCGCCTTATCGCGCCGCACGCCACCAATGCGACGCAGGAAGATCTGGCGCTCTATGCGGAAAATGGCGTGTCCATCGTCCACTGTCCGCTGGTGTCGGCCAGAAGCGGCAGTACGCTGTCGTCCTTCTCCGCGTGCCGGCAGCTTGGAATAAACATTGCGATGGGCACCGATACGGCGCCCGCCGACATGTTGATGAACCTGCTTGTCGGTCTCATAACCTGCCGCATCAATGACGGTGCTCCCGATAAGGTCCGCTCAGCCGATCTGTTCGACGCCGCCACGCTCGGCGGCGCTCGGGCGCTGGGTCGCTCCGATCTCGGACATCTTTCCAAGGGTGCGCGCGCCGATATCGCGGTCTTCGATCTGGATGACACGGTCATGGCACCGAGCCTCGATCCGATCACGACGATTGTCACTGGCGGTTCGGGCAAAATCACGCGCGCCGTGTTTGTCGATGGCCGTCTCTCCATGCGGGAAAGACAGGTCGCGAACATCGACATGGCGAGCGCCCGCGTTCAGGCGCAGGCACAATTCGATGGGCTGATCGCGAAATATCCCGAGCGAAGCTGGGCCAATCCGCCCGTTTCGGAAATCTTCCCCCCGAGCTACCCGGTGGAGGTGAATACCAATGAATGACATGAACCAGTCGGTTATCGATGTCCGCAATTTGAAAGTCGAGTTTCCCGGCCGCCGGGGAACGGTGACGGCACTTTCGGATATCAGCCTTTCCATCCGCCCCGGCGAAATCCTCGGTGTGGTCGGGGAGTCCGGTGCCGGAAAATCCATGACCGGCCTTGCGATACAGGGCCTGCTCGAAAAACCGGGCCGCATCGCGGATGGCGAAATATGGCTTGGGTCGCGTCGTATCGATCAACTCGATGACAGGGCGATGGAAAGCATCCGTGGCCGGGAAATCGGCGCGATCTTTCAGGATCCGCTCACCTCACTCAATCCGCTATTCACGGTTGGCGCGCAGCTTGTGGAGACGATCCGCCAGCATCTGCCGCTTTCGAAAAGGGATGCAAAGGCACGCGCAGTCCAGCTTTTGCGTGATGTCGGTATTCCATCTCCGGAAGAGCGCGTCGATCACCATCCGCATCAATTCTCCGGTGGTATGCGCCAGCGCGTCGTCATAGCGCTCGCACTTGCGGCGTCGCCGAAACTGATCATCGCCGATGAACCGACGACGGCGCTTGACGTGTCGATCCAGGCGCAGATCATCTCGCTGCTGCGCAAGCTCTGCAAGGAAAAGCAGACGGCTGTCATGCTGGTCACCCATGATATGGGCGTCATCGCCGAAGCGGCCGATCGCGTTGCCGTGCTTTACGCCGGCAGGTTGATAGAGGTGGGGCCGGTCGAACAGGTTCTCCATGCGCCGAGGCACCCCTATACGCAGGGCCTGATGGCCTCCATTCCTTCGCTCGGCGCGCGAGTGGAACGGCTCAACCAGATCGACGGTGCCATGCCGCGTCTCGACGCCATCCCGCCCGGATGCGCCTTCAATCCGCGCTGCGGGTTCTCAGGACCGCGCTGTCTTCGCGAGCGGCCGGAACTGGAAGCGGTGGGTGATGGCGCCAGCGCTTGCTGGATGAATGCAGGAGGTACAGCATGAACACGCCGGTTCAAAGAACACCCGCATTGACGGTCAAGGGCCTCACCAAGACCTTCGATGTCTCTGCCCCCTGGCTTAATCGGGTCATCGAGCGCAAGCCCCGGCAATTCGTCCAGGCCGTAAACGACATCGATTTTACGGTTCCGGCGGGCGGCTGTCTCAGCATCGTGGGGGAAAGCGGCTGCGGCAAGTCCACGGTTGCCCGTCTGGTGACCGGGCTGTTCCGGCCAAGTGCTGGTAATTTCCACTTTGCCAAGGGCCGCAAGGATACACCGCTTTCGGCGCAGATGATCTTTCAGGATCCCTATGCCTCGCTCAATCCGCGCTGGCGGGTGAAGAATATCATTGCCGAACCCATCCGCGAACTGAAACTTCGTGCGACCCGGGCCGAGACCATGGAACGGGTGGAGGAACTGTTGCTGACGGTTGGTCTGTCTGCTTCGGACGGCGAAAAGTTTCCGCATGAATTTTCAGGCGGCCAGCGTCAGCGCATCTCCATTGCCCGCGCTTTGGCAAGTGAGCCCGAGTTTCTGGTCTGTGACGAGCCGACATCGGCACTCGATGTATCGGTGCAGGCGCAGGTGCTGAACCTGATGCGACGCCTTCAGGACGAGTTGGGGCTGACCTATCTGTTCATCAGCCATGACATGAGCGTGGTTCGCCACATGTCGGATCGCATCGCGGTCATGTATCTTGGCCGCATCGTGGAGGAGGGCGACACGGAGGAGCTGTTCGCCCGCCCGCGTCACCCCTATACCCAGCTTCTGCTGCAGACCATTCCCAATATCGATGCGCCGCGCCGTGACCGGGAACTGGTTGCCGGTGAAGTTCCAAGCCCGCTCAAACCGCCATCGGGATGCACGTTTCATCCGCGTTGCCCGCTTGCAACGGCGCGCTGTTCGGCGGAGGTGCCAAAGGTGCGCACGCTTGCCGGCGGCACACGTGTCGCCTGCCATCTGGTGGCGGACGAAGAAGAGCGGGTTGTGAAGGAAAGAGAACTCGTCTGACCGTCGGGTCAGGCGAGTGCGGCGCGCAGATCGTGGGAAAGGTCGCGGATTTCGCTGAGATCGAGTTCCGCTTCCACATGTTCCAGATGGTGGGTCATCAGATGCGTGGCTTTCGCCGGGTCGTTATTGGCAATCGCATCGACGATTTCCGCATGCTCGTCCGGTCCGCAATTGAAGCGGTCGGTGTTGCGGTAAACGGCGGTGATGAGGGAGGAACGAGAAATGAGGTCGCGCATGGTGGTGAACAGGAAATCGGAACCGGCCGTTTCCGCAAGCAGCAGATGGAACCCGCCGGAGAGCTTGATGATATCGGTGGTGATGTTGTGAGCATTGGCCACGCGCTCCTTGGCAACATGGTCGCGAAGCCGTTTCAGATCGGCCTTGGTTGCCGATTTGCACAGACGTTCAACGACACATTGCTCAACGGTGCGACGCACGAAAAACACGTCTCTGGCTTCTTCGACCGATGGTTTCGAAACGAAGGCGCCGCGATTGGGAACGATGGTGACGAGACCGTCGCGCTCCAGAACGGACAGGGCCTGACGGATACGTGCACGGCTGACACTGAAAATTGTCGCCAGTTGTTCTTCCTTCAGCTGCACGCCGGGACGCAGCCGCCGCTCAGCGATGGACAGCCAGACTTTCTCGACAATTTGCTGTGTGGACTGGCCGTTCTGCTCGGTCATTTTGTTCGCTCTCCATTAGGGTTAGAAAAGCGTGATGCCGCCGAAAAAGTCAACTGTTTCAACAGGGTTTTGGTTGCATAATTGTCAACAATATGAAACAATATTGTATACTATAAACGGGACAACGTCATGGAATTCGACTTCACCACGCTTGAGCCACAGAGCCGCTATCGGTTGCTGACGAATTTTATTGGTCCACGGCCGATAGCGCTTGTCACGACCCGCTCGGAAGCGGGCCACAACAATGCAGCGCCGATGAGCTTTTTCAACGTCTTCTCCCATGATCCGCCCATCGTTGTTCTCGGAATCCAGCCGCGTCTGAATGGCGAGGAGAAGGACACGATGGCCAATATTCGCCGCACCGGCGAGTTTGTCGTCAACATGGTCGATATGACTATATCCGAACATATGCTTGTCTGCGGCCTCGGTTTCGACAGCGAGGTCGACGAACTTTCCATGGCGCAGCTGACGCCGACGCCCTGCAACAAGATCGATGCAAGCTTTGCAGCGGAATCGCCCTGCGCCTTCGAGTGCCGGGTGGAGCGTCTGATCGATTATCCGCGCCGGACGCTGGTGCTGGGGGAGGTCGTGCACATGCATGTCCACAGGGACTGCCTCGACAAGGAGGGGCATTATGTCGATCCGGACCGATACCAGCCGATCGCACGCCTCCATGCCGACAATTACATTACCTCGGATCGCCAGTTCGTCTTGAAGGCGCCACCCATTACCGACTTCATCAAGCCAGATGGCAAGTGACAGTCCCGAAAGGCTGACCTGAATGCATATTCGTCTGATCAACCCGAACTCAACCGCCTCGATGACGGCGCAGGCGCTCGAGAGCGCCTTGCGCGTCAGGCAGGCGGATACGAAGATTTCCGCCGCAAATCCTGTCGATACGCCGGTCAGTATCGAAGGCGGGGCCGATGAGGCGCTGGCTGTTCCCGGCATGCTGGAGGAAATCCGCAAGGGCGAGCGGCTGGGCGTCGATGCCTATGTCATTGCCTGCTTTGATGATCCGGGCCTGCATGCGGCGCGCGAAGTCGCGCGTGGTCCCGTGATCGGCATCTGCCAGGCCGGCATTCAGGTGGCGATGACGATCAGCCGCCGCTTTTCCATCATCACAACGCTGCCGCGCTCCATCCCCATTATCGAAGATCTCGTCGATAGCTACGGTGCACAGCGGCATTGCCGCAGGGTTCGTGCCATCAATCTGCCGGTGCTGGGTCTTGATGAGGATCCGCTTGCAGCCGAGGCGATGTTGATCCGTGAAATCGAAGCGGCCAAGAAAGAAGATGCGGCAGAAGCCATCATCCTCGGTTGCGCCGGCATGTCCGCACTGTGCGACAGGCTGCGCGAGGCAACCGGCATCCCTGTCATCGATGGTGTCACGGCCGCCGTCAAGCTGGCCGAAGCCCTGGTGGGCGCGGGTTACGTGACATCCAAGGTCAATGCCTATGATTATCCGCGGGTGAAGGAAACCAAGCTCGTCGCCTGACCAGGAAACGCGGGTGCGGCAAAGCGCCTCCACGGCGTTTGCGACAAAGCCCGCCTCGCTCTAGTGTCTGCTTTCGCGCCGGTCCGCAGAATGGCCGCGCGGGATGGGAGGCAGGATGATCGACAAGCTGGAGTTTTTCATTGCACTTGCGCGCGCGGAGCATTTCGGGCGGGCCGCGGAGGAGTGCGGCATCTCGCAGCCGACGCTGTCTGCGGCCATCCGGCAACTGGAAGATCAGCTCGGTGTCGTGCTCGTCGTGCGCGCGGCCCGATATCAGGGCCTGACGCCGGAGGGGCAGCGGGTTCTCGAATGGGCAAGGCGCATCGTTGCCGATACACGTACCATGCGGGAGGAAATGCGGGCTGCGCGTAAAGGTCTCGCCGGCCATATCCGGCTGGCCGTCATCCCCACCGCTCTCGCCATGGTGCCCAGGCTCACCGAACCCTTTCAGGCGCGTCACCCGGCAGTCACGTTTTCCGTCACCTCCCGCACGTCGTTGCAGGTTCTCAGCCAGATCGAAAATCTCGAAATCGACGCGGGAATCACCTATCTCGACAACGAACCTCTGGGCCGGGTGACGACGGTTCCGCTTTACTCGGAGCGATATCACCTGATTGCGGCAGCAGGCACGCCCCTTGCCGATCAAGAGAGCGTGACCTGGAAGCAGGTTTCTGGTCTTCGGCTTTGCCTATTGACTTCCGACATGCAAAACCGCCGCATTATCAACAAGCACATGGCCGAAGCGGGTGTTGAAGCGAAACCCACGCTCGAGTCCAATTCGATGATTGTACTGTTTTCCCATATCCGAACCGGACAATGGGCTTCAATTATGCCGCGTAACATCGTGGAATCGTTTGGTTTTCCAAAGCAGATCCGAATGATCCCGATTGTCGAGCCCGATGCCGAGCATCTTGTCGGCCTCATCGCTACCTATCGTGAACCCCATACGCCACTCGTTTCCGCACTGCTGCATGAGGCCCGATTGCGCGTCGCGGCCTCCGCTTTTGATAGAAATTTCCTATCGACTGACGGAAAGACGATATTGACCTGATCTTGCTCCGCTCGCCATTCTTTCGCCATCAGGTAGCGCGGCGCGCCGGATAAGGATGTGGAGGTCCTCCGGTTCAAACGCCCGCCACCTGTCGGTTTGGGAGGACTGGCTCATGAATATTCGTGCTGTCGCCGCAGATGAGGCGACGCGTGTGCAGGCTATCATTGACGACTGTCTGCATATGGAAGGGCCAATGCTGCCCATCCTGCACAGGGTGCAGGAAGAATTCGGCTATGTGCCTGATAGCGTCAAACAGGTGATCGCCCTGGCCCTCAACGTATCGCGTGCCGAAGTGCATGGTGTTGTGAGCTTCTATCCCGATTTCCGCGACCATCCCGGCGGGCGCCATGTGCTGAAGCTCTGTCGGGCCGAGGCTTGCCAGTCGATGGGCTGTGAGTCTCTTGCCGACACCATCAAGGGGAATCTTGGTCTCGACTGGCACCAGACGGCAAAGGATGGCTCGGTCACACTCGAGCCGGTCTTCTGTCTCGGGCTCTGCGCCCAGGCACCCGCGCTGATGCTGGATGGCGAGGTTCATGCCAGAGTGGATGAGCACTGTCTTGGCGACATTCTGGCGGAGGTGCGTCGATGAGCGTGACCGTTTTCGTGCCTTGCGATTCCGCAGCACTCGCCGTTGGTGCCGACCGCGTTGCCGAAGCAATCCAGGGTGAGGCCGCGGCCCGCAATCTTGATATTCGCCTTGTCCGCAACGGTTCGCGCGGCCTGCTCTGGCTTGAAGTGCTGGTAGAGGTCGACACCCATCATGGCCGCGTTGCTTATGGACCAGTCAAAGCTTCTGATGTTTCCGGGCTGTTCGATGCGGATTTTCTTGGTGGCGGCGATCATGCGCTCTGTCTTGGGCTGACCGAAGAAATCCCTTTCCTGAAGAATCAGACGCGCCTGACGTTTGCGCGCTGCGGCGTGACCGATCCGCTTTCGCTGGAAGACTACCGTGCCAACAAGGGCATGAAGGGGCTGGAGAGAGCCGTCGCACTCACCCCCGCGGAGATCGTCAAACAGGTCACCGATAGCGGCCTTCGCGGACGGGGTGGCGCCGGTTTTCCGACCGGTATCAAGTGGAAAACCGTGGCGGATGCCACCGCCGATCAGAAATACATTGTCTGCAATGCGGATGAGGGCGACAGCGGCACCTTTGCCGACCGCATGATCATGGAAGGCGATCCCTTTGTCCTTATCGAGGGCATGGCCATTGCCGGCCTCGCGGTTGGTGCAACGAAGGGCTACATCTATACCCGCTCCGAATATCCCCATGCCGTTAGGACGATGGAAAAAGCCATCGACATTGCCCGGCGAGATGGGGTGATCGGCGCGTCTGTGCTGGGTTCGGGTCGCGCGTTCGATCTCGAGGTGCGCATGGGCGCCGGAGCCTATGTATGCGGTGAGGAAACCTCGCTGCTCAACAGTCTCGAAGGCAAGCGCGGCACAGTGCGCGCCAAGCCGCCGCTTCCCGCCCTGCAGGGGCTGTTCGGCAAGCCGACGGTAGTCAACAATGTCATTTCTCTTTCTTCGATCCCTGTGATCATGGATCGCGGCGCGGCGTTCTACCGGGATTTCGGCATTGGTCGTTCGCACGGCACGATCCCGATCCAGCTTGCCGGAAACATCAGACATGGCGGACTTTACGAGACCGCTTTCGGTCTGCCGCTCGGGCAATTGGTCAACGAAATCGGTGGCGGCACCATTACTGGCCGGCCGGTCAAAGCGGTTCAGGTCGGCGGCCCATTGGGCGCTTATTTCCCGGTGTCGCTGTTTGATACGCTGTTCGACTACGAGGCATTTACCGCCGCAGGCGGCCTGATAGGTCATGCCGGTATCGTCGTCTTTGACGACACCGCCGATATGCTGCGCCAGGCGCGTTTTGCCCTGGAATTCTGTGCCGTCGAAAGTTGCGGAAAGTGTACGCCATGCCGGATCGGTTCGACACGCGGTGTCGAGACGGTGGACAAGATTTCCCTTGGAATAGAAGCAGAGCGAAATACGGCGCTGCTTGAGGATCTCTGCGAAACCATGAAGTTCGGTTCGCTCTGCGCGCTAGGCGGTTTCACGCCTTATCCCGTGATGAGCGCGCTCAGGCACTTCCCGCAGGATTTTGCACCCATCCCACGTGTCGAAGCGGCGGAGTAAGACCATGGCCCTTATATCTGAAATCGACTACGGAACACCAAAATCCACCTCGACAGAGATGGTCACGCTAACGATAGACGGCCGCGAGATCACCGTGCCGGCGGGAACGTCCATCATGCGTGCTTCGAGAGAAGCGGGCATCGATGTTCCCAAACTCTGCGCCACCGATATGGTCGATGCCTTCGGTTCCTGTCGCCTCTGTCTCATCGAGGTGGAGGGCCGCAATGGCACCCCCGCCTCCTGCACCACGCCAGTGGCGGCCGGTCTTGTCGTCCACACCCAGACGGAACGCCTGAAGCAGATCCGCAAGGGCGTGATGGAGCTTTATGTCTCCGACCACCCGCTCGACTGTCTCACCTGCGCCGCAAATGGCGACTGTGAATTGCAGGATATGGCTGGCGCCGTCGGCCTGCGTGACGTGCGTTACGGCTATGATGGTGACAACCATGCGAAGGCCCGTGCCGGCGATGGCGACCTCAACGCCAACTGGATGCCCAAGGACGAGAGCAACCCGTATTTCACCTACGATCCGTCGAAGTGCATCGTCTGTTCCCGCTGCGTGCGCGCCTGTGAGGAAGTGCAGGGAACGTTCGCATTGACGATCGAAGGGCGCGGCTTTGAAAGCCGCGTTTCGCCCGGCGCGCACGAGGCATTTCTTGATTCCGAATGCGTTTCCTGCGGCGCCTGCGTGCAGGCCTGTCCGACGGCGACGCTGACTGAAAAATCGGTGATCGCCATTGGCCAGCCGGAACATTCGCTGGTCACCACCTGCGCTTATTGCGGCGTCGGCTGTTCGTTCAAGGCGGAGATGCGCGGAGAGGAGTTGGTTCGCATGGTGCCGTGGAAGGACGGTCAGGCAAACCGTGGCCATTCCTGCGTCAAGGGTCGCTTTGCTTATGGTTATGCCAGCCACCGCGACCGTATTCTCAACCCGATGGTCCGCGAAAAGATCAGCGACCCGTGGCGCGAAGTGACGTGGGACGAGGCGTTTGCCCATGTCGCCTCCGAATTCCAGCGCATTCAGGGAACCTATGGCCGCGAATCCATCGGCGGTATCACCTCTTCTCGCTGCACCAATGAAGAGACCTTTCTGGTCCAGAAGCTCATCCGTGCCGGTTTCGGCAACAACAATGTCGATACCTGCGCCCGCGTCTGTCATTCGCCGACGGGGTACGGGTTGGGGCAGGCGTTCGGCACCTCTGCCGGAACGCAGAATTTCGATTCCGTCGAACATTCGGATGTTGTCCTCGTCATCGGCGCCAACCCGACGGACGGGCACCCGGTGTTCGGCTCACGCCTGAAGAAGCGGCTGCGCCAGGGCGCCAAGCTGATCGTCATCGATCCGCGCCGCATCGATCTCGTTCGCACGCCGCATGTGGAGGCGTCGTTCCATTTGCCGCTGAAGCCCGGAACGAATGTTGCGGTGCTGACAGCCCTTGCCCATGTCATCGTTACCGAAGGATTGTTCGACGAGGCCTTCATCCGCGAGCGTTGCGACTGGTCGGAATTTGAGGACTGGGCCGCGTTCGTGGCCGAACCGCAGCATGGCCCGGAGGAAACAGAAAGCTTTACCGGCGTTCCCGCCGATGAGCTGCGCGGTGCCGCCAGGCTGTTTGCCAAGGGCGGCAATGGCGCAATCTATTACGGGCTTGGCGTTACCGAACACAGCCAGGGTTCCACGACCGTCATGGCGATTGCCAATCTTGCCATGGCGACCGGCAACATTGGTCGCCTTGGTGTCGGCGTCAATCCGTTGCGTGGCCAGAACAATGTGCAGGGTTCCTGCGACATGGGTTCCTTCCCGCATGAGCTTCCCGGTTATCGTCATATATCCGACGATGCCACCCGGGAAATATTCGAAAAGCTCTGGGGTGTTACCCTCAACAACGAGCCGGGGCTGCGCATCCCCAACATGCTGGATGCAGCCGTCGATGGTAGTTTCAAGGGCATCTACATTCAGGGCGAAGACATCCTCCAGTCGGACCCGGACACCAAGCATGTTTCAGCCGGTCTTGCCGCTATGGAATGTGTTGTCGTGCACGACCTGTTCCTGAACGAGACGGCAAACTACGCGCATGTCTTCCTGCCGGGTTCCACCTTCCTCGAAAAGGACGGAACCTTCACCAATGCCGAACGCCGCATCAATCGTGTGCGCAAGGTCATGTCGCCGAAAAACGGCTATTCGGATTGGGAGGTCACCCAGAAGCTGGCTCAGGCCATGGGGCTGAACTGGAACTATACGCACCCGTCGCAGATCATGGATGAAATCGCGGCGACGACACCGAGCTTTGCCGGCGTTTCCTATGACTATCTGGAGAGCAGAGGCTCGGTGCAGTGGCCGTGTAACGAAAAATTCCCGGAAGGCTCGCCGATCATGCATGTGGACGGGTTCGTGCGCGGCAAGGGCAAGTTCATCCGCACCGAATATGTGGCGACGGACGAGCGTACCGGCCCGCGCTTTCCGCTGCTGCTCACCACCGGCCGCATTCTGTCGCAGTACAATGTCGGCGCGCAGACACGGCGCACCGAAAACGTCGTCTGGCATGAGGAGGATCGTCTCGAAATCCATCCGCATGATGCCGAACAGCGTGGCGTCAAGGATGGTGACTGGATCAAGCTCGCCAGCCGTTCGGGCGATACGACGCTGCGGGCGCTGATCACCGATCGCGTTGCGCCGGGGGTGGTCTATACCACCTTCCACCATCCGGGCACGCAGGCAAACGTCATCACCACCGACTACTCCGACTGGGCGACGAACTGTCCGGAATACAAGGTCACTGCAGTTCAGGTCTCGCCCTCGAACGGGCCGACCGAATGGCAGGAAGGATATGACGCGCTCAGCCGCCGTTCGCGGCGGATCGCTGGCAAGCTCGAGGCGGCCGAATAATCGGGGCCGGGGCAATCTCGGCCTTTTGAAAACGTGAACGTCGTCCGTCAGGCGGCGCGGGGAAAACAGCCATGTTGCTTAATCACACCGACGAAAAACTGGTGAGAATGGCGAACCAGATCGCGACTTTTTTCCTTTCCCAGCCGGAGGATATCCGCGTTGAGGGGGTCGCCACGCACATTAACAAATTCTGGGAACCCCGTATGCGCAAACGGTTTTTCGAGATGGTTGATGCCGGTGCCGGGGAGTTTTTGCCGCTGGTGCTCGCAGCAGCGCTCAAGATCAAGAGGCCCGGGGTGCCCGCCGCCGATGCGGTCGGGCTTGGCAAGGATGCCACGGGAACGCCGGAGGGCAAGGGCGTTGCTGCGGGCGAGTCCTTGTCCGAACCGAGCATTCCCGAAACCACGTAAAGCCAGGCGGTAACACGCCGCAAACAGGTATTGCCGGATGGGGGACATCCGGCGATCTCGGTAACGCCCGGTCGATGCGGCCAATGCGGGCGTATCATGGTTGTCCAGACATTCACGAGGGAGGTAGTGTCGATGGCAGTAGCAGGCGTATCTGCGGGAGGGCCGGCGCAAGCCGGGATTCTAGACCGCGAACGGATCATAGCAAAACCGGGCTTCAACCGCTGGCTGGTACCGCCGGCGGCTTTGGCCATTCACTTGTGTATCGGCATGGCCTACGGCTTCAGCGTCTTCTGGCTGCCGCTGTCCAAGGCATTGCCGGCAACGGACCCCAGTTGCTCCAGCCTTACCCTTGTCGGGGCGCTGTTCACCACCGAGTGCAACTGGCGTGTGGCCGATCTTGGCTGGATTTACACGCTCTTCTTCGTCCTGCTGGGATGCTCGGCGGCGATCTGGGGCGGTTGGTTGGAAAGGGTCGGGCCGCGCAAGGCCGGCTTCGTTTCCGCCTGCTGCTGGTGCGGCGGCATTCTGGTTGCAGCGCTTGGCGTGATGACGCACCAGCTCTGGCTGATGTGGGTCGGGGCAGGTGTCATCGGCGGCGTTGGTCTTGGTCTCGGTTACATCTCGCCGGTATCGACATTGATCAAATGGTTTCCGGACCGGCGCGGCATGGCAACCGGCATGGCCATCATGGGCTTCGGCGGTGGTGCTATGATCGGCGCACCGCTTGCCAATCTGCTCATGAATACCTTCAAGACGGATACTTCAGTCGGTGTCTGGCAAACGTTCGTCGTCATGGCATTGATCTATTTCGTCTTCATGATGGCGGGTGCCTTCGGTTACCGCATTCCACCGGCGGGCTGGCGTCCGGAAGGCTGGACGGCCCCGGCGGCCAAAAGTGCCATGATCACCAATCGTCACGTTCATCTGCGTGATGCGCACAAGACGAAGCAGTTCTGGCTCATCTGGGCGGTTCTGTGCCTCAACGTGTCAGCGGGTATCGGCGTGATCGGCATGGCATCGCCAATGTTGCAGGAGATTTTCGCGGGTTCGTTGATCGGTCTGCCCGGCGTTGGTTTTGCGGACCTCAACATCGAGCAGAAAGCATCGATCGCCGCCATCGCGGCCGGGTTCACGGGCCTGCTGTCGCTGTTTAACATCGGTGGCCGCTTCTTCTGGGCTTCCATGTCCGACAAAATCGGCCGCAAGAACACTTACTTCTGCTTCTTCGTGCTTGGCATCATTCTTTATGCGCTGGCCCCGACGCTGGCAACGATGGGTTCCAAGGCGTTCTTCGTTCTTGCCCTCGGCATCATCCTGTCGATGTATGGCGGCGGCTTTGCAACCATTCCCGCCTATCTTGCCGACATATTCGGCACGCAGTTCGTCGGCGCGATCCATGGCCGCCTGCTGACGGCATGGGCAACGGCGGGTATCGCCGGGCCTGTTGTCGTCAACTACATCCGCGAAGCACAGATCGCGGCCGGTGTCGCGCCGGGTCCCGCGCTCTATACCAGCACCATGTACATCCTGGCGGGGATGCTCGCGATCGGCCTCGTCGCCAACGCGTTTGTCCGACCGCTGCCGGAGAAATGGTTCATGTCGGATGCGGAGGTTGCGACACTTCAGGCCAAGACTGCAGCCGCCAATGCAGGGCCTACCGGTTCCTTCGGTATCGGCAGGGGTGGTTTGGACGCCAAGGCCGCATTGGCCTGGGCAGCCGTCGGCATACCACTTCTCTGGGGCGTGTGGGTCACGGTCAAAAGCAGCCTTGTGCTGTTTGGCTGATTGCGACAAACATCAGATCGTCCGGGCAGCCCTGTGGCTGCCCGGATTTGTTTTCAGGCCTTGAGTGACAGGCGGGCATTCTCGAAGGGCAGGCCGTCATCGTCAGTCGACCTGCGCGAGACTTCAAGGAAGCCGAGCGAACGGTAAAACCGCATCGCCTGCTCATTGGCGGTATAGACCTCAAGCGACAATTCACCCTTGAGATCAAGCGCGTGGGCGATGAGCCTGCGCCCGATACCCTTGCCCTGTTGTGCCGGTGCGACGAACAGGCCTCCGATGAAACTGTCGAGCAGGCTGATGAAGCCGACAGGGTCACCGGCCTGCGCCGCGACGAAAGTCTCCGATAGCGGCAGATAGGTATCTTCGATCAGTCTTTGCTGCTCGCGCAAACGCTGCGTGCCGATAAAGGGATGTGCCAGCAGCGAGGCATCAAGCCAGATGCGTGACAGGATTTGCGTATCCGCTGCCGCGTCAAACGGCCGGATGTCGATAGATTTGATATTCATGGAAATTCCGCAGAATTAGACATGCCAAAGGGTCAGCTCCGTTTTCAGAGCCGGCTGAAACCGCGATGGGCGGTCAGATTTTCAACCTCTGCGCATAAATCTCCCTGCTTCGAAACCTGTATTTAACGCTGCTGCGCATCAGGGTCAACAAAGGGAAAGGCGGGCTTTCCTCAAGCTCCTGCCGGCAGGGCCAGCGAACAGGTAAGCCCGCCATTTTCGCCGCGCTCCAGCCTGATGCTGCCGCCATGAAGCTCCACAAGTTCCTTGACGATGGTAAGACCGAAGCCGTCACCCGGAACGGTCTCGTCCATGCGTCTGCCCGGCTGGAAAGCCTCCGAAATCCGGTTGTCCTCGATGCCCTGTCCATCGTCCGAGATCACGATCCAGACGTCGCGTCCGGTCTTTTTCGCGGAAATACAAACCGCGCTTTTGGCCCATTTGAATGCGTTGTCGATGATATTGCCAACGATCTCGTCCAGATCCTCAGGCGTGACATGCAATAGCAACTCGGGGTCCACATCGACTGTTGCGACAATCCCCCGGTCGGCATGAATACGCGACATGATATCAACGATATCGTCGATCCTCGGTTTGAGCGCGGTCACCGTGGTCGTGCCGCCTGCCGCGGTCTTGCGGGCTCTTGCCAGATGGTGACGGATGCGCTGGTCGATCCTGTCCACCAGCGCACGCATTTCGCGGTCCGGGTCGTTGGTTTCGTCGAGCGCAAGGTAGAGGCTTGTCACCGGGGTTTTCAGACCATGGGCGAGATTTGCAAAGTGCAGACGTGTTTCCGCAAGCCTCTCGCTATTCTGCTCCACGAGACGGTTGATTTCGCCCGAGGCGGGACGCAGTTCCTCGACATCCGCCTCCGGCAACCTGTCGAGTGTGCCTGCCGAAATCGAGGAAATATCGGCGGTGAGTTGCCGCAGTGGTCGCAGACCATATCTGACCTGCAAGAAGATACCGCCGACGAGGCTCGCGCCCAAGAGGGTCATGGCAGGTATCAACCACAGAAGCGCGCTGCGGGCGGGTGCAACCAGCGCGAATTGCGGCGCAGTGGCAGTGATTTCGACGAGGCGCTGTCCAACCATGGTTTGAATGGATCTGAGATAGAGCTTCTCGCCGTGAAAATCGGTATTTGCGCCGGGACGAGGGCCGTGGCCCATCATTTTGCGCCATTCGAACGGGGAGGGCGGGTTGGTTATGGTTTGCCCCGCGAGCGACCGAGAGACGATCGCTACACCCTCGCCGGTGATCTGCCAGTACCAGCCGGAGCCGCGCCTGTCGAATGGCGGGCCGTCCAGCGCGGCGTTGAGTGTCACGCCGCCGCTTGCGCTGCCGGAGAGCGCGCTCCGCAATCCCTCTATCTGCGTGTCAAGCCGTTGGTCGATCTGTTCACGCACCACGGCGGCAACGATGAGATAGAGTATGATGGAGGCGACGATCACGGTCGCGGTGACGAAAACCACGGAAAAAACCGTGAGGCGGCGCGAGATCGACGAACCCGGAATGGCCGAAAACTCCCTCATGGCTCTGCCTTCAGCATGTAACCGCGCCCGCGAACGGTCTCTATATGCCCGGCACCGATCTTGCGCCGCAGGCGGGCAATGATCACTTCGATGGAATTGGAATCCACTTCCGCATCGCCCTCATAGACCCGTTCGATGAGTTCGCGGCGGTCGACCACCACTTCCTTGCGCAGGATGAGGCAGGAGAGGACCCGCCACTCCAGCGCGGTCAGCTTCAGCGGCAAGCCGTCCTGTTCGAAGGTTCCGAGCTGCGCATCGAAGATGAGCGAACCGCAGGTGATGGCGGAGGCGGCGTGGCCGGTGGCACGGCGAACGAGTGCACGCAGCCGCAGCACCAGTTCTTCCACCTTGAACGGCTTGGTGAGAAAATCGTCTGCTCCCGCTTTGAAACTCGCCACCTTGTCCGGCCATCCGTCACGCGCGGTCAAAACGAGCACGGGCAGGTTCCGCTGCGCCGCCCGCCATGATTTCAGAACCGATACGCCATCGATTTTCGGTAATCCCAGATCGAGGACGGCCACGTCGTAAAGTTCGGTAAGCCCGGCATGTTCGGCATCCTCGCCATTCTGCGCGATGTCGACGACAAAATTTTCCGCCCGCAGGCTGGCTGCGATGCGCCGGGAAAGATCGGTATCGTCTTCAACGAGAAGTATGCGCATGATCCTGCCGTTTCGGTTTCGTGGGCGGTGTTTTAACTAGGCCCGGAAGGCTTAACTCAACCTGAACCATAAGGTTCAGGCTGCTGGTGGCGCCTGGCAGGTAAAAAGGCCCTGTCAATCAAACAGGAGACCACCATGTCCCACTCTGAAGAGAATAACGAAATCGCAGCACCGAAGGCCACTTCTGACACTCCCGTGCCGCCGCACCGGAAACATCGCCGTAAAACCGCCGCGTTCGCCTTTGCGGCCGTTGCCATGCTGGCCGTTGGGGCAGCTGCCGGAGCCGGTGCGGTGAAGCTGACACGGCCGACGCCCGAGATGGCGCCGATGACACCCGTTGCCATTTCCACCGTCAAGGAAGGAAATCTCGTGACCCTGAAGGGCAAGGTCGCCGAGATTTTCGGCAACAAGTTCATCGTTCAGGATGATAGCGGCCGCGCACTCATCGATACCGGCCCCGAGGGCGACAATGGGAAGGTCGTGACTGTCGATGAAGCGGTCAGCGTTCAGGGCCGTTTCGACAGGGGTGTCCTGCGGGCAAGCTATGTCGTCCGTCAGGATGGCAGTATCGAGGCACTAGGACCGGCAGGCCGTCCGCCGCATCATGGTCCTAAAGAGGATATGATGCGCGGGCCAAAAGGCGACGGCCCGATGGGCGAGATGATGCCTCACCCCAAACCCTGATATCGGGGCCTGATCTGCGCCAGACGGCGCGGGCTCGAAGACGATAACCGTCCCGAGCCCGCGCCGCCGGTTTTTTAAGGTTTAGCCTGCACGCTTCAACTGCAGACGCGAGACACCCGCAGCGATGTTAACGCCGGTGCCGACTTCGGCGCTGAGCGGCTGAAGCGCGAAGTTCTTGGCATTGCCGCCGATCAGTGCATTGGCGCCCAAGCCCACGCCGACCGATGCGGCAGCGGAGGCACCAACATAGTTGCCGCTCAACGCACCGTCACCCACGCGGCTGGCTGCGGTGTTCAGCACGATCCAGCTCATATAGGTCTTGCCGGTTACGCCGATGTCGAGACCGAGCTTGCCGATCGTGCCGGTATAACGCTCGGTCTTGCCGGAGCGCTGGCGAAACTCGCAGGCCACGCTCTTGCTGGAGCCGACCACAAGGCCGACGCCGCCGGCAATTTCGCACGACAGGGTGCCGACGCGTTCCTTCTGCGCGGTTTCCATAGGGCGCTTTGCATTGTGCTTCGTTTCGGCTGAAGCAATCGGGGCAAGGGCCAGGGTTGCAATCGCGGTTGCGAGAACGAATGTCTTCATTGTTTTTCACTCCTGTTGTTATTCGCTAGATGGATGCGCCGGGACGGCGTCTCCAGATAGGTGCAAGGCCGCTGCCGTATCGCCAGATCGGCGATGATGGGCCGCGACGCGAAACATTCTGCGATGATGACCGCATGTTCGAAGGCAGAGAGTGTTTCCACCTCTCCGGAGAGCACGATACGGCCCTCCACGGAGGTGACGGAGATCGAGCTTTTTTCCTGCCCGTCCGCATAGGCGATCACGGCTTGCAACGCGGCGCACAGGCTGATCTCCTGGGGATCGCAGCTTGACACCTGGTTTGCATCGCACGAGAGCATCATCGTGAAACCTCCTGCCTTGAACATAGATGGTTCACTTGAGAACTTTGTTGACGGCGTCCTTTGCCTGTCCGAGCTTCTCCTGCGCCTGGCCAGCCAGTTTCTCGGCCTTGCCTTCTGCCTGAAGCTTGTCGTTGCCGGTGATCTTGCCGGCTGCTTCCTTGATGGTGCCCTTGGCTTGACGGGCGATACCTTCGATACGGTTATTGTCCATGACGAACTCCTTCCATCGTTAGAGGGTGCCGCTGTTGGTAGCGGCATGATGGTAAGGTAGTTCGGGAAAATCACAGTTTGCAGAGCAATAGCTACTAGTTGAACTGGTACAAACTGACCTATTTTCGCGTTCGGCTGCGGTTATTTTTCCCTATGGCCGGTAAAACCGCGCTCGCGTGCCCAGATCACGGCGGCGGTGCGGCGGTTGACGCCGATCTTGCCGTAGAGTGAGGCGATATGGTTGCGGATCGTATGCTTGGACAGGTTCAGCCTGTCGCTCATTTCCTTGTCGCTGCATCCATCGCAGATCAGTGACAGGATTTGCTCCTCGCGCTCGGTGAGATCCTTGAGGGAGGCGGAAGAGGTTGTGCCGCGAGAGTTCTGCCGCAGCCCTGCCAGCCGCTCGACAACCGTCCGGCTGAACCAGGATGTATCGGTCATGACGCTTTCGATCGCTTCAATCAGTTCGTTCTCGGTTCTGCGCCGCTCAGTCACGTCCTGTATCGCCCAGATGACACAGAGCTGATCGTTGATCTCGGCGCGTTCGGCGGAAACGATGCATTCGGCCAAACCGCCACCGGAAAGATTCATGCGCATGTTCTCATCGCGGATGGGGATGTTGTCCTTCAGCCGCTTTTCGAGATCGCGGCGCGCACCCGCGTCCTCCCACAGCCGCAATTCGCTGGCCGTCTTGCCCACGACTTCGGCCTCGTTGCGTCCGCACAGCACCAGAAACGCGTCATTGACTTCCATCAGAACGAAGTCGTCCAGCCTCGAAATTGCTGCCGGGACAGGCGACAGGCGAAAGGATTTGAAGAAGCGCTCCTCGCTCTGTCGCAGAGCGTTCTGGGCTTTGCGGCGGCCGTCCAGATCGGCGAAGGTGAACAGCATGCAGGGTTCTTCGGCAACGGCGATCGTTTCGCCGGCCACGATGACCAGCCTGTCGCCTCCGGGGATGGGAATGAGCGCCTCGCGCTGACGGATGAGCCGGCCATCCTCCAGCTTTTTCAGGGCGTCCTCGCCTGTGTCGCACTCGGAAAACAGTCCGAGTTCCTCGACACTGATGCCGATGATCTCTTCACGGCTGAACCCGGTCATCTCAAGGAAACCCTGATTGACGCGGATGAAACGCTTGTCCTCCAGCCGGCATATCAGTCCCGGCGCCGGATTTGCATTGAAGGCGCTCTCGAAGCGCGCCTCCGCCTCAAAACGCGGCGTTTCGTCCCGGATGATCAAGACCAGAACATCCGGTTTTGCGCCAGCATCTTCAAGAACGAGCCCGCGCACCGTGTGGACCCAGCATTCCGCTTCATCGCCACTTGGCGATATCTCTACCGTCACATCTTCGAAGGTCTCGCCCGCCAGAAGCCGTTCAAGCGGATATTGCCCCTCGTCGAGCAGGTGGTTGTTGCGGTATCGAAGCGTGAAATTTCGCCGATAGGCAGCGGCATCCTCCCCAAGCTCAGGCATCGCTTCTATACGGTGCATCTGAAGGGCGGCCTTGTTGGCCCAGGCAATCGTTCCGTCGTTTTCGAGCAGGATCAATCCGTCGCTGAGGCCAGCTATAAGGTTTTGCAACACGAGCCGGTTGATCTTGGGAATGTTTACGCTGTCGTCCATGTTGCCCCCGGTATTTCAATGCTTTGTGCCCGCTATAACGCGCGGTTCCGCCAAGCGTTGCAGGGCAGGCGTGTCGCATGGCCTTCCAGCATGGTTTGCGATGCCGGTTGCTTGCTCTCAGGTCCATTTGAGCTACTATGCGCTGATGGCGGGGAGGCCATTCTACAGGAGGGTTCATGAATTACCGGTCTTTGAAACGGCGTATGGTGTTGAAACTTGCGGCTACGGCTGCTTCGTTTTGCATGATGGGACTGACGGCGAGCGCGCAGGGTTTTCCTGATCGAACGATTACGCTGGTCGTTCCCTTCGCGGCAGGTGGCTCAACCGACGTGGTTGCGCGTGTCATCGCACAGAAAATGGGTGATGAGCTTGGTCACCAGATCGTCGTTGAAAATGTTGCCGGTGCAGGCGGTAATCTCGGTGCCGACCGTGTCGCACGCGCAGAGCCTGACGGTTACACGATCCTCATGGGCACCGTTGCGACCCATGCCTTGAACCCGCTCATTCTCAAGACAAAGCCTTACGATCCGCAAAAGGATTTTGCCCCGGTCTCGCTTCTGGTCGTGGTTCCCAATGTGCTTGTTGTCAATCCGAAGCTGAACGTCAACAGCGTCGCGGAATTGATCGCGCTTCTGAAAGCCGAACCCGACAAATATGCCTATGCCTCGTCCGGCAATGGCACGCCGCTGCATCTTTCAGGGGAATTGTTCAAGAGCATGACCGGTGTGAGCATGCAGCACGTTCCCTATAAAGGTGCCGGCCCCGCGCTCAACGATCTTCTCGGCAACCAGATTTCGATCATGTTCGACAATCTGCCGTCGTCGTCCGGCCACATCAAATCCGGCACATTGCGGGCGCTTGGCGTAACGACTGCCGAGCGGGCGTCATCATTCCCGGATCTGCCGACCATTGCCGAAACCGTACCCGGTTATGAAACCTACACGTGGAACGCGCTGTTTGCGCCTGCCGGCACACCGGCCGATGTGGTGGACACACTGAATGCGGCGGCCAAGAAAGCGCTTGCCGATCCTGGTGTGGCGGCCCGCATGGCCGAATTCAGCGCCAAGATCGTCGGTTCTTCGCCCGATGAGCTGAAAAGCCACGTTGCAGCCGAAATCGCCAAGTGGGAACCGGTCGTCAAGAACGCAAACGTCCAGATGGATTGACCAGATATGTTCTCGCCGCGCACCGGAGCCTGGGTGCGGCGGGAAGCGCCACCACGCAAAAACCGTGGCCGAAGCTTTCATCGGCATCGGCCACGTTCGTTGCCGTCACACCAGCTGATGTGTCGTTTTCGCATCACTTGCCATAAGGTTGCAATTACCCGGTTGGCAACGGCGAACAGCTCAGGTACAAATTTCTCACCGCGTCAGATCGAACATAGGGAGGCGTTGCATGACATCATCATTCATCAAGTTCCTCCCGCGTGGAATGAACCGACACTAGGTCATTTCCATTCGTGGCCCGCCCCGAGCGCGCCCCACATGCGGTTTTGTTTTCCTTCATAGCCCGATTGATCTGACGGTATCATTTTGTTTTCCGCCCGGGCTGTGCCATCCAACTTCCGTTTTTGAGGACCGGTTGCCGAACGCATGGCGCCGTGCTGGTTAAAATGTCTCGCAAGAAGCTCGATTTCCGCGCCGATGCCTATCGCCATGTGCTCGGCTTTGTTTTCCACCATTGGACCCACCGGCGGGCATTGGTGGGCTTTATTGTTGTGCTGGTGATTGCCAGCACGCTGGCCGAAGTCATGGTGCCCGTTTTCTCCGGCCAGATCGTCGATGCCATTGCCGGGGGCAACGGGGCTGACCGGGCGCTGCGCGCCTTTGTCGTCGTCGTGGCGCTGGGCTTGACGAGCGTAGTCCTGCGCTGGTTCGTGTTTAACGGCATCATCAGGCTGACGCTGAAAACCATGGCGGATGTGGCGAATAACGGTTTCTACCGGGTGCAGCGGTTCTCAACCGACTGGCACGCCAACAGCTTTGCCGGTTCCACGGTTCGCAAGATCACGCGTGGCATGTGGGCGCTTGATTCACTCAATGACGTGCTTCTTATCGCCCTGTTGCCCTCCATCGTCATGCTGGTGGGCGCCACCGTCGTGCTGGGTAGTTACTGGCCGATCATGGGCTTGATCGTGGGCACGGGGTCGCTGATCTATGTCGGCGTCACCGTGTTGCTCTCCATGGGCTTCGTATCGCCGGCCGCAAGACTTGCAAACGCCTGGGATACCAAGCTTGGTGGCGCGCTGGCAGATGCCGTCAGCTGCAATTCGGTGGTCAAGGCTTTTGGCGCCGAGACTCGCGAAGAGGCGCGGTTGCGCCATGTGCTGGCCAAATGGGACAACCGTACGCGAAGGACATGGAAACGCGGCACGCTGAACGGCACGATCCAGGGCTTCATGATGGTATCCATGCAGGCCGGTATTCTGGGAACAGGCCTTGTCATGTGGCAGCAGGGGCTGGCGACGCCGGGCGACATCACCTTCGTGCTGGCGATGTTCTTCGTCCTGCAGGGCTATCTGCGTGATGTCGGTCAACACATCCGTAATCTGCAACGTGCCGTCAACGACATGGAAGAGTTGGTGTTGCTCGACAAGATGCCTTTGGGTGTCGAAGACAGGCCGGATGCCAGGCCGATCAGGATAGAGAAGGGCGAAATCGTTTTTGACAACGTCACTTTTCAATACGGCGCGCATCCCAGCCCGCTCTATGAGGACTTTTCAGTCACCATCAGGTCGGGTGAGCGTGTGGGGCTGGTCGGGCATTCGGGGTCGGGAAAGACGACATTCGTCAAGCTTATCCAGCGGCTTTACGATGTGAATTCCGGCTCGATCCGCATTGACGGCCAGGACATCGCCAAGGCCAGGCAGGCAAACCTGCGCAGCCAGATCGCCATCGTGCAGCAGGAACCCATCCTGTTCCACCGCACGCTGGCGGAAAACATCGCCTATGGCCGGCCGAGCGCCTCACGGCGTGAGATCGAGCAGGCGGCGAGGCAGGCAAGCGCCCATAACTTCATCATGTCCCTTCCCAAGGGCTATGAGACGATGGTGGGTGAGCGCGGCGTTAAATTGTCTGGCGGGGAGCGGCAGCGTGTCGCCATTGCCCGTGCCTTCCTCGCGGATGCACCGGTGCTGATTCTGGACGAGGCGACATCGAGCCTCGACAGCGAAAGCGAAGTGCAGATCCAGGAGGCCATGGAACGTCTGATGGATGGCCGCACCACGCTGGTCATTGCGCACCGGCTTTCCACCGTGCGGGCGCTTGACCGTCTGCTGGTGTTCGACAAGGGCAAGATTGTCGAAGAGGGCGACCACCAGGCGCTGATCCGTCTGAATGACGGCATCTATCGCCGGCTGTTCGAGCGGCAGGCGCTGGAACTGACCAAGGGTCTGGTGGCTTAAAAAATGAAACGTCGGGGCAATGCTCCGGCTTTTTTTTGCGCGGCGGCCAACAAATGCTCACAGTCAAACACTTAGCTAATCGACGAAGTTTCCCTTGCGTTAGAGCCGTGCTGCATGATAGTTAGCATTATGACTAAGCATTCGTCCGAACTATCGCTGATCTTTCAGGCTCTGGCCGATCCGACACGCCGGTCTATTCTAACGAAGCTCGCGCAAGGGCCTGCCCGCGTCATGGAATTGTCCGCTCCCACGGGGCTGCGCCTGCCGACAGTGATGCGGCATCTGTCGGTACTGGAGGAGGCGGGGCTTATCCGCACCTCCAAGGATGGGCGGGTGCGCACCTGCGCTATCGTGCCCGAGGCTCTGGAGCCGGTGCGGACATGGCTTGATGAACAGCGGGCCATTTGGGAGAGCCGGCTCGACCGGTTGGAAGCATTTGCAATGCAGGCTGCGAAGGAGCGCACGGAATGATGTCGAAACGCAATCAGGACGGCACCCGTGCTGAACCCCATCTTGGCGATGGCCGCTTTGCAACACTGAGCTTCGAAAGGGTGGTCTCTGTTCCATTGTCGGTCCTCTGGCAAGTGTGGATGTCGCCTGCCGCGCGGGCTGTCTGGGCAGCGCCCACGCCCGCCGTGACCGTGGAGTGTCTGGAAGCCGATACCAGAGTTGGCGGACGCGAAGTTTCGCTCTGCAAGGTCGATGGGCAGCCTGATATTCGCTGCGAATGCGGGTGGCTGGAATTGCAGCCAGCCTTGCGCAGCGTCAATTACGAGGTGGTGTCGTCCGGTGACATGACGCAGTCTGCGGCGCTGGTGACCGCTGATTTTTCGGCGACGGAGCAGGGCAGTCGCGTTGTCGTAACCGTGCAGCTTTCCTCATTGGCTGTGGATATGCAGGCGGGTTACCGGCAGGGCTTCGGTGCCGGTCTTAACAATCTGGCCGAGGTCGCCAGACGAACAATGGTGCTGGAGCGAACGATAAGGGCGCCGCGCAACATCGTCTGGAAGGCCTGGATGAATTCCGAGACGCTGCCGCAATGGTGGGGACCGGAAGGGTTTTCGTGTCGCACGAAGAGGATCGATCTGCGAACCGGCGGCGAGTGGGTGTTCGACATGATCGGACCTGACGGCACTGTCTTCCCGAACCATCATCGATATATCGAGGTCAGGCCTGAAGAGAGGATCGGCTACACGCTGCTCTGGGGCGAAAATGGGCCGAAACATGCCGACGCCTGGGCTTCGTTCGAGGATCAGGACGGCGCGACGAAGGTCGTGCTCGGCATTGTGTTCAGCACGGAAGCCGAGTTCCAGGACGCGAAGGGTTTTGGGGCTATCGAACTGGGTCAGCAGACGCTCGGCAAACTGGAACGCTTTGTTTTCGCATCGTAATCGCACCGGGACTGAACTTCAACAGGGGCGTGATGCCCTCTCGGGGTGACTGGATTATCGGCCCAGCGTTCCTGCCGTCACGGTGATTTTCAGATTGCGTTGACGGCAGAAATCATAATTTGCATCACCCGGTTTTCACCGTTCCGCACACAGCAAAAATTAAGGAGATTGCGACACTGATGTCTCGACTACCTTTTGGAGAGTGATGATGCAGTCACGACGTTGGCGTGTGATAGCCGCGGGGATATTTCTGGCCATAGTTGGCGCCGCGCTGCCCATTGCCGCCATGGCCTGGACGTCCTGGCGTATCGCCATTCAAAAAGAACTCTTCATTCTCGACCTCGTCGCCGAAAGATCGCTTGTTCGTGCCGGAAATACATTCAGGCAAGCGCAAGGGGCATTGGAAGCAATTGAAACCGCGCACCCTCCCGCATGTTCGGATCAGCATATTGCACAAATGCGGATGGTGACGATCAACGTCCCCTCAATCGAGGAGATTGGCTATTTCGAAAACGGCTTCATCAAATGCACCTCCTGGGGCCGCGCCGCTGGCGACGTAGCCAAATCCCACGTCGACTACGTCACACCGGACGGCCTTGAAGTGACGTTGCGTATCCAGCCTGGCATCAGCCACGGCGACCAGATGACGAGCCTGCATCTCGGCCACCACAACGCACTCGTCGCACCTTCCAGATTTGCTGATATTGTGCTGCGGGACGGGATGTCTCTCGCGATCCTCAACGATAAAGCTGCGGTCATCAGCACGCAGAACCTTCCCGATACAGGGGTTCTGGCCACGTTGCCGACAAAAGAGGGGCAGGGCACGACGGACGCATGGCTTTATTCGGTGGTAAAGGAGAACGCGCTGACCGCGGTGGTTCTCGAGCCAAGGGCGGCGTTGCGAACAAGGCTGGTACGGGAGTTGACTATCCTTTTGCCCATCGGCGCATTCATTGCGCTTTTTATCGTCGGCATCGTCATCTGGATGTCGCGCAAGCGGTTGTCGCCGGAAACGGAACTGGAAATCGCAGTCCAGAACCGTGAATTCATCGTCCACTATCAACCGATCATCGCACTCAAGACCAATATATGCGTGGGCGCCGAAGCGCTTGTCCGCTGGCGGCGGCCTGATGGCACGCTGGTGAGGCCAGACCTCTTCATTCCGCTGGCGGAAGAAACAGGGCTGATACAGCCCATCACCGATCAGGTCGTTGAAGCCATTATTGCAGATCTTGGTACCATGCTCGTTGGGGATCGCAGCGCACATATCGCCATCAATCTCTGCGCCGAAGATGTAAAATCGGGCCGGATACTAGACTTCATCGATCAACGCCTTGTCCGCGCGGATATACGCAAGGAGCAGATATGGCTTGAAGCGACCGAGCGCGGTTTCATCGACATTGACGCGGCGCGCGTGACGCTGGACAGAGCTCGCAAGGCCGGGCATTCCGTGGCAATTGACGATTTCGGAACCGGCTATTCCAGCCTTCAGTATTTGCAGGGACTGCCGTTGGACGCCCTGAAAATCGACAAGTCCTTCGTTGATACGATCGGCAGGAACACGGCAACCAGCACCGTGACGCTCCATATTATCGAGATGGCGCGTGAGCTTGGACTGTTTTCGGTTGCGGAAGGTATCGAGAGGCCGGAGCAGGCGGCCTATCTGCGGGAACATGGTGTGGATTTTGGTCAGGGCTGGTTGTTTTCCAAGCCGCTTCCGGCCGAGGAATTCATCGCCTTTCACCGTCAGAACAAGGCAACATATGGTTCCGCTCCCGAGGTCATTCAGGTCGCCTCTGTTTAGGTCGAGCGAGACCTGAGCATCTTGACGCTACCCGTCGCTATCCGGCCAGTTCTTCCGTAATGACTTCGAACCGCTTCAGGATAGCCGGACCGAAGGCGGTGGACAGGGCGACGTCCGTCGCATCTCGTCCTGTCGCCATCAAGATGCGTCCGATGCGGGGCCTGTTGTGACGGGCATCGACCGTATACCAGCGGCCGCTGAGATAGACTTCGAACCAGGCGCTGAAATCCATCGGATTGGGGTCTTTCGGCACGCCGATATCACCGAGATAGCCGGTGCAATAGCGAGCGGGGATATTCATGCAACGGCAGAGTGTGATCGCAAGATGTGCGAAATCGCGGCAAACCCCGGTCCGGTCGATGAAGCCGCCATATGCGGTCCTGAGCGGATCGGCTTTCTCGTAGTTGAAGACAATATGGGAATGCACAAAATCGAGGATCGCCTGCACACGGGGCCAGCCGAGCGGTGTTGCCGAGAAGTTTTTCCAAGCGAAGTCTGCCAGGCGGTCGGTATCGCAGTAACGGCTGCCCAGCAGGAATACTAGAACATCGTCTGGTAAATCCTTGATATCGTGCTGGAAAGCGTTTTCAGGAACCGGATCTGGCAGGCCGCCGTCATATATGTCGAACCGCGTCGAGATCGTCGTCACACCTGGCGGTGCGGTTATGCGGCTGCAGGCGTTCCCGAAGATATCCATATAACCCCAGGCCTCGATCGGCCTATCGAAGGTCAGCACCTGTTCGGTGAGCAGATCTGCGCGCCGGCTGGGGTGGAGATTGAGAACAAGCAGCATTGCCGTCTCATTCTCGCATTCATAAGCAATATCGAACCCGGCGCGAATCTTCATTCAGTACATCCTTTATGAGCCATCTTGATGTTGTTCACGCTGAAACGCTTTCACGCCCTCGGGCGGGCGATCGTGCGTCATCAAGGCGCGGCATTGTAGCCGCGCCCGCCTGTGATTTCATTTTACCGGCGGTGACGCCTTGCCGAGTTTTACGGAAGGTTCCCGTCCCCAGACACGCAGCTTGCCAAGGTTCGACACGAAGCCAACGAGGCCTTCCTCACCTGGGAGGATAATCGTGCCCTCGTCAAGATCGCCTGCGATACCGGCCTTTTCCAGCAATGGCAGCGCCGACTGGTCGTAACCTATGAACTTGCAGTGCTGGAAAGCATCGGCCACGAAGTCACGCGCCGTCGCCTCGTTGACCAGATCGTCTATCCCCTCGACAGAAGTCAACAGTGCAACTGCATCGAAGAGAACCGATGGCCCGCCGTCGATCATGTGATGGGCCGCAAACCAGCTCCCGTCTGAGGCGGTGACGCCACCGACCTTCGGGGCTATCAATTCGCAGACGGCTTTTTCCTTGGTAATCGCAGACATCAGGCCGTTCAGCAATTTGGCATCGACACCGTCGGTGACGAGTATACCAAGCTTGCGGCCTTCGAAGCGTTTCGGACCACGCTCGACGATGCTGAGCGCCGGCGAGGGTTCCAGATCCTGACGTGTCGGCATGGCGGCATCCGCCGGCTTCGGCATGGACTTGAAACCTAGCTTCTGCGCGACGGTGTTTGCCAGCGTCTCGTCGATGTTCATGAGATGCGACACCATGCGTTCGCGGATCACGGCTGTTTCCACCTTGCTCAGTTCAAATGTCAGGGCTGCCGCGATGTGACGCTGTTCTGGCGGGGTCTGGCTGATGTAGAATTGCCGTGCCTGGCTGTAGTGGTCGGCAAAGCTCTCGGGGCGCAGCCGCGCCTTCATCCCCTGTTCTTCTGCCGGAAAATGACGATACCCCCGGCTCGGCGACTCTCTCGGGCCTTCACCGAACGAGTTCGGCTGGTAATTCACCCTGCCAACAGGATTGCGCATGGCCATGTGGCCATCCTGCTGGAAATGCGCGAAGGGACACTTCGGTGCATTGATCGGCAGGTGGGTGAAGTTTGGCCCGCCAAGGCGTTTCAGCTGGGTGTCGAGATAGGAAAAGTTGCGACCCTGCAACAGCGGATCATTGCTGAAGTCGATACCCGGCGGCACGTTCTGCGTCATGAACGCAACCTGCTCGGTCTCGGCAAAGAAGTTGTCAGGCATACGGTCGAGCACCAGTCGTCCGACCGGCTGCGGCTTCAGGATTTCCTCGGGGATGATCTTTGTCGGATCGAGCACGTCGAAATCGAAGCTGTCGGCAAACTCCTGATCGAAGAGCTGCACCTGCAATTCCCATTCCGGGAAATTGCCGGACTGGATCGCTTGCCACAGATCGCGGCGATGGAAATCGGGATCGGCGCCATTGATCTTGACCGCCTCGTTCCAGGCGACCGATTGAAGCCCGAGCTTCGGCTTCCAGTGGAACTTGACGAAGGTCGATTGATCCTTTGCGTTCACAAGACGGAAGGTATGAACGCCGAAACCCTCCATGAAGCGGAAAGACCGCGGTATCGTACGATCCGACATGGCCCACATGACCATGTGCATGCTTTCCGGCGTCAGGCTGATGAAGTCCCAGAAATTGTCATGGGCCGTCTGCGCCTGCGGGAAAGCCCGGTCAGGTTCCTGCTTGGCGGCGTGGATCAGGTCGGGAAACTTGATGGCGTCCTGAATGAAGAAGACAGGAATATTATTGCCGACGAGATCCCAGTTGCCTTCCTGTGTATAGAGCTTCACTGCGAAACCGCGCACGTCGCGCGCAAGGTCGGCTGAGCCCTTGTTGCCCGCAACCGTCGAGAAACGGACGAAGGCTGGTGTCTTTTCGCCGGCGCGCTGCAGGAAATCCGCCTTTGTGTATGCGGAGAAGGACTCGTAGGTCTCGAAGAAGCCATGCGCGCCGTAACCGCGAGCATGCACGACGCGCTCGGGAATGCGCTCATGGTCGAAATGGAAGATCTTTTCGCGGAAATGGAAATCATCAACGACGAGCGGACCGCGCGGCCCGACCCTTAGAGAATTCTGGTCGTCCGCGACCGGCCCCCCTTGAGCGGTCGTCAGCAACGGCGCGTCGTTTTCCGCCGTCTGATGCAGCTCGCCGCCAGCACCGCGCTCCAGCTTCTGGTCATGGATCGTTACGGTTTCGGTCTTGTCGCTTGGTGATGTGGAGGTGGTCTTGGCCATGGTGTGGCTCCTGAAATTTGAAGGGGCCTATTCGACCCGGAAATGAAAAAGCCGCCCTAAAAGGCGGCCTGAGCTTGGAAGGGTCCCCGCACGGTCTTTGGCAGAGCCTTCAGCACTTGTTGTTCGGCGAGACAGATGTCCTTGAGCGTATCGAGGAACAGGTCATGCAATGTAGTTTCCGCAGGCATGTGGGAATCCGATCAACTTTGAATGATGTACTTGGACAACCCCTGAGTGGAGACGATGTTCCTGCTCCCGGAAAAGAATTCACATTCCGGTCCGCGGTGGCATCACAGCGATGCCAGTAACCGGTTGAATAGGCGGACGTTACTCATCCGGCAGAGATAGTTCTGTGGCGTTTCGACGATGATGGAACGGCAAGGCCTGCAAATTCTATTTTCAGATTGGCGGAACCATGAGGCCCGACATGTTGTTTCCCTGTCGAGCCTGCACTGAAGGCTACAACGAGGAAAAATCATGAAAAAGCTTCTTTTAGCCGCCGCGCTTCTCGGCGCGTCGACCCTTGGCGCCTTCGCTCAGACGTCCACCGCTCCAGCCACCGATGGCAGCAAGCCTGCCGTCGCTACGCCAGACACCAAGAATGCGACTGCGCCTGTGGAAGGCGCAAACAGCTTTACCGAGGAACAGGCGAATAAACGCCTTATGGACGCCGGATATGCCGAAGTGACCGGTCTTACGCTCGACGACAAGGGCGTGTGGCAGGCCAAGGCCTCGAAGGACGGCAAGTCTGTAAACGTGGCGCTCGACTATCAGGGCAATATTGTCGCCAACTAATTCAATCTTTGGGAGAATCCTATGAAGACCGTTACCGGACTTTTCGACGACTACTCCGATGCCAGCGCCGCCGTTACTGCGCTGGAACAGCGTGGCGTGCCATCTAAAGATATCAGCATTGTTTCCAACAATGCAGACGAACGCCATGGCAATGACACAAAAGCTGCTGAAGGCGCAGGCACGGGTGCCGGCATCGGCGCTGCCGTCGGTGGTGTCGGTGGCCTGTTGACAGGCCTTGGCATCATGGCAATTCCCGGCGTCGGACCGGTGGTTGCGGCAGGCTGGCTTGCCGCGACGGCGGCAGGCGCTGTTGCCGGTGCCGTTGCAGGCGGTGCCGCCGGCGGCCTTATCGGCGCGCTGACGGACGCAGGCGTTTCCGAAGACCACGCCCATGTTTACGCAGAAGGCGTTCGCCGGGGTGGTACGCTCGTGACCGCGAAGGTCGAGGACAGCCTTTACACGGACGCCGAAGAAGTCCTGCGCCAATCCAACTGGGTTGATCCGGACAAGCGGCGCGCGGCCTATGCCGAAGACGGTTGGTCACGGTTTGACGACACGCTCGATCCTTATGAGCCCACTGAAATCGAACAGGAACGTCTGCGTTACAGACGCTAAGTGTTGGAAACAGGGAAGGTCGGCATGTGCCGGCCTTCTCTTTGATAGCCTCGGGGCAGGTGAAAGTGCCGGTCATTGCAACAGCTGGATGGTCGATCCCCAAGACCGTGGCGCACCGTTTTCCCGAAACGGGAAGTGGGCTTAGCCGATATGCTGCCGTATTCAACGGCGTCGAGATCAACTCCACCTTTTATCGGCACCACCGGCCGACGACGTTCGAGCGTTGGACAAACTCGGTGCCCGATAATTTCCGCTTCGCCGTGAAGCTGCCGCGCGAGATTACGCATGAGCGCCGGTTGCGGGAAATCGGACAAGTCTTCAAGGCATTTGTTGGAGAACTTGCGGCGCTGGATGGCAAGCTTGGACCCTTATTGTGCCAGTTGCCACCCAATCTCGCATTTGATGTCTCCGACGCGGAGGCCGCGTTTGATACTATGCGTCAGACCTTTCCCGGCATGCTCGTACTCGAACCGCGTCACACAAGTTGGGCTACGCATTCAGCGCAAGAGGTTTTGCAACGCTATGCCATTGATCGTGTGCTGGCCGATCCTGCACCGGTCTGGCCGGCCAGTGATTTCTCCGAGCCGCCCAAATATGTCCGGCTGCACGGCGCTCCCCGGATTTATTATTCCGAATACAGCGCCGCCGAAATCCTCTCGTTTAGAAAAAGCCTTTCCGCCGAATCCTGGTGCGTTTTCGACAATACCGCCTCCGGTGCCGCAATAAAGAACGCGCTGGCAATGCTCGACGATTGCGCAACCACTAAACGGTGCGCAGACTGAAATCATGTTTCAGCAGTTGGCAAAAGCGCATGAAGGCGTGACGCCTTAAAGCTGCCTTCGTGCGGTGCCGATCGCGATAACAGGGCCGGTCGCCTGACCAGTTGGTGATCCACCGAAGGGTTCCACGCTGATCGCGAAGGTCGTGCCTTCCGAAATGTTGTTACGCATATCCGCCGGGATAATGAGATCGCCATTCGTTCCGGGCTGGAAGACACCGAGCGAACGGGTCTTGCCGCCATCCATCACGAGCCACAGTTCCAGTGATTTCTCATCGGCCTTACCGGTCGCAACCGGTATAATGTGCATCCTGCCGGTCTCTGCATCATAGGATGCAAGCAGGTTGACCTGACTGTCCGTTGTCGAAAGTTCGGCTACCAGCGGAGCTGTGCCCTGCCATTTTTCGGGAAATGCGGCGTAAACGATTGCCGCAACGGCAGTCGCGCTCGTGACGACCGATATCCATCGCCAGAAGGATGCGGAACTCCACAGGCTGCCATTGGCGTTGCTGGTCTTGCTGCCGAACAGGCGTTCCTCAATGCGGGCGAGAATGGCCGCACTCGGCGCCTGTTCTTCGTAATCCACGTTGAAGTCTGATAATTCGCTTTCCCAACGGTGGACCAGCTGCGCGAAGACCCTGTCGTCCTGCATGCGCCGCTCGACCTCACGACGCTTTTCAAACGGCAGCACGCCGAGCACATATTCGCCAGCGAGGATTTCGTCGCGCGAATGCATGCCCTCGCTGTTTTCGCTCGTTGTCATCGCTGCATGCACTCTCTGAGTTTGAGAAGGCTTCGCCGCAGCCAGGTTCTGACCGTGTTGAGTGGCACCCGCAATTCTTTGGCGAGTTCGATATAGCTCAGCCCTTCGATATAGGCACGACGCACCGCCTGCGCATGAACGGTTTCAAGTTCCTGCATGCAATTGTCGATTCTGCGACCCTCATCGGCCAGAACGACCTGCTGCTCCGGATTGCGGATGCTGTCATCGGCAAGGTCATAGGCTTCGTCAATGTCGTCGCCCACGGGTTTGCGGGCCCTGATCGTATCGATCGCATGGTTTCGGGCGATTGCGGCGAGCCACGTCGACGGTGTGCCGGCGCTTGCTGCAAATGTGAGGGCACGTTGCCAGATCTTGATATAGACTTCCTGAAGCGCTTCTTCGGCTTCGGTCCTGTCACGCAGGATTTTCAGGCAGATCGCATAAAGCTTCGGGCTGGTGGCTTGATAGAGGGAAACGAATGCCGAGCGATCGCCCATGCCGACGCGGTTTATGAGCGTTGCTATCTCTGTACCCTGCATTCGAACATCCCTTTTTGCGCCTCCTATATAGGGTTGTCCTTTGTGGGAAGGCAAGGCATGCGCGAAATGAAGTTCACGTCTTCCCGGCCAAAAATTGGCCGGGTGGAAGCAGGCGGCAGGGATGGTCGCTGTCATAACACACCTGCCGGATTTTGCAGTGGACCGACCAGCCGTACGGTGACCAGGTAACCGATGATGGCAGCGGCTGCGGACACGAAGGTGCCCCACAGAAGATCAGCGATGGTCAACGTCGTGGACCAGCTTTTCAACGTTGCCTGATTGGTGAGATCATATGTGGCATAGGCCATGAAGCCGACGGCTGCACCATAAACCAACGCGGTCGTCCACTGGCCTGATATGAGGGCCGGACGAACAGCAAGAAAGGTCAGTCCTGCCGCGTAGATGAGATAAAAGATGATCGCCGGGGCCAGCCGGAAGTTCTCAGCCAGAAGATCGCCGATCGCCGGGCGATAAAGTCGCGACGCCATGGTGCTTAGCCAGATGAAGTCGATCACCAGAAAGGCGATGAGGGTGAAGAAGTAGGCTGAGATATAGGTCTTCATCGGTTTGTCCTTTCCAGAGTCTAGTTGATGCGGGCCCAGGTAATGCCCTTGCACAGGAGACCAGCGACGATGCAGCCCTTGGTGGTCATGCTGTTGCCATCAACCGTCACGGTGATCTTGTAGGATTTGTCGCGTTGCGGATCGAAGGCGGTGCCCGAATAGACGCCTGTTTCATCTGGCTTTATGGTCATGATCAGCCGGTCACCGGTCTTTTCCTGGGGCGTGCCCGGCTTGATCCAGGTATTGGTGGCGCAAATATTGTCACCGCAGGGCGCGATCAGCACTTTCGCGTTGCCGTCGCCGCGCGCCCAGTTTCCGTCGATGTCGGCTGCTCCGGCACCAGAGGCCGCAAGCATCGGACCCAGGACGGATGCGATTATCAAGGGATTGATTTTCATCGTCTTTCTCCGCAGTTGTTGCCCCGCCTCTTATTTGTGCTCGATCGTGTAGAAGCCAACATTGATGGTTCCCTCGGTAAAGCCGGCTTCGCAGTAGCAAAGGTAATAATCCCAGAGCCGCCTGAAGCGGTCATCGAAACCCAGCAGCGAGATTGTCTGCCAGCGCGCATGGAAACGCTGCCGCCATTCCGCCAGCGTGCGGGCATAGGACTGGCCGAAAAGCTCGGTATCGGTGAGGCTCAGACCCGCCCTGCCGATTGCTCTTTCAAGGGCTTCGTCAGATGGTAGGAAGCCGCCCGGAAAGATGTATTTCTGGATGAAGTCCGCGTTTCGCCGGTAATTGTCGAACCGGGCAGGTTCAATTGAGATGATTTGCAGCACCGCGCGCCCGCCGGGTTTCAGGCAGCGCTTCAGTGTTTCGAAATAGCTCGGCCAATAGGCCTCTCCGACCGCTTCGAACATCTCGACGGAAACGATGCGGTCGAACTTGCCTTCGACATCGCGGTAGTCCTCGAGCCTGAGATCGATATGCTCAGCCTTGTCGGTTTTCTCCGCTGCCGCCTTTGCCCAATTCAACTGCGAGGGCGAAAGGGTGAGGCCAGTAACGTTGGCATCCGCCTGGGTCGCGAGGTGAATTGCAAGCGCCCCCCAGCCGCAGCCAATCTCCAATACGCTCTCACCGCCGTTCAATTGCAGCTTGTCGACGATGCGGTTGAGTTTTTTGAGTTGGGCCGCCTCAAGCGTCGGCGTCGTATCGTCGAAAATCGCCGACGAATAGAGCATCGAGGAATCGAGCCATTGCCGGTAGAATTCGTTGCCGAGATCGTAATGGGCCTCGATGTTGCGGCGACTGCCGCGCTTTGTATTGGCGTTCAGCCGGTGGCCAAGGCGATTGATGAGGCGCATGGGCAGGCTACCGCGCGTCGATCCCCCGAAAGCGTCGTTGTTCTGTGCCGCAAAACGGATCAGGGCCGTCAGATCCGGTGTGGACCAGTCGTCTTCGATGTAACCCTCGGCAAAACCGATGTCGCCATTGAGGATAAGCCGCCGTAGCGCGCGCCAGCGATGGAGAACGAGCGTCGCCTCTGTGCCCTCATGTTCCCCGGATTTCTCAATCACGCCGCCACCGGGGAGCATGACGCGCAGTCTGCCTTTGGAGACGTTGTTCAAGAGCTTGGCCATGAGCCAGCCTTCGGGACCGGTGCGTTGCCGCATCTGCGTGTTTTCCAGCGATAGTTCGTTGAGATTGTCAAACGGGGTCATGAAGTTTGGCCTCGATTTGCGATGGTGATGGGTGAATGAAGGAGACAGGGGCAGACGGTGGACGCGGTCGTTTTCTCAACCGCACACCCTTGAGCCATATTTTAAGTGCTTCCCAATGGATGCCGGCAACAACCTTGAGGGTAAGAAAGGGGATGGTGACAAACGCCTTCAGCAGCGCGCCATCGGTCAGCTCGACACGCCGCGCCAGATGCCTTGCAGTCAGGACTGGCCCCTCATCGTCAAATGTATCGATAACGATCTTCAGCTTGTCGCCGGGTGGAATGACACGGAATACATAGCGGAGATCCATGTCCATGAAGGGCGAGACATAGAAGGCCTTGTCGCAGCGCTGGACGATCTCGGCCGCACCCTCGGTCTCCACCGGGATAAGGTAGGAATGCCGCTCGCCGAACGTATTGTCGACTTCCCATAGAATGGCTTTGAGAGACCCGTTCCGGCCGTGGCAGAAAAACACGCTGAGTGGATTAAAGGCCCAGCCAAGGAGGCGTGGCATGGTGAGCAGACGGATCGGACCACCATCGACGGTCATGCCTGCGGCCTTCATGGCGTTCTCAATCTGGTTGCGCAATTCCATCTTGCTTCCGTCGCCGCGGTCCCGGCGGTGAAAGGAAAACAGGTTGAAACGATCGACGGAGAACAGCCGCAGCTTACCGTCAAGCGCATCAAGTTCATCAAGGTCGAGAAGCAGCGAGTAAATGCGATAGGCGAGCCGGTGCGCTTTCGGCTTGAAGCGCGCATGCATGACATGTCCGGGAAAAAGGGCGGAGGAGAAATGAGGCGTCATGGGATCGCCTCAACGAGTTTGATCGTTCTTTTCCGCGAAGCCAAATTCAGACGGACGATCCGGCCGCTATCATCTGTAACCTTCCAGGGCCTCGACAGGCCGCCCAGATCCTCGGCGACGGCAAGCCCCGCCTGAATGCCGTCTTCATGAAAACCCGAGCCAAAATAGGCGCCGCAGAACCAGGTATTTCGCAAACCCTGCAACGCCCACAGTTCCTGCCTCATTTGCTCGGTGCCGGCATCGAAAACAGGATGGTGGTAGGTTTCCTCGGTGATGATTTTTCCCTTTTCCGGTTCGCGCGTCGGGTTCAGCGTTACGAAGGTGTCAGGGATTTCGCCCAGAGGCTGAAGCTTGTTCATCCAGTAGGTGATGCTCGGCTGCCCCGTTTCAATGCGTGTATCGGCCACATAGTTCCAGCTTGACCAGGCGGTGCGCCTGCGGGGCATGAAACTGCTGTCCGTGTGCAGTACCGCCCTGTTTTTCGTATAGCCAAACGCGCCGAGAATGCGCCGTTCTGCTTGGGTCGCGTCCGTCAGCATCTCCAGCGCCTGATCTGCGTGTGTGGCAATCACCACATCGTCGAACCGTTCGAATTCGCCATTAGTGTTGGCGATCTCGACCCCGTCCGCCAGGCGGTGGATGCGTGTCACGGGTGTCGAGAGCCGAATGCGATCGACGAATGGCGCAGTGAGTCGTTTCACATATTCCTGGCTGCCGCCGACAACGGTGCGCCAGACGGGCCGGTTGCGCAGCAACAGCAGGCCGTGATTGCTGCAGAACTTCACGAAATGTGCTGCCGGGTAACGGCCGACTTCCATGGCCGGGGTAGACCATATGGCTGCGGCCATCGGGTAAAGATGATCGTTGCGAAAGGCGTCGCCATAGTTGTTTTGAGAAAGATACTCATCGAGCGACATATCGCCCATCATCGGCAGATCGCGCGGGGCATTGCGATAAAAGCGCAAGAGGTCGGCAAGCATTGCCCAGAAGCGCGGTCTGACGGCATTTCTCTTCTGCGCCAAAAGGCCAAAGCCCGAGCCGCCGGAATATTCGAAACCGCCATCATCCAGCGAAACGGCAAAGGACATGTCGGAGGCTGCGGTCGTCACTCCCAGCGTTTTGAAAAGTGCCGTCAGATTGGGATACGTCACCTCATTATAGACGATGAACCCCGTATCGACAGACACCACACCTTTTTCAGTTTTGAACGTCACGGTGTTGCTGTGGCCGCCGACGCGGTCCGCAGCCTCGAAAACCGTGACATCATGCCGTTTCGACAAAAGCCAGGCCGCAGACAGACCGGAAATGCCTGTTCCGATCACGGCGATGTTTCGCCGGCTGTCTTTTCTTTTGGCTTCGGTATCGAACATGGTTCCTCGCTATTGCATTCACAATTCATTTTTACGGCCTGCGACAGATACGAAGGAGCGGATCGATAAGTTTCAGCTGCGCGCAAATTTTTCAGAATTTTGTCAGGCGCCTGAAACTCTTTTGCCGTCTCGCCCGTAGTTGCCACTGGAAACTTGGTCTGAAGTCCTTCGAATACAGTGAGCGGAATGGTGATGATGTCTGTTGTGGTGGCCCTTGCCGTGCTGATGTCGCTTCTGATGGCGGCAGCCTGGGCGTTGCAGCGTTACACAGGATCGAGTGGCTGGATCGACACCGTCTGGTCTGCGAGTGTCGGGCTCGGCGGCGTGGTTGCCGTCTTGTTTTCCGATGGAGATAGCTGGCGCCGGGGAGCGGTTCTCTTTCTTGTATTGGTGTGGTCGCTGCGGCTCGCGGGACACATCGGCATGCGGACGAGGGGAGGTGGCGAAGATCCACGTTACGCGAAGCTTATAGAAGAATGGGGCAGCAATGCCTCGCTGCGGCTTTTCGCTTTTCTCCAGATCCAGGCCGTTGCCGCTTTTGTGCTGGTTCTCGCCGTCTATCTTGCCGCCAGCAATCCTCTGCCATTTCCAAGCATTATCGATGTGATAGCGTTGATCATCGCGGCTGGTGCGCTTGTCGGAGAAGCGACCTCCGATGCACAGCTTTCACAGTTCAGAAAAACCCCGGAGGCCAAAACCGGCGTCTGCGAGACTGGTCTGTGGCGTTATTCGCGCCATCCCAACTACTTTTTCGAGTGGCTTTTCTGGTGCGGCTTTCCGTTGTTGGCCATCCATGCGCAGCCGTGGTCATGGCTGTCGTTTGCGGCGCCAGCCATGATGTACTGGCTGCTCGTCCACGTCTCCGGCATTCCCCCGCTCGAAGAACACATGCTGAAATCACGCGGAGAGAAATTCCGCGCCCTGCAAAACCGCGTCAACGCCTTCTTTCCGGGGCCACGCAAGAATGAGGACACACCATGAACATGCTCGCATTCGCCATCAACGCTGCCGAACGCGCACCGCTGAGTGACAGTATGACGCTTGCCGGCATCGACATGCTCTGCGCGCGCACCAAACGGCGACTTGCCGGCGTTCCGGCGGCGGAAGAAAACGCTTTTGTGTCTGATATGGCGAAATTTCCCGTCGCCACACACACTGACGAAGCGAACAGGCAGCACTACGAGGTGCCGGCTGAATTCTTTGCAATCGTCCTTGGCGCGCAAAGAAAATATTCCTGCTGCTTTTATCCCAATGCTCAGACAACGCTGGATGAGGCTGAAACATTGGCGCTGGAAGAGACCGTTTCCCATGCTCGATTGCAGGACGGGATGAATATTCTCGAACTCGGCTGTGGTTGGGGTTCGCTCTCCCTTTATATGGCCGGCCGGTTTCCCAATGCGCGGATTACGTCCGTTTCGAACTCGGCTTCGCAGCGCGAATATATAATCGAACGTGCAAATGAGCGTGGGCTGTCGAACCTCTCGGTGGTGACGGCCGATATGAATGATTTCACCACTGACGAGCGTTTCGACCGTGTCGTATCGGTGGAAATGTTCGAGCACATGTCGAACTGGCAGGCATTGTTCGAGCGCGTTCGCTCGTGGCTGACGCCGGAGGGCAAGTTTTTCCTTCACGTCTTCAATCACCGTGATCGATCCTATCGTTTCGACCATGGCAACCGGGCAGACTGGATCGCGCAGCATTTCTTCACCGGCGGCATTATGCCTGCCTTCGATCTTCCTCACCGTTTCCCGGCGCAGTTCACCGTGGAACAGGAGTGGCGCTGGTCGGGATCACATTATCGCCGGACGGCCCTCGACTGGCTTGGAAATTTCGACCGGGAGATCGACCGTATCCGACCGATCCTGCAGCGGGTCTATGGCAACGATGCGCGCTTGTGGGAACGGCGTTGGAGACTGTTCTTCCTCGCGACGGCAGGTCTTTTCGGGCACGAAGACGGTAAGGTCTGGGGCGTTGGACACTACCTCATGGCGCGCGTCTAGATCGCTGCAAACACGCGCATGCGAACCCAATCCGGCGCCGCTTCGCCCTTCGTCGCGATGCGGCGAAGGTGTCTCCTCGGTTGGCGCAGGCCGCTGAGGCCGGCGAAGCGGGAAAAATGGATATGCGATTGATTGTGCATGATTTGATCGTGCAAAATTTGTGTATTTCATTCCTGTTTGCTTAACCCCGTTTTTTGAAATCTGCGAAGTTCGGCGACCTCGTCTAGCTTCCGTTCGGCTTTTGCATCAAGGAGCGGGCTCGCCCCGTAGTCCAAGCCAAGGGTCAGCATGCCTTTTCAGAAAACAAAAGACCGAGAGGAATATTCGCAGCATCTTCTTCTCCTGTGTCGAGTTGCAGCCTGGATGGGCGTGGCGCTGGCGACTGGCTGGTTCGTGTTTTTCATTCTCACGGAAAGATGGGGCATTGCGCTCAGCCTCCTCATTCTGGGGGTTGCGATCGTGCCGTGCTGGCTAACTTGCCTGATGGGCCACTTTTCCCTCGGACTCATTCTGGCACAGAGCGCCTGCATCCTGTTCGTCTGCTGGTACTCCGTCGCTATCGATGTCTCCGACGATACCGTACCGAGGACGACGCATCTCTACCTGCTCGTCATAATCTTCGTCGGCTACATGAATTTTCAACGCCAGCGTTCCGCCGCCCAGTTTCTGGTCATCGCGGCAAGTCTCGTGGCCTTTGTTTATTTCTGCGCGTCGGCCGCGCGGTTTTCGTTCAGTACTCCCATGCCGCAGGATGTGCGCAGCATCAGCGCCTGGTTCAACAGTGTTTTCGCAGCGTTGATGCTGTGTGGCGGTGTCGCCGCCATGCAGGCGCAGTTTCGCAGTCATACGAAAAAAGCCCTGGAACTTCGCTCCGCGCTTTCAAATGGCCAGTTTGAACTTTTCTATCAGGCGCAGGTTCGCGCGGACGGTACGCTGCTTGGCGCAGAGGCGCTGTTGCGGTGGAACCACCCGAAACGGGGATACATCCCGCCAGCCGATTTCATCGCGCTTGCGCAGCAAACCGGTTTCATGCCGACAATCGGCGCTTGGGTCATTGCCGAAGCCTGCAAGACACTCGCGAGATGGCAGGAGAACCCCGCAACCCAGAATCTCACCTTGTCGATCAACATCACTGCCGATCATTTCGTCGACGCGGGATTTTCCGGGCAGCTTCTTGATGCCGCCTCGTCTCAGGGCATCAAGCCACAGCTTCTAAAGCTGGAGCTGACCGAGAGCGTTTTCCTATTCGACATAGAGGCAGCGATCGCGAAAATGAAGCTCCTTGATCGTTCCGGCTTTACGATTTCACTCGACGATTTCGGCACTGGCTACTCCTCACTAAGCTACCTGCGGCAATTGCCGCTCAAACAGATCAAGATTGATCGCAGCTTCGTGACGGGAGTGACCGAAAGCGGGCGTATGGCGACAATCACGCGAAATATCGTCCAGATGGGGCACGATCTTTCGCTGGAAGTTCTGGCCGAAGGCGTGGAGACCGAGGCGGAGCTGCGGATGATGCTGTCCTACGGCTGCCGATTGTTTCAGGGCTATCTTTTTGCGAGGCCGACGAGCCTTGTCGAGTTCGAGCAATATGCTGCCCGTCCATCGTCCTGACCGGACGTTTTGCGACAGGCTGAGGCAGCCGGATCGAAATCAGTGGCGTGCCGGCCGGCAGATCAGGCCGTTGAACAATGCACCATTCGTCGGGTAGAGCTATCTTGCCTGTCAGGATCGCTACCGATCCGCATCATTTCGTTGGTTCGCATGATCCCAGTCGCACTACCCTCCGTCGAAACGCTGCTTTTGCTTGCCTTCCTTCTTGCCACGACACTGGTCTGGGGTATCTGGACAGTGGTGTTGGTTGCACGATACCCAGGAGGCCGCTGGGCGCGCCCGATGATGCTGCCCTATGGCCTGGCGACCGCCATTGCGATTTTTACACTTTGGCAGTTCGCTAATTTTTATCTCCAGATGCGTGCCTATGACAGGGAAATGGCGTCTAGCTATCGCCCGGAGCTTGGGGAGCCGGTGCGCCTTGGCCAGATCGACATGCCCAAAGGCACGAAACTTGAACTGGCCGTGGCCGACACCAGGGAATCCTTCAACCGCGCGGTCTTCCCCCATCCCGTGCGGGTCGCGAATGTCGATGCCGTCGAGATCGCACGCTATATCGCGATAAAAACCAACGGGAATTATGAGACCGTCGGCTTTGTTCCGGAGACGATGCGGGTGACGGGAAACGGCGTGACCCTGCAAAGTGGCTGGCGCTGCGATGCGGCACAACCGGTGGAGTTCGACCTGAAGGCTGACGGGGATGTATCCGCTTTCAGCCGATGTGTCCTTGCCGACGGGAATATCGTCGACGGCATTGTCTTGCCGAAGGGCACGTTTCTGCGTGCCTCCTCCGGCAATGTCTATACTGACGGTTTCGTTGATTCCGACAGGTGGGTTCTCGAAACGCCCACGGGCCAGGCTATCCGCATTGATGATTTCGCTCTTGAGGATGTCACGCTCGCCCTTGATGGCGAAAGAAAACTCTATGAAATCCGAAGCGCGGTTTTGTCGAAGGAAGCAACAGCGGGCGCGCTCCACTTCGCAGCCGGTAGTGGAATTCGCCTCAATCCCCGGCACATCCGGACTGATTATCCCGGTGCATGGTTGATAACACCATCTCCTGCGTCCACCGGTTCTGAACCGGTGTCGCCTCGGTCAAGCGTGCTGAACAGAGGCGGAGAGCTTCTGGCCACCCTTTCCGACTAGCGCATTGGTGGACCAGATACTCTGAACGATCTCGATGGAGGTCTCTCTTGCGATCAGGTGCCCGCGACCCCAGATATCGCGCATTATTGAAAGTGCGCATAAATGAACCCTGAGACCTACCTACCGATAAAGACCGACCGGCTGATCCTTCGTAAATTCCAGGCCGCTGATCTCGCCTCATACGCCGATTACCACACGCGCGATGACGTCTACCGTTTCCTCTATGCCGCACCGCCTTCGGATGATGCGGTGAAAACGCAATTCGCAGCGCTGCTCGAGGCTCTGTTTGAAGAGGACGGCGATACGTTGCGACTTGCCGTTACGCGCAGTGACGATGACACGTTGATCGGCGAAGTCCTGCTTAAAATTGCGAGCAAGGCAGCTTTGCAGGCGGAAGTCGGTTATGTCTTCAATCCTGATTTCTCAGGTAAGGGATATGCGACGGAAGCCGTCCGGGCCATGATAAGCCTCGGCTTCGAGACGCTCGGATATCACCGGATTTTCGCGCGGCTGGATGCCCTGAACCACGGATCGATCGGCGTTGTTGAACGCCTTGGCCTGCGGAAAGAAGCGCATTTGATCGAGAATGACCGGTTTGCCGGCGCCTGGGGGGACGAATTCATCTATGCCACCCTGAAGAGGGAGTGGGCGTCTAGCCCGTGATCTTGCGCAGGTGATGATTATGTCGGGTTTGAAGGAAATTGTCGGTGTCTCAACTGGTCTTGATCCTCGGCGATCAATTATCTTTCTCCCTATCTTCGCTGGATGGGGTCGACAAGACGCGCGACACGATCCTGCTTTGCGAGGTAATGGCGGAGGCTACCTATGTCGGCCATCACAAAAAGAAGATCGCCTTCATCTTTTCCGCCATGCGCCACTTCGCCGAGGAACTGCGTGGCGAAGGATACCGGGTTCGCTACACGCGCATTGATGATCGCGACAATGCGGGCTCCTTCTCCGGCGAGGTGCAGCGGGCGTTAAACGACCTGACCCCTTCCAGGATTTGCGTCACCGAGGCTGGAGAATGGCGCGTCAAGTCAGAGATCGAGCGCTTCGCCAGTACCTTCAATATCGAGGTCGATATCCGCCCTGATCGGCGCTTTCTTGCCAGCCACGACGAGTTCGAGCGCTGGGCGGCCGGGCGCAAAAGCCTGACGATGGAATATTTCTACCGGGAAATGCGTCGCAAGACTGGCCTGTTGATGAATGGCGAAGAGCCGGTCGGTGGACGCTGGAATTTTGACTCGGAAAACCGCAGCCCCGCCAAGCCGGACCTGCTGAGGCCAAGACACCCGGTCTTCGCACCGGACAGGATAACAAGGGATGTCATCGACACCGTCGAGCGGCTGTTTCCCGACAATTTCGGCAAGCTTGAGAACTTTGGTTTCGCCGTCACCCGCGCCGATGCCGAGCGGGCGCTCAGTGCCTTCATAAACGATTTCCTGATGAATTTCGGCGCCACGCAGGATGCCATGCTGCAGGATGACCCGTATCTCAACCACTCGCTTCTGTCTTTTTACATCAATTGCGGGCTGCTGGATGCGCTGGAGGTCTGCAGGGCGGCGGAGCGCGCCTACTACGAGGGCGCGGCACCGCTCAATGCCGTCGAGGGTTTCATTCGCCAGATCATCGGCTGGCGGGAATATATGCGTGGCATCTACTGGTTTGCCGGGCCTGACTATGTCGACAGCAATTTCTTCAAAAACGACAGGCCGCTGCCAGGCTTTTACTGGACGGGCAAAACCCACATGAACTGCATGGCGACCGTTATTACGGAAACCATCGAAAATGCCTATGCTCACCACATCCAGCGCCTGATGATCACGGGAAACTTTGCCCTTCTCGCCGGCATTGATCCGAAGGCCGTTCATCAATGGTATCTCGAGGTCTATGCGGATGCCTATGAATGGGTTGAGCTGCCGAATGTGATCGGCATGAGCCAGTTCGCCGATGGCGGCTTTCTCGGAACAAAGCCCTATGCCGCAAGTGGCAACTACATCAATCGCATGTCGGACTATTGCAGTAGTTGCCGCTATGATCCCAAGGAGCGTCTCGGTGACAAGGCCTGTCCATTCAACGCGCTATACTGGGATTTTCTGGCCCGCAACCGTGAAAAGCTGAAATCCAACCATCGTCTGGCGCAGCCCTATGCCACATGGTCCCGGATGAGCGAAGACGTCCGCCATGACATCAGGGCAAAGGCAGCTCTGTTTTTGAACCGCCTGAGCTGACGCGGCCCTTTCTCTGTTTTCACCGAACGGCGGGACACCCGATCAGAACTGTCCCTGCGCATGTCTCAGTCATGACGCGGCTCGTAAACCCGGCTCCGCGTGGTGCCGATAGCGCCGCCGGTCCATGCGGCAATGGCGCCAATGATGAGAGCGACGAAGGCGGACTATCGGGAGCGAAGTGAAGCCTACCGCGTTTCTCAGCTTACTTTAAACTATCACTTACCAGCCGTAGCTGAACGTCAGGCCGCTKCCGTTGTCTCCGTTCTGCTCCACGTTGGTTTCGGTGTTCCGCCCATACTGGAAAATGCCATAGGCATTGTTATTGCCGTTTTGCTGCAGCGTTGCGGAATGGCCGTTGCCCCGCTGCCGGATAAAGCCGAGATTGCCGCGACCGTTCTGGGCGATGCCTGCCGCATTTCCCCGGCCCAATTGCCGGATGTCTGCGTCTTTCAGATCGCGATAAAGCGAGTAGGCGCGCAGACCGGTTGAGAACAGATCCCCATTCCCGGAATTGCCAGGCGCGAGGTCAAAGGAAATGCGGCCACCGGCATGGGCGGGAGCAGTAAATCCGAGCGGCGCAAGGCCTCCAACAAGCAGAGTGACGGTGAGAAGTTTCAACACGTTGCGGGTCATTCTGATCTCCATTCTGTCAGTGCCCTTGCCGATGATCCACTCTCGCATCCTGCAACTGAACCCGAACGGAATTGCCCATTCACATGTCGTTCAGTCGCTGCAAGAGGATCAAAGAAAAGGGCGCTCAACTGGCGCCCTCTCTGGTGGAAATGTATGGTTTAAGTCAGCCTAGTCGCCGCCAACCTGCTTCGTGCAGCTGAAGTGTCTGCCATCGATTTCGAGATCGAGCACTGCCTTGTACTGCGCTCCCTTCGCGCCAAGCGTTTCCGAACTCAGAAGTTGCGAACGCCCGGCAGCGGCATCAAAGCCGCCGCCCTGGTTGACGACGGAACTCCCGCTGCCTCCTGAATTTTCGACGTGAAAGGCATAGGTACCTCCAGCACCGGTATTGCCCTTTGCGAAGGCCTCCAGTCTGACCATGCCCGCCTGTGGTGTTGCCTTGATCTCGCAAAGCTTGCCTTCGCTCAGGTCATTTGCGGTCGACATGGCTGCGATGGCGCCGAAGGGAAAGAGTGCAACGGCAAGGATAGCCGCCAGGCGGCGTGGATGTGTGACGCTATGGGGCATGGCTAGTCTCCTTGATGATCTGTTGACTTGATCTCGACCAGTTGCACGTCAAGGCCTGTGGCGGATTACGGGCAGGCCTGCACGAAGGCCGCTACATTGTCATTGCCGCCCTGGTTGACATTGGCGCTGCATCCACGGCCAACCTGAACGCCGGCCGCGATGTTGCCGTTGCCGTCTTGGGTCAGGATGGTGGTGTGGTTTGAGCCGAACTGGCCGATGCCCGCCACGTTGCGGCTGCCGTTCTGATAGGTGGAGCCGTAATTGTCATGCCCCTCCTGACCCACAGCCGAAAGGTTGTGACGACCATATTGATGGCCGACGATCCGGTTATAGCCGCCGTTCTGGTAGGTGCGGATCCGGTTGCCATAACCTTCCTGTGCGCCACCGGCAGAGTTCGACCACCCATATTGTTCGATGCGCACATCGTTGGCCATGGCGGGAGCCGTGGCGGTGAAGCCAACGAGAGCGGAGAGTGCAATTGCAACGAAAGACGTACGGATCATGACTGTCTCCTCAGGCGGATAAGACCGCGGTTGAACGTCTTTGTTGTAGACGGTCTCGTTGGAACGGAAGCTGAAGAGATTATTCAGTCGTGGTTCATTGGCGGGGTATGGTCCCAGCGTCGCAACAATGGTGACGAACATGATGACAAAGTTTTCTTGGCAGGATGAAACCAAATTGGCTCGCCTTTCGTACATGGCTTGCGCCTTCAATGTTCAGGCGAAAAGGGAGACGAATCTGGGTCCGATGGAGCTTCAAAGCCGCGCTAGCCAGCCCGCAAATGCAGGGTCTGCTGCAAGAGATGATCTGACACGAGCAACCCTAACCGTTGCCTGGGTCATCATCCTCAACAAGCCATTTTATCCGCTTTACGTGTGGTATCTGGTCGATGACGGAGCCGTGGCATCGCTTGTCACCCTATTGTCGGTGCCATTCTTTCTCGCGATACCATTCCTGGCGAAAAAATCCCCGTTAGCCGCGCGCCTCGCTCTCCCCTTGGTGGGAACAATCGACACGCTATTTGAAACCAAACTATTCGGCCAGGCTTCTGGCACCGAATTTTTCTTCGCAGCCTGCATCATGCTTGCAGCCATGTCGTTCCGCGCAGACGAGAAGCTCTGGCAATATGCGATGGCAATCCTCGTCTTCATCGCTTTCTTTTTCTCGCGGACGTTTCTGGGCGCGCCGCTGCAATCCTGGTCGGCAGACGATCTTGCAACGCTTCTCAATCTGAATGCGTTCTCTGCCGCCAGCCTCATGGTCTTTATCGCCCTTAGATATGCCGGCATTTCACGGCGAACCGAAATCTGAACAAGAGCCGTGCCATCGACAGGAGGAGTTTATGCTTAGACATTGTAACCGCGTGATTGGTGCCCTGACATTTTCGCTGTTTCTGTTTGCCGGTTTTGCGGTTTCCGCAGCCCCCAAACCGGTTGCCGTGGGTCTCGATCATTACCGCGGTACCTGGCTTGAAATCGGCCGTACACCCATGTTGCTGACAGACGGATGTGTTGCAGGATATTCCACCTATCGGCAGGGAGCATCGGCGGATGAAGTGCTGATAGAAGATGGCTGTCGAGCGGGAAATCCGAATGGTCGCCTCAAGACGGTGAACGGCGTCGGTAAGATCGAGGATTTTGGATCAACCAATGCGAAGATGCGCGTTCGCTACCCTCTTTTCATCACATTCAATTATTGGGTTTTCTACAAATCGCCTGATAAGTCCTGGTTCATCAGCGCCAACCCGTCGACCGGCGATGTGTGGATCTACGCCCGCAACATCCCGTCCAAAACCAAGCTCAATAAAATGATCATGAAAGCACGTGAGCTTGGCTACGACGTCAGCAAGCTCGAGTTTCCGGTCCAGAAATAACAGCTGATGGAGCGCATGGATGATGCAGTCGCTTGAAAATGGCTACAGGGCGATCGTCTTGGGCGCATCCGGCGGGATTGGTGGAGCCCTGTTGTCGTACTTCGAGGCCGACCCTCACTGCGCGTTCGCCTTGCCGCTCTCGCGAAGCGTCGATGGTCTCGACACAACGAACGAAACCACAGTGCGCGAAGTTGCCGCCCGTCTGGAGGCTCAGCGCGGCTCCTTCGACCTGATCTTCAATGCAACCGGTGCCTTGACGGTCGATGGTGCCGGTCCCGAAAAGTCGATAAGGGCGATCGACGAAGTTCACATGGCGAGGCAGTTTGCGGTCAATGCCATAGGCCCTGCTTTGCTGCTCAAGTATTTCACCCCGCTTCTGCGCAGAGACAGGCGAACCATTTTTGCCTCCCTGTCCGCGCGCGTTGGCTCGATTGGCGACAACAGATTGGGCGGATGGATCTCCTACAGAGCATCAAAGGCCGCTCAAAATCAGATCATCCGAACCGCAGCGATCGAAATCGCCCGCACAAACCCACAGGCCATCATCGTGGCGCTTCATCCCGGAACAGTCGAAACAGAGCTGTCTCAGCCATTTTCGAAGGGCAAAGACTTGTTCACCCCGCAGCAGTCTGCCGCGTGCCTGATGGAAACAATCGACGGTCTCACACCGGCACAAACAGGGCAGTTTTTTGCCTATGACGGCTCAAGGATCGAATGGTGAGTGCCGGCATTCGTTGACGCCGGCGAATTTGAAGTGAGCGAATGATGGGCCATCATACCGCTGAAACTCTTTCCGGGTTGTCTCGTGATTTGCTCACTTCCACAGCGGAGTGTCCGGCTGAGGAGGCGCGCAATTAGCGTCGGGGCCATTGAACAAGATTAATTTACGATGCAAAGGCGCCCTTGTTGGAACAACCAAATAAGGTTTTGTTGAAAAGAATCGCGACGCTCGCAATCCCGAATCGACCTTGCCCCTGCAGCTGCTACGGCCCTGATTCTCAACTGAACTTAGGCAACATATCAAGCTGGCCTGCCTAATGCCCCAAGTACCGGGCTCGAGGTCTTATTAGCTTGCCATCGAGCTTTTGCTCCAGGGCATGCGCGACCCAGCCCACAGTTCGAGCAATCGCGAAAAGGGCCAGAGCTGAACCGCGGGGAAGATTTAAGCTACGGCGCAGGCTGACAAGAGCGACATCACAGGTCGGTAATTGTCCGGCGGTCTCGTTCATGACTTGCAACAGTTCGTCCCGCAGTGCTCTAGGCGGCAGATGTGGAAGCAAACCGCTCGCTCTTGGATCCCCTTCCGGATAAAGCGGATGGTGAAAGCCAGGAATTGTTTCACCTCGCCGGAGACGTTGATCGATCACGCGCTCAGCATCCCCATACTGCTCCAGTTCATCGAAAAGCAATTCGACAAGGCTGGTCATTCCACCGTGCAAGGGCCCACTCAGGGCGGATAGTCCGGCGTTCAGACAAGCACCGAGGGACGCGCCTGTGGACGCAACGACGCGTACGGCAAATGTCGAGGCATTGAGTTCATGGTCGGCCTGCAGAACGAGGGCGCGACGGATAAGATCCGCGCCGAGGCTGTCCGCCTGCCAGGCATCGGCAAGAAACAGGTGAACTGGCTGCCTGTCCGGCTGACGTGAGGCGCAGGCGGCAGCTGTGGCTCGCAACATGTTAGCGGCGCCAGGCCATAGACGACGATTGTCGCGCTGCCAGGCGGTGAGGCGGCCAGCTTCAACCAAAGGAAGGAGCGTCTGACAGCGCTCCGTCAGCGGTAGCTCCCGGGCGTGGTCGAGGACAGCGTGTGGCCATGGCGCTGGAGCGGCCTTTATGTCAGCGAAAGGATCATTGTTGCCGCAATCCCAGAGTAGTCGGGCAATATCCTCGAGACATGCATCCTGTGAAAGTGTTAGGGCGTCTCGGCCACGATAGCGCAACTGGCCTTCGGCGATCTCGGTAATTGAGGATTCCAGCACTGGCAGTCCCCAGTCCAGCGCGGTCGCCGCCACCTGTTTCGGCCGCCGGCCAACGGCCTTTCTTTTTTTCAACACTTCAATGTCATGTGCGCTGTAGAGTTTGCGGCGGGGGTCATCCGGCGAGCCGCTGGTGCGGATCAGTCCACGGCTCACATACGCATAAAGAGTTGCCCGGCTTACCCCCAATTCGGAAGCGGCGTGAGCGGCTGTCATGAATCTTTCAGAATGCTGCATGACCTTCTCATATTGATTATATAAATCAAGATTGACGATATATAAGCGCTGCAGCATCTTCAAGGCCATTCGCGTTGAACTGAGGAGAATGACAGTGTCTGCAATACCCGCTTTCGTTGACCGGATCCCGGCTCCCGGACTTGATGACGTCGTCGCCGCCGAAACAATCCTCAGTCACGTGGATGGACAGGCGGGTGAACTGATCATTCGCGGGCATCACTTGGCGGAACTGGCTGACTGGTCTTTCGAGCAGATGCTGGAACTCCTCTGGGGCGGGCAGACCCCGGAGGTGATGACTATGCAGAGCATTCGAGTTAAACTGGGAGTGGCACGGCAGCGCGCGTTCGACCTCATGCAGCCCTTGCTTCCCGTCCTGCGCAATCTTTCCTCTGTCGAGGCGTTGCGCCTTCTGTTGTCTTCTTTGCCGGACGAGGAAAGCACTCCGCATCACGTGATGGCTGTTGCGGCCGTTCCGGTCTTTGCCGCAGCCATCGTCCGCGGCAGGCAGGGCCATGTCGTAATTGCGCCCGATGCCATGCTTTCCCATTCAGCAGACTTTCTGCGCATGATATCCGGCGCTCAAGCATCGCCTGCTAAGGTGCGGGCGCTTGATACATACCTGACCACGGTTGCCGATCATGGATTGAATGCTTCCACCTTCAGCGCGCGGGTTATTGCCTCGACGGGAGCGGGGCTTTTTTCATCTGTGGTTGGGGCGCTTTGCGCCTTGAAGGGGCCTCTCCACGGCGGAGCCCCGGGTCCAGTGCTCGATATGTTTGACGCGATTGGATCAGAGTCAAACATAAGGCATTGGCTGCAGGCTGCATTGGCCCGGGGAGAGCGCTTGATGGGCTTCGGCCACCGGATCTACCGCGTGCGAGATCCGCGTGCAGACGTGTTGAAAGGGGCTGTGTCGGCTCTCGCGGACGGCTCCGATCGTATTTCATTTGCGGGTAAGGTGGAGGAGGAGGCGCTGGCGCTTCTAAAGGAAAAGAAGCCCCTGCGCCCACTGCAGACAAATGTAGAATTCTATACGGCGCTTGTACTGGAGGCCGTTGGTTTCCCCCGCGAGAGTTTTACGAATGTGTTTGCAGCAGGAAGAATGGCGGGCTGGACAGCCCACGTGCTGGAACAGGAGCGCACAGGTCGGCTCATACGGCCACAATCCCGCTACATAGGCCCTCAACCGAGATGAGATCATAGCGCCGGTGTGATGCAAGTTACCGCGAACTGACACATCGCCGATCGAGAAAAGGTAATTGGCATTCAGCCACGTGCGGCTGAATACTCCTATTCTCAACCTGAACGAGGCGTAGTTACATCTGAAGCGCAACACGCGCCCGACGCCTCGACGACGTTGCGGATGACAGTGATCCGCGGAAAGATATTGAAGCTCTTGAAGACCATACCGATGTGATCGGGATATGGCGGAGATGCTTTTCCGAAGCCTGAAAAGGACCCTTCATATTAGGAGATATCGCCCAAACGCGCCAATCATCCACGTCCAGCGGAGCGCCTTACAGCCATGAAAATAAGCGCAAAGCAGATGATCGCAGTGGGCCAAAAATCCGTTGTCCCGTCCCACGACCACTGCCAGAAATAATATCCCTCGATACGAGGTGGATTCATGTGGACTGAAACTTCATAGCCTCGTTTTTCGCGGCCATGAAAATGTCCAGCAGTGAATTCGAGGCAAATGATCGACGATGTACGCCAGGATAAACGATCCGAAAAATCGTGGCGGTTGCTGCTGCCCTGAGCGGAGCTTCGACAATGTGACCTACCAAATGCTAGTTTTCTTGCCGATAGTTCCAGTTCATTCAACCGTCTTTGGGTGGAGTAAAGTTTGGAGTCGTCACGCTTCAGAGCGTCTGGGTTTCGTAAAGTAGAGCTTCGCTCTGTCGATTGTGCACGACGCTGATTTGAAGAGATGCGCCCCAAGGGCGCGTCGCATGCGGTGCGCGGTGTCGCCAACGCCATGTGCATTGCATACCTTATAATCAGTGAATTTACTAATATTGGGTTGATCCAAGGGGAGCTTTGTTGCATTCAAGCTATCTAGGATTGTGAGAAAAAGTAAGGCATGTCGGTTGAAATCATAGGACGATCCGTCCGTACCCCATCGGCTCGGAACGCAGACGAGTTATTCCAGTTGTTGAAGGACGAGCGCTGCGTTGTAACGAGTGTTCCCGAAGACAGGTGGAGCCACGCCCGTTTTTGGCATCCCGTTGCGGGTACACAAGGAAAGGCATATACTTTTGCCGCTGGCGTGATCGAGGACGTCTATGACTTCGATCCTGCGGTTTTTAATCTGACTGCCCGTGAAGCCACATATATGGATCCACAGCAGCGCGTGATTCTACAACTCGTCTGGCGCGCGCTGGAAGATGCCTCCCTAACCATTCCTATGCTGCAAGGGGAACGTGTCGGCGTTTATATTGGCGCATCAAGTTTGGATTCCGGAAATACGTTTATCGAGGATCCCGCCTCCGGTAGTCCGTATTTCATGACCGGTAACACCCTGTCGATTATTGCTAATCGTATCTCCCACGTATTTGGGTTGAACGGACCTAGTTTGACCATCGATACGGCATGCTCATCCTCTCTTGTTGCGTTGGATCAGGCTGTCCGCGCACTTCGCAGCGGCGAGATAGATACCGCGATTGTTGGTGGCGTGAATGTTCTCGCTCATCCCTTTTCTTTTGTCGGCTTTTCTCAAGCTCGTATGCTGTCGCCTGAAGGGCTGTGTCGAGCGTATGGTGAGGGTGGTCAGGGCTATGTCCGATCTGAAGGGGGTGGAGTAGTTGTTCTTCGAACAACTGAAAGAACGAGATCCAACCGGGACCGGAGCTATGCGACGATCCTTGCGACGGGACTCAATTCAGCCGGGCGTACCAACGGCATCTCGTTGCCATCGCGTGAGATGCAGGCGTCTCTTCTGCGTGACGTTTATGAGCGTCACGGCCTCGATCCGAATGACCTCGCCTTCATCGAAGGACACGGTACCGGAACGAAGGTTGGAGACCCTGCGGAGCTGTGGGCTATTGGAACGGAACTGGGGCTAAAAAGAAAGCAGAAGCTGCTAGTCGGGTCTGTTAAGTCGAATGTTGGTCATTCAGAACCAGCTTCAGGGATGTTTGGCCTGATAAAAGCAATTCTTGCGCTTGAATATAATTTTCTTCCCGCCTCGCTTCATTCCGCCGAATTAAATTCCGAAATTGATTTTCAAGGGTTAAATGTCGAGATCAATCGATCCGGCTCCTCGTTGCCGCGCGGACAAAAGCCGCGTCTTGCCGGCATAAATTCTTTCGGATTCGGTGGTACGAATGCACATATCGTGCTTGCTGATCCTGGTGAAGCTGAGGCTGCTGATAAGAGCGCCTTGCCCTCTGGTCCTTTTATGGTGAGCGCTCAAACGCGTTCTGCCCTCGAAGGTCTGGTGCAAAATTATGTGCAGGAGTTGAAAAGCGGCCGGCCGGATCTTCGTGAACTTGTCGCCGTATCGGCGGTAAACAGAACACGCCATAGACATCGCTTTGTAGTTGATAGCGAAGAACCCGAGGTGGTTCGCAAGGGCGCTGAAGAGTTTCTTGCCGGATCATCGACGGGCTTTGGTCGCGTTGGAGAAGCGCCCGCTGGAGAAACCCGGATTGCATTCGCGTTTTCCGGAAATGGTTCGCAATGGATTGGTATGGCGCAGGACGTCTACCAATACGACACGGGTTTCTTCGATCGCTTTAACGAAATTTGTGCCGCCTTTAAACCCTGGCTCGATGTTGATCTGGTGTCATTGTTTCTGTCGCAAGATCTTGCTGGTTCACTCCCTGACACAAGGATCGCCCAGGCACTTTTGTTCGCAATTCAGGCAACCCTGTCAGATCGGCTGATTAGCCGAAACATCAAGCCTTCTATGGTGTTTGGACATTCGGTTGGTGAAATTGCAGCTGCTTATTGTGCAGGAGCACTGCCTCTGGAACACGCGGTCGCAGTGGTGGCCGTCCGTTCGCGTCATCAGCATGCGCTTTTCGGCGAGGGGAAAATGGCCGCTGTTGCTCTGTCTGCAGACAGGGCACAAGAGATTGCGCGCGGAAACGGTCTTTCCGGAATTGAGGTCGGCGCGATCAACACGCGTTCATCTGTTACGATTTCTGGTCCTGTCAGTGAGATAAAGGCTTTCAAGGAAATTGGCCGCAAGGAGCATATCCCCGTCCACATCCTCGATATCGACTATCCGTTCCATCATCCGGTTATTGATCGTGAGCGGGACGCCTTCCTGTCTGATCTCCCTGCTTATCAGCCACGGTCGTCGGGGGAGATAAAGTTTATCTCCAGTGTTACCGGGACTGTCGAGAGTGGCGATCAACTTGATGCCGTTTACTGGTGGAGGAATGTTCGCGACGTCGTTCGTTTTGCAGACGCAACGGCAGAGGCGCTCGGCCAGGGATGCAATCTCTTTATCGAAATTGGCCCTCGTCCGATCCTTTCTTCGTATCTGTCGGAGAATGCGCGTCAAGCGGGCACATCTGTTTCCATTGTTCCGACGCTGACGCGACCGGCGCTGAGCAGCAACCCTTTGCCTTATATCGTGGCGCAGGCCGTATCTTGTGGTGCTTTGGTTTGGACGGACGATGTTTGCTCTCGTCGCGCCGACGTCGCGCTACCACCCCTACCGTTCGAGTTGCAATCTCTACAAGTATTGCCCACGTCCGATAAAGTGAATTTGCTTGGTCGTGGTGACGCTGAAAAGGCTTATACATTGTTGGGGTGGCGTACAGACCCCAATGCGGCCTCGTGGAAAAACCATATCGATGCGAACCTGTTCCCAGATCTTGCGCAGCACGTCGTCGATGGAAAATCTATTCTGCCCGGTAGCGCGTTTATAGAAATCGCTGTGCAGGCCGCACAGAATTTTTTCATGACGCCAGATGTCGAAGTCAGAAATCTGGAGATTATTCGGCCGCTGGAACTGCACGAAAACAGGCTGGCTGAACTTTCCACCGTGATTTCGCCTGAGACAGGTCAACTTGAAATTCGATCTCGTGAGTATCTAAGCGAGGACGATTGGAGCATTAACGCGGTAGGCAGGATCCGCAAGCCGGTCGCGGAGTTTGCTCGTCACACTCCTCAAGCCGCTGGCAACATATCGGATGCCCGCACAATTGACGGGAGCGTTGCCTACAGAACCGCAAGACAATTTGGCCTCGATTACGGCGTTGACTTCAGGCTTCTGGAAAATGTTCGCGTATTGCCTGATCGCAAGCTTCACGTACGACTTTTCGAGGCGCGCAGCCCAGCCCACCCATATCTGTCGTACAATCTGAATCCAATTTCCATTGATGCGGCATTTCACGGTCTAGTCGCCTTATTCGCGGATCTGACAGGCGATTTGTCGGGCGCGCCTTATATTCCGGTGAGATTTGGTGCAATTCGATCGCGAGCGGGCGTGACCGACATACGTTCGGCGCAGATTGAGATATTACGGGCGTCGCCATTTTCGTTGAAAATTCGCGTGGAACTACTCGACGCACAAGGTGAACTGGTTGCAAGCCTGGATGATTGTCGGTTCAGACGCACTTTCCTCAAAGTCCATCACAACCTGGAAACCGTGTCTTTTCACTACGAGCGTTTAGCTAGCGCGCACGATTCGTCTCACGACGAGCTTTTGCCTAGCCTTGTTCCCCAATACGAGGCAACCGAGACTGCTGTCTCAGCCCTTATGCTGGACGCTGCAGTTTATCGGGCATCGTATGATATTGCGCAAAAAGTCCAGGAATCTTTCGGCAGCATCGATACGACAATACTGAATGGACGTCCTTCTTTCAGGGCATATCTGGCTAACTGCTTCTTTACTCTTGAGGATTACGGGTTGGCAACGTTTGAAGAAGAACGTTGGCAGCTCACTTCGTATCCGGATTTACCGGCTTTTGCAGACATCATACGCGAGTTGATTGCGGAATTTCCCGAAAACAGTCCGGCTGCAATCCTAGTTAACGACGTTTATCATTTTGTCATGAGAAGTCTCGATCTGTTAGTGACAGATGGAGAAAGCGCCGAATTGACGGACTATGAAGCGCCGGAAGCGACTGTCGATCATTTCCAGAACGGCACGACCATCGCGCGCAAACGGATTGACGAAGCATGCCGTCTGGTCGAGGCCTTCCTGGAGAAGGCGGCTTCCGAACGGCCGGGCTTGGTTATCGCCGAAATTGGTGCAACCTCGGTCGCTGTCAGTGCGCGTCTGGCCAACCTTGTCGAGCGTTACGATGCAAAGCTTCTGATTTTCGAAGATGACGAAAATCTCAAAAGCACTCTCGCGGTAGGGTTTGCAAAAAATCCGCGTGTCGATGTCGTGGATTGTAGTGCCGGTTGTTTGAGCCGACGCATTGATTTGGTCGTCAGTGCGAATGGGTTCGTTCTTGGGCGCCTGAAGGACAGTGAAGCGTTAAATTCGGCACTTATTAAAATCGCGAAATCGGGCGCCGAGCTTTGTTTTGTCGAGCATCAATACGCTTCGATTGCGGATTTCGTCTTTGGGCTGAGGGAAGGGTGGTTTAGGCAAAGCGTTTTGTCGGAATTGCCAGTCGGAAAAATGCTGCCCAATGAGGAAATGCTGGAACGGATTGGTGAGCTTGGTTTTGCCAACGGTGCCGTTACTCGGGCCGATTTTCATGACGGATCGCTGACAATCCTGACTGCGCGCGGAGAGAGCACCATTGATGAACATCAGCAATTGCGAACACGCAAAAGTCTTTTGACGATCAAGCCGAAAGATACGCCGTTTACTTATCTGAGTGCAAATAAGTGCGTCGAACTTGAGTGCAGCTCGGATTTGAGCATTGAGGCTTTGCGAGACGCCTTGGCTGAAGTAGGGACCGCTGAACTTGATGTTGTATTGGTTTTACCCGAAGGTTCTGATGCTGCGAACCATTCGTCGAGCCTTCAGGAGTACATTTGTCTTCTAAGCGACATGGCTGAAATTCTGCGGCATTACTCCCCAGGGTTTGAGAAACATTCGCCGCGACTGATTATCGTTGCGCCCGGCGGGTCGCCCGCGAATAGAACCTACGCAAGCGCCGTCAATCATGCGATTTGGGCGTTCGCGCGCGTCCTGCAGAACGAGTATGACGAGATCGAAGTTGTAACGATTGATGTCGCAGGCAGCGTGCTGACTGAAAAGCTCTGGAACCAACTCCTGAAATTGCATGAGCAGGGGGAGACCGAGCTGCTCTACGATGCCTTCAACGGATCGTGCCAGTCGTTAAGAGCAGTTTCGGGTCCCTTTAAACGTTCAAAACAGCGTGTGCGGACGTTTCAAGCCGCCTCCATCGTACAGCGATCGGCTGGCCGCATTGAGACTATCGAATGGCAGGAGAGTACATTGCCGGTGGCAGGTTCCGGCGACGTTGTTGTGGAAGTCGCAGGGACTGGGCTGAATTTCCGCGATGTTATGTGGGCCATGGGGATGCTTCCGGAAGAAGCACTCGAGGACGGGTTCGCAGGCGCCACCATTGGCATGGAGTTTTCTGGGACAGTTCTGTCGGTCGGAGACGATGTACATCATATATACCCGGGAGACAGGGTGATGGGCATCGGTCCGAACGCGTTTTCGACGCATGTCGTGGTCCCTGAAAAGGGGGTGACACGTATTCCGGACAGCATTGATCTTATCAAAGCGGCGACGCTCCCCGTCACGTTTTTGACGGCCTATTATGCGCTTGTCCAACTAGCTGGATTGCGTGCCGGCGAGACCGTTCTCATCCACGGTGCTGCAGGTGGTGTCGGACTTGCCGCCTTGCAGATCGCGAAGCTGAGAGGCGCGAAGATCATCGCTACGGCTGGTACCGTGGAAAAGCGGAATTTGTTGGCGACCCTCGGCGCCGACTTCGTTTTCGATTCTCGTTCCCTAGAGTTCTTCAACGATGTCCTGCGCGTTACGAATGGTCTGGGCGTGGATGTTGTAATCAACTCTCTCTTCCAGGAAGCCATGGAGCGCAGTCTGGAACTTGTTAAACCGTTCGGACGCTTCCTGGAGCTAGGAAAGCGGGACTATTATGCCGATCGTAAGATAGGTTTGAGACCGTTCCGTAAGAACATTTCCTATTTTGGCATCGACGCGGATCAGTTGTTGGTGGCGGCGCCGCACATCACCGCAAAGATATTCGAAGAAATTTCAACCCTTTTGGCGGAAAAAGCGCTTAAGCCTTTGCCCTATCGCGCCTTTTCCTATGATGAGGTTTCTACGGCTTTCCGGCTGATGCAAAGCGCGGGCCACATAGGGAAAATCGTTGTCACTCCGCCTGAACGCGGAAAAGAAACCGTGGTGCAAGCGCGCGGGTCGGATTTTCGGGTGTCACCTGGCATCTATCTGGTCATCGGTGGCATTGGCGGGTTTGGTCTTGAGGCGGCCAATTGGCTGGCGGAGAAAGGTGCCTCACATCTTGCTCTTGCGACGCGCAGAGGCACTTTGGATGAAGAAACGCGTGAAGCCATTGCGCGCTGGCAAGAGATGGGGGTCAAGGCTTCTGTACATTCTTGCGATGTCACGAATGAAGTGCAGCTCAGCTCATTGTTGGCAGATTTGCGTAAAGTGGCCACTCTGAAGGGCGTCGTACACGCGGCCATGGTGTTGGACGATGCATTGATCTCAAACCTAAGCCGTGAACGAAACCAACCTGTGATTCACACCAAGGTCGAAGGCGCTGTTATTTTGGACAAATTGACAGACGCAGACGATCTCGATTTGTTTCTGCTGTTCTCGTCCGCCACCACGATGGTGGGGAACCCTGGGCAGTCCAACTATGTCGCCGCGAATGGATATCTGGAAGGTCTTGCGCGAACCCGCCGCCTGCGGGGCAAACCTGCCTTAGCCGTGGGGTTTGGAGCGATCGCCGATACCGGGTTCTTGGCTCGTAATACGCAAGTGAACGAATTGTTGTCGAAGCGGATCGGCAAGACGGCGCTCAAGGCGCGTGATGCCATGCGTTTTGTCGAGGAGTTTCTCATTGCTATGCCCGCTGACGCCGACGGCGCCACAGTGATGATTGCCGACATCGACTGGGCAACGGCGTCAACTTTGAAAACGGTGAAGCAACCTTTGTTTTCGGCAGTTTCGAATAGTCAGGTTCACGAGCAGATTTCCGTTGGTGAACAGATGGATCTCCATTCGGTGGTGGCCGGTAAGTCGATCGAGGACGCAGATGCAATTCTGCACTCGCTGATCGCGGCTGAGTTGGCCTCAATCCTGAAAATGGCGGAGAACAATATCACTCCGGACAAGGTCCTTCGCGATATTGGTCTCGACAGTTTGATGGCGATGGAACTTGGAGCGAGTTTTCAGCAAAAAACCGGAATCGATCTTCCGCTGAGCAGTATTTCTGACAGCACAACCGTCAGCGCAATCGTTGGAAAGCTTCGCGAAAAGTTGGTTAGCCGCCAGTCGCTGGGATCGAACGACGATGCCGATGATGATTTGCTGGAAGGCCTGGCGAACAGGCATAGTGTTCAGAAGCTTCAGGAGGCCGTTCAGTGAGCGCGCAAAACGGTTCGGGTAGTGGCGGGGCAAAACCGATGCTCTCGCCCGGGATGCTGGAGAAGCTGCGGGAACAGCGCGGCCAGGGCGAAAGAAAACGCGATCTCAGGACAACGGAGAAAATTGCGTCTGCACGGAAAAAACCGCGTCGAGGTTTCGAGGATCATCCTGCCTACAAGTCCCTTCAGATACAGAAGGCTGTTGCCGAATTTGCGGGGGTGAAAAACCCCTTTCACCGGTCGCATGATGCCACTGCCGGGGCCGAGACTATGATTGACGGGCGAAAGCTAATCAATTTCGCCTCCTACGATTATCTCGGTACGAATACTCATCCTGAAGTTCATGAGGCGGTGAAGAGCGCCGTTCAACGATATGGAGTTTCATCTTCGGCAAGCAGATTGGTCGCCGGTGAAAGACCGCTGCATGTTGAACTGGAAAAATCTATTGCGGAGAATTATGGCGTCGAGGCTGCCGTTTGTTTTGTAAGCGGATATCTTACAAATCTCTCAGCTATAAGTTGCCTTATGACGCCGCAAGACCTCATCATTCATGATGAGTTTATTCATAATAGTGCTCTTACAGGTGCACTGTTATCCGGTGCGAAGCGTTTGATTTTCAAGCATAATGATATGCGGGATCTCGAACGCATTCTTTCCGGTGCCGCTCAGGACTATCGAAATGTCCTCGTGATCGTCGAAGGGGTCTACTCCATGGACGGCGACATTGCTGATCTGCCGGCCATACTACGCCTTCGCTCCGAATATCCTTTTTGGCTGATGGTCGATGAAGCGCATGCTCTCGGCGTGCTGGGAGCGCAGGGACGGGGAACCTTCGAGCATTTCGGTATAGACCCGACAGAAATCGACATCTGGATGGGGACACTATCCAAAACGACATCGAGTTGTGGGGGGTACATTGCGGGGAACCGGGCTCTGGCAGAAATTCTCAAAGGGCACGCGGGTGGTTTCGTTTATAGCGTGGGATTGGCTCCTCCTTTGGCCGCCGCAGCGCTTGGCAGTCTAGCTGTCTTGCGACGAGAACCTCAGCGCGTTCAGCGGATTTTTCGCAATGGCCAACTGTTCCTTGATGCTGCGAAAACCAGAGGATTGAATGTTGGTACGAGCGCTGGTTTTTCTGTCGTTCCAGTTATTGTCGGGGACTCTTTACGCGCCGTAGAGTTGAGCAATCGGCTTTTTGAAGCGGGTATTAATGCCCTGCCCATTATTCACCCTGCCGTTCCTGAACGCTTGGCCAGAATCCGGTTCTTTTTGACGAGTGCACACACGGAAGAACAGATTTTTCAAGCCGTTGAAACGACAGCAACTCTCCTGGAAGAGCTTATTGACCAAAATATCTCAGCAGCATCCTTGAATTTGGACGAGCTGCAGCGCCTTGTCATAAATCGTTGAGGCGGGACAAAATATGCACGCAATCATAACGGGTGGCTCAAGTGGTATCGGTTTGGAGATCGCCCGGCTATGCGTCTTGAGTGGCTATGACGTATCGCTGGTCTCAAGAGATGAAAACGCGCTCCGTTTGGCGTGCGAAACCTTGCGACATATTGGACGGGGCAGGGTGAGTGCCGTGTCGGTCGACGTTAGGCGGATGGATTTACTCAGCGAGGCAATCGAACAGTGCGAACGCCTGTTCGGTACTTGCGATCTGCTGGTTACTTCTGCTGGCGTGGTTGAACCCGCTTTTTTTGAAGAGCTGGATCCGTCGCACTTTGAAATGCAAATGGACACAAATTTCTCAGGAACGGTCAACGCTGTCCGGGCGATTTACGCCGGGATGAAAAATCGTGGAAGGGGGAGCATCATGATGATTTCCTCTGCCGCCGCTCTTATCGGTATTCCGGGATATTCTGCCTATTGCGCTTCCAAGGCTGCTTTGGCTGCGTTTGCCGAGAGCCTTCGCAGCGAGGTCGGCCCTGGCATCTATATCGGTATAAGTTTCCCGCCCGATACCTGCACGCCACAGTTCCGGAGCGAGTTACCGAAGAGGCCGCATCTCGCCGAGGCGTTGATAGGAAAAACCCCCCCCTGGTCTGTTGAAGCCGTCGCTCGCCAGATCTTCGACGCTGTTGCCCGCGGCAGGAGCAAAGTCCATTTTGGTTTTAAGCTGAAGGCTTTAGCATTGTTGGGCGGCTTTATAAAACCCGCCCTGTACTGGCAGTTGAAGCGATCCGTCTCGCTTGATGTCAGGAAATGTTGACCGTGATATCGGTCATCACTTTATGCAACTGAAGACGCCGACATTGTAGAGCAATATCTCTCATAGGAATTTCATTGACGCCTCAAGATCATCCATTTCTGCTGACATCGCTCTGTTTTATTACTGCGGCTGTAGTTGTATACGCTACAGACCGATTTGCGTTGCCTACAGACGCACGCAGGAAATATTCCCCCGTCAGGAGTCGTATTCGTTTTCTTGTTGAGAGCAGTGCTCGCTTGCCGGTCATTGCACTGGTATTTGCGTTCTTTTTTGTGATCTCATGGCGCCCGATCTACGCGGCACATGCGGTGGCTAGTTATTTCGTTATTTTTACCGCAATTTCTCGCGTGAAATTCATGTTCATTCGCGAGCCGTTGCTCTTTTCTGACATCGCATTGGTTCTCGACGTCTTCAAATATAAAACGATTTTCTACGCGACAAAATTCAACATCATTTTCTGGATTCTCGCAGGTGCATATGTTTTTGGCGTGTCGGCGCTGTACATGATTTTTGAGCCGACGGTACTTCCATCAAGACACAGGGTATTTTGGGTTCTGTTTGGATGCTTTGGCTATATCGGCTTGATAAGCCTTCTGTTCGTCAAGTGCGTGAACCGTATTGCCGCAAGACTATCGGAAGCGTTGCTAATAACTCTTAAAGTAAGACCAAACACTGTTCGTTTTGGCACCTTCACATCAGTCGTTCTGCACTTTCTCGTCTGGCTCGGCAAAAACCGTGACGCATTGGTAAAAGATATTTCTGAGGGTCTACATCGGGCGATCCACGAATTGATTGATGGCGAGCATCACGATGCTCCTCTTGTTATCGTTTGGCAGTCGGAGTCGTTCTATGATCTGCGCCATCTTGGCGACAACCAACTCGAGTTGCCAACGATCGACGGGCTGAAAAAACGGGCGGCGCAATCGGGCAGACTGACCAATGTGTTCGAAGGTGGCTATACGCTGCGAACAGAGTTTGCTGTCCTCAGCGGATTGAAGCCTGAGGAGGTTCACGTCGACGCATCTTACCCGTATTTGCGCGCGGGACACTACGCGGAGTTGGCCTGGCCGAATAAATTGTTGCGCAACGGTTGGCACACACAGTTCATTCATCCCTACGACCGAACCTTTTTTATGCGGCATAAAGCGTTGCCGCTTTTGGGTTTCGAGCATCTGACTATGCTGGATGAGTTCGACCATCAGCCGACAATTAACAAGCCTTATGTGTCAGATCACGATTTGACAGATAAGGTATTGAAAATGATAGAGGATATCGACGATGACAAGCCGACGTTTGTTTTCGTTGCGTCGATGGCGAACCACGGCCCCTGGGAGACTGGTCGCTGTGAAGGGCTGACTGAGCCCGTCGAGATATATCGGGAACTTCTGCAACGCGCTGACGACGCTCTTGGAGCCCTGGTTGTAGCGCTTGAGGCATCGCAACGGCCCGTCTGGCTCGCTTTTTACGGAGATCATGCTCCGTTGCTCAAAAGCTATGCGGACCCGTTCCCGGATCCGCGTACCGACTATTTCGTCGTTCCCTTGGGGACAGCAGGTACGAATGCAGGTTCAAAGTTTAATGTGAGGGAGGAGGCGCCCTGGAACTTGATTGAAACGGTTCTGCTTCATGCGAAATTGTATAAAGAGCGATTTGCATGAGTAACCTGCCTCAAAACGACAGGAGGAGGAGGGTATTTCTGTTTTTGCAGGGACCCTCATCATCGTTATTCCACAGGTTGGCAGATCGTCTCGAGTGCGCTGGTCACAGGTGTTTACGCATCAATCTCAACGCTGGCGACTGGCTATTCTGGAGGCGGTCAGGTGCTGTTAATTACCGTGGAACGTTGTCGGCGTGGTCGAAATACATCGATGCCTTTCTACATGACTTCGGGGTCACCGATCTGATACTTCTCGGAGAAGAGCGTCCCTATCATCGTGCGGCAATTGAAGCTGCCAAAACGCTTGATGTGGCCGTGACCGTTATCGAGATGGGCTATCTGCGGCCAGACTGGGTAACGGTCGAAAAAGACGGCATGTCATCGAATTCCCGGTTCCCTAATGATCCCATTGAGATAAGGCAAGCGGCTCGAGGGCTTCCTGCGCCAGACCTTTCGCGAAAATTCAGCCAAAGCTTTCTGATGGAGGCTGCGTTCGACCTATCATACAACCTTCCAAATGTGGTCTTCGCCGCTTTATATCCGGCTTATCGACGCCACGGTCTTTTTCACCCGATCGCCGAATACGCGGGTTGGGTCAGGCGAATTTTAACGTCATCACGGGAGCGCCGGAAAGCTGAGAAACTCGTGGACGCGGTTGTTCGATCCGGACGGGGTTTTTTCGTTTATCCGCTTCAGCTTGAGACAGATTATCAATTGAGATCTCATTCGCCGTATTCGGCACAGATCGAAGCGATCGAGGAGATCATCAAGTCCTTCTCGCGATATGCACCGGATGATGTGGAGCTGATTGTCAAACTTCATCCGCTGGATAATGGCTTGATGAAATGGCGACAAGTGATCAGCGAAACAGCAAAAAAGAACGATGTCGAAGCCAGGGTTCATTACGTCGAGGGCGGCGATCTTCTCAGATTGACGGAGGCTAGCCGTGGCTTGGTGACAGTGAATTCGACTGCTGTGCTGCATGGTTTGCGGCATGGCGTTCCGGTTAAGGTGCTGGGCTGTGCCGTGTATGATGTTGCAGGCGCAACACACCAGGGGGCGCTGGATGATTTCTGGCAGGTGCCTGAAAAGCCGGACGCGGCGTTGATCGAGGATTTTTTTAAACTTCTGGCTGCCGCTATCCACGTCCGTGGAAACTTCTACTCAAGGAGAGGCGCCATTGCTGCAGCGGATGCTATTGCCGGAAGGTTACTAAGGGACGAGATCAATGTTCCTGGCGGAGACTGCGGGTTTGTTCCACGTCGCCGTCCCGAAAAGCGATGAAAGCTGAACCATTCGCAGCGTTGTAACAATAGCACATATGGCAACAAAGAGTTGTTGTTGAATGGCCCTGCCATATTTTGTGGTCTTCATTAATCTCGTGTTGAGGTTAAAACGTCATGGGTTTATGCAACCGGCTCGAGTGTCTAAATTGGGCGACATTCGTCTTGGAATACAAGCATTTCTGGGGATATTTCGTTTGCGTTTTCTGGTGAATTCGAAACTTTTTCGCAACTGCTTTCTGGTCGTTTCGACAATCGGTATTGGTGGGTGCGATACGTTGCCAAGCGCCGGGCCGACCGCTGAAGAGATAAAGGCGCAGGCCGGCAAACCGGCAATGGTGAAGGGCGATTCCGTCTCCACGGTCTTTGATGTCGTGGATGTAAGTCACCGATCTGCGCAGATGGTTGCGAATTTCTCCACGACAACTCTCCACAGGCGCTTTGGTATTGGTGGTGCCGCCAAGCGCGTTGTGATCGGCGTAGGTGATCAGCTCAAGATCTCTATTTTTGAAGCCGGTGCGAACGGCCTGTTTTCGAGTTCTGAAAACAAGCAGACGGTTTTGGATGTGGTTGTGCAGCCAGACGGAACTGCAGCAATTCCCTATGTTGGTACTGTCAAGTTCGCAGGCGTAACTCTCGAAGAGGCGCGTCAGAAAATTCTCTCGGGCCTGACCAATAAGGCGATCGAGCCAGACGTCCTTGTTACGAGTGTTGGTACCAGTTCCAGAAATGTCACCGTCTCTGGAGCCGTGGGGCGCCCTTCTATGGTTCCGATGAGCCTTACGGGTGAGACTATTACCGAGGTGATAGCAAAGGCCGGCGGTCCGAGTGCTCAACCTTATGAATCTTATGTGACCCTGGTTCGCGGCCGCGCGACAGGCAGTGCGCTTCTCAAGACGGTCATCGAAAATCCGACTGAAAATATTTACGTCCAGCCTGGCGACCAGATATTTGTGACCAAGGATCCGCGGACGTTTACCGTTCTTGGTGAAGTCAGCAAGAACAGCCGGATTGAATTCGGTGCCAATGATCTCAATATACTGGAGGCCGTGGCAATGGCGGGAGGCGGGGCGTCTGATCGCTCCAATGCTGCCGGCTACTTTGTGTTCCGATATGAGGAACCAGAAATTGTTGCCGATCTGCTTGGTGCCGAGCGTTTCCGGCAGCTCCGCGAAAAGGGCATGAACCCGAACAGCGACGGACGCTATCCGTTGGTTTATCGCCTGGATATGACGCGTGCCGACAGTCTTATCGTCGGGCAGACGTTCCCGATAAAGAGCCGCGACGTTATTTACGTTTCCCGACACCCTGTTGTCGATCTGGATCGCTTCTTACAACTCGTCGGGCGTCCGGTGGGAACGGCATACCAGGTTAGAAATCTTATTGATTAACCTTTCTTCTGTTTTGTTTGAGTGTCATAAATATTGCAGATCGTGCAGAGAATGCGAAAGGCGGACAGCTCCTGTCGGTATGGGCGCCTTTTCTATGGTTCGAGTGAGATCCGGAGGTGCCGGGAGTGTATTATCTGAAGGCTCATATCCGAGTTGTTGGCGCTCTTCTTATCCGCGAGATGTCAACGCGGTTTGGCAGCAAACCCGGCGGATATATCTGGGCGATCATCGATCCAGCGGGCCACATAGCGTTCATGTCGCTGATTTTTATGGCGATAACGCATACACCTGCTCTCGGTAAAAGTTTTCCGCTTTTCTTTGCGACCGGTTACCTCGCTTTTCAATTCTACGCTGCAATGGCAAGTTTCTTGAACGGTGCGATCAAGGCAAACCGGACTTTGCTCAGCTATCCCAATGTCGCGCCTATCGATACCATCGTCGCCCGTTACATTCTGCAGGCAGGTACGACTTCAGTTGTGTCCTTCGGCGTCCTCGGTGTGATCCTTCTGACGGAAGATCAACCAGTTTATCTCAATTGGCCCGCAATTATCGAGGCGGCGTTCGCGGCGACCGTGCTTGGGTTGGGAATTGGCATATTCAACAATGTTGCGGCGTTGCGGTTTCCGCTCTACGAGCAGGTTTTTAATATCATCAATAGACCGATGTTTCTGATCTCCGGCGTTTTTTTTCTGCCTGACGCGCTCCCCGCACCGATCCGGGATATCGTTTTGCTTAATCCGCTGGTTCATGTCGTCATGTTGTTCCGAAAAGGGTTTTATCCGGAATATCGGGCGGAAATGATGAATATGACCTACCTCTATTCCGTCGCGCTAACGATCCTGTTTATGGGACTTCTTTTGTTCACCCGCTCGGCTTCCGTGTTGAGGAGCAGATGATCAGACTGGAACAGGCAACAAAATATGCGAGCGTCAAGGGTTTCAAGAAACCGATCATAGAAAATGCGTCGCTTGTTATAAATCGCGGTCGCAGCATTGGTCTGCTTGGCCGCAATGGTGCCGGCAAGTCGACTTTGCTGCAGCTCATCGCCGGATCCCTGCAACTGGATCGGGGAAGAATTGTCCGTAGTGGCCGCATTTCTTGGCCACTTGGATTTCAGGGCAGCTTTCAGCCGACCATGTCGGGTGAGCAGAACGTTCGTTTCGTGGCGCGTATTTATGGTGTCGATACGGACGAGTTGGTCGAATATGTCGAAGAGTTTGCCGAACTGGGCCCCTTTTTCAGAGCGCCGGTCGGCACATATTCTTCTGGGATGAAGGCCAGACTTGCTTTTGGTGTCAGCATGGGCGTCAAATTCGACTACTATCTGGTCGATGAAATAACGGCAGTTGGAGACGCCAACTTCAAGCGTAAATGTCATGAAGTTTTCAAGCATCGCTTGCAGGACTCCGATGTGATAATGGTTTCTCACAGTACAGGAACCATCCGTGATTATTGTCAAAGCGGTGTCGTTCTAGAGAATGGAAAACTTACATATTTCGATGATGTCGACGATGCGATCCGCGTTCATGACCGCAATATGAAAGGAAGTGGAAAATGAGCGACGATAAACAGCGTTCCGGCAACAAGGTGGTGAGCGCTCAACTTCCCGCAAAACGGGCCAATACCACCGTGATCGACAACCTGCTGAAAGTTGATCTGAAAGTAGAGCGGGACAACACGTCACGTCAGGCTAAAGCGCCTGCGAGTAAACGTAAGACGCTTAAAAGCGTGAAGCTCCGTCATACCCTGATAGCGGCCGGCTTTCTGCTCGCTGTGGCGCTTCCCACAACGGTTGCCGGATTATACATGGCATTCGTCGCTGCCGATCAATATCATAGTTCAGCAGCTTTTGCCGTGCGCAGCATCGACGGCAAAGCGAGTAGCGATATCCTCGGCATGTTCACTCAGAGCGCGGGCGGCAGCACCACTGTTGCTGATTCATATATGCTACTCGATTACATTCGCAGCGAGCGCATGGTTGAAGCCGTTTCCCAGACGATCGATATCGAGAAGGCTTTTGCGCGCCGCGGGATGGATATTTTTTATGCGCTTGAGCCGGGTCTTCCAATTGAGGAAAAGCTCGCCTATTGGAAAGATATGGTGAAAGTCGATTACGATCACACCTCGTCGATCCTCAATGTCACCGTCAAGGCTTTCAACCCCGAGACTGCGAAAGCCATTGCGTCAGCCGTGATTGCTGAGAGCGAGCGACTGATCAATGATTTGTCACTTAACGCTCGAAATGGTGTTCTGAAAGCGTCACAGGATGAGGTCTCGCTTGCGGAAGGCCGGCTCTCGACCGCACGAGTTGCATTGCGTAACTTCCGGGATGTGTCGCAGGTGGCGGATCCAGTGGAGGCCGCAAAGCTCGCTGCGCAGCTTGTAGGGTCGCTTGAGCAGCAATTGACGCAACTGAAAGCGGAATTGACGGCCGCATTGACGCGCATGGCGCCGAATTCACCACGTATACGTGTAATCACCACGCAGATTGAAAGTCTGGAAAAACAGCTGGCGCAGGAGAAACAACGTTTCGGCAGCGGCAGTACGGGGAAAAATCAGTCAGGCGATGTTGCCTCACGGATATTGCAATACGAATCTTTGGAAACCGAACGGGAGTTCGCGGAGAAGGCCTACACCGCAGCGCTTGGCGGGCTGGAAAAAGCCCGAATGGATGCCAACAACCAGCAGCGATATCTCGCGACTTTCATTGAGCCAACGCTGTCACAATTGGCGCAGTACCCGTCACGCCTCATGAGTGTTGCGCTGGTGTTCCTGGGCGGACTGTTTCTGTGGGGCGTCATGACCATGGCCTATTATAATATTCGTGATCGCAACTGACTTATGGATGACTCCCCGAAAGATTGGCGTAATCCGCTCCCGGTGCGTGCAGACTTGCTTGCGCGGCAAGGTTCTGTCATCGCGTTTCACATGAAGGCGTGGAAACACCCATTCCTGCAACAATTTTTCCCGCAGAAGCGTTTTCATTTTGTGCCATTCCAGATCGCTGAAGTCGATTTTCGGCGCAAAATATTGCCTTTTCTCGAGGCGAGGGAGAAGCCAGTTGTTTTTGTGTGGAGCAACAACCTTCCGTCCTTCGCCGAGCAGGAAATCCAGCGTCTCGGACTTCAGGTTTATTTCATGGAGGACGGCTTTATACGCTCGCTCGAAGCACATGCGGGGTACTCGGTGCCGTTTTCCCTATCTCTGGATAGCCGCAGGCCGTATTTTGATAGTCGCGGCCGCAGTGATTTGGAACAGCTTCTTTTACATTATGATTTCGACAACGATCCAGAGCTAATCCAGCGGGCGAGAGAAGGCATCCGCCGCATATTGCAACAAAGGTTGACGAAATATAACGGCCGCCTCACTTCACCCACCCTGCAGCGGGACAGCCAGCAGAGCCTCCGCCCAAGGGTGCTGGTCGTCGGCCAAGTAGAGGAGGATGCCTCCATTCTCTATGGATGCGATCGTCCATTCACGAATAATGAGCTCGTGCGCTTGGCCGCACAGGAAAATCCCGACGCGGAGATTGTTTATAAGCCGCATCCCGACGTGCTGAGCAGGATGCGCCGACAGGTTTCGAACCCAGAGGATGTGGCGCATTTGTGCACTGTCATGAAGGGCCAGATCTCTTTGCCTGATGCGCTGGATAGTGCAGACCACATCTACACCATTACGTCCCTCGCAGGCTTTGAGGCATTGATGAGGGAAAAAAAAGTCACGACTGTTGGCGGCCCGTTCTATGCTGGCTGGGGCTTGACGGATGATAGGCAGTCCTTGACCCGTCGCGGCAGAGTGCTCTCGGTGGAGGCTCTATTTGCCGCAGCCTATATCTTGTACCCCATGTATTTTGATCCTGACACAGGCGGCGCTTCCAATTTTGAGAAAACAATAGATCGTCTTGCAGATCCGCATACGAGGGCCCGGGTATCATTGGCCGGAAGGATTAAGTGGCAGCCCTATGGCACCTATGGTGTTCTCGGATGGCGTCATTTGTTGACGCCCGTTGTCGCCCGCGTGGTGGCCAGCATTGGAAATGAGCGCGATGCCATCCAATATCGTAGCAATCCGGCTGGGTTTTTCAGGGAATTATCAGATAATAGGTATCGCGTGATCGGTCGCATCTTGTATCCATGGGATGGGTTTCGTTCGCGTGTGTGAACCTTATGCACGACTCCCCCTGCGCGTTTCGCCTCACCTGATCATCTGCGATGGTCGGATGGACGTATGTCCGTCGCCACGACGATCGCCGAGCAAAAGGCCAATGGCTTTATTCGAAGACTTGTTGATTGCCACTGATGGGTTGGATGCTCCTCCCGCCGGAATTTCACTATGTCGTGATGGTGATGCTCACCTCCAACGCAAGATGCATCCATGGATGAAGTGTAAGCACGATTTTCTATGCGTCTTTACGGCCGCTTGACGGGTAAATCTCTCTCTGGTTGGCAGCGCTTGCGAGTTCTGTCAGGTTGCAGCGGTCTTGGAAAAGCCGAACGGCAGCAGGTCGTCGATTTCGGCCGGTTAGTCCCCCTTTGGCAATTCGTAAGGACGTGGCGCAGCCAAGAAAGGTGGGCGATGCCACAGGCGCGGTATGTCGGTGTCAAACTCTAGATCACCGTAACCGGTGTTCCGAGGCCGCGGGGTTTTATTTTGATGCTATGAAATGCCGACATTTCACATCAGGACTGACGGCTTCTCTGGTCTGTATGGTCATCCCATGAAGGTACTGCTAAAAACAAGTGCTGGTTACATTCAGATGGAAACGGCCTCCCATGCAGTTTTTTTCATTAGGTTCTTGATATTTGCTTTATTAATTTCACTGGCGGGTTTTTGGGCTGACGGCTCGCTCGATGTCAAAACGAATACGGGTGGATTTATATTTAATGTATTGTTTTACAGTATCTTGAGATTATTCGTCTATTTTCTAGTTTTTTTGGTGCAATATATTGCGGACGTGATAACTTAAAATAACAACTTTCCCTTGACCTTCCAGACTGTATTGCTGGCTGATGCCATTTTCTCATGTGCTTTAGTATTGAGCTTTGCGTGTCTTTTTTTGACGGAGAGCGCGAGCAGTGTTTCTCTAAGTGGAAGCCGAGGGGAACTGGTCGTCAACGGTTTGTACACAATTCTTGGATGGAAGAATGCTTTCTACAGTGCGCGGGGCGCAATATCCTTCGCGATCGCGCTGCATTTCCTGTTTCTCACTATGTTGCAACAAGAAATCAGTTGATGGCGGAGAGGCCACTATAGCCGATCTCGGCGAGGCAGCCTACTTCTCTGGATAGTTCCACGGCAGCAACTCATCAATCCGGCTCTTCTTGTGACCACTAACGATGGCGGCGAGTGTCGTGGTCAGATAGACCAGTGGATCGACGGCATTGAGTTTGCACGTTTCGATGAGCGAGGCGATGGTTGCCCAGTTTTCCGCTCCCGCGTCATGTCCGGCAAATAGCGCGTTCTTAAGATTAAGTGCTATCGGCGGATGGTTCTCTCGTCGCTGTTGTTGTCTATTTCGATGCGACCATTTGCCAGGAAGAGTTGGAGACCATCCCAGTATTTGGCGATACAATCGAGCGCTTCGGCGAGCGGAGACTTTGCCGCGACCCGAGCGCGGTGATGGATTAGCCAGCTCTGCAAATCGGCGATGAGCGGCGCTGATCTTTCCCGCCGCCCGGCCAGTCGAGCCTCCGGATCAAGGCCGCGCAACCTGGCTTCAATCCGGTACAGTTTCCCGATCTGTGTGACGCCGTCGTCCTCGGCAATCAGGCTGAGCCGTTGCGGGTTACCAGCTTGCGCCTAACGTGCGCCCAACAATAGGCAAGCCGAATGTCCAGGCCAATTCGCTCTGGCGCGATCAGCCGGTTATATCCGGCATAGCCATCCATCTGCAGGATACCGGAGAAGCACTGCACTTATCCGTTCTGCATGAATGCCCCCGCGCGACCCGGCGCTTAGCTGAAGCCAACACCTGGCGGATCACCGCCGCCCCATGGACGATCATCCCGCGCCAGCGGCCAGAAGTATCCAGTCCCGGTTTTGCGTGAGCCAAGATCGAGCACCAGAGCGCGGGTCTCGTCCATTGACAGCTTTGTCGAGAGCTTCAGGTTCGCAGTCAGCGCATGGAAGATGGGACGTAATTCGAAAGCAGTCCGACCGACCCAATCGGCAAGGGTGGAGCGGTCGAGATCAATGCCTTGGCGGCTCATGATCCGTGCTTGACGATAAAGGGGAAGATGATCGGCATATTTGGCAACCAGCACATGGGCGACGGTCGCTTCCGTTGCGCTCCAAAACACTTTTGGGTTGCGTCAACGCTAGTTGGGAGGTTATTGACAAAAAAACTTCACAATTATTGTGTGACGCGCAGTTGGCCGTGACTCACCCTATTTTATGGTATCGGTGCAGAATGATCGAAAAAGTTAACACCCATGGCGACGGCCCTGCAGTCGCAGTCAACGCCGCGACACCGCTCGTGAGCATCATCGTTCCCATCTACCGAGTCGCACCTTACGTTAGGAAATGCCTCACATCCATCATTGAGCAAAGCTACGGGAACATCGAAACGATACTGGTCGATGACGCCTCACCAGACGACAGCATGATGGCAGCTGCTCGCATCGCTAGCTCGCTCTCCAATGTAAAAACGATTCACCTTGAAAAGAATGTTGGCCTTAGTGGTGCCCGTAATGAAGGAATGAATGCGGCATCAGGAAAGTACATCTTCTTCTTAGACTCTGACGACTGGCTGGACCGAGGGGCAATCGAGAAGGCTGTCTCCAAGGCTGAGCAAGGAGATGCCGAAGTAGTTATTCTTGACTACTATCGCGCTAACATCAATGGTAAACTCACGCGCGCAAAAGACCGGACACCCTATCAGGACTCGAATCTTACATTTTTCGACCCGAAAGAGCGCCAAAGCGCCTTGAAGATATTAAATCTGGCGCAGATCAAGCTGTATCGGCGGGACTTCCTGCAAAAGCATGGCTTCAAATTCACCTCTGGCGTCATTTATGAAGACGTAGATTGGACCTTCAAGATTTTGACCACGGCGAACCGCGTGGCGGTTGTTGACGTTCCGCTCTATTACTACCGAGCTGCGCGCCCAGGGTCGATCCTCACAACGCCTGGGAGCCAGCATTTTGATGTAATAGCTCAATACGAACGCGTATTTAATCACTTGCGTGACAACGATAAGCACGCTTATTTCTTCACGATATACAGCTATGCAATCAATGCGATCTACGCCGTTCTCATAGAGAACGAGCGCATTCCGAAGAGCGAGCGAGAGCGATTCTTCAATGAAGCCAAACGCGTGTTCAAAGCCGCCAAAGGGGACCAGACATTTAACGTCGCGCTATACAATCGCGATTGGTTTGAACAAGCGTTGTTGAAGAAAACCTACGCCCAAACTCTTCGGATCAGGAAAAGGCGCCAGAGGAACGCATACCTTCAGAAAAATAAAGCATGGCAAAGGTTCAAAAACTCTAAGGCGTATAAGCTTGCGGTTGCGGCCCAAAAGTTCGCTAAGCAATCTTCGACTTCAACGTTCAAGTGGTTAGAGCGCCAAGCACACGAGGTTGTAAGGCAGCTTCCGCGCAAAAACGCGGTCGTCTTTGAAAGTTACTGGGGACAGCAATATGCTGACAGCCCAAAGTATCTTTATGAGTACATCAAAAGGCATCATCCAAATGTGCGATGCTATTTTGCCCTAAAAGGGAATGTCGCCGCTGACATTCCTGCGTCTGACCGCCTCAAGTGGGGATCAAATCGGTATCACATTAAGCTTGCGACATCCAAAGTGTTCGTAAACAACAACAACTTCATGCCTTCTTTTCGCAAACCAAAGGACGGTCTTTTTATCCAGACCTTCCATGGAATTCCTATAAAGCACATAGGAACAGACATGATTGGGTACGACGATGGCGCTAACACAAACTGGAAGGCCCTCATCCAACGGTGCTCGATGTGGGATTACGTAGTAACTGCCGGAGCTCACCACACTGAATCGATGAGGGGTGCCTTCCATCTGCGCTCAAAATTCTTCGAGATTGGTGCGCCGCGTACAGATTGCCTTCAAGACAAAGCATTTCGAGATGAAAAACGGAAGCAGGTAAGAGAACACTTCGACTTACCCGCCAACTCCAAGATATTGTTGTACGCACCAACGTGGCGGCTTTCGTCTGCAAAAGCGTTCCTTTCTCAGGAGGAACTTACAACATTGGCGCGTGCAGCAGGAGAAAACACCTTTGTTTTGGCGCGTCAGCACCATCTATCTAACAACAAGATCAAAGGCGACGAAATTGTAAAAGACGCTACACCATACCCAGATAGCCAAGACCTTTGTGCCGCAGCGGACATATTGATTACCGACTATTCGAGTATTGCCTTCGATTTCGCCACCACTGGCAACCCCGCACTATTCTATATTCCGGACTACGAAACGTATCGGAAGGCGCGCGGCATGTATTTCGACATGCCGGCTAAACTAAATGGCCTCACCCACCGCGACGTTGCATCGCTAGCGCAGCATGTATCGAAACTCGCTCGCGATCCTCAAGCTGTAGCATCAGCGAGCAATATTATTCGCGAAGGGTTCCTCGAGTCGGAAGGGCCAGACAGTTGCCGTAAGGTAGTTGAGGAGCTAATTCTCCCTCATATTCGTGGACAAAAATTAGCTTAATCCACGATTAGAAAACCCGCTGCAAAACAAACCCAGGAACAGGCATCTTGAGAATCGAACGTTTTTCCACATCTGTCGGAATTGAGGAACTGAACAAATCGGTTTCCGATTTATCTGGTGCGGATTTTGTCCACATTCGTCATCACTTTGATGACTGTCCGAATTTGAACTTGATATCAATCTCACGCTCGAAGCCAGAATACAGGGAAACGCTGCGTCACCTCACTGATCAAGGGTATCACCTTTACAAGAGGGATGGAGCCACCTCATCTTTCGTTTCTTTTCCGAGAATTAAGGGCTTGTGGACGGAGGTCGACAGCGGAAAAATTCTATTTGATGAAAACGAAATTGCTCACACTTTTTTGAATGCTCAGGTCCGTCAAAAAGCCAACCTTCTCGTCGTATTTTCATCCATAGCAACGCACGCTCATCAATCCAGCCTCAAGCGCCACTTTGAACATAACTACTCAAACATACAGAAGTACGTCCCTTCAAATACACACATCCTCCGCATTGCTGATCTCGGCGGCGTCAATGGTGGATGGTATACGGATACAAATTTCCTCGAGCGAAACTTCGTCAATATCCAGTCTCTCATCAAGCGTACTTGTTCTGCCCTCGACATTGCATCAGAGAACGCTGTTCTCCTCGGCGTTTCGAAGGGGGCCACAGCTGCGCTCCTACACGGGATGCTTCTGAATTCGCACGTGGTGTCTGTAGATCCTATTGTGTCGGATCACCTCTACGCCGACGTGCATGACGACCTTCATTTTACAGTCGGCAACTTCCCGTATACGAAAGACGAAATCTTCGCCTCATTTTCATCATCTCAGCTACCGCTGAGGCCAGGTCGAATATCGATCGTATACAGCGACAGATCGCCTCAGTACCGATACATTAACCATGCTCTAGTCCCATGGACAAAAGAGGCGATCTCGTACGTTAACGTCAGCAACCCAGAAATCAAGGACCACCCGGACGTCGGGCCAAAGTCAATTAGCACGACCATTATGCTGGTTAACATGAAGCTTCACCGTCTGCTTTCACCACCAACACGCATGGACATGCCCTTTGGAGCGAGTGGTTCATAGGCGTGACGGGTTGCTTATCGCTCAGCGAAAAGAACATAGTGGATCGTGTAGACATGTGTCGGACGCGCCATTAGGCTCTTTCCGGTGGATATGATCTGCGGGAGACCAGTTCCACGGCAACAGTTCCGGTTGTTTTGATACGGGAATGACGGGAGTGCGAGCGGACGATGTCCTCCGATGGCTTCGCTCGCCGCATCGTCGGTTGGCGGGCAAGCCCGACTGCCCATGCGGGCTTTGTGCTTTCGATCCGGCAAACGGTCTCCGGCAAATCCGGTGCGGTTCACCTTGCCGCTTTCCCATGGACTTAACGCCAATCAGAAAATCAAGGCAGACGGCCTTCTGCGGAGCCATACTATCGGTTTGGTCGAACCCAACCAGCAGCGAGCGCCTCTGCCTCGCTGCAAAACCAGCGCTCACCATAGCTTCGGGTTATAGCAATACGTCCATAGTTTTTTTGCCCCGGAAGATAATAAATTCGCTTACCGGTTCTAAGATCAACATTACCTTTGATCGCGCATTTTCGCGAATCGATATTGAAGTCGTTTTTTTTCGATTGGGGGCCCCATCCAAAAGCAAAAAATGCGATTGTGAATGCGACGAGGACTAAAAAGAGGAACGGTTTCAATTCTCGACGCCGTGATTTAAAGAGCCTGACAAAGGATCAATGCCACAAAAAAATACTTATGGAAACAACGACATGGATCTGATCCATGACGGTAACCTGCTGCCAAATTTCGAAATTGATGTAGTGATCATCATCAATAATTGCCATATAGGTTTATTGCTCTGTAATTTGAGCTCACGCTCGACCTGGAGAAGTCGCTGAATGGTCTCTCGAATATACACTTGAGGTTTCGAACGTGGTGGAAAGTCTCCAGCCAGAAGTCTCTCAACCACATTCCTAGCCAGCAAGGCGGACGATGGGGACGACACATCCTCGAACAGGCTATCTCGAAGACTAGCCACTGCATTCAGGAATTTTTCTGGTGCCGAGAGTACTTCCTCTAAAGCATATTCTAGGCTGTTAATATCATAGCAGACCCGACCTATTCGTTCACGTTCACGGTATTCGAGGGACGATAAGTCGAATTTTTGAATTCCTATTTTTTTCTCAGCTCCACCCTGGAAAAGAATTACTGGTATCTGTGCATAGACAGCATCAAATGCCGCGCCAGAGAAATCACTGATGACTGCATCAGAGACTTCCAGAAGTCTGACTTGATCAAAACCACCGGGAAACAGGTGAGTATGACCCAAGGCTCTAGCCTTGGACATCCACTGAAAACCGGAAATTTCATCATTGTGATGACCCTTGATCAGGATTTGGTAGCGATCACTCAGTTTTGCCAGCGGCTCCACCAACTCATCGAACGAGCCTAGTTCACCGTATGTGGGCATATACAGAACAACGGGGATTTGATGATCAAGTCCAAGCCTTTGCTTCGCCTCCTCCTTTTGTAACGGCGTCAAACGATAATCCCAGCCGCAAAATTTGAGATTGCCAATAGCTACACTCGGGCCGTAGTGCGAGACTGCCGAGGCAGAGTATGGCCCGTACATAAGGTTCAAATCAGCCAAAGCGCGCCACTCGCCATAGTTATGGCGCTCTTTGGCAAGGCCGTACTGCACTGAAACCAGCGGTGTTTGATCTATCAGCTCTATCCCGGGGAAAGCCGTTTGAAAAAAAAGCACATCATACGAAGAAGTCACATTAACTACGTTACTTCTATTGATAAATTTGACGGGAAGCTGGGAACTCTTCAATTCATCGGCAGAGAACTCCAGTTCTAGGCCCTTGCGTTTATAAAGCAGGTAATCCGCACTGGGAAAAGTGCTCGCGAGTGCATCAAAATGCCGAATTTGGAATTTGTTGCGAACGATAAAGCCAGCTTTGGTCATGCGATCCCGTCAGCGGTCGCCCTAATTTCTGCCAAGAGTTCCGTGGTTGATATCCCCTCTGTTCTTGGAAGATAAACCACCTTGCAGAGATTGCTCCACTGGTCGAATTTCCCCTCCCAATCGTTCCCCATTACAAGAATTTCAGCATTGTATTTCTTTATGTAGTCACCTTTCTCTTCAAGCGACTGTTCAAAGAAAACCTCATCAACACCAGCGATAGATTTCACTATCTCAAGTCGATCGAACTGCGAGTAAACGGGCTTTTTTTGCTTTTTCGAGAAGTTGAGAGCGTCCGTGGAAATCCCCACAGTCAAATGGTTACCCAAACCCTTCGCACGTTGAAGCATTCTAATATGCCCCACGTGAAGCACGTCAAATGTACCGAACGTAATTACTCGCGTCATGGTGATCTCCTTTTGCAACCAAGAGCTTCATGACGATTTTATGACAACAGTGCAACCGCAACTAACGACCGCAGTAATAAAGGAGTGCCACGACGATCGGTCCCGTGGTTTTTCGGCAACGGGGCCCACTTCGTGTCCTCGTGCTGCGAGGAGTCGCCGAAGGCGGTGAGCGCCGCAACGTGCTTCTATAGCAATGATGCACGTCTGCATCTTTCCTAGAAACCCAATGAGCGGCTGACGTCGCATCGTCCGGCGGACAATCACCGCACCTTGTATCGAAATCTTTATGATCTAGCTCCGCTTCCTTCAATGACGAGCCATCATACTCGATGTTCTCGGAAGGGCGAGCCATCCCATAACCAACAGGCTAAGAATGCGTTGAACACACGCCAGCATTGACCAAGGTATACAAACCTAGATTGGTGGAATGTTACTCAGATTAACCGTAAAAGACCTTGAAAATTTGAGGTGTGGAATTGGATAGCGATTGGCATGAAAAGGTTTTTCTTATTCTTACGTTAGTAATAGCGGGCCTTATATTATTTTCAGCTATAGTATGGGGAATATATTTTTACGTTCGTTCAAGGGGTTAAAATAACTTAACACCATTGATAACTGCTCGGCGGGCTTTTGTTGCGACAATGAAACTCTGCATGCATAACCGTAATCAGCAGAACACCATTGCGGGCGGCTTGGCTTCACATGCACTATGCCTAAACACTATCAATAACGCTCATCTAGAGCGTTTCCCTGACTGATTGAATCGGATGGCTTTGCAAATCAGTCGACTTCTGATTCAAGCTATCTGCCGATGAAGGTCGGCAGATATGTCGCGAGCCCTTTCCATTGATCTTCGCATACGAGTACATGTTGCCGTTAACGGGGCGCACCGCGTTGAGAGGCTGCCTAACGTTTCGGCGTGAGGGCGGCGATAGTTAGCCGTTGGCGTAACCTGCAAATCCAGAAGGGGATGTTCCTCCCGGTCCACTCGACGGCAACCGCAATTCGCACGAGACTGATGCTCATGCCGCTCTGATCATCACTAGGGTCGGCGAGAATCGGGACGGCACCCTTTTCGAACTTCGCAATGCTTTGGTTGCCCATGGCATCATCAGCAGCAAGTCGAAGTTGCACCGCTTTCTTGTCCGACACGAACAAAAGCGCAAAAAGACTGGGCATGCGGTAGAGCAAAGTTGCCTGGACATCCTGGAAACGCGACAGCGCTGGTTCGACGAGTAGCTCGATCTCGATCCGTTGCGGCTCTTGTTCATCGATGAAGCCTAGACCGCAACCGATATGGCACGTAAGCATGGGCGATGCCGTAGGGCGAGCGGTTGAGGATCCGCGCTCCTCACGATCATCGCAAGACGACCAGACTGGTCACGGGTGCACGCATTACGGGAATGGCCGCGCCCCTTGTAATCGACGAACCGATCAACGGTGAATGGTTCAAGGCATATGCCGCGCAAGTTCTAGTCCTGACATTGAAGCCAGGTGACGTTGTCATCCTCGACAATCTGTCCAGCCCCAAGCGACCACCAGCAAGGGAATTGATTGAGGCGCCCGGCGCAAAAATGATGTTCCTTCCGCCCTACATTCCAGATCTCAACCCCATCGAGAAGCCTTCTCCCAGCTCGGCAATTCCGCATTTGTACCGGCGTTAACGCTAACGACCATTGCCGAAGTACCGAGAGAGGATCGACACATCTTGTAATAAGCTATTCACAGGATCAGATATGTAGACTGATCTATTTCTGCTCTATGACAGAATCCGAAGTAAAGTGGAATCATGTTAGCGATGCGCTCTTTAACGCCCCTTCGGAAGAGGTGACGGGAGACATAACCGGTGAAAGTAAAATGACTGGCCCGCATAACCGGACCAGCCTTTCCCAGATAGCGCAAACGCGCAGTCTACGACCCCAAATCACATCGCAGGAAGGATAGTGATGTCGCGCAAGCCGTTGTCTGCGCTTGTAATCCCGCCGATTTCGGTGGCTGCGCCGGTTTCGAGGTTGACGGTGTATAGCGTGTTGCCGGCGGCCAGGTATGCGGTGTTCTTGCCGCCTTCCTCGCCGTGGATATCGAATGCGTAGGTTGCCGGCGTTTCCTTGAGGCCGAGCTTGCCGATTGCCTTCAGTGTGCCGTCATTCGGCTTCGTCTGCTGAACCAGAGCGCCGATGGTCGCGTCGATATTGTACATGGCCGTCTTTTCCGGCTTGCCGATCGAGTTGGTATAGGCGGCGGCAACGATGTTTGGCGTTTCTCCCTTGTGCATGTCGCCATCTTCAAAAGCCAGTGTTCCATCAACCGTCACAGCACCAGTATCGGGATGCACGCGGTGATTGGTCGTGCCGGTCATGAAACGAAGACGATCCGCTGCCGGGTTGAAATCGACCACAACAGGCGCTTCGGTCATGGTCAGCATTTTGTCCATCTTGGCCACCTCGGTTGCAGCACCTGTCTCAAGGTTGATGGAGACGATGCGGTGGTCCGGCGTCACACCGATGACAGTCTTGTTGCTCGGCCGAAAATCGATGCCAACGAGCTTGTCGACGCCGGTGACATCCATTGTCTTTGTGACGGCTGGTTTTTCAGTGTCGAACATGACGAGCGTCTTGTCGCCGGTCAGCCCGAGGACCGGTGCTGAGACCGCGATGCTTGTCGATGCTGCGAAAGCGGCGGAGGCGATCAGAATGGAGCGGATGATATTCATTGTGTTTCTCCCGTGCGTTGAACCGTTCGGAAGGCGTCCAGCCTTTGGTTTTCGACGCTTCCACCATTCAAGACACCGGGCGTTGTGCATTTGGATGCAGACAGCGAAAAAATATTTGCGAGATGCATCCATATGCCGCCGCGATGGGTATTATGCCCAAGCCGACCGTGCTGGCGATCAGATGTTGAAAGGTTTCAAATGCAGATGGGCTCCGTGCCGGACGATCTACACAGGGCGCTCACTGCCTGCGCAAAGGGGGACAAAAACGCATTGCGTGCGATTTTCGATCGCGAGGCAGGACGGCTGATTGCAGTGGCAGAGCGCATCGTCAAGCGCAGGGAGCTGGCGGAAGAGGTGGTGCAGGAGAGCTTCGTGCGCATCTGGACCCATGCGCACCAATACCGGGCAGACCAGGGGTCGGCGCGCGGCTGGATTTACGCGATCGTCAGAAACCGGGCGCTTAATCTTCTCCGCGACAGCAGGCGTGAACTCCCCGTGGAAGATGTTGAAACGCTCCGCGATGGCGCGCAGGCAGATGAAGTGATGGCCGCATGGCAGAAGCTTGATCGGAATTCACGCCTTTATGAATGTCTCGGCGGTCTTGAGGAGACAAAGAGACAGGGCATCCTGATGGCCTATGTGGCCGGATATTCCCACGGCGAAATCGCTGGCCGGTTGCGCATTCCGCTCGGAACGACGAAATCCTGGATCAGGCGCGGCCTTTCGGCGCTTCGGGAGTGCATGGCATGATGTTGGATCGCAAAGATATTCCCGCCATCGCCGATGACTATGTATTGGGCTTGCTGGAGACCTCCGAAGCCACGGCTGTTGAGGCGGCAATGGAAACGGATGGCGAATTGCGGGCGGCAATCGCGGCCAGCCGTGAGCGTTTTCTGCCGCTCGATACCACCGTTGAGCCGGCAGCCATCAAGGGCGAATTGTGGAGCAACATCGAATCCCGCCTGCCGCTCCAGTCTAAATCCGCATCCCTCAAGCCCACCCACACGGCAAACGATAACAGCACAAACCGCTGGCGCGCCATTGCCGTGTCCGCCATTGCCGCAACCTTTGTGCTCGCCGCCGGCCTTACGTTTAGCCTGACACGGACAACGGAGCCGCTGGTGATCGCAGTCCTCGTCAACGAGACGGGTGAGATTCAGGCCGTTGTTGAGGATTTCGGCAACGAAAGAGCAACCGTGCGGATGCTGGCCGATTTTGCAGTGCCTGGGGACAAGACGATCCAGGTATGGACATTGCCGTCCAGGGAGGTTGGCCCGGTTTCACTCGGCCTGATCGATGGCGTCCGTTCAGCGCGTCTCGATGGACCGGCTCTGCCGACCCCCAGAAGCGACCAGCTTTACGAGATCACGCTTGAACAGGCAGGCGGATCACCAACAGGAAGGCCAACCGGGCCAATCCTGGCAAAGGGCTTCGCCCGAATGCCGCGATAGATCGCCCAAAGGCAAAACCGATAAGATCGCGGCGAAATTTCCTTCGCCGCATTCTATTCGCCGGTCTCGGGCAATAGCATCGTGATGTCCCGAAACCAGCCGCAAACAATCAGGCAATATATCAGGCGCCAAATGCGCCATCGATCGTGTGCATCGCGCCCGTCACAAAACCGGCTTCAGGCCCGGAAAGCCAGGCCACCATGCCGGCCACTTCCTCCGGCCGTCCATGGCGCTTGAGTGCCATGAAGCTGTGCATCAGGTCTTTCATCGGCCCGTTTTCCGGGTTCGCGTCGGTATCGATAGGGCCGGGCTGAACAACGTTGATGGTGATGCCGCGTGGCCCGAAGTCGCGTGCCAAACCGCGCGCCAGCCCCTGCAAGGCCGATTTGGAAACGGCGTAAGAGGCCATGCCCGGCACCGGCATCCGGTCTCCATTGACCGAGCCGATAACGATGATCCTGCCACCGTCAGGCATTCGCCGCGCCGCCTCCACAGAGGCGTGATAGGGCGTCTGGATGTTGATCTGAAACAGGCGGTCGATGGCATCAGGGTCCTGATCGAGAGCATCGCCAAAAATAGCAATCCCCGAATTCACGATCAATATGTCCAGAGGACCACTGTCACGCACGACGCGGATGACTTCGTCGCGGTCAGCGCTATCCGCCCGTATGGCAGTGCTGCCCGTCGCCTTCGCCAGCTCTTCCGCCGCACCTTGAGATGCACCATAGGTGAACGTTACCTTTGCTCCTTCGTTCGCAAACCGCCGCACGATGGCTGCGCCTATGCCTCGGCTGCCGCCAAGAACCAGAACGGATTTTCCTTCAAACATGAGCACTCTCCATGACCTTGAAAATTAATTTAATGATCGATACATAAATAGGGAACAGCGCACTCGTCAAGATATTATGTAATGACTGATACAAAATACATTCGCTCCCGCGGCCGTCCGCGCCGTTTTGATCCTGATCAGGCTGTGGCCACGGCCAAGCAGCTTTTCCACGCGCGTGGCTTTGATGCTGTGGGCGTCGCGGAGATTACTTCGGTGTTAGGCATCAACCCGCCAAGCTTTTATGCCGCTTTCGGCAGCAAGATGGGCCTCTACAAGAAGGTTCTGGATCTCTATGCCGGAACGGAAGCAATTCCTCTTGCCGATATTCTGCGGCCGGATCGTCCGGTTGGCGAGTGCCTTGCATCGTTGCTCGAAGATGCGGCAAGACGCTATGCAGCTCATTCCGCAGCCCCTGGTTGCCTCGTTCTGGAAGGCACGCGCTGCGATGATGAAGAGGCGCGTGCCGCAGCCAGCGTTTTTCACACGGCGGCGGAGGGCGTGATCCGCTCCTATATTGCCGCGCGCCATCCGGAAGAGGCTGAGCGTCTGGCGGATTTCGTGAGTTCGACCATGGTCGGTCTCTCCGCCATGGCGCGGATTGGCCGCGACGTGGAGCGACTCCTGAGTATTGCGCGCGTTGCGGGGGGAGCGGTGAGGCAGGAGCTTTCCAAGGCTTGAATCTCGGAGCAGTCTCAATACTTCTTATTAGTGAAGGAAGCTGGCAGGTTTCGTAAACCCGGCTCATTCTCACCAGAGATCGATCAGGCCACCTGATGCTCCGTGCACTGGATCGGTTGTCGGCTTTGGCAAAGACTTTATCTGTGCAAGCATCGCACTGGTTGGTGCAGACGTCTGAACATCGGCCTCCTGGCCGGGTGGATAAGCGCCGACAACCTGAAAATGCGCAGAGGATTTCAGCTTCATGTGGCCCGTACCGGCTGGCAACACCAGACAGTCACCTTGCGTAACGTGCAAGGTTTGCCCATCCGGTCCGCCAATCTGCAACGTCGCTTCACCGCCCCCCACGCCCAGAACTTCATGCGCGCCGCTGTGGTAATGGTGATAGGCAAACACACCATTGCGCCAGATGCCGCGCCATCCGTTTCGTGCGAACAGTGCCTCGAAAGCAGCGGAATCGAATGGCGAGCCGACTTGTCGATAGATGATGACAGGGAAGGTCTGGTTGTTGGGAATCTGATCGCCTGGATTTAAAGTGATTTTTTCAACTTTCATGTGAATGCTCCTGGCCATCTGGTCGGGCCTGCCAAACCGTGTCTGGTTTGCTGCGCAGCCAGTGCTGGCGACCAGCCGATCCTCGTCCGCACTTCGGCGGAACTGGAGTGGCACCGGCAGATTTCCGCCACCGACACTCCTTCATCACCCTGCTTCAGAATGAACGCCTTCTGTGCGTCCGAAAACTGCGATGCTTTCATCGTCTTCCGTTCCTTTCCCAGCCGGGAAAATGCACCGGAACACTCTAACCAAAAACGGTCCAGTTTGAAGGGTTCAGATCAACAGGGTGCCGTATCCGTATCGAGGGGACCGGGAGGGGAAGGGCCGAAGGCGGTTCCTCTCGCCATAATCGACGCTAATCGCGCTGCACGTCAGCGCCCGCTCTCCTATCACGCCACCTGTCTTGCTGACACCATCATCATATCGACATGAATATTATCGAACGGGCAGCTTAATGCACCGCGCTCGTCCTTCTCAATCAGTCCCAGCTCGACTAGCGCCGCAGCATCTTCATGGACGCGCTTGACGTCCCGGTTCAGTCTGCGCGCAAGCTCTCGCACGCCAACCGTTCCACTTCCCAGAAGGACGTTCAGTAGCTCCCAACGGCGCTCGGTGAGACGCGAAAAGAATTTGCCGGGTGTCTCAAAGTTTAGCGTTTCACCCTGATACTCACCGCTTTCGAGGCCAATAGCAGCGCGCTTACCTGCTACGCGTAATGCCGATTTCCAGTCGGCATTTGTCGTGATGGTCAAAGTTCTCATGACTGCCTCCGTTTTTCGACCTCAGACAAAAAGTCCTCAATCAGTTGGTGGATTGTTGTGAACCGGTAAGGAAACTCCTGGCCGTCCAGATGTATGTGATCGCCTTTACCCCGCTCATTGTCGAAGCCCACAACCCTAATGCCGTTCTGAACATAGACCATGCGATATTTTAACCCATGTTCGGTTGGGGGAACAGGCGATGGAACTTTCCAAATAACGAACTGGATAATGCTGCCGTCGGCACCAACGCTTTTGTGTTCTGTGATCTTGAGCGCCTTCATGTTGTCAATAATGCCAACATCTTACGACGTAGTCAATCCCGACAACACATGATTAATTAGCAAACCCCGCCGCAGCGGCGAGACGTTGCCGCGACGACGGCTAATTTTGCTCAGCCGCCTCGGGGAACTGCATCAGGTCCCCTTCGGTCTTATCAGCCTATTCAGCATGATCGAGCATATCTGCCGACCTCGTCGGCGCTTTGGTCATGGCTGTTTCCTGCTCATGTGAGAGTGCAGTTACCCGAGAACGGATGACAGGAACTCGCGGGTTCGATCTTCCTTTGGTGCGCCGAAGATTTCTTCTGGCGTTCCTTGCTCACAAATACGCCCTTTGTCGAAGAAGCAGACCCGGTCCGACACTTCCCGAGCGAAACGCATCTCGTGGGTAACAAGTAGCATGGTCAAATCGTGCTCATGGGCCAGGCCACGGATGACGGAAAGCACTTCGCCGACCAGCTGGGGGTCTAGGGCCGAGGTTGGTTCGTCAAAAAGCAGGACACGCGGGCGCATGGCAAGAGAGCGGGCAATCGCGACACGCTGCTGCTGGCCGCCGGAAAGCTGCACTGGATAGTGATCCTTCTTGTCGGCCAAGCCAACCATCTTCAGGAGTTCAATTGCCCGTGCTTCTGCCTCCGGACGGGCAATGCCCAGTACACGCACCGGCGCCTCCACGATGTTGCGCAGCACCGTCATATGAGGGAAGAGGTTGAAGCTCTGAAAAACCATGCCGACGTGGTTACGGATCTGGCGCAGGTGTTTTTCCGAGGCTTGGAAGGGGCCTTTGCCGCCGGCCTGATGGTAGGAAATGTCCGCCAGCGTCAGCTTTCCCTCCTGAAACGGTTCCAGCGTCATGAGAATGCGCAGAACCGTCGACTTACCGGAGCCTGAAGGACCGATAAGAGTGACTTTTTCGCCTTTTGCCACGCTGAAATTGAACTGGTCGAGGACCGTCAAAATGCCGAACCGCTTTGTGACATCGGAAAATTCGATCAGCGGCTGATTGGTGTTGTTTGTCATCGCAAGGGTATTCCTGCTTTTGGAAGCGCCCTTTGCAGGCGGCTGAGGCCTGCTGAGCAGATTATGGTCAGAAGAAGGAAGATCAGGCCCACAAGCGTCAGCGGCACCAGATATTCGAAGGTGCGCTCGCCGATCATGTTTGCCAGCCCCATCATATCTAGAACCGTGACGACGGAAAGCACCGGCGTTTCCTTGGTCATGGCGACAAGATAGTTGCCCATGGCCGGAACTATGCGCGGGATGGCCTGCGGGATGATGATATCCCGATACGTCTGCATGCGCGTCAGATTAAGCGCAGTCGCGGCTTCCCACTGGCCATGATGCACCGCCTCCATGCCGCCACGATAGACCTCAGACGTATAGGCGGCATATTGAAGCCCGAGCGCCAGCGCGCCGGTGAGAAACGCCGGCAGAACAATGCCGAATTCCGGAAGAACGTAATAGAGGAAGAAAAGCTGCACCAGAAGCGGAGTGTCGCGAAGGAATTCGACAACAACCGCGGTCGGCCAGGAAATCAATTTCACCCGACTGCGGCGCAGCAGCGCAAAAACCAGCCCCAGAATGAGCGCGATGGCAAAGCCGGCGGCGGCTGCTTTCAGCGTTACCGTCAGGCCGATCAAAATGATGGGCAGGATCGAGGTCGTGTAGGTGATCCAGGTGGTCGTGTCCCATTCGTAACCATACATCATGACTGAATATCCTTACGAATGGCGAGTTCGCGGAAAGACATTGCCGCGCCGCACGACATGTTCGATCACCCGGATGATTGCCATCAGGATCAGCGACATCGCGAAATAACAGAGGAGTGTGATCGAATAGATGCTGGTGCTATCCAGCGTCAGGTTGCGGATCGACTGTGCCGCGAAGGTGAGGTCGGCAATCGAGATCAGCGATACGAGTGAGGAAAGCTTCAGCGTTTCGATGGCCAGATTGCCGAAGGACGGCATCATCTCGACGATCGCCTGCGGCAAGGAAATGCGAAACAGCGTCTGCATCCGCGTGAAGTTCAGCGCTCGTGCGGCTTCCAGCTGCTGCACCGAAACGGAAGATAACGCGCCGCGAACGATCTCGGCGCCATACCCACCCGCATGGGCGGCGAGCACCATGACGCCGGTGGTGACGGGATCGAAACTCAGACCGACKAGCGGCAGCGCGTAATAGAACCAGAAAAGCTGGACCAGCAGCGAGGTGCCGCGAAACACCTCCGTGTAGCACAATGCGACAGTCGAGAGGATTGGTCCACCCTCGACGCGAAGAATGCCGAAGAAAAAGGCGAGTACCGTGCCGACAACAAGGGCTGCGAGCGTAATCGTCATGGTGACGACGGCGCCTTGCCACAACATCGGCAGGTAGGCGGTCATGTCCATCTGGAGTGTTCCCGAGTTCATGGTAATCGGCGCCCGGTAATGCCCGGGCGCCGGCTGGCGTCATTTTCCGGCGCAGAGATCGGCGACCTTCTTTTCGGCCGCTGCCGCGATACTCTGTTCGGAGAGGCCGTATTTTGCGAGGATTTTCTTGTAGTCGTCGGTCTTGCGGAATTCGACGAGCGCGGCGTTGAAGGCGTCACGCAATTCTTTGTCCTCCGGCCGGAAAGCGAAACCGCCGTAGTTGCGCACAGGCGCATCCTTCACGACAGGATCAACGAAGGGCTTCACCTGCTCGACATTGGCCTGGCCCTTGGCCAGTTCTGACACTGTCAGTTCCGTGGCGGCATAGGCATCGGCGCGGCTCTGGACAGTGGGGATGGCATCTGCATTGGCCGGGATGAAGACGATCTGATCTTCCTTGACGCCGACGGCGCGCAGGAAGTCTACATTGTTGGCGCCAGATACGACGGCGACCTTCAATGCAGGATCCTTGGCAATATCGGCATAGGTGGTCAGCCTTTTAGGATTTCCTTTCTTCACCAGCAGGCCTTCGCCATAGGACGAGTTCGGTTCGGTGAAGGCCACCTGCTTGCAGCGCTCGGGCGAAATGTTCTGTTCGGCGGCTGCGAAATCGAAGCGACGCGCCTTCAGCCCGGGGATCAGCGTGCCGAATGGGGTCACCGTCCAGTTGACCTCCTCGATGCCCATCGATTTCAGAACTGCATTTGCGACGTCGGGGCCGATGCCGGCAGAGGTGCCGTCGGGCTGCATGTATGAATAGGGCACTTCATTGGCAGTCGCTGCGCGAATGTAGCCTTGCTTCTTCACCTCCTCGAGGGTGAGTGCGCTGACCGCTGTCACGCTGATGGAAAGAGCAAGGGCGGAAAGCCCGGCGAGTTTTGTCATATTCATGTTCTAACTCCTCTGGTTGGGTTGCGTGGTCCGTTTTCGGATCTCACTTCATTCTTCGGACTAGGTATTCTCCGTGACCGTGGCGATGACGGAAAGGCAGTCGCCGGCCTTGATGAGGCCGGGAACGTGGCGCGCTGCGAGCACGCCACTGATAGAGGCGCGGTATTCGACCGGCGCAAGACCGGTTTTTCCAACAGGGTAGACCCTGGCGATGGTTTCACCTGCCGTGACCGTGTCTCCGAGATCGCGGACGAAGACGACGAGCCCGTCATCTTCGGCAAAGGTGAAGCAATCGTTGGAGGGCATATCCAGCCAGCGGCTCGGCGTCGGCACCGCGGCGCCGGTCAGGATGCCTGCATGGCGCAGCAGGTTGATGGTACCTTTGCGGGCGATGTCGATCGATTTTGCACTGGCCGTGCCCGCGCCGCCAAGCTCGGTGGTGACAAAGACCCTTCCCAGTTCCTCGGCCGTCGTGTCCAGCATGCCGACGGCGTCAATCTCCAGCATCTTCATCGAATAGGGGGCAGCAAAAGCTGCCACCGCCTCAAAGCACCGGGCTTCCTGTATCTTGTCGGGTAATTCGTGAGCGGCAGCGTAAGGCAGGAAATCAAGCGTCCTGCCGCCTGAATGAAAATCAAGAACGATATCCGCAAGCGGTAACAGATGGCGGGTCACGTAATCGGCGATCTTCTCCGTCACGGAACCGTCCGGACGACCGGGAAAGCTGCGATTGAGGTTCCCGCGGTCGATCGGCGAGGTGCGTGTTCCCGCGCGAAAGGCCGGATAGTTGAGTGCTGGCACGATGATGATACGCCCGCTGACGTCATCTGGATCGAGTGTGTGGGCAAGTTCGAAAAGTGCGGCCGGCCCCTCATATTCGTCGCCGTGATTGGCGCCGGTCAAAAGGGCTGTCGGCCCCTCGCCGTTGGCGATCACGCAGATCGGGATCATTACCGACCCCCATGCACTGTCATCGCGGCTGTATGGTAGCCGCAGATGACCGTGCTGCACGCCTTTCCTGTCAAAATCGACCGACGACGTGATAGGTGAGGGGCGTAGCGCGGTGCTTAACATCTCTCAGCCTTTCACGAACAGTTGCCGCGGCACATTGGAGAGGCATTCGACACCCGTTTCGGTAATGGCGATACTCTCGGTGATTTCGAGCCCCATGTCGTCCAGCCACAAACCGGTCATGAAATGGAACGTCATACCGGGCTTCAGCTCCGTGCGGTCGCCGGGGCGCAGGCTCATGGTGCGCTCGCCCCAGTCCGGCGGATAAGAGAGGCCGATGGGATAACCGGTTCGGTTGTCCTTGATGATCCCGTATTTTTTTAGCACCGCGAAAAACCCATTGGCGATATCTTCGCAGGTATTGCCGGGTTTGGCAGCTGCAAGACCGGCCTCCATGCCCTCAAGCGTGGCCTTCTCCGCATCAAGGAACGCCTTCGTCGGCTTGCCGAGAAAGACAGTGCGAGAGAGCGGGCAATGATAACGGCGATAAGCGCCGGCGATTTCAAAGAAAGTGCCTTCGCCCAAGCGCATCGGCATGTCGTCCCATGTCAGATGCGGCGCAGAAGCATCGGCACCCGACGGGAGCAACGGTACGATCGCGGGATAATCCCCGCCGAATTCCGCGGTGCCACGAATGCCGGCATCGTAGATCTCGGCGACGAGATCGCATTTGCGCATGCCCGGCTCGACTACGTCAACGATACGTTTGTGCATCAGCTCGACGATCTTGCCGGCCTTACGCATATAGTCGAGTTCGGTCGGGCTTTTGACCGCGCGCTGCCAGTTTACAAGACCGGCGGCATCCTTGAAGCGGGCGTTCGGCAGATGTTTCCGCAAGGATGCAAAGGCAGCAGCCGAGAAATAATAATTGTCCATCTCGACGCCGATCGACAGGCCTGACCAGCCCCGGTCATCGACGATCTTCGACAACAGATCCATCGGATGCCGTTCGGTCGATTGAACGTAGTGGTCAGGATAACCGATGATGTTGTCCTGGGCGAGGTAGGCGGTGCGCTTGGCGCCATTGGCATCCTGCTTGCGGCCATACCAGATCGGCTCGCCTTGCGGCGGCACCAGCACGCATTGGTGGACATAGAAGGACCAGCCGTCATAGCCCGTCAGCCAATGCATGTTGGATGGGTCGGTGACGACAAGCAGGTCGATGCCTGCCTTTTCCATGGCGTCGCGGGTTTTGGACAGGCGCGCGGCATATTCCTCGCGCGTAAAGTTCAGCGTTACGCTCACGCTGCGTCTCCCATTTTCACACTGTTTTCGATGATTTGGCCGCTGCCGGCGTCTCTTGCGCGGGTAAAAGCGAGATTGGCGATGGCGGTGTCCTGCACTCCGGTGCCGGTCAGATCGGCAAAGGTGATGTCGTCCCTCGATACGCGACCGCGTGCCTTGCCAGCGATGACAGCACCGAGCTCGGTGAATTCCTGATCCTGCGTTACAGGCCCCGCGGCGATAGCGTGTTGCAATTCACCGAGAATTCGGGTCTGCGAAAGCCGGTCTGCGATATAGCGCGCCCTGGAAAATACGGCCGGATCGATCTCGTTCTTGTGTTCGGCATCCGATCCCATGGCCGTCAGATGCTGGCCTTCTTCAAGCCAGCCGGCAAACAGGATCGGCTTTTCGGCTGGCGTCGTGGTCACGACGATGTCGGCGCCCTGGACAGCGGTCTGCGGATCGGCCGCGGCGATGACCTCGATACCGTGTTGGCGGGCCAGATCGCCTGCGAGCCCCTCGGCCTTCTGATGGTCACGAGCCCAGATGCGTGCGGATTGAATGGGTCGCACCAGTTTCAGCGCATCGAACTGCAGACGGGCTTGCATGCCCGCTCCAAAAATTGCTGCGACGGAAGCATCTTTACGGGCGAGATGCCGTGCTGCGACCGCCCCGGCTGCGGCGGTACGCACATCTGTGAGGTAGCCGTTATCGAGAAGAAGGGCCTCCACCAGTCCCGTCCTTGCGCTGAAGAGGATCATCAGCCCGTTGAGGCTCGGCAGACCGAGTTTGGGATTGTCGAAAAAGCCGGGGCTGACCTTGATGGCGAAACCGTCGAAACCCGGCACATAAGCCGTCTTTACATCCACCTCGCCACGAAACTCTGGTATATCGAGCCGTAAGATCGGCGGCATGGCGACCGCTTCGGTTGCGAGCGCTGCAAAGGCCTGCTCCACGCACTCGACTGCTGAGAGGTCGAGCTTCACGACTGCGCGCAGATCTTTTTCGGCTAGGATGGTGATTTGGCTCATGCGGCAGGCCCTTCGATGATCGTCTTGTGAACCGCCGGATCGATATTTCCACCCGACACTATGATCGCGGTTGGGCCGGTGATGTCCACCTTGCCGAAGAGGATCGCCGCGAAACCGACTGCGCCGGCACCCTCGACTGTCAGACCTTCTTCATGCATCGCATGGCGGATGCCGGCTGCGATCTCTTCCTCGGATACCAGCACGATCTCGTCGAGAAGAGATTGGCAGAGCGCAAATGTGATGCGGTTTTTCAATCCAATCCCCCCTCCCAGCGAATCCGCCAGCGTTTCTTCTTCATGGATGGTGACGGGCCGCCCGGCAGTGACTGACGCATGCATGGCCGCGCCCCGCTGCATGGAAACGCCGATGACACGTGCCTCCGGCTTCAGCGCCTTCACCGCAACGGCGATACCGCCCGCAAGGCCACCGCCCGATAGAGGAACGAGAATTGTCGCCAGTTCAGGCATGTCTTCGACGACCTCGAGGCCGATAGTGCCCTGGCCGGCCACGACGTCGGCGTGATCGAAAGGCGGGATAGCGGTCAGGCCTCTGCTTTTGGTCAGGCGCTCCACTTCCTCCTGCGCATCATCCTGTGATCCGCCGACAATCCGGATTTCCGCGCCGAGCGCGCGGATCGCCTCCACCTTGTTTGCCGGCACCAGCGCCGACATGCAGATTGTGGCGGGGATGCCGAGTTTGTCTGCGGCATAGGCCACGGCCCGGCCATGATTGCCCGTCGAGGCGGTGACGAGGCCACGCTGGCGCGTCGTATCGTCTAGCGAGAGAATGGCGTTCATCGCGCCGCGCAGTTTGAAGGCGCCGATGGGCTGAAGGGTTTCAAGTTTGAGATGAACGGGATGACCACAGCGCTCAGAGAGAAAGTCCGAGCGAACCAGCGGTGTGCGCTCCGCCTGTCCCGCAATCCGCGCCGCCGCTCGCTTTGTCGCGGTCAGTGAGACTGGAAGCAAGTTGTTGGCGGCGGATATGGACAGGTTTTCGCTCTTCATGATTGTCATGTTGAGAGCGAAATAAAATCATGTCAATTATTATATTGTAATGATTCAATGATTTTCGGCTGGCAACCTCAGCCGATTGACCCGATATCGTAGACCGGCGGCAGTTGCTCGAATGTCTGCCGCACAGTGGTCAAAGCCCTGGCGAGGCTTGCATGATTGAGGCGGCCGCCGAGGCATATGCGAATGCCGCCGCCATGGCTAGGACCGGCAATAAATGGTTCTGACGGAGTTACCGCGACGTTCTGGTTCGTGAGCGCGCGCACCAGGCCGTCCTCCGTCCAGCGCTGGGGAACCTTCAGCCAGGCGCAGAGGGAGAGGGGGTGGGTCGACCCTATATGGTGGCTCAGTATGTCCATGGCGATTTTCTGCCGCGCACGGGCCTCGGTGCGCTGGACATCCAGCAGCAGCCGTGCCGTTCCGTTTTCGACCCAACGCGTAGCGATCTCGGCCGTGAGATATGTCCCGCTCCAGCTCGACACACGCAGGATAGAGGCGGCGCGGATGGAATAGGCGGGTGGCACGACGAGATAACCGACGCGCAGCCCTGTCAACACTGTCTTGGTGAAGCTGGTGACGAAGAAGCCGAGATCAGGCAGCATTTCGGTGATGGATGGGAGATTATCCTCGATCATCGGACGGTAGACCTCGTCCTCGATGACAAAAATGCCGTACCGCTCGGCAATTGCGGCGATGGCCTGCCTTCGCGCTGCGCCCGACACATGCCCGGTCGGGTTGTTAAGCGTGGGAATGAGCACCAGAGCGCGGACACCCCCGGCTGCGCAGGCGGCCTCCAGCGCTTCGGGCAAAATGCCTTCTTCGTCGGTGGGTAAGCCCTTTAGGCTGAAGCCGAGGATATTAGACAGGCCGATAATGCCGTGGTCGGTCAGGTTTTCACAGAGCACCACGTCGTTAGAGCGGATAATGCAGCTCAGAGCGAGAAAAATGCCGTGCGCCGCGCCATTGGTGACAAGAATGCGTTCCGGGCCGGCTGTCACGCCCATCATGCCAAGCCATGTTCTGGCCGTTTCGCGATGGCTCTCGAGCCCCGCGACCGGCCGGCAGGGGCGCATGAAGCCAGAATTGTCACCATCGGCCATCTCGCGAAGAATGGCGCGCGAGGCATTTTCATGGTCATCGAGGTAAACGCCGCGGATGATGGATAGATCGAGCACCTCGGTTGGGCTGTGATCAAGCATCATACGACCTGCCCGCTCCGTCACCCGCGTCTTCACGAAGGTTCCGCGGCCAATTTCGCCGCTGAGATAACCAAGGCGCTCCGCCTCCTTGTAGGAAAGGCTGACCGTCTGGACAGAAAGGCCGAGTTCGCGGGCCAGATCGCGGTGTGTCGGCATGCGGTCCATCGGCTTCAGAACGCCGGCGTCGATATCAGCAATGATGCGTTCCGTCAGTGCGGAATGTTTCGTTTCGCCTTTCTGCTTAGCTAGCTTCGGTCGCCATGCCACCGGTCTCGTTGGGGAAACTGGATCTGGGCTGGGTGAATTGGCTTGACGACGCATGAAATTGTCTCGTTTTCGACGAAGGTAATTTCATGACATTATGCATGCTTCTATGAAAAGATGAAGCCTTATGCAGCGCAGACGGCAACTGCGCTGCAAAGAGGCGCAGTTGCCGTCGAAATGAGCAGCATTTGCGACGTTGAAAACTGAAGCTGCCGATCAGATTTTCTCGCCGGCCTGGACAAGATCATCCATGACACTGCGCACAGCGGCTTCAGCAATGGCGATGATCTCGTCGACCTCCTCCCGGGTCGTAACGAGCGGCGGTGCAAAGCCCAGAATATCGCCATGCGGCATGGCGCGTGCTATGAGACCGCCGTTGCGCGCTGCCTTGGAAACGCGTGCACCCACCGTGAGTTGAGGGGCAAAACGCGTCTTTTTTTCCCGGTCCGCCACGAATTCGATAGCGCCCATCAGTCCCACACCGCGCACCTCGCCGACGATCGGAAGCTGAGCGAACTTCGCCTTCAGTTGTTCCTGGAAATAGCTCCCAACGGCTCGTGCATTGCCTGGCAGGTCTTCCTTTTCGACGATGTCGAGCACGGCGTTTGCAGCCGCCGCTCCGATAGGATGGCCGGAATAGGTGTAGCCGTGGGAGAAGGCGCCGACGCGATCCGCGCCTTCCTCCATCACCTTGTAGACTTTCTCCCCGACGATAGCGCCCGAAAGCGGGAAATAGGCCGAGGTCAGGCCTTTAGCGACGGTGATCAGATCCGGCTCGATGCCATAATGCTGTGAACCAAACATCGAACCCGTGCGGCCGAAGCCGGTAATAACCTCATCGGCAATCAACAGGACATCGTATTTTTTGAGAACCTCCTGGATGGCCGGCCAGTAACCTTCCGGCGGCGGTGTGATACCGCCCGTTCCGAGCACCGGCTCGGCGATGAATGCACCAATCGTGTCCGGTCCTTCGCGCAGAATAAGCGCGTCCAGCTCTTCCGCGCGCCGCCTCGAAAATTCCAGCTCCGTCTCACCGGCTTCTGCGCCCCAATAGTGATGCGGAACGCCTGTGTGCAGGATGCCGGCCCGTGGAAGGTCCATATGGTCGTGATAAAAACTCATGCCGGTCATTGAGCCGGAAACCACGCTGCAGCCGTGATATCCCCGTTCGCGGGAGATGATTTTTTTCTTGTGCGGCTTGCCGCGCAGATTGTTGTAATACCAAACGAGCTTGGCCTGTGTCTCGTTGGCGTCTGACCCTGACATGCCGTAGAAGACCTTGCTCATTTTGCCTGGTGCCATTCTGACGAGGCGATCGGAAAGGATGGCCAGCTCATCCGTCGTGTGGGCGGCATAGGAATGATAATAGGCAAGGCGGTAGGCCTGACGTGAAATCGCCTCAGCCACCTCGGTACGTCCATAACCGACATTAACGCAATACAGACCGGCGAAACCGTCGATCAACTGCTTGCCGTGCGCGTCCTGAATGCGGATGCCCTTGCCGGTTTCGACAATGGTGGGCTCGCCGAGTTTGCCGCTAGCAAAATCCTTGAGCTGCGTGAAAGGGTGCAAAACGGCGTTTCGATCCATTTCCGCAATATTCTTGACGTCGATTGTCATAGGCGAGTTCCTTTTCACGCAGCTAAGTTGCCGAAGCAGACATATTTGGGTTCGAGATATTCCATGAGACCATGACGCGAGCCCTCACGACCAAGGCCGGACTGTTTCCAGCCGCCGAAGGGAACGGGCGCGCCGGTAAATTTCGGCGTGTTGACGGCTACCATGCCATATTCCAGTTGATGCGTCAGACGCATCGCCCGGCCGAGATCGTTGGTGTAGAGATAGGCCGCAAGCCCCATCTCCGTCGAGTTGGCGCGTCGCACGACCTCCCGCTCGTCATCGAATGGCAAGATCGCGGCAACCGGACCGAAGGTCTCCTCCCGCGCGATCAGCATGTCGTCTGTGACATCGGCCAGCACGGTCGGGGTGACAAAATTGCCGCCGAGCGGACTGTCCTGCCCGCCGCAGATGAGCTGTGCACCGGCAGAGAGGGCCTGCGCGATTTGCTTGCGGCACTTTTCAGCGACGGAGGGGCGTGTCATCGGCCCTATATCGATGCCAGCCTCGAAACCGTGGCCGACCTTGAGTTCGGCACTTGCCTTGCCGAACTGACTGACGAAGCGGTCATAAATACCTCGCTGGACGTAAATCCGGTTGGCAGCGAGGCAGTCCTGCCCCGATGTTGCGAATTTCGCCCCGATGCAACCTTTTACGGCTTTGGAGACATCGGCGTCGTCGAACAGGATGAAGGGCGCGTGACCTCCAAGTTCCAGCGAGGCCTTCTTGATGGTCGCCGCCGATTGCGCCAGCAAAATACGACCGATTTCAGTCGAGCCGGTAAAGGAAAATGCGCGCACATCGGTGTGTTGCAACAGGCGGTGCGCAAGTGGTGCGGCGTGACCGGTGATGACCTGGAATACGCCGGCGGGCATTTCAGCTTCCTCAGCGAGCTTTGCCAAAGCGAGCGCCGAGAGGGGTGTTTCAGGCGCGGGTTTGACGATCATTGTGCAGCCAGCGGCAAGCGCCGCGCCCGCTTTGCGGGTGATCATAGCAGAGGGAAAGTTCCACGGGGTGATGGCCACGGTGACGCCTAGCGGCTGCATCTGGACCGAGAGACGACTGTCGGGCAAATGGCTCGGTATCGTCTCGCCGTAGGCGCGCTCGCCTTCGCCGGCAAACCAATCAAGGAAATTGGCAGCGTAAGCAATTTCACCAAGCGATTCCAAGAGTGGTTTGCCCTGTTCGGCCGTCATTATGACGGCGAGATCATGCGCGTTGTTGCGCATCAACTTGCCCCATTCACGCAAGATCTGCCCGCGTTCGGTTGGAAGCTTGTCGCGCCATTCTAGAAAGGCATTTTTCGCGGTGCTGACGGCATCATCCGCATCCTCAAGCGAGCATGCCGCCACACCGATGAGATCTTCTCCGGTCGCCGGATCAATGACACTGAGCGTTTCATCGCGAGCAACCCAACTGCCATGGAGAAAAGCGCGGCGCTCGATCAAATCCGGCCGCCGCAGGTTTTTTAATGCAGTGCTTGCAATACTTCTCATATGGAGCTCCCGGTAGATTTACAGGGAGACTAATGAAGCGCATTGAGCGGTTGACTGCGTTAATTATATCGTTCAAGCCGGAATTTCGCTTATTTTAGGTTCCGTACGCAGGATTTGTGCATGCATACTCTCGATAGAGCGGACAAGGCGTTGCTTGAAGCCGTTCAAAAAAACAATCGCCTTACGTCGGAAGAGTTGGCGCAACTCGTCAATCTTTCACCGACCGCATGCCAGCGGCGTCTCAAACGTCTGCGCGAAGATGGCGTCATCGAAGCGGATGTCGCCATCGTGTCGCCGAAGGCCGTTGGGCGAGGCATTACCATGATCGTGCTCGTTTCACTGGAGCGCGAACGCGCCGATATTGTCGATCGGTTCAAGGCGGCCATCCGCGCGACCCGGGAAGTGATGATCGGATATTATGTGACGGGAGACGCCGACTTCATTCTGGTCATCACCGCCAAGGACATGGAGGACTATGAGGCCTTTACCCGGCGGTTCTTTTACGAAAACCACGATATCAAGGGCTTCAAGACCATGGTCGTCATGGACCGGGTAAAGGCCGGATTCTCCTTTCCGATCGAGGTTTGACGACTTGCGATTCACAGATCTCGCCACTACGTCTGGGGTGGTTGAAGAGGCTGATAAACGTTTCCTGAGACCTCTCTACCCATCCAGACCTCGCGGCTATGGCATGTCCAATGCCGCCAAGCGCGTTGAACGCGGCGGCGGGCAGTCGATGAGGATCGGTCAGGGCGGCGGTGCTTCCGAACAACTCAAGTCGATAGAGGATATGAAAACCGCAAAGGACATATCGGACATCCCGACAGCGGGAGACCAGTATGATTCCGCTGAGAAAATTTACTGTTTTCTTGCTGCGCAACAGAACGGAATGAGCGCTCTCAATTTGTTTTGTATCAACGATCTGTATTACACCATGGGGTGGGTCTCAGGGGCTTCTGTTGATGCGGCAATAGGGGTCGGGACATATTATCTTGCCGACGCCCGCAATCTTTTCAAAGGGGCGGCGGCCCTCAATGTCAAAACCGAGGCCACCCTGGTTGGCGCGTCCCTGGGTTCCATGATGGGCTTTTGGCGAGTTAAAAAATGGTACTCGCTGTGGAACGAGTTGTCCCGGTCAAAACGCGAGGAATACCCATTCCAAGCCTACAACGTTCATCCATTTTTCCGTGAATGGAAGTCGGAAGAATATACCTATCAAAAGCAGCTTGATTGTATCGCGGAACAGGACCGTATCATCAACTCGATCACTAGGGATACGCAGGTCAATCCCACTAAATACGGTTTCCCTGATTCCGGCTATGCACTGCAGAGGTCGGTAGAAATGACCGAGAAATTTTATTCGGGTGCGCGTTCCCCTGACAGTAACCCGTTCATGCCTTGGGTGCCTATGGATAAGCAACATATATTCTATAAGGGGAGGTGAGGCCGCATGTTTAACAAAGCCGGTGAAATTTGACGACGGATCGACGCCGGCGGGAATTTGGCTAGCGCTCCATTCCACCGAGCGCCAGTGGAAAAATACTATGTACGCATGCTCAATGCGGGTGGCTCAGGCCGTGACATCGCGCTGAAAGCGATAAGAACCCAACATGAGCTGTTGGCAAATCTATTACAATTCTCGGCCGACAGATGGAGAATGCTGTGCGATGGCCAAGGCTGGACACCGGTGGGCTGCTCCCAAACCGGGCAAGGAGAAAGGTATCGAAACACAATACGGGCCGGGCCGCACGGGGGAACTGGAAGACGGCAGCAAGGTTACCGTCCGTCCGGGAAGCTCTGACGGTCGTCCGACGTTGCAGATACGTAGGCCAAACGGTCGTCAGACCGAGATACGCTATAATGACGGACCTGGGGTTTAATTATGGACTTCATTGGAAAAGATTGCACGCTGGATCATCAGGCCATTCGAAACAGAAATTTCGCGGCGAGGATTTATCCCGAATTTCCAAGCGAGGAGGAAGTCGCTCTTGTGGCCGCGCGTATCGGGAGTGACGAGATTGATTTTGCTGCTTACGAGTTCGGTCAGCTTCCGCGCCGTTTTGCACCGCGACCGGTCGGGTTGGTGCTTGATGCACTGTTTGAAAATTCGCCTTATGGCCTTCTGATCCATTTTTCAGGTCATGATCTTTCGATCTGGGCGCCGGAGGATCACGAATACCTCGTTGTTTTTGGTGATACCAATCTGGTCCAGACGATAGAACGAAGTGACATATTCTCATACAGCTTTGCTGAGTATCTGGGCAGTGGTGTTTTGTCGCAAGCGACGGTCACACATCTTCGCGGCGTAGCATCGAACTATACGATCGGGTAAGGGCGGACGAACCCACTGAGGGCTGATCACGGATGTGCGGGAAGGGTCTGGGAATTTTTTCGCTGGCCGGCACCAAGGTCATCTATACCAAGAGCGGAACGACCGCGATCACGAAGGTCAACGATTTGGACCTCGAGGTCAGCGTTTAGGCGCATCTTGCAGATTTGCGGAGCCAGAAGAAGCATTTGTATCCGCTTAACGTGAGGTGGCTTTGAACAGCCCGCGTGGCCACGCGCAATCGCAGTGCTATACGCAGGAACGTCGAATTTCGACCTCGGCCTAAACCGAATGACTAAGATCGCTAGTGCCTCCGACCGCTTGCCGAACAAAATAGCATTGTCTTGGCACCGGTGAGGCGCTGCAGGAGGCTTGCCGAACCAGTCTGGTCGACGAGCAATGCCAAGGGCAACCTAAGCCTGGCGCTTCAGTTAAAGCAAGGAGACTATCATCATAGCCCAAACAAAGACGAGCATCGCGATGCAAGCCGGGCGGAAGAGATAAAATCGCTGCCAGTTCGTGAGGCGGAGGTCGTTGTAGTGCATGGATCTGTCAAGTCTGACGTGATCCATGTTGCTGTCGACAGAAAAATCACCACCGTTCTTCTTGTAGAAATTATACTCCCGAACCTGCGCGATAGTCTGTTGTACAGCCAGAAGGCCAACCGCGATAAGAGCCGCAGAAAAAATGACGATCTCAAGTATCAGCAAGCGTTTCTCCTGTGCGATCGGTTGAAACGGCGACGTATCCGGGTTTGGATCAAATCGTGGGAGACGAAGTGTCAAATCGCTTCAATGGATGCAGTTGTTGTTTAAAACTACGCAATGTCGATTTTTTCGTCCAGTATCTGATAATGGTGTTGCGCGGTATTTCGGAGAGGTGAGAGATGGAATTCCGCAAGCTCGATGCGGACACAGGGATAAACTGTCATGTGACGTCCTACATGACGGCATCAGATAGTGCCGGAAGAAAGTTGCTCAGGTGGCTGTAGAGAAAGGCAAGCAGACTGTAGATCCTTCTCGGAAGGCACTTGCACCGAGGCTGTATGCGATCCTGGCACGGTCAGCGAGAACAGGTGTCATATTTCGGCGCGGCCCGAGCCGGCTGGTGCAGCTCATTCGCTGGGACTTGCGCACCGACACTTTTGAACATGGTCAATGGTTGAAGGGACGGGTCTACGAGAGACGCTGCGATCTTTCTCCGTCCGGAGAACTTCTGGTCTACTTCGCGGCCACAAATCGCCCGCCCTACGGGAGCTGGACGGCCATATCGAAGCCGCCATTCTTCACCGCACTAACGCTTTGGCCAAAAGGAGACGCGTGGGGAGGAGGCGGTGTTTTCGAGGACGAGAACAAATTGCTTCTCAACCATCCGTTTGACGATAACCGCGTCTCGCTCGCTCCAAGTTTTCGATTGAAGCGAGGCATGCAAGTGGACCCGTGCGGTATATTGTCGGGACGTGGAGAGGACGAGCCCATCAGCGGCTACATACTTGCGCGTGACGGTTGGCGTGTGATCGACGCCGGTGAGGGACAAACAAATGGCCTGAAGGCCTCGACCTTTTACAGCTTCAACAAGCCGCGTGTCCTGAAAAAACCGGGTGCAAACGGCCGGAGCCTTCAGATGGTTCTTCATTCGATCGGTCGCAGTCAAAAGGCGTGGTACGGACTGGACTACCGCGTGTATGACCGGGACGGAACATTGCTTGTCGACCTTCCGGAAACGGATTGGGCAGACTGGGATGGCGGCGATCTGGTGTTTGCACGCGGCGGGTGCCTCTATAGGCTGGCAAAAAGCGACTTCCGATCCGGTGATGTCATGCCTATTGAGTTTTCCTCGCGCCTGCATGACTTCAACGGCGCAGGTTTCACCGCCATGGCACCTCCGCACGCCGCTCGTCACTACTGACGCACCCAGCCTCGCCGGGAGCTTTGATCTCAGGCATTACTCATCCACTTGTATCTTCGGGTCGTAACCGCCTTACGATGCCACCGGAAACGTGGAGCTGTGTGTCACCCACCCGGATCGAGTAGAGGCCGGCCAGCTCGACTTCGCCCGGTTCAATATCCTCAATGAGCAGCAGTCCTGTATCGGTCATCGCGTAAACATGCCGGGCGTCAACTGCGAATACACGGTTGAGGAAATGCAGAATGGCTGGATCGATTCCAGGAATCTTTTTGCGATAACTGCCTCCGAACAGCATCTCGCCGTTCGCATCAATCAGAAGCTGATCGTTGACACCACGCGCTGTGGCGGGATTGACCTTGCCGGGCCGGTTGATGGGCTTCCCGCGATAAAGCAGGGTATCGCCCATCCGTGCAAAGGAATAGCCGAGCGATTCCACCGCTGCGGGATTGTCGATGCCGCGCTTGCGCACACCTTCCACGATCAGCCCTTTTGCGTCACGAGCATAGGCGCCGCCCAAAACCTCGAAGCTCGCCATGTCGATTTTGACGACAGCAAGCTCTGGTAAAGGTGCTGTACTGTCGATGTAATAGGCCTGCTGCTTGTCTTTGAACCATGGGCCGTCGAGCTTTTCGAAGCTAGCGGGATCGGCTTTCTTAATGGGCTCCATCCCGTAATGTTCGAGGCCGGGCAAGAAGTAGCGCAGGCCGTGCCGATCCTCTCCGAACACATCAACGATGTGTCGGAAGCTGTCGTGGTCGAAATGATCGAGTGAGACCCATTCGGCTTCCTGCGGACGCTGTGGCCTAACCAGAATCCTGCGTCCATCGCTGTAATAGAGACCGCCGATCGGTACTGGCTCATTCCCCACAGACGCTCTTACCGCACGGCGTGCCTTTTCCCGGTGCCACCAGCTGTCGGCAATCTCGGGATGGTTCTCGAAATAGCCGCTCCAAGACTCAAATTCTGCCGAAACTGATTGAGGTTGCCCTGCATAGTACGGCCGCTCGCTGTCATAAGCGCGATACTGACCTGCTTCTGATGCGCAGACAAAACTCTCTCGGTCCGCGTCGGGAATCAGGCTCTTCTCCCAATAGACATGCTTCCTGTCAGCGAAATATCTGCCTTCGTCGCCGATGGAATGGAAACTGGCCGGATCCGCGCCTTCAATCGCGACCCCGTAAGCATAGACTTTGCGACTGTCCTTTGCGTAGTGACTCTCTTCGATACGGATGCCCGGTTTCTGGCCGCTGCCGTAATAATAGCTGACGATCCCGAATGTACCCGGCTCCTCGGTGGGAAGGCGCAAGTTGGTAATGTAATAACCGGCGGCCTTGTCGACACCATAACGTTGGTTCAGAACGGTGAAGCTGTCCGGATCGGCGCCGCGCGCTGAGAACCAGAAAAGCTTCGTTGGTGTCTCGCCCTGGCCGTAGACATGTCTATCGTCGCAAAACCAGCGGTCACCAAGCTGTCGAAAGGTGAAGGGGTCGACCCCGGACAACGGGACGCCCTTGCGGTCGCGGATTGGTGCGCCGTCCACATAGACCTGATGGCCATTGTGGATATAGCGGATGGTCGGGAATCGTCTTTCTCCGATGTAATGCGCGACCCAGTCGACATTGGCGAAGGGGCCGATACGAGGATTAGCTTCGACTGCCCGCCGCAATGCCGCAAGCTCTGTGCGCATGCTGAAGGGTTCTGTTACCGGTAGGCCGATGCCGTCATTCCCCGTCAGACGCTGGAAAAGCGCCCGATCCTGTTCGGGTTCGGGAAGTCCGTCCCGCCTGAACGCGGCCGTAACCCAACTTGTATTGGCGTAATGAAGTTGGCTGTAGCGCTCTCGGAACCGTTGCCAGCGCGCGGGATCTATGTTGAGACGCTCGAATATCTGTGACGCAGCATATCCGGCCTCGGCAAAAAGAGTGGCCGCATACCAATGGGCATAGGGTAGTGGGAAAAGTTCAATCAGCTTAGTTCCGCCCAAGTCCGCTCCGATCTGTGGTGTCAATGCCACCCGTGGTTCCAAGCCAGTTTACCTGTCTATCTTCCGCCATTTTTTGCGGCTCAAAACACCAGAAGGAAACAGGCTTTTTTTACTTTAAGAAAATACCCTAGTTTGATGTTTTTATTCATTTTGTGCGCTTTGGTTTTTTATCTGCGCCGTGCCTTATTGCTGCGTTGTTACCATGGCTTGTCGCACGATATCGTAGACAGTAAGAGCTGGAAGACGGGAAAAGAAGTTGCTGTTATCGGCGGCGGAGGGCCACGCTGACCAAAGGGTGAGTACATGCAGGCGCCCATTCCGCCATATGACTGTCGCATCTATATCGCCGCTGTCCTGACCTTTTTTGTCTGTTACTGAAAACCGGAAGGTGCGTGCGGGGATTCCCTGTTTTGCAAGCAGACTGTCTTCCTCACTCGATATCAGTGCGGGTGGCCGGGCATCAGGTGTCTGCCTGACAAAGTAATCCCTCACGATCGTGGCTCCGGCCATTTCCAGGTCCGGTTTTTCCTTCATGTCCTGAACGAGCAGCCATATCAGGCCAACATCTCTTCCGCCCTTGCGCCGGATCATGTGCAACTCGGCCGGCAAAGCGCCATGAAAATCGTTGATCGGTATTTCCCACTGGTCCGGGATGCGGAGTGCGATCCGCTCGTTGCCTATCCGAACAGGAACCGATTGCAGCTCCTCCCCAAAGCTTGATTCTTCTCCATTTTCCCATGAGAGGCTGTCAATGAACGCAACGGCATACTTGTCAGCCCGAACTACCAGATCATAAGCCGCGTCAGCATCCGCCGCGTTGCTGACATCTGCAACGAAATTTATGCCCAGCGCCTGCTTCCCGCGAGAGAAGCAATAGCTGATAAGGGCGCTATGTGGTTCGCCGCTCTGATCCTTGGTGCCCAGAAGCATAGCTTCTGTCAGGTCCGATGCAACTTTTGAGACGCGCGTTGTGTATCCAGCAGTGTCTGCCTGGTAAGTGCAGATCCGGAACGCTGCCGATGGCGCCTGCAGATTGTACCCGATAAAGGTCGTCTCGATTTTCGGACTGGACGAATCTGAAGTTATTTTTCCGATGACTTTCACATTACCGATTGTGCCAGGCTCCGTCGGACTCATTGGTACGGTTTCGACCGTAGCATTTGGGGAAAGCGTCCCTTCAAGATTGAGGGCTGGCGCTGAGAAATCGAATTTTCTCATCACCGGTACGGCATTTTGAACGGCACTATCGTTATCCTGTGCAAAACCGGTTCCGGCGAACATCGTAACGGCGACCGAAGTTGCGACAAGCACACATGCAAAAGACCGGCATTTCTCTCCGTGTACCATCCGCTCCCCGGTCAACATCAAAAATTATAATTCTGCCTAACCGTGCAATGAAAAGTACGGCGACACAACCTCTGAGTTTAGACTGGTGAAGACTCTCATGGAAACGTCATTGGAAAAAGCGCCAGACGGCCGAAATCGTGACAGCTCTCAAAAATCTCCGAGAACAGATGTCAAGGGAATATGATGTTCGTGTGCGCGAACATGGCGGCTATGGCGTTGTCGTTGAACCGGCCGTGGCGTCTCCAAACTACGTGAAGGTGCAGTAAAGAATGTTTGGCGGCAAGCTAAGAGGTTGCACAAGAACGCTCATGACTTCGTCGTTAACGTCATCACCTGAAATAGTGACATCAATGGTGATGTTCCTATCCAGTGAATTGACGCGGCGTGCGAGTGATGTGACTGCTAGTTGATCGTCACGCGTTTGGCTCATCAAACTCGACCGGACCTCGGTTTCGCTTTCCGTGGTCGTGCGGACCTCAACCCTACGACGTTGTGACTCGACTGGGTGTTGTGGAACAAAGCGCTTGATGAGCAGAACAGCTCTGGGGGAGGTTATGTTGATCAGCAAGATCAGAAGCGTTGCCTCAGCAGCCTCGAAAATTTCTCCACAACCCGCGAGGACGCCGATCGCTCCCGTAGCCCATATTGTCGCCGACGTGCTCAACCCGCGAATGTTGAGGCCGTCGCGCATAATTAGTCCTGCGCCAAGGAAGCCTATCCCCGTCACCACCTGGCCGCCCGTGCGGATATCCTCGTTAACTTCGAGGATGGCGGGCAGGGCGCAGGCCGCTGGGCTACTTGGGCTTCGTGTGACCCAATTTCGGGGGCCCTCTGTAGGCAGGCTGGAGTGTACCCCGTTTCGCCGGACAGCTCGGCTTGTTTGATTCAGTCCTGATGAACTGCTGAGGGAAGCCGTCTCGAGCGCTTAACGGGGATAGGTGCATCGGGACGCCTAGGAAATTTGGAAGGGCGGCTCACTTTTAGGGGTGACCGATTAAAAGACGCCAATGTTGTCGTCGGCGCATACTATCGGCTCAATCCAAGCCCCTGCGACCGGTTAAGCTGCCGTCCGAGTGCGTGGTCATGGCTAAGCTCGGCCATGCGCGTTCGGTTCACGATACGGGCGGTCATCTGAATGTGCTCGGCCTGCATTGCGAGTTCCGGGCGTGCCGCTAGCTCTTCGGCGAACCTGCGAGGATCAGAACTACCAAACCGCCGCGTGAGCGCTTCGGCCACCAGCTTGGCCTCACCGAGCACGGCTCGGCCCTCAGGTGACGATCGCAGCTCCGCGATAAACTGGGTCCGCTTCTCCAACGGCATCTTCTCCACCTTGGCAATCATCTCGGCGCTGCGCGGCGTGAGGCCGGGCACCTCGATGACATCACGCTTTTCGCGCTGCCATTGTTCGCTCGCGTGTTCTTCGCCAAGCCGGCGCTCCCATGCCTCGGAGACGTAGCCAATGTGGGCAGAGAGAGACCTGGCATATTGCAGCGCCTCTTTCCGCTCCTTGTTGTTTCCGAACAGACCCGACTTGCCGCGTAGTTCCCCGAACCGCTCTGGTTGCCCGGCCATGGCCTTTGCCATGATTTTTCCATTGCCTTCCTTCTCGGTCATCGCGGTGCGCAGTCTTGCCGCGACCTCGACCGGGTCACGGAACACGTGCCGCGCGAGAGTTTCCACCGTATCGAATCTCTGCTCGATGACGGACATCGCTCTTTCCCGGGCTACCTCTTCGATGCTGTGGTCGTGACGCGTGATCGCTGGCACTAGTGGAGCTGGTTTGCCGGCTTCCATCAGCGATTGTTGGACTACAGTTTCTGTGGGGGCAGGGACGGCGCCGTCTTGCGACATGACCTCGGACCACCGGATGCGGCGATATCCCTTATTATCGTCTGTCGGGTCGTCGCGCCGACCGTCATCGATTGTCCGGGCGACCTGAATGCGAGGATCTTCGCGCTGAACAGGGCCGGCCAGATCACCGGCACGTTCCTCGTAAACCTGCTGACGCTCCGATGGCCGGTCCTGCTGCTCCCGTTGCAGATGGGCCGCACGGGACAAGACCTCTTGACGCTCATTCCGTCCGGACGCAAGTTCGATCCCGCTTCTCACCCCAAACTCTTGTCCGATCCATCGGTCGCTTGCGATCCCCGGGCCGCTTGCGATCCCGCGCAGCTCGGCAAAGGCGCTGATGTAATCCAGCGTGGTTTCCTTCGCGCCGGAACGCGACAGGCGGCTTGTCAGCTGCTCGTACGCCAACGCGTCACCCTTGACGACACGCCACCCATTGCGCTCGGCCTGCGTGCCATCCGGAAGCGTGACAGGCGTGGCGCCTTCATGCTGCAGGGAAATCCTGTCCCCGATCTTTGGCGATGCATCTCGCATGGCCCGCTTGAGATCGACGCCCCACACGGTATGCCGCTCGCCCTTGTCATTCTCCAGCGTCACAAAGTAGCTCTCGCGTGATTGCGGATGGTTTTCATAGGGCGCGATGCCGTGATCAACCAGCCGGCCCGCATTGGTGAACTCCTTGATGTCCGCATAGAGCTGCACGCTGTCGCGGTGCCTGGTCATGGCAACATAGGTCAGATGCCGGTCCATGGTACTGGATGCCAGCACAAAGGCGCGATCGACTGTCGCCCCCTGGTTTTTATGGATCGTCGTCGCGTAACCGTGGTCGATCGCCTGGTAGCTGTCTGTCGGAATGCTGACACTGTCGCCGCCTCGGCCATCGAGCCGGGCGATGATCTTGTTTGGCTCCACATGCTCGACCGTGCCAAGCATGCCGTTTTTGACGCCGAGGTCGCGGTTGTTTTCGAGGAAGATGATCCGGTCAACACCGTCGCTCAACTCTTGGCCGCGTTCGAGCCTTTGTCTGTTTTGAAGTTCAGAACGGATAACGGCATTGAGGGCGCGCACATCGGCGCGGCGATGCGCCATGGCAACCCGGGTGCCATCGGCACGCTTCTCACTGTCGGCAAGATAATCACGCACGATCTGCGCCATCGCCGCGTCGCGGCTTTCCGCAAAGTGGATGGCGCCGTGATCGCGATAGGCGGCGAGGCCCTCGGCCGTCTTGTGGGTCGCAAAGGCAACCGATGCCTGTCTCTGCCAATCATGGCGCTGGCGGCGTATCCCGGAAAGTTCGACATGACCGATCTGCTCGGCAATCGCCCTGAAGGGTGCACCGGCCCCGATTGCCTGGAGTTGCTCATGGTCGCCGACAAGAACGATCTTTGCGCCGCGCTCTTCCGCTTCTCTGATAAACCGGGCAAGCTGACGGCTCCCGACCATGCCGGCCTCGTCAATGACAAACACGTCACTGCGGCCGATCAGATCCCGGCCATGGTCCCAACTGTAAGACCATGACGCCAGGGTGCGGCTCTCTATGCCGGAACTTTCCTCAAGGCCCTCGGCTGCCTTTCCGCTAAGCGCCGCACCATGGACCTGATAGCCTTGAGCCTCCCACGCCTCGCGAGCGGCTGCCAGCATGGTGGACTTGCCAGCGCCGGCAAACCCGACCACAGCCGCGATGCGTTCTAGCCCGGTAATATGCGCGATCGCATGACGCTGTTCGTCCGACAATCCTGCTGACGGATCGCTCGCAGCCGACGGTCCGCCAGCGCTTTTCCGAAGAGAGCGATCCTGCCTCTCCATGGCTCGATCGACATGGCGAGGATCGACACCATGGGAATGCGCCTGATGCAACCGTTCCGCCGATCGCGCGATTGCGAGTTCCAGGTCGATCATCTCCCGCGTCGAATAGCGCGCATTGGACACTTCGCCTGTCTCGGCATCGGTGCGCTCAGGCTGAAGCGCCACGAGCGCTGGTGATGCCATGACAGCCGCAAAGGCGTTCTGGAATGTCTGTGCGTCATCGTTGATGTAGCGATGCAAGGTTTTGGCGATATCGTGTCGATCGAACACGCTCTTCTCATGGCTGATCAGCGTCAGAACCTGTTCAGGTTTTTGGCGGATCAGTTCGGCATTTTGCCGTGCTGCCTCGTCATCCAGCCGCCCGCGCTCGACGGCCATTCCTTGCTGGCGCATCTGCGACGCATGCACGCCCATATGTTCGGTCGGCGATAACTCAAGACCGCGCTCCTCATGCGAGCGATGATCGATGCGAACATCCAGGCCTTCGCGTTGGAGCTCACGGTTGGCGATGCCTTCCCATGACTGCCGGATATCGCGAAGCTGCATGTCGGTTGTCGCCATGCCGTTTGCCAACAGCCGTGCGTTCTTGTGCTCAAGACAGGTCTTCTCGCCAAGGCCGGCTTTGCCAACCTGTCGCGTCGTCATCAGCACATGCGCATGGTAGTTCCTGATATCACCATGCTCGCTTGGCGAATGGATTGCAAAATCCACGGCCGCGCCATAGCGGTTTGCCAGATCCTGGGCAAAGGCTTGTGCAGCCTTCAGTCGCCCTTCTGTCGAAAGCTCATGCGGAAGCGCGATTTCGAATTCGCGGGCCACGCGGGCGTCCTTGCGCTTTTCTGCAAACTCGGCAGCATTCCACAATTTCGAGCGATCCAAAGCCCAGTCGGCAGACACGCCTTGCGGCAGCACGATCTCACTGTGCTCGACACCCTCTTTGCGGGTGAAGTCATGCACAAGGCCATCGCGTTGATTGACGAGAAGAACCGCGCAACGGTAGGCGGCGGATGCGACAGCGCTGCGGCCAGATGACCGCGAGACAGGTTTGGTGCTGAGATGATAAATCGCCAAACGAAATCTCCGATACGCAAACGGGGAGACCAAACGCTCAAACGCGCCGCAAGTCGTAAGTGCGCCCTTGTCTGTTT